>DASXEK010000044.1:0-55443 GCA_036490155.1 Acidimicrobiales bacterium | reverse complement strand
TATTGGCAGCAACAGAAGAGATCTTCATAACGTTCCTTCCTCGACCAGTTCCCTCAAGATTCTCGTGATCCGAGCCGTGGTATGTCCCTTCATCGCTTGCCAATTGTCGAGATCCCACTTCACGACCAGCTTGCCGTCACGCTAGACGTGAACATGACGCGGACTGTGATCGCCGACCCAAGCGATAAAGATGTACCCGCCGCGGCGGATCTTTGGCACCCATAGATGTTACCACATCTGGTAACAGTTAGACGCGGGCCGATAGCCTCAATCAAGCTGGACAAAGGTGCCCCTGAGCCCGACAATTGTCCGGGGTCAGGGGCGCCCAGTACGCCGGGTTGAAGCGCATCGATCACCCGGAGGGTCGGGCTGCCGTTTGCGATGATGACCGGTCATCAGCAGCCCGACCCTCGGGTGGGGCGCCCCGGCCGGGAGTCGAACCCGGTGCTCTCGCTTAGTCAGGGCAAGGCAGCCATCCAGACCCAGGGCGCTACCGGAGAATGGTCGTCGAGTTCGAATTGCCAACTGGTATTCTTGGACCAGTCAGGGTGAGGCAGTCATCGTGCGAAGGGGCCTTCGGGCCCCTTCGCCGCGTGTACGCCCGGCAGCCGCGTGGGCAAGGAGGTGAGAATCCTTTCTGAGCTTTGTCCGTTGAAGTTCAGTAGCTGATGCCCAGGGCGTCTCGGTGACGAGGGGTCTGAAGGGGGCGGAAGCAAAGCTACAGGTTCGAACGAGCAGTGAACCGCTAGAAGGCCTTCTGTGAGTGGCGACCTCCCGCGCTAAAGGGAAGCCGATGATCAGGACATGTCGAGGAACGGTCGTAGTGATGGCCTGGACTCCAGGGGGTGGTTGCGGCGGATCGTGGCGAAATGGTCGACGAGGTGATCCGGGGAGACCTCGCAGGGTCCCGTGATGTCCCTACAGACGACGCCAGGCCTCTAGCGAGGTGATCGGAGGTCCATGAAGGCCCGATCGGCGGATCGATGAGGGTCGGGTAGGCGATGCCATAACCGATAGGGAAAAGCAGACCGATGCCCTTCGAGGAGTCAGACGGTTCGTAGTAGTGCCGAAGGCGGGGTAATGCCCGCTGACCAGCCCCAAGATGTGGGCGGGCGGCCCACTGATCCGAGAGGACTGGTGGTGTCCGGCGAAGGGACCGACCGAGACCAAGCCGCAAAGCGAACACCACGACACTCGGCCAGCAGCGGGACCAGCACGACGGTGTTGGCGGCCCGCCCGGTGTCACGGGGTGAGGGGATCGGCTTCGGAGCTGACTTGCCAGCGACCCGCCGACCCTCAGCTCGAGCCCACGATCTCGAAAACGCGTGACCTAATAGGAGCTTGTCCTCACACGAGTGACTCATCAATGTCGTGTCCGCTGTTTTCACTCCCGAGCCCCGGAAGAGGGGTTGACAAGTGATAGGAGCTCGCCGGCTTGGGGTGCACCCTGCCTCTGACCGGCCTCTCCTCCGTCCGATCACCCTGCCACGGGAGGACGCTCTGTGTTCTGGGTCGCCGGGCGTACAATCGGACTTGTGCCAGACGGTCCAAACCCCCCTTCGGCTATTGAGCGGCAACGCCAAGCTGCGGCGCTGAACCATCTCCTCGGAGAGATTGGCTTGACCTCGGCTGAGCAGACCAAGTGGTGGAACCTCGTCGGCTACAAAGAGCTCGGCGGACGGACGCCCACCCAAGCCTGGCTGGCCGGCGACGAGGACTCCGTTCGTGCCCTGGTCGAGCAGTGGTACGAGGCCAGCCACGCGGCGGCTGCCCGATTGATCGGCAATGAGCAGTACCTCCTCGATCTTCGCCGAAAGCTCAAGGAGCTCGACGACAAGTACGGCTCCGGCATCATCCGTTCAGCCTGAAGGTGCCCCTGCGAGACACCCGGGCCCTGGAGGAATGGGCCGAGCGTGAGAACCCGCCGTACTCGACTTGGCAGCGCATCACCGCCTGGGTTTCGGAGCTCGACACGGCGCCGTGGCGTGCACCGAGCGTTCCTTTCCCTGAGTTATCCGATCCGCCGCACTACGAGGTTCGCTATGCGGAGATCCCTGCTACTGACGGCGTCACCGTGTTCTATCGCCGAGTGTTCGACGGAGAATTCGTCGACATCATCGACGTGGCGCAAGTGCACTGAGACGCAGACGGCTCCATGACACCTTGGCTTACGGCGACTCGTTTGACCGTGCCCTGAGTTGCAGGACGGTTCCGTCCTTGGGCTCGGTCGCCGCCCGGAGCTCGTCGATCTTCTCGCTCAGCTGCACCTGCGTCCCTTCGAAGAGGTGGCCGTAGAGGCGAAGCGTCATGGCCGGGTCGCTGTGTCCCATCCGCTGGGCCAGAGCGAGGAGATTGACGCCAAGGTCGATCATTACCAAGGCGTGCGAGTGTCGCAGGTCGTAGGTGCGGAACGTCTCGGGGAGTCCAGCTTCCCGAAGGGCGGGCCGGATGACTTTCTCGCGCAGCTTGTCCCGGTTGAGTGGGTTGCCGTAGCGGGTCTGGAACAAGAACTCGCCTCTGTGTCCCGAGCTGCGTCCACCACCGTTCGCTCGCCGGCGGGCGGCCACCATCGCCGCCAGGTCGTCACAGAGCCAGGCCGGAATGGGGATGCGCCGGTCCCCGGCGGATGTCTTGGGCGGCCCGATGACGAGCCCGAAGCCCTCGCTGTCGAAGGAGTGCACGGGCAGCACGGTCTGGCTCACATGGATGACGTGCTTGACGAAGTCGACGTCGCACACCCGCAGCCCGCACAGCTCGGCCGGTCGGAGTCCCGCCAGCATGAGCAGCCAGACCGCCGGCTTGTAGGGGTCCTTGACGTGAGCGACCAGCTGGTGGATCTGCTCCATGCTGAGCACGTCGCCCTCGTGCAGCTTGCGGCGGGGTATCGGGATGTTGTGGTCGGCGGCCGGGTTGTCCCTGCGCACGTTGGGCCGCACCGCACTCTTGAGGACGAGCGACAGGACGGAGACGCAGTCCCTGGTGTACTTCGGCGACAGACCCTGCCCGAGGAGGTGGGTGATGAACTCCTCGACGTCGATGTAGCTGATGTCGGACAGCGGCCACCCTTCGAAGTAGGGACGCACGTGGTGCTGGAGGATGCCCCAGTAGCCACGGCGGGTGGTGGGGCGCAGCTTCGTCGTCGTGGTCCACCAGCGATCGGCCCACTGCTCGAAGGGGATGCGGGCCAACTTCGGATCGATCCACTGGCCCCGACGCATGTCGTGGCCGACGTCGTCGAGATAGCTCTGGGCGTCAGCCCTGCGGTCGAATGTCTTGGAGTGCGAGCGGCCGGTCTTGTCCCGATAGCGGGCACGCCAGCGGCCGTTGGGCCGCTTGTCGATGGAGCTCATAGGTGCCTGCTCGAGCTCGTAGGTGGCACGACGACAAAGCCCTGCCGCACCGCCTGCGGCGGTTTGGCCTCTGAGCAGCGGGCTACTCCGACCGGGTGTACCACGCCAACTCCGCTTCTCTCTTCTCCTCGGTCCGCTGTCGCTGTTGGTGGGCGGCGAAGAGCGATTCGCCCCTGTCGGTCCAGCCCGCCCCGACTGCGTGCCAATGACCCTCGGACGAATGGTCTGCCGGCCCGTCATCGCCGAGCCGGCGGGCCTCGCGCCACTGGACTCGTGCGTCGCGCAGGGCGCCGAACGTCGTCGAGTAGCGGCGTGACTTGGTGAGGAAGTGCCCGCCGTACCCGAGGCGGTGGGCGTGCCGGGTGAGGTTGAGTTCACTGAGCGCGGGATCCGCACCGAGCTCGAGCGCGGTGGCCACCATGCGGTGTAGATGGGTCGGTAACTCCCGGCGGCACAGATCTTCGAACGAACGGACGGGAGCGTCGAGGCGAGGGTCGTCGCTCGAGGTCTTCGTGGCGTACTTGGCGACGTAGGTGGCCACCCGGCGGGCCCGCTCGTCGCCGTGCTCGAGGACCTGTACGTCGATCTGCCGACCCCAGGTGGCACTCGCCTTCGGGTTGCTGACGGTGATGGTGCCGGCCGCGTGCAGGCAGGCTCGGGCGAGCTGTCCGGCGTCGACCGGAGGTACAGAGCCCTCGGGGCCGTCGGCCCGCACGATGGCGTGCAGGTGCACGACACCACGGCGCTGGAACTCGGCCACCCGGCAGAATGAAAGCCGGACGACACGACGTGCGTCGGCCTGCGTGCGATCCAGCACGGCGGCGAGCTGGCGCTCGGTGTAGATCATCGTGCGCCGCCACAGCTCGGAAGTAAGGGCGTTCTGGAGCACGGCGCCCTCGTAGTCGTAACAATCGGGGCACAGGGGAGTCCCGACCAGCTCGTCTCCTCGCTCGTGGCGACGGGGACACGCCAGCGGCCGTCCGTGAGCACAACGGGCCCGGGAATGGCCGGCGTGACACGGGGACACGGCTGACGTCGCATGGACGGCACCGAAGCTCGGGGCAGTCAGGGTGAGGAACACGGCCGGGTGCAGGGCAATCGCCTCGTCGACTCCCTTGCCGCCCTCGAGCCCGGCCCGGACGAGGTGGCGGGAATCCCCCCGGTAGATCGCGGCGCATGACGGGCAGCGCACCTCGGAGCGCGAGCCGCAGGCCTTGAGGACGACGCCGTCGGGGAGCGAGGAGCTCGAGAAGGTCACGGTCTCCTCGCCGGCGGGACCGGAGACGACGAAGCCCCGGAGCCGGATCGGGTGGCGGCACCAGCCGCAGCGATCGCCTTGGGCCAAGAAGTCGTCGATCGGGTGTGGCGCTGCCCGTGGCGCACGAGGGCTTCGAGCATGGCGTGGTCGTCGGAATTCATGACCGGCCACCGTGGAGCCCCGGTGTGACAACGTCCCAGGTCGGAAGTGGTATCCAGCGGTACCCAGGGAGTGCCAGCGAGACACAGCGGGACACAAAAATTTCTTGAAGGAAGTTTTCGGTGGAGGGGGCGTTCGGCGCCTCCGGCCTCCAGCGGCCGTCGGCGCCG
Organism: Acidimicrobiales bacterium; assembly: GCA_036490155.1. Classification (GTDB taxonomy): domain Bacteria; phylum Actinomycetota; class Acidimicrobiia; order Acidimicrobiales; family RAAP-2; genus Bog-473. The sequence goes on along the minus strand of DASXEK010000044.1, from coordinate 50,506 downwards.
GGCCCCACGGACCGAAGCTCCTTCGAACTCTGGCTCCGAGCTCTCGAAGTCTCCCGAGAGTCAGTGGGGGAACTGTGAGCAGTTCCTCTACCTGATCAAGACGAGGGCTCGCTCCACCGGTCCGAGGTCGTCGCCGACAGACGAGGACGCCGGCGCCAGGACACGGTTCCGTGTCTTTTCGTGTCCTGGCTGTGTCCTGCGAGGTGTCGGCGCACCTCCAAGGGCGTTCCGACCTGCACGTATGCAGCCGAACCGCTCTTGGAGGTGGCGGGAATCGAACCCGCGTCCTCCGGAGTCGCAATAGGCCTTCTCCGAGCGCAGCCGGCGGAAGATTGTCGGGGGCGGCACTACTGCCGGCGGCGGCGCCGCCCCGTAACCAACGAAGATGTCCTCAGCGTTCAGTTGGTGTGAAGTGCTGAGTAAGCCCTACTAGATGACGCCCGTATTCCGATCCGTAGGGCGGGGACCGGGCGGACGTCGCTACTTAAGCAGCGAGCGCGAGCTGAGGCTCGGCGTTTGTTTTTGGTTCCGGCTCTTTAACGTGGCTCCGGAGACCACGGCTCGCTTCTCCTAAATTGACGACCGAAGTCGAAACCAATCACCCCCATGTCTGGGTTGCCGACCGCTTTGATCAGCCCATCCAGTCTACGGGTGGGGTGACCCGCCGCCGGACGGACCACCCAAATCCGCCACCGGGGCGTCAACCTGGGACCAGGTCCCTCCGGCCGTTGCCGTGCCCGAACGGGCAAACTCGCAGAATTGCCCTATCCGCCAGCTTGTCTCCGATTTACAGTTTGCGCGACGAACTTGGCGAGGTCACCGAGATGGAATTTGTCCGAACGCGAAGTGGGTCCGGTGGCGAGCCGCCGCACTGACTTCCAAGGCCAACCGAAACACCCATCTACCGGGCGGACGGCGACAGATCCGGGTGGCCCTCTGGGACGGCAGCAATTCGCAGGAAACCGCGGGGTAACGCAGATCCTCGCGGCCGGGCCGGATCGCATGACCACCTCGCAGGTGCTCTCTCTCCAGCGGACCGCCGGGAACCGCGCGGTCAGCGCGCTCCTGGACCGGCCCGCCGCGAAGGGGCGGTCTCCCGGCGGTGCTCAGGCCCTTGTGGTTCAGCGCCAGTACAGCGTCGCCACGACCAAGGGAAAGAGCCACCTGCGCGACTCCGCCAACTGGAACGCTTTCCAGGGACCTCCCATACCAAAGGGTGCAACGCTCCTCGCCGACGACGACGATGCGACCCTCGTCAAGCACAAGAAAACGAACTGGCGTCCCGCCTTGAACGTCCCGCCGGACCAGCCTGCAGCCGTGGCCAACGACCGCAAGGGATATATCCGCGCCAAGAAGGTCCAGGTAACCCAGCCCTTCAAGACGGACCTCGAGGCGATGGTATTGAAACGCCTCCACGACGCGGAAACCGCCACCCCCTGGCTGGCCAACATGCTCGCCACACAGGCGCACGTCGACTTCCTCATGCTGAAGTCGATCCGATCGGACCAATGGCTCGACAAACGGGCCGGCCAGTTCGTACCCGCTTTTGAAACGCTCGATGCCAAGCTCAACCGCATCAAGGACGGAGCCGACTACGTCGCCAAGGTCCTCGCTCACTGGAAGAAGTGGCTCCACCCGAAGCAACCCAACGCTGTCATCCTCACGGAGATGCGCCTGGTGCAGAGCGACCTCCATGAGCGGGGACTCGGGGTAATCGAGGCGAAGTTCACCAAGCCCCGCGGGGGCAAGAACCCTCAGTACCGCAACGAGACCACGGTCCATGCCTTCATCAAGCCCGAGGACAAGTCCCTCGAGCAGAACCTGCTCGGGGCGGGGCCGGACAGCGCGGCCAACAAGATCAACAAGATCGCCGGTCTGCAGGGGAAAGAACGGCTGCGGACCATAAAGATGCAGTCGACCTCTGCGGACGATTACGGGACGTTCGTGGAGGCCGCCAAGGGTGTGAAGGCCGAGTCGTATTTTGCGAACTACCAGATGGACCCCAAGGGAACCATCGAGCAATCGTTCCACGAGACCCTGATCTTCGCCTATCTCGCCGGAATCGACGATCTGCACAAGAAGAACGTGTACTGGGAGCAGCCCGGAGGTTCCAACACCCCGGGTATCCCGAGCCTCATCGACGCCGACGTCGTCATGAGCTGGAGCCAGATGAACAAGGACCAGCAGGAGAGCTCCGGCAAAGGACTCCAGAGCGGCTTCAGCCAATACAACAAAGGAGAAGCCGAAAAGAACCAAGAAGCGGTCCAGAACCTCGACAACAGCAAGATCAACAGCAAGATTCTCAACGTCATGTTGACCGACGACGTCAAGCGCCGGAAGATCATCGAGGTCCTGAAGGAGTCGGTAGCAGGGCACACGGGGCGCATCGTGCCCATCAGGACAAATCAGTGGGGCAGCAGGCTGAAGGATTATGTCGGGTGGGACCCGCTCAAACGCGACACCGAACTGACCACGTGGGCGACCCGGGGTTCTCTGGTCCGGAAGGGCATCGACTTCGAGGAAGAGGTGTTTTCTAACGGGGCCATGCGAAAACTCAACCAGGCGATTGGGCCCGGTCTCTACGGCACGGCAGGGGAGAACACGGTCACTCCCGTGTACGACGCCGCGGCTGAGAAGGTCCAGACCCAGAACGACCTGAACATGGGGTCAATCCCGTTCTACGAGTACGAGTACGACACCGGCTTCGTGACACACAACGGCGTCCACATCTACAGCGGGGTTTCTCTCGATCAGGCCATGGACGACATGCTGCAGAAGTTCGGCGGGTAGCGCAGCTCGTCGCCATCACCACCGACGGGTGCCCGCCGGGTACAGATCTCAGCCGCTCCAGCGGCTCATTTCCTTCGACGCCCGGGCGGCCTCCCGTTCGGCGTCGCGGGCCATGATCACGTTGCGCTTGTCGTAGAGCTTGCGCCCCTTGGCCAGGGCCAGCTGCACCTTGGCCTTGCCGTCCCTGAAGTACAGCGAGACCGGGATGATGGTGAGCGATTGCTGCTGGGTCTTGCCCATCAACTCGTCGATCTGCTCCCTGTGCACCAGCAATTTCCTCTTCCGGTCCGGGTCGTGCGCCCCGAACCCGGTGGCGTAGGTCCACGGCGGGATGTGCATCTGGAAGAGCCAGAGCTCGCCGCCGTCCACCCGCGCGTAGGCCTCGTTGATCTGCGCCTTGCCCTCGCGCAGCGACTTCACCTCCGAGCCCTGCAGGACGATGCCGGCCTCGAGCGTCTCGAGGAACTCGTACTCGCGCCGGGCGCGCCGGTTGGTGGCGACCGTCCGGTCGCCGCCGCTGCGCTCGTCGCGGGCGGCCGCCCGCTTGGCGATCTGCTTCTTCGCCCTGGCCATGAGGCATACGAGGGTACTGTCCAGCGGTGCTCCGCCTGCCCAAAGACCTCTACATGGAGATGGTCGCCCACTGCCTGGCCGGTCTGCCCGACGAGGCGTGCGGCCTCCTGGTCGGGTCCTACGGGGGAGACGAGGCCACCCACCTCTTCCCGACGCCCAACGCCGCCGCCTCGGCCATGGTCTACGAGATCGACCCCAAGGACATGCTCCGCGTCGACCGCGCCGCCCGCCGGCTCGGCGCCGACATCATGGGCGTCTTCCACTCGCACACCCACACCGACGCCTACCCGTCGCCGACCGACGTGGCGCAGGCGACCGACCCGGGCTGGCACTACGTGCTGGTCTCGCTGCGCGACACCCACCCGGTCGTGCGCAGCTATGCCGTCGTCGGCGGCCAGATCACCGAGGAGCCGGTCGAGGTGCCCGGCCTCGACGTCCCCGGCCTCGACGTCGGCTCGCCCTGACCGTTCGCCGGGCCCGCGAGCTACACGGGCCGCTGCCGCCGGGGCCCGGTCCGGGGCCTTGTAGAATCGTTACCAGATCAGTCAACAATCAACCGACCAGCGCTTTGGCGGTCCGGGTGGCCCTCGGGCCCCATCCGGGCCGGCGAGTCGCACCGAGCCCATGAGCACCACCGAGGAGGCCCCGTGGCCGTCGAAGTCCGCCTACCGACCGTCCTGCGCAGTCACGCCGGGGGAGCGTCGGTCGCCACCGTCGACGGCGCCACCGTGGGCGAGGTGCTCTCCAAGCTGGTGGCCGAGTACCCGGGCATGGCCGGCCAGGTGCTCACGGCCGACGGGACGCTGCACAAGTTCGTGAACATCTACGTCGACGACGACGACGTCCGCTATCTCGAAGGTCTCGACACGCCGGTCAAGGACGGCGCCGAGGTCTCCATCCTCCCCGCCGTCGCGGGCGGCTGACGGCGCGCCTGCCGATCCCGAGTCGCGCATGGCCCTGTACCCCTCGATCCTCGACCTGATCGGCAACACCCCGCTCGTCGACATCAGCGCGCTGAGCCCGAACCCGTCGGCCCGCATCTCCATGAAGCTCGAGGGGCAGAACCCCGGCGGCTCGGTGAAGGACCGCGTGGCGCTGTCGCTCATCGAGGACGCCGAGCGGCGGGGCGTGCTCGTGCCGGGCCAGCCCGACCAGGTGCTCATGGAGCCGACGTCGGGCAACACCGGCATCGGCCTCGCCATGGTGTGCCGAGTCAAGGGCTACCACCTCAAGGCCGTGATGCCGACGAACGTCTCGCCGGAGCGCCGCCAGCTGCTCGAGCTGTGGGGGGCCGAGATCATCGAGTCGCCGGGCACCGAGGGCTCCAACGGGGCCGTCCGCATGGCCCAGGGGCTGGCCGCCGAGCACCCCGAGTGGGTGTTCTTGTACCAGTACGGCAACCCGGCCAACCCCAAGGCGCACTACGAGGGCACCGGGCCCGAGATCCTGCGCGACTGCCCGGGCATCACCCACTTCGTCGCCGGGTTGGGGACGTCGGGGACGCTGCTCGGCGTCGGGCGCTATTTGCGCGAGAAGCTCGGTGATCAGGTCTCGATCTGGGCGGTGGAGCCGCCGGCGGGCGAGATGGTCGACGGCCTGCGCAACCTCGACGACGGCTACATCCCGCCCATCTTCGAGGAGCTCGGCGGCGCGCAGCTGCTCGACCGCAAGACCGTGGTGCGCCCGCTCGAGTCGATCGTGTGGACGCGGCGCCTGACCGAGGTGGGCGTGTTCGCCGGCATCTCGACGGGGGCCGCACTGGCCGGTGCGGTCAAGTGCGCGGCTTCGTTGGAGCCCGGCGTCGAGGCGTCGATCGTCGTCGTGTCGGCCGACGCGGGCTGGAAGTACCTCTCGACCGGCGCCTGGACCGACGACCTCGACGAGGTCACCGAGCGGGCGAAGTCGATCATCTACTTCTGACGCGGTCGCGGCGGCGGGGCTGACCTCGGGATGGGTTTGCCGTGGCGGGGCGGTGGCCAGTCGGAGAAACCGCGCCGCCATCACCTGCCATCTCGCCGTCCTCGTCGCGGGGCGAGCGCATCCCAGATGTACATTTTGAGAGGGCCCAAGATCGGCTCGGGAGGTCACGGCGGGGGGCGTCATGACTTCGAATGGATTGAATCCCAGTTCAAGATAGGATTCTTGGCTGAATTCGGACCAGCAGAGCGAAGGTGCAGGAAATGTACATTCTGTACATTTCCTGCTAGAATGACTTCATCCGCTGAGAGGAAGCACGGAGAAATGCCATCGCTCGTTGAATTTGACCGTGTTGCCGACGCTCGAGAGAGGTTTAAGTCCGTCCTCGATGCCGCCGCCGCAGGCGCCCCGGTAACGGTACGTCGCAACCAAGAGCGATTCGCCGTGGTCGATGCGGGACGACTTCGCTACTTCCTTGCATCTATTGCTACCCAAGCACAAGTGGTATCCGAAGACGGTGGTTGGTCCCTCTTCTTCCCTGGACTACCAATCGCGGCTGATGGCGAATCCCTCGATGAGGTCTTCGATGACGCCATCGTGGTTCTTCGGGAATATGCCGAGGACTGGGTCGAGCGTCTGCACTCGGCCCCAAACCATGCTGACAACTGGGGGCTGGTGCAGCTTGTGGCGCTGTCGAGTGACGATCAGCTGCGAGAGTGGCTCGTAGGGTTCGCGCCGTTGAGCTCGTAAGGCTCAGTCGTTTGACGTGGCCGGCGCCCTCCCGAGCGCATCACGCCGCCTTCTGCCAAGCCGAAGGATGGACTGTCGTTCGCAAAGCGGATGGCAAGGAAGTCTCCCATCACATCACTTACGAGTTGACGCTGCCCGATGGTCGGATTTTGCGGACACGGATCTCACGGCCACCAAACAAGACGACGTACGGTCCGCAGATGTGGAGGGCAATTCTTCGTGACCAGCTGATGGTTGATGCCGCGACGTTCTGGGCGTGTGTTCTCGAAGGCGTCTCTCCTGATAGAGGAAGACCAGCCTCGGTGAGTGAAGGACTTCCCTCAGAGATCGTGCACCTCCTTCGAACACGAGTTCGACTTTCCGATGCCGAAATCGCAGAACTGTCTCGGGGCGAGGCCATTGCACGACTGCATCAACATTGGCAACACCCCTCGAGCGGCTGACGTGACGACTCAAATGTCCCGAGCCGATCGTGCAGCTCCCGATCGCGGCGGCTCGTTCTCAACGCGTTGAAGCGATGTGGAAGCTGCAGCGGCAGGAGGAATCCGGGGACGAGGTCGTGCGATGATGCCCCTCATGACAGAACCGAAGAAGGTCGTCGTCTGGGGTACCGGGTTCGTCGGCAAGATGGTCATCCCCGAGGTCGTCCGGCACCCGAACTTCGAGCTGGTCGGGGTCGGCGTGCACGACAAGGACAAGGTCGGTCGCGACGTGGGAGAGATCTGCGGGATCGGCGCGGTGGGCCTCGCCGCCACCGACGACCTCGATGCGCTCATCGCCCTCCGGCCCGACGCCCTGGTGCACTACGGGCCCACGGCGGGACACGCCGACGCCAACATCCGCGACATGAGCGCCTTCCTCGGGGCGGGCATCGACGTGTCCTCGACGGCGATGACGCCGTGGGTCTGGCCCCACATGAAGCAGAACCCGCCCTCGTGGATCGACCCGATTACCGAGGCGTGCGCCGAGGGGAACGCCACCTGCTTCACCACCGGCATCGATCCGGGCTTCGCCAACGACCTCTTCCCCATGACGCTCATGGGGCTCTGCGCCGAGGTGAAGAAGGTCAAGGCGCTCGAGATCCTCGACTACCTGAACTACACGGGGGCCTACGAGGACGAGATGGGCATCGGCCGCCCGCCCGAATTCACGCCCCTCCTCGAGCACACCGACATCCTGGTCATGTCGTGGGGCGCCACGGTGCCGATGATGGCGCACGCCGTCGGCCTCGAGCTCGACGAGATCACCACCACGTGGGAGAAGTGGGTGACCGACGCCCCCATCACCACGGCCAAGGGCGTGATTGCGGCCGGCGAGGTCGCCGCCATCCACTTCACGATCAACGGCATGTACCGGGGCGAGCCCCGCATCGTGCTCGAGCACATCAACCGGGTCGGCACCGACGCCGCGCCGGACTGGCCCCGCGGCACCCAGGACGACGTCTACCGCGTGGAGATCGAGGGCACCCCGTCGATCACCCAAGAGACGGCGTTCCGCTTCACCGACGGCTCGGGCCGTGACGCCGCCGCCGCGGGCTGCCTCGCCACCGGGCTGCGGGCCCTCAACGCGGTGCCCGCCGTCAACGACCTCCCGGCGGGGTGGGCCACCGCCCTGGATCTGCCGCTCATCCCCGGGGCGGGCACCATCCGCTGAGCGTTAGCGAGCAGCGAGCTCGCAGAGCTTGGTCACCGTGTTCCAGTTCCGTGTGGTGCTGACGACGCCGAGCCGTCGCTCCAAGAAGGTGCCCGTGTACTTCGTCTCCGCGTAGCCGTTGGGGGTGTGCACGTAGACCTCGCGCCCGTCCACGACGAGCTCGTCCTGGCCGCTCTTGGGGAGGTCCAATCCCTTCAGTACGGCCTTGGACGGCGCGACGGCCAAGAAGGTGACGTGATGGCGCGCCGGGTTCGCGCCGCCCTTCGCGTACGGGCTGGCCGCGCCGATGCGCCGCAGCTCGGGCACGGTGCGGAGCAGGACGGCGGGCGCGTCGCCGAAGTCCTCGGCCAGCTGTCCCTCGATGGCCTCGGCGATCGCCCTCTCGCTCTTCGACGACGTGGAGAAGAGCACGTTGCCGGTCTGGATGTAGGTGACCACGTCGTCGTAGCCCAAGGTGGCGAAGGACTCGCGCAGGTCGTTCATGGCGAGGCGCCCGTGGCCGCCGATGTTCACGCTGCGCAGGAGGGCGACGTAGCGGAGCATGGCTCGCAACCTACCGGGCGACTGGTTGCTCGGGGCGCCTGGGTGACTGGGCGCCGCCGGTCAGGAGCGGGCGGCCCGGTCGAGGCGGAAGGGATGCAGGTCGATTGACGGCGCCGTGCCATCGGCGAGGTCCGCCAGCAGCTCGCCGAGCAACGGGCCGAACTTGAAGCCGTGCCCGCTGGTGGCGCAGCCGACGACGACGTTGCCCACGCGGTCGAGCACGAAGTCGGTGTCGACCGAGTTGTCGTAGACGCAGCGCTCCGTGGCCACCGGCTCGGGATCGAGCCCCGGCAGCAGCCGGCGCACCGCGTCGGTCAAGGCGCCGAGGAGCGCGGGGTCGTCGACGTCGAGGAACGGCGCGGGCGCGGCGGTCGGGTCGTAGTCGTCGAGGAGCGGCCCCGGGGTGTGATGCGAGACCTTGTACGTCCCGGCGTGTGCGCCCGCGCCGAGAACCGGGAGCCCGTAGATCATGGCGTCGCCCCACTCGATGAACACGGGCGGGTGCGCCCGGTCCGGCGTGCCTTTGTCTGTGGCCCGGAAATACGCCACTTGGGGCAGCGAGGGCGGTGCCGCGACCGCGACCGCGACCGCGGGGACGGCGGACGGCGCCAGGAGCGCCAACGCGGCCGGCCCGGCGCAATCGACGACGACGTCGGCGTGGCGGGTTCGTCCGTCGGCGCGGTGGACGGTGGCCCCGTCGTCGGTCCCGACGACCTCGGTGACGCGGGTGGCGGTCTGCACGTCGAATGCCGCGGTGGCGCGCAGCGACTCCAGGCAGGGGCCGGCCTCCAGCACGCCCGACGCCGGCTCGAACAGCGCGGGCCCGGAGAGGGAGAGTCCGGGGAAGCGAGCGGCGGCGTCGCGCGCGCTGAGTCGCTCCGCCGGCTCGCCGTGACGCACCAGTGAGTCGGCCACAGCGTCGAGCTCGGCGGGCTCGCCGAGGCCCAGTTGTCCGGTCACGTGCAGGAGCGGGCGCCCGACCTCGTCCTCGAGCGCACGCCAGAGCGCCCGGGCGGCGACCGCCATCTCGACGTAATGCGGCTCTGGATAGCCCAGGCGGAAGATGCGCACGTCGCCCTTCGATCCGGCGAGCGGGTGCCCGATGGTCGGGCCTGCCTCGAGCACGTCGACCGACCAACCGCGCCGTGCCAGCGACCGGGCGGCGGAGAGGCCCAAGAGCCCGGCCCCGATCACGATGCACCGGCGGGCCGAGGGCACGGGCGAATCTTACGAAGGCGTGGCGCCATAGCCCGGCCCACCAGGGGTGCGGCGCTACGCTTTGCCGGGGTGACGATCGGGAGGCACGCGTCGGAGGCGGCGCCCCCGGACGGCACCGGGGCCGAGGACGTGCCGGCGAATTCCATTCCCGCCGGGCCCGGCCACCCTTCCCTCGCCGAGCCGTCGGCGCGCCGCGCGGCGTGGATGCGGGCGGCGAAGGCGGTGGGCTTCCATCTCGGTGCCCTCGTCGTGTTCACCGTGCCCGCCGTGATCTTGTGGTGGCACGTCTGGTCGGGCCACCCGGCGAACACGTTGACGTGCGCCTGCGGGGACCCCGCCCAGGAGGTCTGGTTCGTGGCCTGGCCGGCCTGGGCGATCGCCCACCTCCACAACCCGTTCTTCTCGACCCTGGTCAACGTGCCCCACGGCGCGAACCTGCTCTCCAACACGTCGGGCACGCTCGTCGGGGTCGTGCTGGCGCCGGTCACGTGGCTCTTCGGACCGGTGGCCGCGACCAACGTCGCGCTGACCCTGGCCCCGGCGTTGAGCGCCTGGGGCTGCTTCGCCGCCCTCCGTCCCCTCGTGAGGTGGAAGTGGGGGGCCGTGCCCGCGGCGCTGGTGTTCGGCTACTCGGCGGCCATCTTCGGGTCGTTGATCTTCGGCCACGTGTCGGTGTCGCTGCTCGTGTTCCCGCCGCCGCTGTTCACGCTGCTGCACGAGATCATGATCCGCCAGGAGCACTCGGTCCGTCGCGACGGCTTGCTGCTCGCGGCGTTGATCGTGGCCCAGTTCCTGGTGTCGCCCGAGATGCTCATCCTCTGCGGCATCTTCGCCGTCGTCGGCGTGCTCGTGGTCATGGCCGTCGGCTGGCGGCAGGTGCGCGGGCGCGCCGGCCACGCGTTCCCCGCGCTCGCCCTGGGCCTGGGGGTGGCGGCGGTGCTGCTCGCGTACCCGGCCTGGTTCGGCGTCGCCGGTCCGCAGGCCGTGACCGGGGTGCTCTTCATCATCTCGCCCCTGGCCGGCCTGCCCCTTTCGGGGATCGTGCTCCCGGGTGCCTACGGGGCGCTCGGCAACACCTACGTCCGCTTCGGGGGCTACCTGGGCCCGGTCGGGCCGTCGCAGGGTTATCTCGGCGCCGGCCTCCTCACCGCGACCGCGGCGGCGGTCGTCCTCGGCCGCCGCCGGGCCCTGACCTGGCTGCTGGTGGTGCTGGGCGTCGTGGCGTTGTGGCTCTCGCTCGGCCCCTACGCCATGCGCGCGCCCATCTGGTTCCGTCACGTGTGGCTGCCGTGGAGCGAGCTGTCGAAGCTGCCGCTGCTCAAGGAGATCCTGCCGGATCAGATCGCGCCGTTCATCACCCTCTTCGTCGCCTTCCTACTGGCGGTCGGCCTCGATGCGCTCTACGTCCACCGTCGCCGCGCGTCGTCGTGGTTGGCGTCGCGCCGTCGCGCCGTGACGGCGACGGCAACCGCCACCGTTGCCGTCGCGTTGCTCGCGCTCATCCCCGTCTTCATCACCTTCGACCTGCCGCTGAGGGTGGTGCCGGTGACGACGCCGTCCTACGTCCGCACGGTCGCCCCGACGCTGCCGGCGCGCACGGTCGTGCTCACGATCCCCTTTGCCGTCTCGGGCTCGACCCAGCCCATGCTGTGGCAGGCGGTCGACGACATGCGGTTCGACCTCGCGGGCGCCGCGCTGAAAACCCCGGGGCCCACCGGCGGGCCGGTCGGCCAGGGGGCGCCCGGGTCGGCCCGGCGAATTCTGAGCACCCTGACCGTGGTGGGCGCTCCTGAGCCCAGCGGGTCCGTGGCGCAGATCGCCACCGTGCGGCGCGCCCTGCGCACGTGGAACGTGAGTCGGGTCGTCGTGGCGGGTGCGAGCCGCGACCCCGTCTATGCCGCCGGCTTCTTCACCATGGCGCTCGGCGTGGCGCCCACCGAGGAGGCGGGCGCCCAGGTCTGGTCGCTGCGACGGGGGATCCCGATGGCCCTCCCCGCGGTGGGCGCCTCGCTGCCCCTCTGCTGGGAAGGGGCGCAGAACCGGCCGCCGGCGGGTCGTGTCGCGGCCATCGCCCACTGCGTCCTCTCCAGCGCCGGCCGGGTCTGAGCGCCGCCGAGCTGGACGTAGGCTGGGCGGCCATGCAACCCATACTTCATCTCTCGTTGCCCGTGCGAGATATCGAAGAGGCGCAGTCCTTCTACGTGCACACCCTGGGCTGTCAGGCGGCGCGTCGTCGCGAGGACTTCATCGACGTCTGGTTCTTCGGGCTTCAACTCACGCTGCACGACCGGCCCGACGAGGTGACGGGGTTGGCGCCCGACGGGTCGCGGCACTTCGGCGTCACGCTCGGGCGCGACGAGTTCGACCATTTGGTCGACCGCCTGCAGAAGAACGGGGTCGAGTGGGTCGTCCCGGTGACCACCGACGACGCCGGCCTGCTGACGGAGCAGACGAAGGGCAAGATCGTCGACCCCAGCGGCAACGTGATTGAGATCAAGACCTACAAGGACGTGGAGGCGGCGCTCGAGATCTCCACCCACTCGTACCCCCAGGCGGTGGCGCGGGGGAACTGATCGTCCCGCCGCCGCTCGCCCGAGCGGTCACGGACGCCGGCGCGGGCATCGGGGTCGCCTACGGTGTCGGCCGAGGTGGGGCGGAATCGAGAGGAGTGCAGTGGGAGGAAGCGAGGTCAGCGGGGATCCCCGCACGGCGCGTCCGGACGGTCGGGCCATCGACCAGTTACGGCCGGTCACGTTCGAGCGCGACTACACGGTCATGGCGCCCGGCTCGGTGCTGGTGACGTTCGGGCAAACCAAGGTGCTCTGCACGGCCTCGGTCGAAGAGCGCGTGCCACCGTGGATGCGCGGCACCGGTAAGGGCTGGGTCACCGCGGAGTACTCCATGCTGCCGGGGTCGACGCCCGAGCGCGCCTCGCGTGAGGCGGCCAAGGGAAAGCAGTCGGGACGGACCCAGGAGATCCAACGGCTGATCGCACGCTCGCTGCGCGCGGTGTGCGACCTGGTCGCGCTCGGCGAGGTCCAGATCACGGTGGACTGTGACGCCCTGCAGGCGGACGGGGGGACGCGGACGGCCTCGATCTGCGGTGCCTACGTCGCGCTGCACGACGCGTGCACCCGGCTCGTGCAAGCCAAGACGATCGCCACCAATCCGCTCACCGACTCGGTGGCCGCCGTCTCCGTCGGCATCGTCGACGGCGTGCCCATGCTCGACCTGCCCTACGTCGAGGACTCCCGCGCCGAGGTCGACATGAACGTCGTCATGACCGGTGCGGGGCGCTTCGTCGAGGTACAGGGCACGGCCGAGGGCATGGCCTTCACGCGCGGTGAGCTCGACACCCTGCTCGGGTTGGCCGAGAGCGGGATCAAGGAGCTGACCGGCCTTCAGGCCGCCGTGCTGGCCGAGCCGCCCGCTTCTCGGTGAGCACGGGCGGGACGCCGCTGCGCCTGGTGGTGGCGTCGGCCAATCCCGACAAGGTGAAGGAGATCGTCGCCGTGCTGTCGGAGGCGCTCGACGTCGAGCTCGTGCCGCGGCCCGATGACGTGCCCGAGGTCGTCGAGGACGGCGACACGCTGCTCGACAACGCCCGCCTGAAGGCGCGGGCCCTCATGAAGGCCACCGGCACCGCCGCGGTGGCCGACGACACCGGCCTCGAGGTCGACGCACTGGGCGGCGCGCCGGGCGTGTTCGCCGCCCGCTATGCCGGCGAGGACGCCACCTACGCCGACAACGTGGCCAAGTTGCTGCGTGAGCTCGATGCGCGGGGCGACGGCGGGGGCGAGCGGCGCGCCCGCTTCAAGACGATCGCCCTCGTGGCGTTCCCCGATGGCTCCGAGGTCTGGGCCGAGGGAGTCGTCGCCGGCCGCATCGCCGCATCGCCTCGCGGGGACCAGGGTTTCGGGTACGACCCCGTGTTCGAGCCCGAGGAGGGCGGCGGCCGGACGTTCGCCCAGATGCGCGCCGAGGAGAAGGACGCGATCTCGCACCGCGGGCGCGCCTTCCGGGCGCTGGCGCAGAAGCTGACGGCGCTGCTCGCGCACGGTGGGACTACGACGCCGCAGCGCTGACGTCGTTTCGGAGTCAGCTGCCGGCGGATCTCCTGGCCTCGGCCGACTTGTTCGTGCGGCGCCGGATGTTTCTGATCTGAGAGGGTGCTGTGCACGGCCTGCGACCACTTCGAGTCGCACCTTGCCAAAGCATCCGGGACGGAGGAAGCTGGTGGGCCTTCGGAGGAGGATGGTGGAACACGAGCCGCAAGGACTGAACGACCTGCAGTTTCGTCGGGTGGGGAAAGACGAAGATTCTCGCTGGTCCGATGAAAGGTCCCGCCGTGAACCGGCGCTGTCGCGTGAGCAGCACCTCGTTCTCTCTCTCCAACGCCGCGCCGGCAATCGCGCCGTGGCGGACCTGTTGCACGGGGCGGGACCTGTTGGTTCGACCGCAATCGGGCTCCCACCGATCCAGCGGAAGACTCCCACCGGCGTGACCGAGCCGATGAAAGGTGTCCCCGCCAGTCTGGCGGGGCTCGAGATGGAACGTGTGTCCGGTGGGACGCCCAAAGGCCTGCCCGACCGCCTGAAGTCAGGGATCGAGGACCTCTCGGGAATTTCGATGGATGGCGTGAAGGTTCATTACAACTCCTCCAAGCCCGCACAACTGCAGGCGCACGCCTACGCCCAGGGGAACGACATCTTTGTTGCTCCCGGCCAGGAGCAGCACCTCGCTCACGAAGCCTGGCATGTCGTCCAGCAGGCTCAGGGGCGCGTGCAGCCGTCCATGCAAATGAAGGCCGTCGCGCCCGTCAATGACAACGACGGGCTGGAGCGCGAGGCGGACACCATGGGCAGACGGGCGGAAGAACAAGGGATGCCTGCATCCTCGGAGTCCAACCTGTAGCAGGGACGGGCCGGAGGAGTACCGGCTGCGTTGTCAGGACGGTACGGCTTGGATGCCCGTTTCGGCACTCTCCCCGCAGTGCCTGCCACCGACCTACCCGACAATTCGCGCCTGCATGGTCTCCTCGTTCGGGCACTACGTTGTGCGTTCCCCGGAGCCGGTCACACGAAGAGCTCGCTCGGACTTTGGGGATGCGCAGGAGAAATCCCTCCCGCCAACGCCAGAAAAGGAATCGGTCATGACGCCTCCCACGAATGCAGTCCGCTTGATTGGGCACAAGGGCCGCTTCGCCGAGGCGATCACCCAGATCGACAACCAGTTGGAATACGACTCGGGTTCCGTGGTCGCGGCACGTCGAGACGAGGTGGTCGCTGCCGCACGCTCCGCCTATGGGCCGAGCGAGGACTTCCGCGGGGTCCGTGATGCATGGGATGCCGTCTTTCCCAACGGCGTCTACAGCTCAAGCGGCTTGGCGAGAGCGAAACAACTGGCGTAGTTGCCGCCCGCGTCGTCCATCGACGCGGTGGCGATCAGCAATCTGAACCTGCCAACCGGAGCGGGGACCTCAACCGCCGAAGAGGGCCGACGCCAGCGCCCGGTATTCGGTGATCGGGAAGCTGTTGAAGTCGGCAACGACCTGCACGCAGACGTGGTCGGCGCCCGCCTCGATGTGGGCGCGCAGGCGCGCGGCGACCGTGCCGGCGTCGCCCCACGGGATCACGGCCTCGATGAGCCGGTCACTGCCGCCGCCGTCGATGTCGGCATCGGTGTAACCGAACCGACGGAGGTTGTTGGTGTAGTTCGGCAGCGGCAGGTAGATGCTGGCGTAGCGCCGGGCCAGCTCCAGCGCCGCGGTGCGATCGGTCTCGAGGACGACCGCCACCTCGGGCGCCAGCACGGGGCCGGCGCCGAGCTCCTCCCGCGCGTAGGCCGTGTGCTCGACGGGGACGAAGTAGGGGTGCGCGCCGACGGCGCGCTCTTTGGCCAGCCGCAGCATGCGCGGCCCCAGGGCGGCGAGGATGCGCCGCTCCGGGGGCACGGGACGCTCCAGCGCGTCGAGCGCGTCCAGATACTCGACCATGCGGGTATAGGGCCGGGCGTAGTCCTGGACGATCGCCGAGTGGCTGGCGCCGATGCCGAGGAGGAAGCGGTCGTCGTAATTCTCTCCGAGCTCCCACACGGCCGGACCGATATCGGCCGGCACGGTCGTCCAGATGCTGACGATGCCCGAGGCCACGACGACGCCTGCGGTCGCGTCCAACAGCTCGCCGAAGCGCGGCGTAAGGCCGGGCTCGAAGCCGCCCGAGGACCACAGGGTGCCGTAGTCGAGCGACTCGAGCTCACCGGCCACGTTGTAGTCGCGGTCGTTGGCGTCATGCCACGAACCGCTCCACCAGACGCCGAACGTTCCGAGGTCAAGGGTCATGGATCTCTCCAGTTTGTGGATGCGGGCAGCGGTGCCGGCGAGGGAGGCCTCGACTGCCGCGAGGGACAGGGGGCAGTTACTGCGTCGATGCGGGGTCCGATGGTGGGGCAGCGGCTGCGGCGGCCTTGTCGGCGGCCTTCGCCTTGGCGCGGCGGAGGTACTGCACGCCCTTCTCGAGCGACTGCTTGATGAGATGGTCGTTGTCCTTGGAGATGAAGGCGTGGACGCGCTTTTCGAGCACAGCGCGCAGGAACGGGTTGAAGGCGTGGTACGACTCGGAGAAGTGGACGCGGGTCCGGTCGTCGCCCAGGTCCTCGAGGCGCGTGTGGCCGATCGCCTCGGAGAGCAGTGGTCGTCCCACGGCGGTGTACTTCCACGACTCCTTCGGCTTCACCTCGGTCAGCCACTCCCAGGACTGTCCCTTGCCTCCGGTCAACAGGTAGCGGGGCACCCGGAAGGTGCAGTGGCGGATCAGGCCGTCGCCGACCTCGTTGCCCGGATAGAGGATGTCGATCGTGACGTCACCGGTCTCGGTGTGGGGGATGCGAGCCCAGAACAGCTGCCAGAGCTCGTCGACCGTGGCGTCGATATCCACGTAGGAGTGATGTTCCTGCACCGGCTCACCCTATGCCAGGGCCTGGCGGCGGCGTCAGGTTCGGTGACTATGGAAACGGGGTGCCGTAGCGATCGCGGTGCGCCTTCTCCGAGAGTGGTATGCGGCGGGGCGGGCCGAGCGGCTTGGGGAGATGGCCGAGGGGGACGACGGCGAGCGGCACGATCTCGGGCGGGAGCCCGAGGGGTTCGGAGAGCTCGTCGCCGCCGACCACCGGCAGGGTGGTGAGCGTCGAGCCGAGGCCGAGCGCGTGCGCGGCCAGGAGGAGATTCTGCACGGCCGGGTAGATCGAGGAGGGCAGCGCGACCTCCAAGGTGAGGCGGGTGTCGCCGCACACCACGATCAAGACCGGGGCGGCGGCGATGCCACCCATGGCGCCGCGGTCGACGTCGGCCAAGAAGGAGGGGTCGAGGCGCGACTCCTCGTAGGCCCGCGCGCCACCCTGCCAGATGCGGGCGGTGAGGGCGCCGATGGCCGCCCGCAGGTCCGGGTCTCGCACGACGACGAAGACGAACGGTTGGCTGTTCTCGGCGCTCGGGGCGTGCGTGGCCGCGGTGAGCACCCGGGCCACCGTGGCGTCGTCGACGTCATCGGGCAGAAAGGTGCGGGCGGCCCGCTGCGTGTGCAGCACGTCGAAGAAGTCGGGCACGGCGGCCGATGGTATCGAGCGGGGGCTCCGGGACGGGCGATTCGGATTGGGCGACGCCGATGCGACCCGCTACCTTTGGGCGCTGCATCGGCCCGGGAAGGCCGGTGCCCGCCGGGACGACGTGGATCGGAACAGGGCGGAGGGGGACAGGAGGCAGACGGTGGCAGAGAGCGCCACATCGCAAGAAGACGTGTTCAAGGAGATCATCGGGCAGCCGACCGGCAAGGCCAAGGTCGTGGTGGAGCGGGGCCCGGTGCAGCACTTTGCCGACGCCGTGCTCAGCACGAGCCCGATCTACCACAGCCCCGAGGCGGCCAAGCAGGCCGGCTTTGCCAACATCCCGGCGCCGCCGACGTGGCCCTTCGCCATGGAGTTCTCCGGGAGCTTCGCCGAGCTCCAGCCGACCGACGGCGCGACGGGCAGCCCGCTGGCGGCCGCGGTCGGCCCGCTGATGGCCAAAGGGGGGCTCATCCTCCACGGCGAGCAGGAGTTCATCTACCACCGCCCGGTGGTGGTGGGCGACGTGCTGGCGAGCGAGGGCAAGATCGTCGACATCTACCAGAAGGAGTCCAAGGGCCGCACGATGACGTTCATCGTGCAGGAGACCAACTGGAGCGATGACAAGACAGGTGAGCCGGTCGTGACCGCGCGTTTCAACCTCATCCACCGCGCCTAGGTCAACGACGGTCGACGGAAAAGGTCTGCGGGGAGGGTTGCGGTGACATTGGCGACAAGCGGGACGACGTGGCTGACGGGGGCCGAATGGCTGGCCGTGCTGCGCATCGGTCTGGGCGTGTGGTGGTTCGAGAGCTTCCGGCACAAGGACAAGGCCGCCTGGTTCCAGCGGGGTGCGGGCATCTCGTGGGGACAGTCGGTCGCCGAGAAGCACAAGTGGCCGTTCGTCAAGAAGGGCTTCGACGCGATCGTCCTGCCGCGCCCGAAGGCGATGGCCTACGTCGTGGTGCTGGGGGAGCTCGCGATCGGCCTCGGCCTGATCCTCGGCTTCTTGACCCCGATCGCGGCGTTCGCCGGGATCTTGTTGAACATCATGTATTTCATCTTGATGATCTCGGACTGGGCGGAGCAGGGTCAGAACTTCATGATGGCGCTGGCGTCGGTCGTGGTGTTGGGGACGCACGCGTGGAACGTGTGGTCGATCGACCACTGGCTGCACCTCTTCGGTGCGTGAGTCGGGTGCGGGCATGCGGAGTGAGCGAAATGGCGACGGGAGGTCGAGTTGATGGGTGAGAAGAAGCTGTCCTACGACGGCGTGAAGGTCGGGGACGAGGCGCCCGTCATCACGCACAAGCTGACACGCACGGACCTGGTGAAGTACGCCGGCGCCTCGGGGGACTTCAACCCGATGCACCACGACGAGGTGGCGGCGCAGGCGGCCGGCCAGCCCAGCGTCTTCGGCCACGGCATGTTCTCCATGGGCCTGCTCGGCTCCGCACTGACCGACTACGTCGGTGTGGGAAACGTCCTGCGCTATCAAGTGCGCTTCGCCCGCCAGACCTGGCCCGACGAGGTCCTCTCGTCGAAGATCGTCGTCACCGGCAAGCGCGAAGAGGGCGGCCAGAAGCTGGTCGACCTCTCGGTCACCCTCGCCAACGCCGACGGCGAGGACAAGGTGGTCGGCGAGGCGACGGCCGCCGTTCCCTGATCCTGGCTCCTGGGGCTCCTGGGGCTCCTGGGCTCCTGGGGCGACTCATCACAGGCCCCGGATACGGTCCGCTGGTCCATTGGTCCGCTCCGACGGGGCCGCTTGACTACCGATTGACCGAACGAGCAGGGAGCACCACATGACCGCAGAACTGTTGGCCCAGTCGTTCGCGTCGACCCGCGGGGTCCTGGCGAACGTGACCCCCGAGCAGCTCGAGGGCGACGCGACGCCGTGCGTATCGTGGAACGTCTGGGCGCTGGTGGAGCACATTGTGAACGGGACCACCTTCTTCGCCGGCACGGCCGAAACCGGCACCCCGCCCGCCGAGGACACGTACCCGGCGTTTGCATCTGACGGCGTGCTCGAGGCCTTCGATGCCGGGTCAGCGCGGGCGGTGCGGGCCTTCGCGCCGAGGGGGCAATGGAGAAGATCATGCGCCCGCCCTTCGGCGAGTTGCCGGGGAGCGTGTTCGTGCACATCGCATGCGGCGACACCTTCACCCACGGGTGGGACCTGGCCAAGGCGACAGGGCAATCGACCGACCTCGATCCCGAGGTGGCGGCGCAGCTGCTGGGGATCGTGACGGGCTTGCTGCCCGACAGCCTGCGCGGCGAGGACGGGCAGGCTCCGTTCGGGCCGGTCCAGGTGGCGCCGGCGGGCGCGTGCGCCGCGGATCAGCTGGCGGCGTTCATGGGCCGGCGGGTCTAACTCTGAGACCGCCCTGGGGATAGCCCTGGGATTTGCCCTTGTGCTCGGGGCATTGCAGGGGCCGTTGTGCCACGAGAGCGACTCCGGCCGCTTGGCCACCCGCGCATCGGGCGCGCCGAACGGGCCATGTAGTCCTGCGAGTCGCTGGTCCAGCTGACGTCGCATGATCGATTGCGAGGTCTGGACGCGAAAGAGGAACGGTCGTCTGTCGCGACTGCATTGGCGTTGAGGTTCAAGAATCCGAGGTTTCTCGAACGACAGCGTTCACGCCTTGAACGCCAAGGGTGCAATCTCTCGGGAAATTGGAACGGGAGCGCGAATGTACTCGCGATGGACACTCGGCTGCGTGGCAGCCAGGCGTACGGTTTTAGGCGCTGACCGTGTCGGCGCTGGGCTCGAAGCGCAGGGGAAGCCGCGCCGGTCCCCAGATCCCGAACGTCGAGGGCTTCCACTCGACTTCCCCGTTGCGCCTGAGACCCGGCATGCGCTGGGCCAGGAGCGGCAGCGCCTCTTGGAGCTCGGCGCGGGCGAGCGCGGCGCCCATGCAGAAGTGGATGCCCGAGCCGAACGTCATCTGTGCCGTGGCGCGCTCGCGGGTGATGTCGAAGACATCGGGGTCGTCGAAGGCCTCGGGGTCGCGGTTGGCCCCGGCCAGCGACGTCGAGACCAGGGTGCCGGTCGGGAAGAGGACGTCGCGGTAGACGATGTCCTCGGAAGCGAGGCGCGCCGTGCCGCGCACCGCGCCGAGGTAGCGCATCGACTCCTCGACGGCGCGTGGCGCCAGCTCGGGCTGCTCGGCCAGCAGCGCCCACTGGTCCGGGTGCTCGCTGAAGAGCGCCACCGAGCAGGCCAGCTGGTTGCGCGTCGTGTCGGTGCCCGCCATCAGGACGGCCTGCGCCAGCATCGTCATCTCCTCGGTGGAGAGCCGGTCGCCCTCTTCCTCGATGGCGATGAGGTCGCTCAACAGGTCGTCACGGGGGTCGGCGCGGCGCTCGGCAATCATCTCGGTCACGTAGGCCGTGAGCTCGGCGCCGGCGCGCTGGATGAGCGGCAGGTCCTCGAGGACGTTGTTGTTGAAGATGCGGAAAATGTCGGTGGCCCAGGCCGAGAACAGCTTCCAGTCCTGGGGCGGCGCGCCGAGCAGCTCGCAGATGATGGGGATCGGATACGGCTCGCAGACGTCGGCGACCAGGTCGCACTCGCCCTTCGCCGCCACGCGGTCGACGAGCTCGCCGACGACGGCGCGCATGGTGGGACGGAGGCGGTTGGCCGAGGCGGGGGTGAAGGCGGGCGCGACCAAGCGACGCAGCCGGGCGTGGTTGTCGCCCTCCATCGTGAGGATCGACTGGCCCCGCGACTGCGCCCACTCCGTCTCCGCGAGCTCAGGCTGGCGCTGGATCATCGACAGCGCCGAATGGAAGCGCTTGTCGCGCAGGATGGCCGTGACGTCGGCCAGCCGCATCACCGAGTACCCCATGTCAGTGCGGGCGAGCCAGTGCTCGGCCCGGGCCACCTTGATGGCGTCGATGGCGACCTGGCGTTCGAGGCCGATGGTGGAGAGGTAGGGGAGCTCGAGTTCGGTGACCAGCTGTGCCATGGGAACCCCCGGTAGGCGGGGCCGGGCGTGTGTCGCGTCGACCCGCAGTCGAGATTAGTGGAGCGTGTTAGGCCGGGTCGGCGGGCTTCATGGCGGGATGGCGCTGGGCCATCATCGGCAGGAGCAGGGACTTGGGCGCCAGATGGGCCAGCGCGGCCCCGGCCCGGTTGGCCGCGCCGGGGATCACCACCGGGCGCCCTGAGGCGAGCCCTTCGACGGCCGCCTTGGCGACGCCGGCCGCCGGCACCCACATGAACTTCGGCAGTGTCTCGCTCGCTTCGGCGTCGCTCAACCCGGACGCCTCCGCGAAGCCGGTCTCGACGGGGCCGGGGCACAGCGTGGTAACGGTGACGCCCGTCCCTCGCAGCTCGGCTCCGAGCGCGCGTCCGTAGGAGAGGACGAAGGCCTTGGACGCGCCGTAGCCGGCCTGCCCGGGCAGTGGTTGGAACGCCGCCGTGGACGCCGTGTTGAGGACGGCGCCGCGGTGGCGGGTCACCATCCCCGGAACGAAGAGGGTGCACAGGTCGACGACCGCCTCGACGTTCGTCCGAATCATCGCCAACTCAGTGGCCCGGTCGGCCCGGTGCACCGCGCCCATGGTCGTGAAGCCGGCATTGTTGACCAAGATGTCGACCGTGAGCCCGCGCGCCTCGATCTGATCCGGGAGTTCGCCACGCGAGTCGGCATCCGTGAGGTCGGCGGCGATGACCTCGGCGCGGACGTGGTGCGACTGGGCCAGCTCGTCGGCCAGCGTCTTGAGACGGTCCTCGCGCCGGGCCACCAGGGTGACGCCGTGCCCGCGCTTGGCGAGCTCTCGGGCTATCTCGGTGCCGATGCCCGACGAGGCGCCGGTGACGATCGCAGTGGTGTTCTCCTTGGGGGTGGGTAGTGCCATCTCCAGAGCGTAGACACCCCGTGGCCGGGCCACCTTGGCCGGCGTCGCGAGAGGCGCAGATGAAGTTCGCGTGACGGCGCGCAGCTGGACCAGGGCGTTCGCGAATGTGCTGTTCGCGTGGGGTTCACAGGACGAGGATGCAGGGGGATACTGAATGCAGAAGCGAGAGGCAAGCGGAGCACCCGCCCTTGCCCCCGAGAGGAAAGGAGCTGCCGATGGAATCGACACGCTCGACCGAGGAGGGCGATCCGCCGGGTTGAACCTGCGTCACCGATGTCGGTTTCGGTGACGCCGCCAGCAGCTCGCCTGGCTAAAAGTCCGGCGTGTGTATCTTGGCCGCGCTCGCGCCGGTGCGTGTGCCGGCCGGCCGACAAGGCGGCCCCCGCACCAACTACGCCGCAGGCTGGGTACAGGAGAGCTGCGTACAGACAAAATCACTACGAGTGAAGGACCGGCCGCTGAGGCCGGTCCTTCTCGTTGTGGGCCCGTTATCCGTTGCCGGTGCCCAGGGGCCCGTCGCCGGGCTCAGGCGCGGTCGGCCGGTCAGGTGCCATGGTGGGGCATGACCGGGACGCGTCTGCCGATGTTTCCCCTCTCGGTGGTCCTCTTTCCGCACGCGTCCATGCCGCTGCACGTGTTCGAGCCGCGCTATCGCGAGCTCATGCGCGACTGCCTCGAGGGTGACCAGCGTTTCGGCATCGTGCTGATCGAGCGCGGGTCGGAGGTCGGGGGTGGTGACGAGCGGTCGGCCCTCGGGACGCGCGGCGTCATCAACCGAGCGGCCGAGCTGCCCGACGGCCGCTGGGTGCTCGAGGTGCGGGGCGAGACAGTGGTGGTGATCGACGAGTGGTTGCCCGACGATCCCTACCCGCTGGCGCTCGTGCACGAGCCCGACCTCGTGTTGGGGCAGCCCGACCCCGGACCGCTGCTCGACGACGCCTCGCAGCGGGTGCGCCGGGCCCGCGCGCTCCTCTCGGAGCACGGGGGAGGCCCGCCCCTGGAGCCCGGGCTGGTCTTCGATGGGGGAGGCGACGCGGAACGAGCGGCCTGGCAGCTCTGCAGCGCGGCTCCGGTCAACGCCTACGACGCCCAGCGCCTCTTGACGTGCGACGGCGCGGCGGAACGGCTGGCGCTCCTGGTCGAGCTGATGGACGACCTCGAGCTCGACCTGCGGCGGATGCTCACCGGCGACTGAGTCACAGGAAGGCAGATCCTGGGTTGGTCGCTCGGTGAACTCCCGTTCCTCGGGGTCAGGCTACGGCTGACGCTCAGCCGAGACTCGAGAGACCCTTCTGCAGGTCTTCGGCGTTCATGGCCGGCGCGAACACCACTTCAGCATTGAGCTCCCTGAAGAAGGGCTCGGCGAAGTGCGGGATCGACGATGAATCGGGCATGTCGAAGACGAAAAACGCCGTGCGCCTCCCGTCGAAGGTCGTGAAGTAGGCCGCCTCCGGCTTCCACCGCTCGGCAGTCGCCTGCATAGCCTTGGGCAGCGACCCGTCTTGGATGCCCTTGTTGCCTGCTTCGACCGGGATCGAAATCCTCGCCATCATTCGCATGGTGCCTCCTCGTGAAATTGAGCGACCACCGCGACTATCGCGGGATGCGTTGCAGACGTCAATGGGGAGACGCGGTCGGGCTGGCTCATAGCGGAAGCCCAGTTGCGGTTGCGACGATTCCGGGCTGCGCCTGAACCTCCCCGGCAGCACTACACGGTGGCACTGCGAAGCCGGATCAGGGTTCGATCACCCAAGCGGTGACGGCGGGTTCTCCGGCGGGCCATTGTTGTCCGGGCCGATGTCGCCGAACTGCTGGTGGAACGTCCCGGCTGCGGCCGACACCTGAGCCGACGCAACGTCGGTCTTCGAGGGCCACCATGCGCCGTAGAGGCCGTGTTGGACCGTGGCGTCGACACGAGTCCCGTTGGTCAGCACCAGGGTGATTGCTTTGACCCCAGAACCGGCGGTTCCAAACGCGTATGTGTACGGTGATCCCCTGTCTGACGCGAACCCGACGCCTGGCACACCGATCGATTGGGTGTTGGTTGCGGGAAGCATTGCTCCGTTGCTTCCACTGATACCGATGAGTCCAAACTTCCAGAGGCATACGGATTCACCGGAGGTCCCGGCGTAGACGAGCATTTCGAAGGGGCCCCGTGAGTCGGTCAGGACCAACGGAGGAAGAGTTCCTGAATAGCCGGACGCTCGAGCCGGAGGGATGAGTTTCAACGTCGATGTCCACGTGCGCTGGCAGCCCGCGTGGGCGGCCGCGAGTTGCGTGGCCGGGGAACTTGTCGTTGTCGCAGACCATGCCGCGAGGACATTCGGTGTGCTTGGTGTGCCCAAAGAGACGCCGAGCACCGTCGCTCCCGCGGCCACCCCAATGAGCACGACGACCGCTGGGCGCTTGAACCGACGTAGCGATACGGCCTTCTTTGAAGGCGGCAGATCCGGCGGCGAGAGCACGAGTTCGTCTGAGCGGTCAGCCTCTGCAAGGAGAGAATCCAAGAGGCCGTCCTCGTCGGTTTGGCTCCAGTCCTTCAGCGCCCTTGCGTCATCGAACGGGTTCGCAGCTCTGAGACGCGCCATGGCCTGATCGTGTGACGTCCTCATGGGATCTCCTTTGCTGGTCGGACTGCTCGCTGGGCGGCGCCGGTCGGTTGGTCCTGGCACTCGAGGTTCTTCGCGAATCTGCGCCGTGCCCGGTGGAGACGCAGGGACGCGACCGACTTCGAGCACCCCAAGGCAACTGCGAGCTGCTCCGTGCTGAGTCCGTGCCAGGCCACCAGGGTCAGCAGCTCGCGGTCCCCCGGGCGCAAGCGTCCGAGCGCACGGCGTATCGAGTCAGTCAGCACCATGACTTCGGCGACGTCATCGACCGCTGCCCGGCTCGTCGCCGCGGCATGCGCCACACGCCCGCTGAGCGATCGGCGACGTGCATCGGAGCGGTGCTGATCTGCCAAGACCCGTCTCGCCACTCCGATCAACCAGGGCAGAGGCTCGGAGGGAAGCTCGTCTAGGCGTCTCCATGCCACCAAGAAGGTGCTCGAGACGGCGTCGTGTGCGTTATGGGAATCAGTCCGAGTGCGCGCATATGCGAGGAGGGGCCGGACGTTCTCCCGATAGAGGCTCTCGAATCGCGCTCGCTCGTCCTGGTCCACAGGTCCTCTCCGACTCCTCAGTGAGGTAATGGCCGGCAAGCCGAACTTATTTCACGGCATACATTCTGGATTCGTCAGCAGATTGGCGCAGACGGCTAGCTTCTGCTCATCGTGTCGAGCGATTAGGGGTGGGAGTGAATCTCGGTTTGGTAATGGGCGGGGGCGGGCTGGTCGGCATCGCCTGGGAGCTGGGTGTACTCGCCGGCCTGCAGGAGGCGGCGGGGCTGCATCCGACGTCGGCCGCCGTCATTGTGGGCAGCTCCGCGGGGTCTGTATCGGGCGCCAAGGCGGCGCTGGGCCTCGACCTGGTCGAACTGGTGGAGAAGCAGCGCCGCACCGCTTCGAGATCGAGCCGGCCGACGGAGCCAGAAACCCCGCGGTCTGGAATTTCGCCAGACGGTGACGAAGCCAGTGGCGCTCAACAGGCGCGGTCGATCCCTCAAGAGATCCTCGACGCCTTGATGTCGTCGACAGGCTCACTCGAGGAGCGGGCCAGGAACATCGGAAAGATGGCCATGGAGGCCGACGTGACCTTGGGCGAGGACGCCTACGTGGAATCCTTCCGATCTTTTCTCGGTACCGACGAATGGCCAGATGTTGATTTGAGGGTCACCACGGCCGAGGCTGAGACCGGTCGAAGCATCCTGTGGAGCCGCCACGACGGGATCGATCTGATTCGCGCCGTCGCCTCGTCGTGCGCGATTCCCTGCTTCTTCCCGCCGGTGAGCTTCCGTGACCAGCACTACGTGGATGGGCCCAGAGGCGGGTACATGGCTTCCCTTGCTGAAGAGAAGGCCCTGGACGGGATCCTCTTCGTCGGTCCCAATGCGGCGATGCCACCCCAACTGGCCCGTCAGGTCGACCTGGAGGAGCTGGCCGACAAGGGCATGCCCGTGGTGATGGTGACCGGTGGTGAGGCGATGGTCAGGATCGGCATGGACCTCATGAACCCCGCCCTACGCGCCGAGGCCGCCGAGGCGGGAGTTGCTGACGGGGGCGAAGCGGCGATGCGGGTGAGAGCGCTACTCGGCTAGGTCACACATGGGCTCGGGGACGGATGCCTGGACATGGCAGCCCACCGGGTCGAACGGGCCAAGGCTCTTCAGCTCTGCGTACACCTGCTCAAGTCGCGACTCCGGCATCGTCGCCCCTCGTGGCGAGGATCGAGAGGACGACACCCCCCGCGGATTTCCGGGGATGCAAACTAGGGCCCGTGACGGGGACAGGCGGCGCCCTTTCGGGGATATCGAAGCGCTTCACGCGAAGAGGCGCGTGGGTGCTCAACGAGATCGATCTCGACCTTCCAGCCGGGTCGAGAACAGCAATCATCGGGGGAAACGGATCGGGCAAGTCAACCCTTCTCCGCATTAGCGCTGGTGTGACCCGTCCCAGCAGAGGTTCGGTCACCATGCCCACGCCGCTCGCTTACGTGCCAGAAAAGTTGGCGGCAAGGATCACTTTCACCGGAACCGACTACCTCGCCCACATGGGCAGCATCAAGGGACTCGATAGAGCGGCTATCGACGCCCGCAGTCGCGAGCTCTTCGATCGATTAGATATTCGACCTGGGCCGGAGGTGGCGATTACCTCGCTGTCCAAAGGAAATCGGCAGAAGGTCGTCATTGTACAAGCGTTCTTGGGCCCGGTTGGACTCCTGGTACTCGATGAACCGTTCAGCGGTCTTGATCCGACGGCTCATCGTGGGTGGACGACCTCATCGAAGTGGCGCAGTCCAGTGGGACGACCGTCCTAATCAGCGCGCATCAACCGCTCACCGATCACCCAGGATTACGCCAACTGCGCATCGACAACGGCCGTCTGGATGAGCTCGAGCGAGACGCCATCAGACCATCCAGGGAGACGTACGAGATGCTGATTGAGCTGGCGCCGACCGTGCGCGCGCGTGACCTGGACCAGATCGTGTCGACACCTGGGGTCACAATGGATCTTGTTCGCCAGCCGGAGAACGTTCTCGTGCTCCGCTCGACCGGCGCCCAAGCCGATCGCGTCTTAGCCGCCGCCATTGCCCAGGGCTGGTCGGTACGGTCGGTCCAACGGCGGGACCGATCCGAGCCATCCGCGTGATCGCACTCGTCCGGTATGTATGGGCCGATACCCTCCGCTCGCAGCGTTGGGTCGCACCGGTGCTCAGCTTCGCGGCGGTCGATGCCATCCTCAGTGCCCAGACCGGATCCGCCTTTGCCTCCTATGCCGCCGAGGCAACCGCGCTGCTGTTCGTCGCGACCTGGCTGACCGTGGTCGTCGTGAACAACGAGGATCCTGTTCAGCAACAGATCACCGAGGCGTGCGCAGGCAGATCATCAACGGTTCGCCTTTCAAAGCTCATCGTGAGCTTCGCGATCGCCGTAGTGCTCGGCGTCCTCGGAATGATCGCACCAACGCTGACGACGGCACAGGGAACTGCGGGTAGGGAGATCATTGCCGGCGTCTGCGCACAGTTTCTGACGGCACTCATGGGCGTCGCCTTCGGTGCGTTCTGCAGCCGCCCGATCGTTCCTCGTCGGTCGTACTCGGTCTTGCTCGGCGTGCTCTTGGGACTGGCCACCGTGTTGATCCCGCACGCGCCGCCGACTCGACAACTCTTGGTGCTCTTCAACAAGACCGGGCAGTTCGCGTTGGCCACGCCGGTTGCCCTGATCTGCGTCGAGACGATCGTTCTCGCCGGCGCGGCGGTGGCAGTGTCCCTCCGCCTCTCGAAACACATGCACTGACCGCGTCAGAGGATTCGGAGCAGTCGTGCAGGCGGCCAACAGGAGCCTCACATGAACGGCTGGCACTCTGGCTAGGCGAGTAAGGAGCGCCGTCATGAGTGAGTACGAACCAACCAACCCGGGCGAAACCATCCGGTCGGCCGACCGACGAAGGGTGTCGCGTTCGCTGTCGAAGATGAGGCGGGGATTGATTGTGGCCGCGGCACTGATGGGTTCGGTGACGGGGCTGGTCGTCGGCGTCGGTGGGTCGCCCTCGGCATCGGCCGCCCAATCGGTGGCCGGCAGCAGCACCTCCTCGGGCGCGGGCGGATCGGGTGGTGCCGGATCCAACGCTCGGTCTGGTCCCGCCGCTGGGGGAGCAGCCGGCGCAGTCGGGAACGTGTCCAAGTCGAACTTCGTCCTGACGACCTCAGCGGGTCAGGAGGTGACAGTCGACTTGGCGTCCTCGACGAAATACGAGAAGGGCTCGAAGTCGACCTCGGTGAGTGCGGTCAAGAAGGGCGCACACGTCCTCGTGCTCGGAACGACCAACGGCTCGACGATTACGGCCTCGCAAGTCATCGTGGAGTCGGCCAGTAGCGGCAAAGCGACGACCGCATCGGCGGCAGATGTGGTTCCCTTCCAGCGAGGTGCGCCGACCACCTCAAAGCAGGTCGGTGACATCCCGGCGAATTGGAGCCAGGGATCGGGGACCATTGTCAGCGGAACGGCAGCCAACAAGGCAACCGAGGCGGCGCTGGCTGCCTATCCCGGCGGCATCGTCGACCGGGTCGTGAAGCTCAGCAATGGCGAGTACAACGTCCACTACATCGGCGTGAACTGGCCACACCACGTCTTCCTCAACCAGGACTTCAAGGTCGTGGGTGCTGAGTAACGGGCGAGACAGACCGAGGGGTCAGCCTTCGGGAATCGAGGCGGGGTCAACGCCCGCGCCGCCCGCGGCGCTGCTGGCATAGATCGCGAGCGCGAACCGCAACACCTCGACGGCCTCCTCCGCGCTCCACAACAACGGGCCCTCGCCCGTGCGGAGCCAGCGCAACCAGTGGCGACCGGAGTTGCGGAAGCTGCTGCCCCAGTCGTCGTCGAGCGCATGGTAGGTCCGCATCTCGCCGTCGACGTAGGTCTCGAGGCTGGGTTGCTGAATGCCGCGGCCCGTGCATCGGTTTACGCGTGAGTAGCCGCGGTGACCCGTGACCTCCCATCGTTCGTCGTTGGTGTAGTAGTCGGACCGGAGATACATGTCGGGAGCCAACGTGATGTCCCACACCCCGCGGATCCCGTTCTGGTGTTCCCAGACGATGGTGGTGGGCGCGTCGACCTTGATGTCCGTGAAAACCTCCGTCTCGCCTACCCACGCCCGCACCTCACGCAGCGGGCCGAAGAGCCACAACGCCGTCGAGAGCTTGTGCCAGCCGTCGTCGAACACAAGGATGCCCCTGCCGCGGCGCATCTGTGCGAATTGCCATTCAAAGCTGGACCGAGGCACCTCCCAGCCACCCCGGCCGCTGCCGACCATCTTCATGTGGTAGCCGCTCACGGCGCCGAGGTCCCCAGACTCGACTGTCTCCTTCAGCCGCTGCAATGGCTCATAGAACAGGTAATTCTCCATGATCCGCAGGACGTGTTCGTTCGCTCGGGCCGCCTCGAGCATCTGGTTGGCCTCACCCAGGTCGCTGCACATCGGCTTCTGCAGGTTCAGATGCCAGCCGTAGCCGAGCATCTCGCAGACACCCTCGACGTGGAGCGGAATCGGAAGCAGGACCTCGGCGGCGTCGACGTCCACGCCACTCGACGCGAGCTCGGCCGCCGTGGCGAAGGTGCGGGCCTCGGGCCAGTCGACTTGTCGTTGCGCCCGACGCCGCGGATCGGGGTCGACGAGTGCGACGACCTCGACGTCGGGATTGTCCATGTAGGCCCGGACGTTCAAGTCGTAGATGCGACCGAGGCCAACGAAGGCGGCCCGGATCGGTCGGTCGTAGGGGACGAACGTCATGATGGCGTGCCTTCTCTCGTCGGACGGACCTGCGGCGGGTGCAGTCCGTCGTTCTACCGCAACATCCGGCCCTCGTAGGGAGGGATCGGAGCGGGGTTGTGAGTCGTCGCCGATCTCTAGAGCTCACGCAAGGCGCTGGCCAGTGGCTCGAGCACGCCCGGATCCAGAGGTGGCGGGAGGTAGACGATGCCCAGCTCGACGCCGGCCGCTGCCAGTGCGGCAGCCTCCGCGGCGGTGGCCTTTGCGTCCCCGCCGAAACGGACGTGGCTGGAGAGCAGGATCTCCGCCGGGTCGCGGCCAAGGGCGACGCAGTGCTGATGCAGGACGTCGCGCTTGCGGGCGAACTCCTCGGGCGTGCCCCCCACGAAGTTCCAGTGCTGGGCGAACCGGGCCGCAGTGCGGAGTGTCCTCTTCTCGCCACTCCCCCCGACGCAGATCGGCGGGTGCGGGCGCTGCACCGGCTTGGGTTCATTGCGGGCCTCGCTGAGCTGGAAGTACTCGCCCTTGAATGTCGTCGTCTCCTGTGTGAGGAGCCCGACGATCACTTCGCAGGCCTCCTCGAAGCGGTCGCTGCGCTGGGCCGGCGTGCCCAGCTCGATCCCGTAGGCCCCCGACTCCTCCTCGTTCCACCCGGCGCCGATGCCGAGTTCCAGGCGCCCACCGGAGACGATGTCGAGGGTGGTCGCCATGTTGGCCAGGATCGCCGGGTGGCGATAGTGGATGCCGGTCACCAAGGTGCCCATGCGCAGGCGGGTCGTCGCCTGGGCCAGCGCCGTCAGAGTGGTCCAGCCCTCCATGCAAGGGCCGGTGCTGTCGGAAAAGATCGGGTAGAAGTGGTCGAAGGTCCAACCCGACTCGAACAGCTCAATGTCGTCGGCCACCTTCCACACGGCAAGCATGTCGGTCCAGGTCGTTTGCTGCGGCGAGGTCTTGAAAGCGAATCGCATTGCCCCACGTTACGTCCGGCGGGCTCGGCGCTCTAGCCGACCTTCTTCTGACCGGGAGGCTCTCGGACCAAACGAAGCTCGGTGACTTGTGCGAGCTTCGGTTGAATCCAGTCTCGAAGACAAGACAGGAGTGACCGTCTCCGCCTCGAGGTTGCGACGCCCGGTCCGGTGTGATCGATCGCATCCCCGAGCGCGTCGGCGAGGACTCCAATCAGGGCAGGCACCTCGCCCATCTCGATGGGGGTCGACGCCACGCACAGGTCATCGCGCCAATGACTCAGGACAATCTTTCGCTGTTCCGGGTGCCGCGTGATTCGTAACGATGCTCCCTGGCCCCGGGCGTCCGGAATGGTGAGCCGCTTTGGTGGCACGCTCCGATTATGGACCCGACCAAGCAACCTGTCGAGTGTTCCGGCTCGGTCACTACGGCAGCTCGGACAAGATCTGAATCAGCTCGTCCTTGCGGTAACCGTTCAGGCGTGCGAACTCGAGCAATATTCGCGTCCTCTCGATGACCGCACTCTGCTCCGGGCTTCCCGCCACCGTCACGCCGCGTCCGCGCCTGAACTCGAGCAAGCCCTCGTCGCGAAGTATCCGGAGCGCACGCAGCACCGTGTTGGCGTTGACTTCAAGAACGGCGGCCAGGTCCTTCGCCGGCGGGAGGCGCTCTCCCGGCCCCGCCTCCCCTTCGGCAATCGCGCGCCGGATAGCTGCGGCCACCTGATCGTGGAGGGCGACGCCCTCGTCACGGTCGACCTTGACACTCAGCATAGTGCTAGTCATAGTAGCATCATGTCCATTGACGTCGAGGACCCGCGGCTCGCTCCAACTGAGGTCCTCATCCCTGAAGCGCGCCAACACCAACGGCATCGCTACGTACGCACCGGCGTCGTCGCGTGCATATCGGCGCTTGTCGTTGCCGCGTTGACTGTCTCGCTCGTCTTCTTCTTCGGCGAGAGTGCTGGCGGCAAGCAGCAACCGGTTCCACCACGGGCGATCGGTGCTCGCGTCGCCGATCCCGTCTACTTCCGTCCCGTCCTGTGCACCGCGCCCGTGTACGACCCAAGCGTGAAGGTGCAGGCGCCAGGCCCGCTGTCGTGCAGCGTTGCCAGCGACCTGACGTCAGGGAATCTCAATGTCCAGCCCCTGGGTTCTGCGTCGGGGTTTTCCTCGAGCAACGTTCCACCCGATGCCGCACTCGCTGGCGTCCCTTCGACAAAGCGTTCAGCAGAACGAGCCGGTGCGACGGCCTTGCTGCCCGCGCTGGTCCCGCCGCGACGCGGTGGGGTCCGCTATGTCTTGGGCCCCGCCGAGATGACGAATGCGTACATGGCGTCAGCGAAGGCGACACAGACGACCTATGGGAGTTGGGTGGTGGATTTCACCTTGAACAGCAAAGGGTCAGCTCTTTGGGACGAAGTGACGCAGGAAAACTTCCACCAGGAGTTGGGCATCGAACTCAACGGTGTGGTCTATTCCGCTCCGCTCATACAACCGACGCAATCGTCGTTCACCAGTTTCAACGGCAAGGGAGAGGTCAGCGGGAGCTTGACCAAAGCTGAGGCGCTTCATCTCGCCAATGCGTTGCGGTCTCCGTCAAAGTGAGAGAAGAGCCAGGAGACACGCATTCGAAGTTCCGTTTCCATCATGGGCGCCCGCCCGGTGTAAACCGTATGCCGTGAAGCTGAAGCTGGACCTGCACGAGATCTACAACCGAGGTGAGGATATCGATCGTGCGCTTCGAGGCATCATCGACGAAGCGATTGAGAAGAAGGTTCGGTTGGTGGAGATCATCCCCGGCAAGGGAAGCGGTCAGCTCAAGAAGCGCGTCCTGCGATTCCTCGACCAGAAAGACATCAAGGCGCTCTACGACCGAGTCGAGAAGGACTCTCACAACTTCGGCCGTGTGTTCGTCCACTTCCGACCGAAGTAGACCGACCCACTAACCGAGGGAGCGGATGGCCTCGAAGATGCGCTCCTTGACCGCCGCGACATCGACCGCCATCGCGACCCTTATCGAACCTCGCTCGCCCTGGCGGCGCCTGTCCACCACCGTCATGCCGCGGGTCAACGTACCGTGCAGCTCACATCGGACCCAGCGCTCCTCCCATGCAAAGAGTTCGGGCTGCAGGAATGCCACGGCAGCGACGGCGTCGTGCGGAAACACCTCGATGCCCTGATCGTGGAAGTGCGAACAGGACCTGGCGGCAAGCGCACCGAGTTGGCCCAGTGCATTCATGTCGTCGAAGTCCGATGAATCGAGACGGACCTGATGGGTGACATCGAGGGGCACCATGGCAAGCGGGATGTCGCTGGACAGAACCCGATCGGACGCCTCAGGATCGAGCCAGGCATTGAACTCGGCCGTGGCGGTCATGTTGCCTCCGCACGCCACGGCGCCTCCCATCCACACGACCTCGTCGATCGAACTCCCTGCGTTCAGCGCCATGGCCACCACCGTGAGCGCGCCGGTGGCGAGAATCGCCCCTTTTACTAAGGAGACCGGTTCGCTGAGCGTCGCAGGTTCGCTGACCTCAGGCAGAGCCGATGCGATTCCACCGAGTCCGTCACGGCCATGAAAGGGGGTTCCGGTGTCGGGATAGGGCCCACGCAAACCGCCTTCGCACCCTTTCGCGACGGGGCAATCCAACCCGAGCAGCGCAACGATCCCCGCAGCGTTGCGAACGGCGAGGTTCGCATCGACGTTTCCCGCCGTTCCAATGACCGCCGAAGGCGGCTGGCCGCCACCGGCGAGGACTAAGAGGGCTAAGAAATCATCGACTCCAGGGTCACACACCACGACAGGAGCCCTTGGCACGAACTCATTGTGCCCGTTGGTCTGGCCTCATCCGCGGTCTTCTGTATGGTCCCGGGCCCGTGCCAGGGCGAAGATGCGAAACGGTCGCCCACTGGACATCTGCTGCGCGAGTTCGTAGTTGGGCCAAGCCCGGAGGATCGAAGCCCAGGCCTGAGAGCGCTCGGAACCGACGAGCTCGCGGACATCTGCTTGGAACTCCTGGTCGCGGTGCCGGGCTCGGACGTTCTTGACCGCTTGCAGGTTCGCTGACCATGCGGGATGGGAGGGGTGCCCCCAGTTCGAGCCGACCACGAGATACCCGTCACCGAACTCGACGCATTGCAGCGTCGTGGCGCGCACGATGCCGGACCGTCGGCCCGGGATCAGGAGCTGGATTGAAGGGATGCCGACGAGATCGAGGACGCCCATCCTGCCTCTGGTCAGGCGCCGAAGCATCCTCTCGGCAAGCTCAACGAGTGGTGCCGACTTCAAGAGCATCCGATAGCTGATTGGCCACCTGGCCATGACCGACAGTGGGTTGCGGAGCACCTTGGTGAGCTTAAGAACCCGAGAACGCCGCGTGCGAGTCCTCAGGCTACGGATCGAGGACTGACCCAGGGGCGAGCAGGCTCGAGTCGGCTATGCAGTCAACCGCTTCGTCAGGTAGAGGCACTCATCCGCACGCTCCGCGACAGCCGCTCCGGATCGATCTCTCTCGATCCATTGATCGCAGACCGTTCCTCTGTCCCACACCACGAAGCCGAGTCGGGCATACAGACGCCGAGCTCGGGTGTTACCCGGTGAAACTCCAAGCCCCATCACAGCGGCACCCCACGAGATCGCTTCCTGTTCGGCGCACGCCATGATCCGTGTTCCCACGCCCTGACCGGGAATGGTGGAGTCGAGCGCGTTCACCTCGGGGGCGTCGCCAATGGCGCTGCGGACCAGCTCGTACTTTGATCGCCTGAGTAACGTCGCCCTTCCAATGACATCTCCGTCATTCCAGGCCAACAGGTAGGTGGCGGAACCAGCCTCTTGCCAGCTCCATCGCTCCTCGTGGTGCCAGAGAGCTGTGGTGGTTGCCCTCGCGGTTGATCGAATGCGTTCGACGTCAGCCAGAGTGCATCTCCGTACTTCCACGTTCATCCCTCAAGACTGCCATGAGCGAAGTCATCGTCGACGCTTTACGGCTATCGCAAGCGGTCCGATCTTTGCAATGCTTGGACCCATGGAGCCGGCGGAGGCACGACAAGAGGTCGCCGGTCTGCGTCGGCAATTCGCCGACCGGATCGCATCGCTCGACGAGACCGCCTGGAGCGCTGCGTCCTGGGTGGCGGGTACGCGACGTCCACCAAGGCACCTTCAGTTGGATCATCACGATGCCCGATGATCGACGGGCCCACGTCATCTCTGAGGCGCGGAGGGTCCTGCGCGACGGTCTCGGGATCTCAGGTGATGTGACGGTGGACGTGCAGTACCGATCGGAGGCCTGGCGGACTCACTTGGCCTGAAATCCCCTGGAGCCCGCCTGGCACGATATGCCCGTGACCGATGATGTGTTCATTGACGCAGTCATCGGCGCGCAAGGTTGACGGCCCTAAGCTCGGGGTTCGAGTCCTAAAGGGCGGTGACGCCATGAGTGATCAGTCCCCAGTATCCGATACACCCACCCCGCAGCCTGCCGAGGTGCCGAGCGCGCCACCGGCTGCGGCGGCACCTTCTCCGGGCCATCCGGCCCGGCGCAGTCGAATCTCCGGCGTGTGGGTGGGAATCTTCATCGGCGTTGTCGTACTCGTGTTGGACCTGATCTTCATCATTCAGAACAGTCATTCGGTGAAGGTGTCGTTCTTCAGCGGAAGTGTGCGCATGCCACTCGGCGTCGCGCTGCTCCTGGCGGTGGTCGGTGGTGTGCTGCTGGCGGGGATCGTGGCGTCGCTGCGCATCTGGCAACTGCGCCACCGCATGAATCAATCGAGTTGAGCCAGCCGCCCCGGGGTGCGCGCGTCGAGGCCCCGGGCCGGGCAACACAACCTATTGACAGTCGCCCTGCCAATTGACACGATGGCGCCATGCCGTCGCTGACCGCCGGGATCGAGACGCCGGCCGCACCCACCACGCCCGAGAGCGACCTCCTTCCGGCCCAGCTGACCGACGGCCGCACCCGCCGGCGCCTGAACTCCTACGAGCGGGCGGTGGACGCGCTGCTCGATCTCATCGAGTCGGGCAACGAGGCGCCGACGGCGCAGCAGATCGCCGAGCGCTCGGGCATCTCCGTGCGCACCGTCTTCCGGCTGACCGAGGACATTGAGTCGCTCCACGCGGCGGGGGTGCTCCGGCAGATGGAGCGGACGGCGCACCTCTACGGCGCCCTGCCCGGCACCGGTGCGCTCACCGCGCGGCTGCGCACGCTGGTCCAGCACCGGGTCTCGGTCTTCGAGACCATCGCGCCCGTGCGCCGGGTGGGCGAGCGGCTGGCCGCCAACTCGACGCGCATCGCCGAGGGCCTCGAGCTGCACCACATGGTGCTGCGGACGCAGGTGGCCGAGGTCTTCGAGCGCGAGCTGCATCGCCTGCCCCGGCCACGGCGGGTCACCGCGCTCGATGCGATCGACGTGGCCGCCGGGTGGGAGACGTGGGAGCAGCTCCGGCGGGGCAAGGGGCTCTCGGTCACGGCTGCGGCGCGCGTCATGGAGTTGCTGATCGCGGGGGCGTTGCGCGGATAGCGATCAGGATCCCGGACCCGACCGCGGCCCGGGCGACAAAGACACGACAAGGACACGACGAGAACAGGAAGGACGGCCGATGGCCATCACACCCACAAGGGAGCAGTTCACCGAGTTCGCCCACGGCACGCGCGACGGCGAGGTGGTGATGCTCAACCTGCTGCACTTCGCCCGTCCCGACGACGCCAGCCCGGCGCCCGGGAACGCAGCCGACGGCGCCCCGGCGAGCAGCGGTGCGGGCGCCTATCGCGAGTACAGCGACCAGGTGGTCAAGATGGTGGAGTCACGGGGCGGCAAGGTCATCTGGACCGGCCGGCCCGAACACGTCCTCATCGGCGATTCCACCACCGACGACTGGGACCTGGTGGCGCTGGTGTCGTACCCCAGCCGCACCGCCTTCATCGAGATGGTGACGTCGCCGAAGTACGAGGAGGCCCACACCCACCGCGAGCGCGGGCTCGACCGCAGCGTCCTCCTGGCCTGTGAGCCGATGCTGAGCACCCTCGGGACACCAGCCGAGGCCGGCGATGCCTGAGCCCACTCCCGGCACCAACCCACCGGGCCGGCGCCGCAACATCCTCTTCATCACGACCGACCAACAGCGCTACGACAGCCTCGGCTGCAACGGCGGCACCGTGGCACGCACGCCGGTCGTCGACCAGCTGGCCGCCGAGGGCATCAACTACCGGCGCGCCTACAACCAGAACACGGTCTGCATGCCGGCGCGCTCCACGATGCTGACCGGCCAGTACGTCCGCACCCACGGCGTCGTCGCCAACGGGGTGCCCCTGCCCGTCGACGCGCCCTCCGTGGCGCAGTACCTGCACGACGAGGCGGGCTACCGCACCGCCCTGCTCGGCAAGGCACACTTCGAGCCCGGCTTCGACCCCGACCTCCAGTTCGAGGAGAACGCGCGCGTGGCGCGTGGCGACACGGGCCCGTGGCGCGGCTTCGAGCGCTCGGAGCAGGCGATGCACGCGGCGGCCTGGGGCAATCACGCCATCGCGCACTACGGGCGCTGGCTCCGCGAGCACCACCCAGAGCACCTGCACAGCTACGCCGGCCTGCTGCAGGGCTCGCCGGGCGGCGACACCGGTGCCCCTGAGACGAAGAACAACCCGATCCCGCGCGAGTGGTACCACACCGACTGGGTGGCCGACATCACGGTCGACTGGCTGACCTCGCTCGGGGCGGACGAGCCATGGTTCTGCTGGATGTCCTTCCCCGACCCCCACCACCCGTGGGACCCGCCGGCCTCCGAGCTCGACCGCGTCCCGTGGCAGGACCTCGATCTGCCGCCCGGCCACCCCGGGAGCGACGACGACATCCGCAAGGTGTTGGCGGGCAAGCCGCCCCACTGGCTCGGCTACTGGGAGGGCTCGTTCGTCAACATGGAGGGCGGCCCGGCCAACTTCGTCCCCTCGCGCCTCAGCCACGACAACATCCGCGAGGTCAACGCCAAGGTCCACGTGATGAACGAGCTCATCGACGAGGCCTGCGGCCGCGTCCTGGCCACCGTGGCGGGCCGAGGCTGGCTCGGGAACACCGACGTCATCTTCACCACCGACCACGGCGAGCTGCAGGGCGACTTCGGCCTGCTCTACAAGGGGCCGTACCACACCGACGCGTTGATGCGTC
This sequence comes from Acidimicrobiales bacterium, assembly GCA_036490155.1. Taxonomy (GTDB): domain Bacteria; phylum Actinomycetota; class Acidimicrobiia; order Acidimicrobiales; family RAAP-2; genus Bog-473. The sequence continues at coordinate 12,607 of DASXEK010000044.1, read as the reverse complement.
TGCCCTTTGTCTGGCGGCCGGCCCCCTCCGCCGGAGTCTCCCCGGCGGTGGTGCGCGATCCCGTCGGCCAGGTCGACCTGGCGCCCACGTTCTGCGCCATCGCCGGCATCGAGCCGGCGGACTGGATGCAGGGCGACGCACTCCCCACCCAGGACGGCGCGCCCGACCGCGAGCGGATGCTCTGCGAGTGGGACAGCCAGTTCCCCGGCTACGGGATGCACCTGCGCTCGGTCTACCGCGACGGCTGGCTGTGCACGGTCTACGAGCCGTCGACGGCCGGGCAACCGAACGGGCTGGAAGAGACGTGGGGCGAGAACGTGCTGGCGCCGTGCTCGGTGGTCTACGAGCAGTCGAGCACCGGGCCCGGCGGCGTGGGCATCGCGACGGGCGAGCTCTACAACGTGGACGAGGATCCCTACCAGTTCGACAACCGGTGGGACGACTCGTCGGCGCGGGCGCTCCGTGACGACCTGATCGCGGACCTCTACGCCAGCCTGCCCGACGAGGTGCGCCACCTCAAGGTGATCGCGCCGGCCTGACCCTCACGCCGCGACGGGGGTCGTGGCGCGCTCGATGGCCCCCCAGCCGCTCGAGGCGTCACGCCGAGCCTGCTCGGCCAAGTGGCCGCCGCGGAGCCCGAAGAGCCGCTTGGCGAAGAGCAGGTAGATCACGACGGCGACGTTGATCACGAGCGTGACGACTTTGAACACGCTCACGCCAAGGGTCAGCTCGTACACCTCGTAGGGCACGAGCACCGTGGTGGCGACGAACGTCAGGTATTCGGCCCACCGCTTGTTCAGCCAGAGGCCCGCCGCTTCGGTCGCCTCCAGCGCCGCGTACGCCAGGAGGACGAGCGCCAGGATGCGCAGATGCGTGGGCGAGTACTTGAAGGCCCGGCCGAGGTAGCCGAGGACGCCGCGCACCTGCGTCGCGCCGGGATCACCCCCGGCCAGATCGTTCATGAGGTTTTCGTAGTCCTGGTGCAGGGCGTGGTTGTGCGCCGCGAAGGTGAGCAGCACGATGGCCAGGCTGGTCAGCACCACGACGTGGATGGCCCGATCGAAGGCGATGAGGCGCAGCACGTAGCGGTCGCGCAGCGCGGACCCGCGCAGTGGAAGCTCGATCTCGTCCCTGCTCTCGACCCGCTCGCGCCCGGGTTGCTCCGGGTCCGGACGCCGGACCCAGCTGTCGCAGCGCAGGCAGCGGTACCAGCGCACTGCTCCGTCCTGGCGTACGAGCGACGCGTCGTCGTCGGTGATCGTTGCCGCGTCCGTCCCGACCAGGACATGGCCCGACCAGGCGCACGTGAGCAGCTCGTAGCGATTCGAAGGTCGACGCCGGGACACGGCCGTCAGGCTAAGCGGCGCCCTCCGGCGCGCACGGGACTCTCGGTCGACTCAGTCCAGCCCGGGCAGCACCGCGTCGAGAAAGCGGGCCGGCGCCTCGACCATCGGGTAGTGCCCGACGTTCTCGAGCCGGACCGAGGTGGCGTCGGGGCGCGCCGCGAGCAGCGTGTCGACCATGGACGGCACGGCGATCGGGTCGTCGAGGCCCCAGACGACGTGGAGGGGAGCGGGGTCCGTCTCGATGGCCCCGGTGAAACGGCGCTCGTTGGCGCGGCGCTCCTCGATGTAGCGGATCAGGCGGGGCAAGAGCCGCTGCCCCTCGTCGTGCACGATCTGCGCCGCCGCTTCGGGGAGGGGATCCTCCGGCCAGCCCGGCGGAACCAGGGGAGTGTGGGCGCTGAACGTGTCGCGCAGGCTCTGGGTCAAGGCGGGGGCGTCGATGGGCACTCCCTCTGGCAGGAGCTCGTCCGGAAAGGAGAGCAGGAGTTGCTGGCCGTCGGTCAAGTGGGCCTGCTCGATGTAGATGCTCCCGTTCGTCACGACCCGGCGCGTCACCTCCACCGGCCAGCCGCCCTCGGCCCGGCGCGCCAGGAGCTCGCCACCGACCGTGTCACCCATGTCGTGGGTCAGCAGCGCCAGCCGCTCGAGGCCGAGCTCGGCGACGAAAGCCATGGCGACGTCGGCCTGCAGGGCCATCGTGTAGCCGCGATCGGGCTTCGCCGAGAGCCCGTAGCCGAGCAGGTCGACCAGGAGCACCCGGCGTCCCGCCCGCAGGCCGTCGAGGACGGCCGCGTAGTCGAACGACGAGGTAGGGAAACCGTGCAACACGAGAAGAGGGTCGTGCTCCTCGGGGCCGATGGAGGGCACGTCGACGGTGAACACCCGCTCGCCCAGCAGATCCCGGTGCTGCCCGATGGCCTCCCAGCCGGTGCCCGTCGTGATCGTCACGTGCCGGCCAGCTTGCTCACGACGGGCGCGAGCGCCTCCCAGTCGTCCGACTCGATCGACCAGTAGGAGATCCCGTACTCGGCGCGCCGCCACTCCAACTCCTCGGCCATCTCGTCGAGAGTACCAATGAGGGCCATCGGCACATGGAGCGCGTCCGCCGGGTCGATCCCGAAGGCCGGGGCCATCTGCCCCGCCAGTCCGGTTGCGTCGTCGGTGATCATGACGAAGCCGATCAGCGAGTTGAGCTCGAGGTCGTCGAAGCGCTCGCCCGCCGCCTCCTTGACCCACCCCACCTTGGTCCGCGTCTGTTCGGGTGTGGCGTCGGCGGCTGTCTCGACGCCCCCCGTGCCGGCGCGCAGGTTCACGTTGATGCTGACGATGTCGGCGTGGTGCGCGGCGAAGGTCAGCACGCGCCGCCCGCCGCCACCGATAATCAGTGGCGGCCCGGGTTGCTGGACGGGGCGAGGCGTCAGGGTGTGCCCGAGCACCTCGTAGTGCTCGCCGTGGAAGTTGAAGGGACCGTCGGTCCGCAGCAGCCCCTGCACGACCTTGACCGCCTCCTCGAAACGATCCACACGCAGCGCAGGGTGGTCATAGGGGAAACCGGCGGCGTCGTAGTCGGTGCGCTTCCAGCCGGCCCCGAGGCTGAGCTCGAGTCGACCCTCGCTCAACACGTCCAGCGTGGCCGCATCCTTGGCGAGGACGAAGGGGTGCCGGTAGTCGTTGCAGAAGACAAGGGCGCCCATCCGCAGGGTGGAGGTCGCTGCGGCCACGGCGGCGAGTGCGGGGATCGGGGCGAGCTGATCGTCGAAGTGATCGGGCATGAGCAACGCGCTGTAGCCCACGTCCTCCGCTTTGCGGGCCTGCTCGGCCCAGGAGCGAGCCGTGCCGTCGGGCGCCTTGCTCAGCTGTGCGGCGAAGCGGAAGCGTCGGTCGTGTGCCATGACGCCATGCTGCCTCATCCCCGGTGGCACACGCTGCGTGTGCGGTCCGGGGCTCTACGGGCCCCTTCCCTGTGGCGCACCTGTCTCTCGTCGGAAAGACTGTTGCACCGACGGCCACGGCAACAGACGGAGGGTTGGAAACGAGATGGGTGCGGCGCTGTACCGGCTCGGGGGATGGTGCTTCCGGCATCGGTGGCGGGTCATTGGCGCCTGGGCGGTCTTGATCATCGCCCTGGCCTCGCTCGCGATCACGGTCAAGCAGCCCGTCAGCACGACCGTCACCATCCCGGGCACGGAAGCCCAGCAAGCCCTGGACCTCCTCAACCAGCAATTCCCTGGGGCGGGAGGGGCGCAGGCACAGGTGGTGTTCTCCGTGTCCGCGCCGGCCACTCTGACGACGCCGGCGGCGCGACAGGCCGTCGAGGCGACCCTCGCCGGCATCCGCAAGGACCCGCAGGTCGAGGCGGTGACCGATCCCTTCACGTCCGGCACCGTCTCGCATTCGGGCCGTATCGCCTACGCCGTCGTCGCCTATCCGGTCCCGGTGGCCAATGTCACCACCGCGGCGAAGAACGCCTTGCTCAACTCGGGCGGTCCGGCCGAGGCCGCCGGGATCAGCGTGAACTACGGAGGCCAGGTCGTCCAGGCCTCGACGGTCGCCGACACCGACGTCGTCGGCATCATCGTCGCCTTCTTCGTCCTGCTCATCGGCTTCGCGTCGTTCCTTGCGGCGCTGGTGCCCCTGCTCGCCGCCATCGCCGGCGTGGCCGTCACCGACCTCGCGGTCCTGGCCCTGACCGCGGTGCTCAGCGAGACCAACACCACGGCCGTCCTCGCGGTCATGGTCGGGCTGGCCGTCGGCATCGACTATTCGCTGCTCGTGATGAACCGGTACCGCCAACAGCTCGTGGCGGGGATGGCGCCGCTCGACGCGGCTTCCATGGCCGCCGCGACGGCGGGAACGGCGGTGTGTGTCGCGGGCACGACGGTCTTCGTCGCGATGGTGGCACTGGCCATCGTCCAGATCCCGTTCCTCACGATCATGGGTCTCTGTGCCGGCGGTGCCGTGGTCATCGCCGTCGCCGCGGCGTTGACGCTGGTGCCGGCCATGCTCAGCCTCACCGGATCCCGCTTGATCACCACGTCGCGGGCGCGCCGACGGATCGCGGCGGCCGCAGAGCCGGGATACCGGCCGTTGTCGCGGCGCTACGTGGGCCTTCTGTGCCGGCAACCGATACTCGTCCTTCTGGCCGGCGTGATCCTGCTCCTCTTCCTGGCGTCGCCCGCGCTCCACATCCGCCTTGGCTTGCCCGACGGGGGATCGCAACCCACGAGCCAGACGGTCCGCCGCGCTTACGACCTGATCTCCGAAGGCTTCGGACCGGGCGCCAACGGGCCGCTGGTGGTGGTTGTCTACGCGCCGGGGGGATTCACCCCCACCAAGACGCAGGCCTTGGACAGCTACTACCAGAAGGTGAAGGCACATCCGCTGCCGGACGTTGCCTCGATCGGCCAGCCCATCCCCAACCCGAACCACGACCTCGTCGTGGTGAGCGTCGTCCCCAAGACGGGCCCGAACAGCACCACGACCGGGCAGTTGATCAACTCCATCAACCAGGTGGCGGCCGAGGGGCAGCAGCGCTACGGGCTCCAGACGTTCGTCACCGGGCAGACGGCGATCAACATCGACATCTCGTCGAAACTCTCGTCCGTTCTGCCGCTCTACCTCGCAGTGATCATCGTCCTGTGCGTCCTGTTGCTCTTCGTGCTCTTCCGCTCCATCGTCGTCCCGATCAAGGCGGTCCTCGGCTACGTGCTCAGCGTCCTTGCCGCGCTGGGCGCGGTGACGTTCGTCTTCCAGGACGGCCACCTGAGCGGGTTGTTCGGCGTAGCCAGCGCGGGCCCGATCCTCAGCTTCCTTCCGATACTCCTGATCGGCGGCCTTTTCGGTCTGGCCATGGACTACGAGGTGTTCCTCGTCTCGCGGATGGCGGAGGAATTCGGCCACGGGGACGACGAACGGGCGGCCGTCGTGGATGGCTACACGCGCAGCGCCAAGGTCGTGGCTTCGGCGGCGATCATCATGACCTCCGTGTTCGCCAGCTTCATCTTCACCCCTGACCCGATCACCAAGTCGCTCGGCTTCTGCCTGGCGGTCGGGGTGTTGATCGACGCCTTCATCGTGCGGATGACCATGGTCCCAGCGGCAATGAGGCTCTTCGGCCGGCTGGCGTGGTGGCTGCCGCGACGCCTGAAGGGTGTGCTGCCCGATCTCGACATCGAGGGCAACCGCCTGGCCGCCGCCGGGCCCCAATAAGGTGGAGAATGGCGGTGGTCCGGGGATCCCCGGATTCGCAGGGCGGTTGACTCGGCCGTCAACGTCACGAAAAGGGTGGTGCCCATGCCTGAAGTGGAAGTGGTCAGCGGGAGCTTCGACGGCGTGGATGAAGACGACAGCACCGACCCCGGACTTACCGATGAGGAATTGACCGCACTCGCACTGGCCGCCGATCCGGACGCACCGATCTCGGCCGACGCCATTCCGCTCGCCGTCCACCTTTCACAATTCGCCGCGCCGCTGCCGCTTTGGTACATGCCGCCCATCGCAAGGTCGACGAGTGGGCGCTGGAAGATGCCGGTTGTCCTCGCCGTGGTCGCCGCGTTTTTGTTGATCGACGCGCTGGGGCTTTGCAATACCTACGGCGTGCTCAATTTCGCGTAGGGCTTTCCCGGCACCCGGGTCGAGGCGTACGAGCCTTAGAGGCCCGCACCTTCTGGCAGAGCGGCGAAGTCACGCTTGACCTTCTTGTACCACCCCATTCCCGCGATGGGATGCTTCCATCGACCCTTCATGTCCTTCAGCGCAGGTTCGTGCGCGATGTCGCCGCCCTGGACCATTTCTCGAAGATGGCGGTCCTGCGCCTTGATGACCTCGTCGGCCGTGGCTCCGTGATGTTCGAAATCACATGGACCACCCATTTCTTTGCAGGTCATTGTCTTCATGGCGTTCGGCTCCTTCCTTGGGGCTGGATCGTTCGGCAGGACGACGCTGACGTGGCTGCCCGTGTCACGTTTCGAGTGTAAAGAGCAGTCCCCGTCGATTGCTTCTCCGATACTGCTCGTTGTGGAGTGCGGTCTAAAGTCGCAGGGCGGAGGTTCGAAACCGTGATTGATCCCGTTGAGGCGTTGATTCTCGATCTGCTCGAGTGGCTCGACTCCTCGCCACGTCCCTACTCCGAAGTGATGGAGGCGTGGCGGACATCCTGCCCGCGGCTACCCGTCTGGGAGGACGCCAACGATCGAGGTTTCGTCGTGCGCGAACGCGTGGCTGGTTCGAGCGAGTTGGTCACCGTGTCGCCGGCGGGTCGAGCCCACCTACGACAGCACCGTTCGGCCTCCTCGAGGACGCTCCTCGGGGCGTAAAACCAAGAACAGCTCTACAGTTCTTGTCTTCCCTTTGCTACGCAGCCCGAAGTCGATCAGGTCGCGCGCCTCGGCGGTTTACGCCGTGAGGGGATTCGAAACCTCGGCTTCCCGCGCCTGCGGCGGTCCGCTCCCAGACGGCGGCGATCAGCCAATCACCTTCTGTCGGTCCGGCGGGTTAAATGAAACTGAAGTCCGGCACCGCTGAGCCGATGCCCTTGAACATGTCGCCCTTGGCCGCAACGAGTTCGGACGGCGTCCAGGCGGACTCGCGGCTCACCTGACCGACGGCCTTGAACGCGCTCATCACGTAGACATCGGCCCCGAAGACCACAAGGATCTGGCCGTTGACGTCGGCCGACTCCGGCGCGGCCAGGAAGGCGGCAACGTTGGCGATGTTCTTGGGGTCCCACTTGTCGAAGCCACCTTCGTCCCCCATGCCGTCGCCGAAGATCGTTTCGGTCATGCGGGTACGGGCCCGCGGGGCGATCGCGTTGGAGGTCACGCCGTAACGACTGAGCTCACGCGCCTCGACCCAGGTGAGCGCGGCGATGCCCGCCTTGGCGGCGGCGTAGTTGGCCTGCCCGGCGTTGCCGAAGAGGCCCGCCTCCGAAGACGTGTTGATGATGCGCCCGGTGACTTCCTCACCGGACTTGGCCTTGTTGCGCCAGTAGACCGCGGCGTGGTGGGTGGCGGCGAAGTGGCCCTTCAGGTGGACGCGGATGACGTCGTCCCAGTCGGACTCGTCCATGTTGAACGACATCTTGTCCCGGAGGATGCCCGCGTTGTTCACGAGGATGTCGAGCGAGCCGAACGTGTCGATGGCCTGCTCCACGACGTTCTTGCCACCCTGCCACGAGCTGATGTCATCGCCGTTGACGGCGGCCTCGCCACCGTTCTTCTTGATGAGGTCGACGACCTCCTGGGCCGGGTGAACGTCGGCACTGCCCTCGCCGTGCAGCCCGGCGCCCACATCGTTGACGACGACCTTCGCGCCCTCCGCTGCGAGCGTCAGCGCCTCCTCACGACCGATGCCGCGCCCTGCGCCGGTGACGACCGCCACCTTGCCATCGAGCAATCCCATGGTGATGCCTCCTGTGCCGCGTCGTGTGCCCGTTCGCCGATTCGTCGTGCTTGCGGCGGCCAAGCAGTGTTGCCGATCGCCCCGCTCAGGGGCAAAACGTGCCCAGGAACTCGGCGGTCGTCCGCCTGATCAGCGCGGTCGTCTCGGTCCTGGCGCGGTCGCGGCCGTAGCGCGCCACCAGGCTGCGTACCTCCATTCCTTCGGGCGGACCGGTCACGAGCCCCCGGTCGGCGCCGCCGACGACGCACAGGACGGGCACCGGGCCGGACGGGCGGGCGCGGGCGAGAACGAGCACGCCGCCCGGGACCTTGCCTTCGAAGGAGGGTGGGTCGAGGTGGCCCTCGCCGGTGACGACGAGGTCGGCCCGTTCGAGCCGTGCGGGCAGGCCGACAAGCCCGGCCACGAGATCGAACCCCGGCTCGAGGCGCGCGCCCAGGACGAGCAGCCCGCCGCCGAGGCCGCCGGCGGCGCCGGCGCCGGGGACGGTGGTGACGTCGATGCCCATCTCGTCGCGGTAGAGGGCCGCCACGTCGCGCAGGCGGCGCGTGAGGAGCTCGACCTGCGCGGGCGTCGCACCCTTCTGGGGGCCGAACACCGTGGCGGCATCTGTGAACGCGGTCGTGACGTCGCAGGCGACGACGAGCTCGACGCCTTGGAGGGCTTTGGCCGAGCCGACCGCGTCGACCGCACCCCGCCCGCCGTCGGTCGTGCCGGAGCCCCCGCAGCCGATGACGATGCGCCGGGCGCCGGCGTCGCGCGCCGCCAGGAGGAGTTGGCCGACCCCTGTCGTGTCCGCCCGCACGGGGTCGTCGCCGCGGGGGTGGGGGAGAAGGGCGCGGCCGGCGGCTTGGGACATCTCGACAACGGCGGTAGGGCCGTCGGCGTCGAGCATGCGCCACTCGGCACCGACCGGTTCACCGAGGGGCCCGGCCACCGTGGTGAAGTGGGGGTGGCCGCCGAGCGCGTCGAGCAGGCCCTCGCCACCGTCGGACATGGGGACCTCGTCCGCCGTCCAGCCGGCGTCGTGCGCGGCCTGTGCGATGGCCGCAGCGGCCTCGGCGGCCGACGCCGTCCCACGGAACTTGTCGGGGGCGGCGACGAGGTGCGGCACGTCCGGGAAGCTATGCGACGCGGGTGTCGAGTGCGTCGGGAACGGTCGGGCCTGTGCCGCCAAAGTCCTGCCGATTTCAGATGGGTCCGGCGAGAACCCGGAAGGCCTCGGCGACTTGTATACGCGGCGGAGATGGCGGCCCGTCCGGACTTCTATATGCGGCGAACCCTTCGGTCCGTTGCCATCGGCATACGCCGGGAATGGCGCGCCACTTTCGTGTGTATATGAGGTTTTGGGCGGGACGTATACACTCAACGCGCCCGCCGTTTGCGGCGTACATACAGTCAAAAAGCAGTCCCGTGGTCCACGAGGGTTCGCCTCGGATTCGGGGGGCCCGGCGATCTTGGGTGCGGGCGAGAGGACTCGAACCTCCACCCCCTCTCGGGGACCGGGACCTAAACCCGGCGCGTCTGCCAATTCCGCCACGCCCGCAGCGGTCCCTACAGTACGAGTGACCAGGGAGCTTACGGTCCTGTGCCTACGGATGCCTGCCGCGACCACTAGCCTCTCGGCCATGCCCAACGCTTCTGAAGCCCCCCAAATCCTTGCGGCCGGGGCTGATCTCGAGTCTTCCGGACGGATCTTCCAGCAGCTCCTCAAGGAGCGCATCGTCTTCATCGGCAGCGCGATCGACCAGGTCACGGCCAACCTCGTGTGCGCTCAGCTCATCCTGTTGGAGGCCGAGGACGCCGAGCGGGACATCTCGCTCTACATCAACTCGCCGGGCGGGTCCGTGACCGACGGCCTCGCCATCTACGACACCATGCAGTACGTCCGGCCCGATGTCTCCACCATCTGCGTCGGCCTGGCCGCCAGCATGGGCCAGTTCCTGCTCTGCGCCGGCGCTCCGGGCAAGCGGTACGCGCTGCCGCACTCGCGCATCCTGATGCACCAACCGTCGGGCTCCATGCAGGGGCAGGCGGCCGACATCGCCATCCAGGCCGAGCAGATCATCTACCTCAAGCGGATGATGGCGGAGCGCATCGCCTTCCACACCGGGCAGCCGCTCGAGCGGATTGAGACCGACTCCGACCGCGACCGCTGGTTCACCGCGGACGAGGCCCAGGAGTACGGCTTCATCGACAAGGTGATCGACCGGTCGGCGGCGGCCACGACTGCCGCGGCGGGGAACAAATAGGCGTGGCCCTGGCTGGAAGTCCCGGCCTCCTCGTCGGACGCTGACAGGAGACTGGTGTCAGCAATAGAGGAAAGAGTGGCGGACCGCTCGCCCATGGCCGCGGAAGCGGGCGGGGTGAGCGAACGCGTCGCCCGGCGCTCGACGAACACGCGCATCGTCACGCCCACGATCAGCGTGCGCCAGCGGATGCGCGAGATCTGGCTGTCCCGCGAGCTCCTGATCTACCTCGTCCGAACCGAGATCAAGGTCAAGTACAAGAACTCAGCTCTCGGCCTCATTTGGTCGATGGTCTCGCCGGCCATGACGCTGGCCATCTACTTCTTCGTGTTCCAGATCATCCTCGGCAACAAAATGCCGGACTTCGTGATCTTCCTGTTCGCCGGGCTGCTCTTGTGGAACCTCTTCTCTCTCGGCGTCCTGACCGGGACCGGCGTCGTGGTGAACAACGCCGGGATCGTCAAGAAGGTGTCGTTCCCGCGCGAGGTCCTTGCCCTCGCCGCCGTCGGCTCGGCCTGCGTCTTCTTCTTCTTCCAGGCGATCGTGATGGTGATCTTCATGTTCGTCCTGCACCACGGGCCGGACTGGACCTACCTCCCGGTGCTCCTGTTGGCCCTGGTGACGGGCATCGTCCTGGCCGGCGCCCTCGCGGTGCTGCTGTCGGCGGTCAACGTGTACCTGCGCGACACGCAGCACCTGATGGAGGTGATCCTCACCGCGTGGTTCTGGGCCTGCCCGATCGTCTACGCGTATCAGGGGAACATCGGCGTCAAGCTCGGGCCGAAGGGCTTGACCTGGGTCTACTTCCTCAATCCGATGGTGCCGCTGGTGCTCTCGTTCCAGCGTTGCATCTATGCGCTCAATACCGCGTACGTCACCACGAAGGTCACCGTCGGGACCAAGGTCACGCACGTCGTGTCGACGTACTACGTGCTGCCCATCAAGAGCATGCTCTGGTACGTCGCGCTCGATCTCGTCGTGCTGGTCCTTGCGCTCATCCTCTTCCTCATCGCCCTGGCCGTGTTCGGCCGGCTCGAGGGGAACTTCGCCGAGGAGCTCTGATCGTGAGCGACTTCGCGGTCGACGTCCGCAACGTCTCCAAGCGCTTCCGCCTGGCCCACGGGCAGTACAACACGGCGAAGGAGCGCATCATCCACGGCGGCCGGCGCAAGGCCACCGAGGACTTCTGGGCCCTGAGCGAGGTGTCCCTAACTGTCAAGGAGGGACAGACGGTCGGCATCCTCGGTCGCAACGGCTCGGGGAAGTCGACGCTCCTCAAGTGCATCTGCGGGGTGCTCCAGCCGACCTCGGGCGAGGTGGCCGTGCGCGGGAAGCTGGCCGGCCTGCTGGAGCTCGGCGCGGGGTTCCAGCAGGACCTGACCGGTCGCGAGAACATCTACCTCAACGGCTCCCTGCTCGGCATGACCAAGAGCGAGGTGGACCGGAACTTCGACGCCATCGTCGACTTCTCCGAGCTCGAGGAGTTCATCGACGGTCCCGTGAAGTTCTACTCGTCGGGCATGGCGGTGCGTCTCGGCTTCGCCGTGGCGGTCAACGTCGACCCGGATATCCTGGTGATTGACGAGGTGCTGGCGGTGGGCGACGAGCGCTTCCAACGCAAATGCATCGACCGCGTCAAGCAGTTCCAGAAGGAAGGGCGGACCATCCTGCTCGTCACGCACGCGGCGGATACGGTCCGGTCGATCTGCGACGCCGGTGTCGTGCTGAGCCACGGCCGTTTGGTGGCGGAGGGTGACCCGGGCGAGGCCACCCGCATCTTCCGCGAGCGCCTCATGGCCGAGGGCGCGGGGATGTCGGTCATCGACCCGGCGCTGGTGGCAGTGCCGGCCACGCCCGCCATGCTGGGCAACGAAGGGCTCGGGGTTGCCGACGCGGCCGGCGATGCCCACCGCCCCGTGCGGTTCCGCTCGGTGCACCGCGTCTACTCCGGCGACAACAACCAGCCGTACATGAGCACGGGGGACGACCTGACCATCCGTGTGGAGTTCGAGGCGCTGCAGACCACCGAGGACGTGGTCTTTTCGCTCGAGATCCGCGACGAGAGCAACGGCAACGTCATGCGGACCGATACGTCGATCATCGGCCTGCATCTCGATGCCCCCCGCGGGATCGGCGTGATGCACTTCGGCATCGTCAACATGCCGATGCTCGACGGGTCCTTCACATTTGCGCTGGGGATCCAGAGCCGGAACGGGATTCTCTACGACTGGCAGGAGAACGCGGGCAAGTTCGAGGTGATGAATCCCGGAAGGATGACCGGGTCGGTGCGCATGGACGTGCACGCGGCGCTCATCTCCACCGAGAGCAGCGTCGACTCGGCCGCGCTGGCCTGAGCGGGCTGGGGAGCGCGAAGCAGGAATGAGCGACGACGAGACGACGCTGCCGGATGACCCCGGGGCCTACGTCCAGCAGGTGATGGCCGAGATCGCCGAGGAGGTCCGCCTGCGCCGGGCCTCGGGCGACCTGCCGCCCAAGCTCGAGCGCGAGCTCGACGAGCTGTTCCTGGCGCATTCGCCCATCGGCGTCCGGGGCGGCGACCTCGGCGAGGCACTCCGGATGGTTGACGCCGCCACCTTCTTCGACCCGGTTGTGCCG
>DASXEK010000018.1:0-2239 GCA_036490155.1 Acidimicrobiales bacterium | reverse complement strand
GTCGGTGCCGGTGCTCAGCACGGTCCCCAGCGCGCCGCCCGCCCCGGTCAGGTAACTGGGCACGTCGAAGTACCCCAGCACCTCACGGGCCAGGTCGGGCTGCCCGGGCGGATCGTTGACGACCTGGGTCACCAGGTAGGGGCCGACGCTGTGGCCCAGCGTCGAGAACGTCTGATCGCGCATGGTCAAGGCCGGGCCGGTGATGTTCTTCGTGCTCGCCACGGTGAAGTCCCAGGCAAGGAACATCCCGCTTCGGGACACAGCGGCCCGGGCCAACGTGGTGAGGTCGCCGCGCAGGTGTGCCACGTCAGCGGAGGACACCGCGCGCACGGTCGGGCCGCGTCCGAGCGCGTCGGCGAAAGCCGCTGCGGGTGCGATGGCCGCTCCGGTCGACGTCTTGAGATTCCGCAGAGCAACGACGTAGTGGTCACCCTCGGTCAGATTGCGGGCCGGATGGACGATCAGCAACTGAGTGGCGGCGTCGTGATCGGTGACGTCGAGCTCCGACCAGGTGGGCCAGCGCTGCCCGGTCGTGGTGTCGAGCAGGATGACCGGGCTCGTCGTCTTGAGGGAATCGCCGATGTCGGACAGCGTGGCCACGTGGCTGGAGCGAAGATCGAGGCCCGGCACGTGGGTGAGGATGGTCGACCCCGGACTGAACCCATCGTTGCCGTTCCAGGGCAGCGGGTTGAAGGGCGTCCCGCCCACGGCGGCCGGGAAGGCCGCGGCGGGCAGGGACACGCGCAGACCGGTCGTCGTCGCGGGATCAGGGACCGTGTAGTAGTCGTCGGGGAACGGCAACATGCACTGGCTCCCGTCGAGGGGGTCGCACGGCTGCTGCGCCGTCGCGCCCCAGGCCCGCGCCGCTGACGACGCCCGCACGGCAGCCGACGCCGGCGTGGCTGTCATCAGGGGCGTGACGACGCCGAAGAGGACCACCGCCGCCACCAGTGCTGCCGCTTGCGACCGCAGCCGCCCCATGAGGCAGAACGCTAGTGAGCCGACTCGTTCGCCGCCGGGAACACGCTGCGTTCCATCGCCGCCCAGCGCGCGTCGTCCATCTGGAGGAGCGAGTCGAGCACTTCGTCGGCCAGTCCGAAAGCGGGGTGGTGCGACTCGCCGTGCTCGGGCACGGCGACGCAGGTCATGGAGGCCGCCTTGGCGGCGATGACCCCGGCCGGCGCGTCCTCCCAGACCAGGCACCCACGAGGTGCGACACCCAACCGCTGCGCCGCCGTGAGGAAGACGGCGGGATGCGGCTTGCCGTACGCCTCTTCTTCGGCCGAGTGGACCAGCGTGAAGTGGCGGCGCAGGTCGAAATGCTCGAGGGCGGCGTCGATCAGGCGGTACTGCGACGACGAGGCGACAGCCATCGGCAGTCCCCGGGCCGCGCAGAGCCCGATGGCGTGTTCGGCGCCAGCCTTGAGCTCGCCCCGCTCGAGGATGAGCGCGATCACGCGATCGACGATGGTCACCGCCACCTCGGCCGGCGAAGGACCGGTCCACGGATACTGCCCGTGCCAGTGCACGGTGACTTCGTCGACGAACATGCCCTTGGTGCTGCGGCACCCATCGACCTCAAGGGGCACACCGAGCGCGCCGAGGATCTCAATCTCGGCTTCGTGCCAGAGGATCTCGGAATCGATCAGCAACCCGTCCATGTCGAAAATGGACGCGGTGAAGCCCGCCACGGCGGGCCGGGACTGGCTCAAGCGGCCAGCGACGCCTCGATCGCGTTGACGATGGCGGGGTCCTCGGGCTCCACTTGGGGACGGAACCGGCCCAGGATCTCACCGGAGCTCGAGAGGAGGAACTTCTCGAAGTTCCACGTGATGTCACCGGCCGCACCTTCAGCGTCGGGCGTCTCGGTCAACTGCGCGTAGATCGGGTGGCGCTCGTCGCCGTTGACGTCGATCTTCTCCATGAGCGGGAAGCTGACCCCGTAGGTCGTTGAGCAGAACTGCTGGATCTCCTCAGCCGACCCGGGCTCCTGGCCCATGAACTGGTTGCAGGGGAAGCCGACAACCGAGAACCCACGATCGGCATAGGCCTTCTGCAGCCGCTCGAGGCCCTCGTACTGCGGCGTCAGGCCGCACTTGGAGGCCACGTTCACCAGCAGCAGCGTCTTGCCGGAGAACTGTCCGAGCGAGGAGTCCTCGCCTTGCAGGGTGTGGATGGGGATGTCGTAGAGCGCCATGCCGGCGACCTTACCGGTCGGGCTCGCGCCTGCGCCCGCCCG
>DASXEK010000001.1:0-25967 GCA_036490155.1 Acidimicrobiales bacterium | reverse complement strand
CGACCGCGGCATCGAGCGGCGGCTGCGGGTGGCCCGGGGGGAGGATCCCGACCGGGGCCCCGATGTCGCGCCCCCTCCCTCCCAGCCCGGCTTCTTCGGCGGCGCCTCCGAGGCCGACGCCCGGGCCGCCCGTTCCTTCGTTCGGGTGCAGGAGCGCCTGGGGGTGGAGGCCGTGGTGATGGGCCGGCTGCGCGGCGGACGGGACCCGGCCGGCCAGTCGGTCCTGCTGCCCTGGGGCAGCCCGGAGGCGGAGACAGCGGCGGCCGGCGCCCCGTGGCCGGGCCGGGTCCCCCCACCGGCGCCGACCGACGTGCTGCGGGTGCCGCTGCGCGCCGAGGTGGCCGACGCCACCGGCCGTCCCGTCGAGGTGAGCGGGCGGGGGTTGCTCACCGGCGGCGTCGAGCGGCTGTCGGTGGCGGGCGGCCCCTGGCTGCCGGTCCTGGGGTGGGCCGGCCCCTGGCCGGTGACCGAGCGCTGGTGGTCGGTGCGCCGGCGCCGGGCCCGGCTGCAGGTGGTCACGGCCGAGGGCGTCGCCCGCCTGCTGTGCACCGAGCGGGGGCAGTGGTGGGTCGAGGCCGTCTATGACTGAGGCCTACGCCGAGCTCCATGCCCACTCGGGGTTCAGCTTCCTCGATGGCAGCAGTGACCCCGAAGAGCTGGTGGCCGAAGCGGACCGGCTCGGGCTGGCCGCACTGGCGCTGACGGACCATCACGGGTTCTACGGCGTGGTGCGCTTCGCCGAGGCGGCCCGGGTGTGCGGGCTGCCGACGGTCTTCGGGACCGAGGTCACGCTCGCGCCCGCCGGCCTGCGTACGGGCGAGCCGGACCCGACCGGGACGCATCTCGTCGTGCTCGCCCGCGACCCCGAGGGTTACGCGCGCCTCTCCACCGTGCTGGCCGACGCGCACCTCGCGGGTGGGGAGAAGGGAAAGCCGATCTTCACCCTCGATGCGCTGGCGCGCGCCGCGACGGGCCACTGGCTGGTGCTCAGTGGTTGTCGGAAGGGGGTCCCCGCCGCGCTGATGGAAGCAGGGCCCAGCGCGGCCGCCAAGGAAGTGGGACGTCTCGTCGACGCCTTCGGGCGCGCCAACGTCGCCCTCGAGCTGTGGGACCACGGCGACCCGGTCGACACGGCGCGCAACGACGCGCTGGCGCGCCTGGCCGTCGAGTGGGGGGTCGACGCCGTCGCCACCAACAACGTGCACTACGCCACGCCGGCGGGGTACCGCCTCGCCACCACGCTCGCCGCCGTGCGGGCGCGTCGTCCCCTGGCCGAGCTCGAGGGCTGGCTCCCCCCGGCCCCGGTGGCCTGTCTCCGCTCGGGCGCCGAGCAGAGCCGGCGCTTCGCCCGCTGGCCCGGCGTGGTCGAGCGGGCGGCCGAGCTCGGGCGTGCCTGCGCCTTCGACCTCCGCCTGGTGGCGCCGAAGCTGCCCGACTTCCCCGTCCCCGCCGGCATGGACGAGCAGGGCTACCTGCGCCACCTCGTGCACGAGGGTGCCCGGGCGCGTTATGGGCCGCCCGAGTCCGAGCGGGTGGCGGGGGCGTGGCGCCAGATCGAGCACGAGCTCGACGTCATCGGGACGCTCGGCTTCGCCGGCTACTTCCTCGTCGTGTGGGACATCGCCCAGGTGTGCAAGCGGCTGAACATCTACTGCCAGGGCCGTGGCTCCGCGGCCAACTCTGCTGTCTGTTACGCGCTGGGCGTCACCAACGTCGACGCGGTCGACCTCGGATTGCTGTTCGAACGGTTCTTGTCCCCGGCGCGGGACGGACCGCCGGACATCGACGTGGATATCGAGTCGGAGCGCCGCGAAGAGGTGATCCAGTACGTGTACGAGCGCTACGGCCGGCGGCACGCCGCGCAGGTGGCCAACGTCATCACCTACCGGCCCCGTTCGGCCGTGCGCGACGTGGGCAAGGCGTTCGGCTTCACCCAGGAGCAGGTGGACGCGTGGTCGGCCGGGATCGACGCCGGGCACGGACGCGGGCCGTCGTCGGCCGCCGCGGTGCACGAGACAGTCGGGACGGGCTCGGCGGGTGGGGTGCCGCCGCTGGTGGCCGAACTGGCGGCCGAGGTGCTCGACCGGCCGCGGCATCTCGGCATCCACTCGGCCGGCATGGTGCTGTGCGATCGGCCGGTGGTCGAGGTGTGCCCGGTGGAGTGGGGGCGCATGGAGGGCCGCACGGTGCTGCAGTGGGACAAGGACGACTGCGCCGCCATCGGGCTGGTGAAGTTCGACCTCCTGGGCCTCGGCATGCTCGAAGCGCTGCACCGGATGGTCGACCTGGTGCACGACTTCTACGGGGTCGACGTCGACCTGGCGCAACTCCCTCAGGAGGACGAGGTCTACGACCTGTTGTGCGCGGCCGACACGGTCGGGGTCTTCCAGGTCGAGAGCCGGGCCCAGATGGGGACGCTGCCGCGGGTGCGGCCGCGGACGTTCTACGACATCGCGATCGAGGTGGCGCTCATCCGGCCGGGGCCCATTCAGGGGCACGCGGTCAACCCTTACATCCGGCGCCGGCGGGGCGAAGAGAAGGTGACGTACCTGCACCCGTTGCTCGAGCCGATCCTGCAGCGCACGCTCGGGGTGCCCCTCTTCCAGGAGCAACTGATGGAGATGGCGGTCGCCATCGCCGGGTTCAGCGCGGCCGACGCGGACGAGCTGCGCCAGGCCATGGCGGCCAAGCGCTCGGCAGCCCGCATGGAGAAGATGCGGGCTCGTCTCTTCGAGGGCATGGCGGCCCGGGGGGTGACCGGCGCGGTGGCCGACCAGGTCTTCGAGGCGCTAGCGGCGTTCGCCAACTTCGGGTTCCCCGAGTCGCACTCGGTGTCGTTCGCGTATCTCGTGTACTCCTCGTCCTGGTTGAAGCTGCACTACCCGGCGGCGTTCACCGCGGGGCTGTTGAACTCGCAGCCGATGGGGTTCTGGTCGCCCCAGTCGCTGGTGGCCGACGCGCGGCGGCACGGGGTGCGCGTGCGCCGGCCCCACGTGAACCGCTCCGAGGTGGGGGCGTCACTGGAGGGGCTGCGGTCGGACCCGGTGCTCTTGTTGGGGCTGGCGTCGGTGCGCGGGGTGGGGGAGGCGACGGCGGAGCGGATCGTCGCCGGGCGTCCCTGGGGCGGGAGCGAGGACCTGGTGCGCCGGGCCGGCGTGACCCAGGCCCAGCTCGAGACGCTGGCGGCGGCGGGGGCCCTGGACCCGGTGGGCGAGGACGTGCCGGGGTCGGTGACTTCGCTCCGGCGGCGGCTGTTGTGGGGAGCGGGGGCGGCGGCGATGGGCACGCCGGACCGCCTGCCCGGTGTGGTGGTGGGCGCCGAGGCGCCGCCGTTGCCCGAGCCGAGCCTCTACGACTCGGTGGCCGACGACCTGTGGGCGCTGGGGCTGGCGCCCGAGCGCACGGCGATGCACCTGGCGCGCGAGCGGCTCGAGGCGATGGGCGTGACGACGGCGGTGGATCTGGAGTCCGAGTCCTACGCCGACGGGGCGCGGGCGACGGTGGCCGGCGTCGTGACGCATCGTCAACATCCCGAGACGGCGCGGGGCGCCGTGTTCATCAACCTGGAGGACGAGACCGGGCACGTCAACGTTGTGTTTTCTCGGGGGGCGTGGGCGCGCTGGAAGCACGTGGCCCGGCACTCGCCGGTCCTGTTGATCGGGGGCCGTGTGCGCAAGGGGCAGGGCGCTGTGAGCTTCGACGCCGAACGCGTCGAGGCGCTCGGCGTGGGGACGTCGGTCCCGGCGAGCCGGGACTTCCGTTAGACGGCGCGGCCGCTAATGGCCTTAGGCGCCGACTCGGTGCGGAAGGCCGAGAGCATGTCGGTGATCAGCCCCAGCACCTCGCGGCGCGCCTCTTCGGGCGCATCCGAATCGCCGATGTAAAGGCATCCCTCGCCCAACGCACCCATGAGCAACAAGGCCAGCGGGCGCAGGGGCCGCGGCTCCAACACCCCGGCGTGCATCGCCTTACGTAACGCACCCCGTAGCGCGACGGCGCCGAACCGGTTCTCGATGCCGCGCACCTCATCCCAGCCGAGGACGGCGCGGGCATCCTGCAGCGCGATGCGCCGGACCAACGGATCGAGGTAGGCGTCGATCCACAAGGCACAGCCGTCCAACAGCGCGGCCCACGAGTCGGGGCCAAGGAACTCGGCCGCCGCCTGGTCGGTGACCTCTCGGTGCACTTGCTCGAACACGGAGCGGAACAGCCCCTCCTTGCCGTCGAAGTGGTGGTAGACGGCGCCCTTGGTGACGCCCGCCCGGGCGACGATCTCGTCGATGGACGTGTCGACGTACCCCTGCCGGCCGAACAGTTCTCGGGCGGCTTTGATCAGCAACGCCCTGGTGGCGAGGCCCTGCGCGAGGCGCCGGTCCTCCCGCCCCTTGACATCCGTACCTTTGGTATGCATAATTACGTACTAATCGTATGTGAGAGAGATACTCTCAGTACGTTATCAGGTTGGAGGTTGTACACATGCCGAAGTTCGTGATCGAGCGAGAGCTCCCCGGCGCAGGCAAGTTGACGGCTCAGGAGCTGCACGACATCAGCGAGAAGTCCAACAAGGTCATCTCGAGCCTGGGACCCGAGATCAAATGGCTCCAGAGCTACGTGACCGAGGACAAGATCTACTGCGTCTACGTGGCGCCGGACAGCGACATCATCTTCGAGCACGCCCGCTGCGGTGGCTTCCCGGCCGACAGCGTCTCGCTCGTTTCTACGGTCATCGATCCCTCGACGGGGGACTGACCACGTCGAGCGCGGCTGCCTTCATGGTGAGGTAGTCGCGCTCGCGCGTGTTGGCAGTGCCAGCGGCGGCAGCGACGTACTCGTCCTTGGCCCTACAAAGGTCGCCCTGCATCTCCAAGAGGTGCGCCCGCACGGCGTGGACCCGGTGCGATCCTGCGAGGACGCCGTCGTCGGCCAGCTCGTCGACGAGGACCAGCGCCGATGCGGGGCCATCGGCCATCGCCAGGGCCACGGCACGATTGAGACGCACGACCGGACTGTCGGTGCGATGTAGGAGCACCGTGTAGAGCGACAAGATGCGACGCCAGTCTGTCTCGTCGTGGCTGGGCGCCCCGTCGTGCAACGCGGCGATCGCCGCCTGAGCCGCGTACTCGCCCATCGAGCTGTGGTCGAGGGCGTTCATGGCCAGCGCGGTGCCCTCCGCTATGAGGCTGCGGTCCCAGCGAGTTCTGTCCTGCTCGCTCAACGGGACCAACGCGCCCCCGGCCGTCGTCCGGGCGTCGCGGCGGGCCTCCGTCAGCAGCATGAGCGCGAGCAGCCCGGTCACCTCGGCGTCGTCAGGCAGGAGCTCGTGGAGGAGGCGGCCGAGTCGGATCGCTTCAGCCGTGAGGTCGGACCGTTCCAGTTCCGTACCGTGGTTGGTGGCGTACCCTTCGTTAAAGATCAGATAGACGATCCGCAGGACGGGCGCCAGGCGTTCGTCCCTGGCGGCCGGATCGGGTAACGCGAAGGGCTCGCCGGACCCGGCGATGGTGCGCTTGGCCCGGCTGATGCGCTGCGCCATGGTTGCCTCAGGGACGAGAAAGGCGGCGGCGATCTCTCTCGTGGTCAATCCGCCCAGCGCCCGCAGCGTGAGGGTCACGGCCGAGGCGGCTGGGAGCGCGGGATGACAGCACAGAAAGAAGAGGACGAGGGTGTCGTCGCGCCCGGACGCGGGAGCGGGCTGATCGCTCGACCACGAGGCAGCCAGGTCCTCTCTGCGCCGGCGGGCTTCGCCGCCGCGGTAAAGGTCTGTCATCCGGCGGGACGCGGCCCGGACGAGCCACCCGATCGGATTGTCTGGCAAGCCGTCGGTGACCCACGCGCTCGACGCCGCCAGCAACGCCTCCTGGACGGCATCCTCGGCATCGTCGAAGTGGCCGTAACGGCGGACGACGCCGCCGAGGGCCCGCGGCGCCAGTTCACGCAGCAGGCCCTCGACGCGGTCGGCAGCGTCGGGGACGTCGGAGACGGTCACACTTCGGGGTCGGGGGCGCTCATCACCTGGCGGACCTCGATGCGCTGGCGGATCGGGGCACCGCCCTCGCCCGGCGCAGCCGAGATCAGTCCGGCGATCTCGACGGCCCGTTCGGGCGTGTCGACCTCGACGATGCGGTAGCCGGCCAGCAGTTCCTTGGACTCGGGGAATGGCCCGTCGGTCACCAGGGGCGTGGTCCCGTCGGACACCACGAACCGGGCCTCGTCCGGGCCGGCCAGGCCCTGGGCATCGATGAGCTCGCCCAGTTCTTCGAGCTGGCGGTTGAGCGCTTGCTGGAACTCGATGTGTGCGGTGACCTCCTCGGGGCTCCACTCGTACATGGGGGCACACTCCGCTTCGACACCCCCATAGTTCTGCAGCAGCATGAATCGCATGGCTCCATCCTTCCTCGTCGGGCGCCCTAGTAGCGCCTCTCGGGAAGATGTCGGAGCCGGATAACTGTTCTCGACAGGTTCGGGCAATCTTTTTCGCAGACTCGAACCGGCGGCAACGGAGCCCCTGGGAGCTGTCTGTCCGGCGGACACCGTCATGTCGCAGAGGCCTCTTCGTGACGAGTACGCGCAAAATGATTGAACTGACGATGAACATTTCGTGATCGACCCCGATCGCCGGCATATGAACGGTCGTCGTCGGGTAGCTGAGCCGCTGACAATGCTGGTTCATCGCGCGCTTTATTGAATCGGGGCTGGCGCGCACTACGCAGCGGGAAGACCGTCATCGAGGTCGCCCCGACGCTCCTGCAGCTGCTCGGACTCTCCCCGAACTCGCTTCAGGCCGTCCAGCAAGAAGGCACGCAAGTCCAGCCCTGCACTCGTCCCGGCCGTGTGCAACAGGTGGTGCCCGTAAGATGCGCTGCTGGTGGGCCGCTACGAAATGTTCTTCGTTGCAAGCGCGGGAGCATCCGCTGCCATCCTCGGCCTGCTCGTCGTCGCCGTGTCGGTCGTCAACGCCGACGATTCGGACGCGAGCACTCGGGAGAGAAGGACCGTGCTGGCCGGCAGCGCATTCCTCGCCTTGGTTGACGCCTTCTTCGTCTCGCTGGTCGCATTGACCGGAGGTGCCGCGGTCCTCGGGGCATCCAGCGCCGTGATGGCGATGGTCGGCTTGCTGGCCACCAGCCGCTTGATACCGCGAGCCAGGCGGGCCGGGAACTTCTCCCGCGGCTTTCCAACTCGCAGGCTGAACCTCGTCTTTGCCTTTATTTCGGCCGGCGGCTTTCTGATCCAGCTCGCCCTTGGCATTGCGTTGCTCACTGACACGCAAAGCTCTGCCCTGCAGAAGGCTTCGGTGCTGGTCGTCGTGGGGTTGTTCGCAAGCGCGTTGGGACGAGCGTGGGAGGTCACCGGGATCAGACGGCGAGTAACCCTGGAATCCGCCGATCGCTAACGGTGGTGGGCATGGACGCGCGAACCATCGAGCGTCTGTTGCTGATCGTCCCCGAGTGCCAGACTGGCCCGACCCCGCAGGCAAAGGAGCGTCCAGGTGATCCGATTGTCCGTCTTCTACCCCTCTGGCGAGGGCACGACCTTCGACCACGACTACTACCGCCAGAAGCATGTGCCGCTCGCCATGAAGGCTTGGGGGCTCACCGAGGCGGAGATCGACAAGGGGGTCGACGGCCCCTACGTGGCGGCCGTGCACTTCGAGTTCGAGTCGGTCGACGCCCTCGGGGCGGCGATGGGCGCCGAGGCCACCGGCGAAGTCCTGGCCGACGTCGCCAACTACACGAACATCACGCCGGTGATGCAGACCAGCGAGATCGTGCCCCTCGCCTGATCAGGTGACGACGAGGCCGCGCCCGGTCACCAGCGGGAGGTCGAGCGCGGTCACCAGCCCAGGAGGGGCGGCGATGACCGCCGGGACGGCGTTGACGAGGCGCATCGCGGTCGCCTTGAGGCCGGCGGTGTTGTGGTCGCCGTCGGTCCCCATCAGCTGCAGGTCGAGGGTGTAATTGGGCTCGCCGGTGATCTGGACGCGGTAGCAGCCGTGCCCGGCGGGCCGCGGCCACTCGGCGCCGAGGTCGTCGCGCAGGCGCGTGACGTGTTCGAGCACGACAATGGCCCGGTCGCCGACCATGCCGCGCACCTCGAAGTGGAGCGCGGCGGCGGTGCCCGCTTTGATCGTGCCGGCGTCGATCTCGAAGTCCTCCGGCGCCGCCTCGCGCTCGTACCACTCGGTGACGTCGGTGAGGGTCACGCCGAGGCCGGCGGCGACCTGGCGCACGACGCTGCCCCAGGCCATCGTCAGCACGCCGGGGCTCAACAGCATCGGCCCGTCGTGCAGGTCGCGGCCGAACCCCATGATGTCGAAGAGGACCATGGGCTGGTTGTAGGTGTTGTAGTTGAGGACCTCCGAGCAACGGACCTCCTCGATCCGCTCGCTGATGCCCGAGAGCACGAGCGGGAGGGCGTCATTCGCAAAACCTGGGTCGACGCCGTTGACGAAGAGGGAGACGCCGGCGCGCTCGGCCGCCGCGATGACGGGGGCGGCGATGGGGTCGTCGGGTGCGGGGTACTGCAGCATGACCGGGCTCGAAGAGACGACGTTGATCCCGGCAGTGAGGAAGCGCTCCAGGTCAGCCAGGGCCTCGAAGATGCGGTCGTCGGCCATGGCGGTGTGGACGATGCAGTCGGGACGCAGCGCGAGCAGCGCCTCGACCTCGCTCGTGCCCGAGACGCCGAGGGAGTGCCCGAGGTTGGCCAGCTCGCCGGCGTCCTTGCCGACCTTGTCAGGGTTGGAGACGAAGAGGCCGACGAGCTCGAGCTCGGGGTGGGCGTCGATGCCGGCGAGGGCGTGGCGCCCGACATTGCCGGTGCTCCATTGCACGATGCGGTATGGCATGGCGGGACTCCTTGACGGGTGCGGAATGCGGATGCGGCAGGTGGTACGGGGCGGCCGGCCCTACAGGTCGGGGATGGGGAACTCGAGGTTGGGCGACTGCAGGCCGCCGTCGACCTCGATCACCTTCCCCGTGACGTAGGCCCCGGCCGGCGAGACCAGATAGAGGATGGCGGCCGCGATGTCATCGATGTGACCGATCCGCTTGAGTGGCGTGACGTCCTCCATAGCCGTCCGGAGCTCGTCGCTCGACATGACGATGTCTAGCGCGGATGTCGCCGTGGAGCCGACGCCGATGGCGTTGACCCGGATACGCGGCGCCAGGTCACGCGAGGCGAGACGGGTGTACTGCTCGACCGCCCCCTTGACGGTGCCGTAGCCGATATACCCCCGGCCGGCAACGTGGCCCATCACCGACGAGATGCTGACGATGGCGCCACCGGGATGATCACCCTCGAGCATGCGCGGCACCGCCGCCCTGATCAACGCGTGGCCGGCCGAGACGTTGAAGCGGAAGGACTCCTCGAGGAATCGGGGCGACGTATCGAGGAACGGTCGTGGCATGGCGCCGCCCATGTTGTTGACGACGATGTCGAGCCGACCGAACTCCTTCTGCGCTGTATCGGCCAACGAGGCCATGAGGTCGAAGTCGGTCAGGTCGCCGGGGACCACGACGGCACGGCGGCCGGCGGCTTCGACCCGCTTGGCGACCTCACGAAGCTGATCCTCCGTCCTGGCGGCCAGGACGACGTCGGCTCCGGCTTCGGCCAGGGCGACGGCGGCACCGGCTCCGATACCGCGCCCGCTCGCCGTGACGATGGCGACCTGGTCCGTGACGAGGAATTTGTCGAGGATCATCCGGCGAATGTAGTTGGCGGCGACCCGGGTGGCCGGTGGGACCGAAGTGGCCGGCAGGCCGGAACGAATCCTTCGTCCGAGAAGGTGCCGAAGACGCTGAGGGAGGTCGGCCGGGGAAAGCGCAACCACAAAGCCGAGCCGCCGAGGGCAACGTGGTTCCCGCCACCCGAGACGAACCCATACTCGACCGTGGGGGAAAGGCGCGTCACCCGACCCTCACCGCCAGCGTCTTCGGCTACAAGTTCGATGCTACGGAAACCCGGATTCCGCCTCTAGGGCCAAAGGTCCCTCGGAACCGGGTCTGACGGCCCGCTCCGCGTGCGGGGGTGTTCAGTATCAGGTGGACCGCGCCGGCCTCACCGCGATGCGTCAGGGCGTCTGCCCTCCGGGACCTGGCACCTATGCTCCTCAAGCGCCATGTCCACGACCGCCGCTCGTACCTACACGACCACGGTCGGGAGCCAGACCCTGGAGCTTCCCCTCGTCGCCCTGTCCGATGAGCTGACGATCGCGTTGCTCATCTGCGTCGACCTGGGGGTGAAGTTCGCCGAGACAGCCGGTCGGGAACTGGCCGAGATGATGCGGCCCTCAAAACCGGACATCGTCGTGTCCGTGGCGACAATGGGGATCCCGCTGGCCATCGAGGCCAGCCGCGCCCTCGGCCTGGATGACTACGTGATCCTCCACAAGACGCCGAAGATCCATCTCGGCGAGACATGGTCCGAGCCCGTCTACTCCATCACGACGGACAAGCCCCAGCGGCTGCGCATGGACCCGGCCCGGGTCGACGCCGTCCGTGGCCGCAGGGTCGCCGTCGTCGACGACGTCATCTCCACCGGTGCCTCGTTGTCCTCGGCGCTGCGCCTGGTCCGGCGCATGGACGCGGAGCCGGTGGTCATCGGCACCCTGATGACCGAAGGCGGCGGATGGAAGCGCGCCCTCGGCGGGGACGCTGCACTGGTAAGGACACTCGGCGCCATGCCACTGTTCCACCCCGATGGCCACGGCGGACTGGTCGAGGACTGGGACTGACGAACTGACGGACTGACGATCCGACGGACCGCCCCGGGCGCGCGCCCGAGGTCGTCGGGCTCAGGCGGTGAGCAGGCCTTCCCCCCGGAGCAGGCGGTCCTGCGCGTCCGCCTCCCGACCCCGCACGCCCCGCCAGGCCAGGACCGCGTAGACGAGACCACCGACACCCATCCCGAGGAACACACTGAAGTCGGCGCCGAAGCCGAACGCGTCACGGGTGTGGTACGTCAACAAGTTGAGCCCTGTGGGCAGGTGGAAAGTGGCGGACAGCCCCGAGATGGCTGCGAACATCCCAACCAGCTGGGCGATCCAGGCCGGCCAGTGGATGCCCCCCGTGCGCCAGTAGAGCGAATCGCGTCCGGTCTTCTGCAGTTCGCTCGGCACGTAGCGGAAATGGCGCAGCGCCCAGTCGACGAGGAAGATGGCGCTCCACGGTGCGATCCAGATGATCACGATGTCGACGAAGTCAGACAGGTACTGGGTGAAGGAGGAGCTGAAGATGGCGTACATCGTCACGCCCAGAGCTATGACGCAGTCGACGACAACAGCCTGGTAGCGCTTCACCGGCACGCCGATGGCCTGCAGCGTCACGCCCGATGAGTACATGTCCAGGCTGTTGATCCCGAAGATCTGCACGACCGCGAACACCAAGAAGACCACGACGAACCACGAGGGGATGGCGCTCGTGTGCGCGAACGGCAAGAGGCCGCCGGCGCCGGTCCCGATCTTCAGGACGAACGTTCCGACGACGGCGCCGAGGGTCATGATGAGGATCTCGGGCACGGCGGTGCCGAGGAAAACCCAACCCACGATCCCCTTCTTGGAGGTGTTGGTCGGGCAATAGCGCGTGTAGTCGTTGCCGTTCTCGGTCCAGCCGAGCCCGGACAGCGCGATCGTGAACGCGAGCGCCTCCAGGAAGCCCTGCCAATCGCCGCTCGTCTTGACGACCTGCAGGTTGGCGTGGGGGATGGCGAAGCCGAGCAGGACGGCGAAGAGGATCAGGAACGGCAGCACCAGGAGGCGGAGCGTCTTCACAATCGCTGCGTGCCCGAAGAAGGGGAGGATCCCCTGGACGAGCACCGCCACGATCACCAGGACCACCTTCGCCGGGTCTCCGGGGAGGTAGCCGGCCTTGATCATCAGCACCAGCCCGGCGCCGACGATCAGGATCAACCCCTCCACCTCGAAGCCGATCTGCGTGACCCAGTTGAAGAACGAGATCGGACGCGAGCCGTTCGGGCCGAAGGGCGCCCGGTTGATGGCGAAGACGGTCGTCCCGGCGTTGGGACCCTGCAACGAGCACAGCCCCAAAAGGAAGTACGAAAGGTTGCCGAGGACGATGACGAAGAGCACCTGGGCGAAGGTGAGCCCGAACGTCATCAGAATGGCGCCGTAGATGAAGTATTCGATCTGTACGCTCGCCCCCGCCCACATGCCGAACACGTCCCTCGGCGTCGCCCAGCGCTCGCTCTCGGGGATGAAGTCGATCCCGTGCTGCTCGACGTGGAACGCCTCTTTGGACTCGGGGTCGTGGATGATCGCCAGGTCTTCCGCGAAGTCCTCGGTGACCGTCACCGTTCGTTACCTCCCTTGTGCTCGGCTCGAGAGCCATCATGGACGCCCCGCAGGGGCGACCGAGGGATGGCCGCTGCCCTCGGCAACGCCCCGGTCTCACGTCCACCCGCTCTACCCGTCACGTCAGGTTCGGCCCACGTCCATGCGCGAGTGACCGAGGATTGACGGCCCACACCTTTGGTGCTGATGGACGCCGCGTCAAGTATTTCGAACAGATTCGCCGGCGGCCGCCGCCGAGAACACATGCACGATGACCGTCACGCTCCCAGGTCAGGGCGTTGGCGACTCGTCGGGAATGTCCGTTCAGCCCCCGAGCTCGGCGCGCATGAACTCCACCGACTTGGCCTGCATGTCGCGGGCCTGCTGCTCGATGAAGCGCTCCACGATGGGGCCGGCGCCGAAGATCTTCACCCGGGCGTCGAGGGAGAACGTCTCGACGGTCTTGCCGTCCTCCAGCGCCAACGCGATGGCACCCTCGATCTGGGTCTTGTTGGCCATGGTCCCGGGCGTCATCGTGAACGTCGAGGTCGACGCCGCAGGGTCGAAGGTGCTGACCTCGGTGGTGACGACCTCCTCGCCGAAGATCTTGCGCACCGGGCCCGGCATGTTCGGCCGCTGCCCATAGCGGATCGTCCGCACCAGGCCGTTGGTGAGGTCGCCCTCCTGGGACACCACCTCGGCCGACGTGGACCCCAGGGCTTCCAAGTGCATGCGGACCGTGAAATCGGGGTCGAAGTAGAGGGTCCAGAACTCCTGGGGGCTGCAGTCCCAGCGGTAGGGGAGCGAGAGTCTCATGGCGACAGGTCGAAGAGCATGTGGTGGCCGAGGTCTCCCACGAGGTCGATCATGACGTGCATCGTCTCGACGCGCCAGCGACGATCCACCCGCCGGTACGTATGCCGGTACCGGCCGGCGATCACCGGCTGGAGGGCCAGCTCGCCGGGCACGGCCTGCAGCACCGTGAAGTACGAGCGGCTGGTTGCACGGCTGCTGTCGTCACCGAGGTCGACCAGCACGTTGGACATCACGTGCTTGGTGTGCGGCGTCCCGTCCTCGTAGCGCCGGGTGCTGCGCGCGTAGAGCTTCTCAATGGCGTCGCGCCCGCTGACCGCGTCGCCGAAGCCTTCGAAGGTAAGCGTCGCGTGCTCGAAGAGCTCGGCCACCCCCGCAAAATCCCCCTCGTCAATGCGCTCGGCGTAGGTGAAGATGAGCTGGCTCACCGCCCACCCTGCGACAGCGCTGGCGGCCTCGTCGTCGGCCCCTGTCCCCGCTGCTTCCTGCACGGCCGAGATTGTGGCACCGATCACTGGTCACTGGCCCAGGACGCGCCCCAGGACCGCTGCGGTCTTGCTCGGGCGTCCACGGCGAGTCTCGCTCCGGTCGGCCAGCTTCATCGTCCACAGCCCGGCGTTGACGCCGACCCAGCGCAGAGGTTCGGGCTCCCAGCGGGGTGAGTGATGGTTCACCCACGGCAGCCCGGTGAGGTCGGAGTCGGCCCCGGTGATGAGGTCGGCCAGCGTGCGCCCCGCGAGGTTTGAGGTGGCCACGCCGTCGCCCACATAGCCGCCCGCCCAGGCCAGCCCGGAGCTGCGGTCGAACCCGACCGACGAATGCCAGTCGCGCGGAATGCCCAGTGGCCCGCCCCAGGCGTGCGTGAACTGCGCCTCGTCGAGGGCGGGGAACAGATCGATCAGCGTCGCTCGCAGCAACGCGTGCACGGCTGGCTCCCGGTCGAAGGCCGGGCGCACCGCAGACCCGTAGTGATACGGCGCCCCCCGCCCACCGAAGGCCAGGCGACCGTCGGCCGTTCGCTGCCCGTAGATGATCATGTGGCGGTGGTCGGCGAACGTTGCCCGATCCCGCAAACCGGCTTCAGACCAGAACGATAGGTCGAGCGGTTCGGTCGCCACCATGAGCGAGTACACGGGGACGATGTCGCGGTGCTGGCCCGGCAGCGTGGGGGTCCACGCCTCCGTGGCCCGCACGACCACCTCGGCTCGGATCGTACCGCCCCGGGTGACAACGGACGTTCCTCCTGTCGTCCCGCGCCGGACGTCGGTCACCTCCGTCTGTTCGAAGAGACGCACGCCGTCGCGCTCGATGGCGTCCGCCAAGCCCCGCGCCAGGAGCGCCGGCTGGATCGCTGCGCAATGCGGGGTGAACGTCGCGCCCAGAACGCCGGCGGCCCCCACGACGGCGCGCGTCTCGATCGGCCCGAGCCAGCGCAGATCCTCCTCGCCGAACCCCAAAGCTCGCGCCTCGTCCACCGCTGCGAGGGCCCGTTCCCGTTGCGCCTCGCTCCGTACGAGGTCAACCGTCCCACCCTTTTCGAAGTGGCAGTCGATGTCCTCGCTCGCCGCGCTCGCTCCCACGACGTCGACCGTTTCCTGCATGGCGCGCCGCATCGCGTGCATGGCGTCGTGCCCGTGGCGCCGGGCGAGCGCGGCGTCGGAGGTCGCGAATAGCGCCGAGCACCAGCCGCCGTTGCGCCCGGACGCGCCAAACCCTGCCACCTCTCGCTCGACGACTGCGATGCGAAGCGAAGAATCGGCCCGGCAGAGCGAGTGGGCCGTCCACAGACCGGTGAAGCCCCCTCCGACGATGCAGACGTCGACGGAGAGGTCTTCGGCGAGGGCGGGACGCGCCGGCAGGGGAACGGGGACCGCCTCCCACCAGAGGGAGAGCCGCTCGTAGCCCGGGGCGGTTCCCGGTGCTACACCCGGCGCCACGCCTCGGTGAGCACCTCGCGCAGCGTCGATGCCATGAAGTCGATCTCCTCCTGCCCGCAGATCAGCGGAGGCGACAGCTGGATCACGGGGTCGCCGCGGTCGTCCGCCCGGCAGATGAGCCCCGCCTCGAACAGCGCGCCCGACAGGAAGCCACGCAGGAGCCGCTCGGACTCCTCGTCGTTGAAGGAGAGGCGCGTGGCCTTGTCCTTGACCAGCTCGATCCCGTAGAAGAACCCGGCCCCCCGGACGTTGCCGACGATCGGCAGCTCGTAGAGGCCCTCGAGCGCGGTACGGAACGCGTCCTCGGTGGATTGCACGTGTTGGAGGATCCGCTCGCCGTCGAAGACATCGAGATTGGCCATCGCGACCGCGCAGCTCACCGGGTGCCCGGCGAACGTGAAGCCGTGCAGGAAGGACGCGCCGGGACCGAGGAACGGCTCCATCAGACGATCCGAGGCGATCATCGCCCCCAGAGGGGCGTACCCCGAGGTCAGCCCCTTCGCCACCGTGATGATGTCGGGCTGATAGCCGTAGCGCAGGGCGCCGAACCAGTGGCCGAGGCGGCCAAAGGCGCAGATGACCTCGTCGGACACGAGGAGCACGCCATGGCGATCGCAGATCTCGCGCACCCGCTCGAAGTAGCCGGGCGGCGGGGGAAAGCACCCGCCCGCGTTCTGCACTGGTTCGAGGTAGACCGCGGCGACCGTCTCGGGTCCCTCGCGCTCGATCGCCCGCTCAATCTCGTCGGCCGCCCATCGCCCGAACGCCACTTCGTCGTCCGCGAAGACCTCGGCCCGGTAGAAGTTCGTGTTGGGCACCTTGATCGCCCCGGGCACCAAGGGCTCGAACGGAGTGCGCAGTGCGGGGATGCCCGTGATGGACAGCGCGCCCATCGAGGTCCCGTGGTAGGCGATGTTCCGGCTGATCACCTTGGTGCGCGCTGGCTGTCCGATCATGCCGAAGTACTGGCGCGCCAGCTTCCACGCCGACTCCACGGCCTCTGATCCTCCGGACGTGAAGAAGACCCGGTTGAGGTCGCCCGGAGCCAGGGCAGCAATTCGCTCGGCCAGGTCAACAGCCCGAGGATGCGCGTACGTCCACAGAGGGAAGTAGGCCAGGGTCTCGGCCTGCTTCGCTCCGGCCTCGGCCAGCTCCGTGCGCCCGTGCCCGAGCTGCGAGGTGAAGAGCCCAGCGAGGCCGTCGAGGTAGCGCTTCCCGTGCTGGTCCCAGACCCAGGCGCCCTCACCGCGCACGATGACGGGTATCTCGTGGTCCTCGTACGACCCCATACGGCTGAAATGCATCCAGAGGTGGCGGCGTGCCCGCTCGCTGAGATCCCTGTTCTCCGGACTGGTGGTGCTCATGATTCCTCCGCTCGGGACACGCCGCTCAGCGGGTGCCCCACGTATACGTCTGCTTGGCCAACTTCAGGTACAAGAAGGTTTCGGTGGCCCGCACGCCCGGGATGGAACGCACCGAGTCGTTCAGTACATGGAGCAGCCGTTCGTCGTCCTCGCAGACGATCTCCACGAGGATGTCGAAGGAGCCGGCGCACATCACCACGTAGTCGACCTCGGGGAGGGCGGTGAGCTTTTCGGCCACGCGTCGCACGTCGCCCTCGACGGAGATCCCGATCATCGCCTGGCGCGTGAAGCCGAGTTGGAGCGGGTCGGTCACCGCGACGATCTGCATGATCCCCGATTCCCGCAGTCGCTGGACCCGGCGCCGCACCGCCGCCTCCGACAGCCCGACCTCCTCGGCGATCGCCCCGTAGGGCTGACGGCCGTCGCGCTGCAACGCCTCGATGATCGCCCGGTTGGGCCCGTCGAGGAGGGCTCCGGCGGGCGGCCCAAGGTCGCTCACCGCATCCGCTTCCCCGTGCCCGTCGGTCTCGGGCATCTCACACCTCGCTTCGGTCTTCTCGCAGGGCCGAATCCCCCGTGATGCAGAATTGTGTCATCTTCGCCGGTCCAGTCAAGCAGAATTCGTCGTATTGGGGCTCCGATGTTGCGAAAACGCTTGTTGGGGTCGCTTAGGTCTGTGATTCTGTAAAACGGAACCTACGTAGGAAGGGAGCGGCATGCGCAGGTTGCAGAATTTCGTCGGGGGGGCCTATCACGATGCACAGGATGGTCCGCTGGCGCCGTTGATCGACCCCTCGACGGGGGAGGAGTTCGCCGAGGCGCCCGTCTCGGGGCCGGCCGATGTCGCCCTCGCCCTCGCCGCCGCCGCCGACGCCTTCACAACGTGGCGCCGCACGACGCCGTCGGAGCGCAGCCTCGCGCTCATCAGGATCGCGGACGCCCTGGAGGCCAGGGCCGAGGATCTGGTCCGCGCCGAGTCCGAGAACACCGGCAAGCCCTTCCAGCTGACCATGGACGAGGAGATCCCTCCGATGGTCGACCAGATCCGCTTCTTCGCCGGTGCCGCCCGGCATCTCGAAGGTCTGGCCGCAACCGAGTACATGGCGGGCCACACCTCGTTCATCCGCCGCGAGCCCATTGGCGTCTGCGGGGCGGTCACGCCCTGGAACTACCCGATGATGATGGCGGTCTGGAAGTTCGCCCCGGCCTTGGCGGCGGGGAACACCATGGTCCTCAAGCCGTCCGACACCACGCCCGTGACGGCGTTGCTCATGGCCGAGATCATGGCCGAGCACCTCCCGCCGGGAGTCTTCAACGTGGTGTGCGGTGACCGCGACACCGGCCGCGTCCTCGTCGCGCACGAGACGCCCGCAATGGTGTCGGTGACCGGCTCGGTGCGGGCCGGCATGGAGGTCGCAGCGGCCGCCGCCCCGACCCTCAAGCGCGTCCATCTTGAACTCGGCGGCAAGGCGCCCGTCATCGTCTTCGACGACGCCGACCCCGCCGCGGCGGCCGAAGGCATCGCCGGTGCCGGGTACTTCAACGCCGGACAGGACTGCACGGCGGCGACGCGTGTCCTCGCCGGTCCCCGGGTTCACGGCGACCTGTTGGCCGCCCTTGTCGAGCAGGCCGAGGGCACGACCGTCGGTGGCACCGACAACGCGGACGCCGACTACGGCCCCCTGAACAACGCCAACCAGCTCGAGCGGGTCAGGGGCTTCCTCGAGCGAGCACCCAAGCACGCTTCGGTCATGACCGGCGGCGCCCCCGTCGGCGGCCGCGGGTACTGCTTCGCCCCGACCGTTGTCGACGGCCTCCGCCAGGACGACGAAATGATCCAGTCCGAGGTCTTTGGGCCGGTCATCACGGTGCAGGAGTTCAGCGACGAGGCCGAGGCCCTCCAATGGGCCAACGGCGTGGAGTACGGGCTGGCCTCCTCGGTCTGGACGCGTGACCACGGGCGGGCCATGCGCATGGCACGCGATCTCGACTTCGGCTGCGTCTGGATCAACACCCACATCCCCCTCGTGGCCGAGATGCCCCACGGCGGCTTCAAGCGCTCCGGGTACGGCAAGGACCTGTCGATGTACGGGTTCGAGGACTACACGCGCGTCAAGCACGTGATGAGCAACATCGAGGAGTAGCCATGATCATCGGCGTCCCCACCGAAGTGAAGGAGGACGAATACCGGGTGGCCGTCACGCCGGCCGGCGTACGCGAGCTCACCTCGGCCGGCCACAAGGTGCTCGTCCAGAAGGGCGCCGGCGACGGCTCGACCATGTCGGACAGCGAATTCGTCCGCACCGGTGCGGCCATCGTGGAGGACGCCGACGAGCTGTGGGCCGCCGCCGACCTGGTCTGCAAGGTCAAGGAGCCGCTGCCCGAGGAGTACCACCGCCTGGGTCTCCGGACCGGCCAGACGCTCTTTACCTACCTGCACCTCGCCGCATCACGCGAGTGCACCGAGGCGCTGCTTGCGGCGGGCAACGTCGCCATCGCGTACGAGACGGTCCGGCTGACCGACAACACGCTGCCCCTGCTCGCGCCGATGAGCGAAGTGGCCGGTCGCATGGCGCCTCTCATGGGGTCCCATCACCTCATGCGCCCCGGCGGAGGGCGGGGCGTCCTTGTCTGCGGCGTGCCCGGTGTCCGCGCGGCCCGGGTCGTCATCCTCGGGGCCGGGGTCGCCGGCTTCGCCGCTGCCACCATTGCCGTGGGGATGCACTCCGAGGTGTTCATCCTCGACCGGAACCCCGACAAGTTGCGCGAGGTCGACCACCACTTCCGGGGCGAGCTCGAGACGATCGCCTCGTCACAGCACGCCATCGAGGAGATCTGTGTCGACGCCGACATCGTCATCGGCGCCGTGCTCGTCGTCGGCGCGAGGGCACCACACCTGGTCTCCGATGCCCTTGTCGCGCAAATGCGGCCTGGCTCCGTCCTGGTCGACATCTCGGTCGACCAGGGAGGGTGTTTCGAGTCGACGCACCCCACGACGCACTCGAACCCCGTCTACGAGGTCCACGGAACAATCTTCTACTGCGTCTCCAACATGCCAGGCGCCGTGCCGCACACATCGACGCACGCCCTGGCCAACTCGACCCTGCCCTACACGATGAGCATCGCCGACCAGGGCTGGAAGAAGGCCGCCCGGTCCAACGAAGCCCTCGCCGAGGGTGTCAACGTCGCCAACGGTCAGGTCGTCTACAAACCCGTCGCCGATGCGCACGGCCTCACGTTCACGCCGCTGGACTTGCTCCTCGAGTAAGCGTCCGAGCGTCCGGACCAGGTCCTACCCGAGCTCGTTCCCCACGACCGAGACGAACGACACCATCTCGCCTGGATACCCCCCCAAATTGTGCGTCATGGCCAGCCCCCGGTCCACGGTCGCGATCTGGCGGTCCTCGGGCGCCTCGCGCCGCAGCTGCAGCCAGCACTCGAAGAACATGCGCAGCCCCGACGCGCCCACCGGGTGGCCGAAGCTCTTCAACCCGCCGTCGGGGTTGACGGGCAAGTCGCCGTCGAGGTCGAACGCCCCCGCCAGCTCTTCCTTCCATGCCGTCCCCCGGGGAGCAAACCCCAAGTCCTCCATCAGCACCAGCTCCGTCGGCGTGAAGCAGTCGTGGACCTCCGCCATCGCCAACTGCTGCCGCGGCTCGGTGACACCCGCCTGTGCGTACGCGTCCGCCGCCGCCGCCTCGCACTCGGGGAAATGGGTGTAGTCGTAGCCCGGGTCGATCAGGCCGGAGCCACTCCCCGCTGCGAACGACAGGCCCTTTATGTACAAGGGCTTGTCCGTGTACCGCAGCGCGTCTTCGGCCCGCACCACGATCGCCGCCGCCGCGCCATCCGCGACCCCGGCGCAGTCGTACACCCCGAGGCCGCCGGCCAACCGCGGCGACGCCAGCGCCGTCTCCTTCGTGATCTCCCGGCGGAACTGCGCCCGTGGGTTGCGCGCCCCGTTGTAGTGGTTCTTCACGGCGATCGACGCCAGCACGTCGCCCATCGTCTCGTCGTCGACGCCGTACTTCTGCGCGTAGGCCGGCGCCACCATGGAGAACATCGCCGCCGCCGTCAGTGTCCGCGCCGTGCCGTCACCCGGCGGGTTCATCGGGTTCAGACCCTGGTAGCCGCTGTCCTTGACCTTCTCGGCCCCGACCGCCATGGCCACGTCGTACGCGCCCGACGCCACCGCGTAGACCGCGCCCCGCAACGCCTCTGACCCCGTCGTGCAGTAGTTCTCCACCCGCGTCACGGGCTTGTTCGTCAGCTGCAGCGGCCGCGCCAGCGCCAGCCCGCTCATCCCGCTCTGGGCCGTCCCGAACCAGTAGGCGTCGATGTCGTCCTTGGCCACGCCGGCCGACGCAAACGCCTCCATGGACGCGTCAACGATGAGGTCGTCGAGCCCCTTGTCCCACAGCTCGGCGAACTTGGTGCAGCCCATCCCGACGATCGCCACCTTGTCCCGGACCCCATGCGATGCCATCAGCTTCCTCCCGTTCCGTCCGTCCCAATGTCGTCACGCACGAGCCGTCCCTTCCAGAAGTAGTCATGGATACCGTCGGAGCTGAACAACCGGCGGAACGTCATCTCGACCCGACTGCCCGACCGCACCTCTTCAGAATCGACATCAGTCAGTTCCACGGGGAACCGCCCGCCGCCGTCGAAGTCGACGATGGCGAACACGATCGGCGGGCTGGGCGAGTACGCCAGCCGGTCCACCGTGCACGTGACGACCGTCCCCACGGCATCCGACATCGGCACCGGCTCCATGTCGTCGACCGCACCACCCGTCATCGACACCCTCGATGGCGGCATGTGCATCGCCCCCGAGCTCCGGTCCTTCGAACCCTCGAACCCGAACTTCCACGCCTCGTTGCGATGTGCCGCCGTGCTCGACACGCGTGCGGGCTCCGGCCGCCGTGGTGGTTCCGGCTGCAACTGGCCCCGCCACGCCAAGAACTTGGCGTACGTGATCGGTGCGCCAGCCGCCACCTGGTCCGCTATCGCCCGCGCCGCTCGCCACGACCCGAGCGCATCGGTCGTCCGCAGCACGACGGCGTCGGCCCCGTCGGCGAGATGCACCAGCACCACCACCGTCCCGGCCGGCGCTCCCTCCGCCGCCAGCGACTCCAGCGTCGACGCCAGCACGAGCAGCGGATGCGCCGTCCCGCTCTGGCCCACACTCGAGCCCAGGTCGTCCACCACGACCCCGTCGCCCAAGGCGAGCTTCTTGGCCAGTCCCGTCACGGCGCGGCCGTGCATCCCTGTGATGGCCAACCGCCCGATGTCGCCGGACTCCACTCCGGCGGCCTTCATGGCGCGGCCCAATGCCTCCTGCCCGAGCGCGAGGTAGCGGTTCTCCCCGAACCGCTCCTCCCACAATTTCGACGTGCGCTCGCCCGGGGCGCGCCAGCGGTCCGTGAACTCGTCGGTCGCCGCCGCCCCTGCCACGAACTCGGCGATGAGGCCCGGTCCCTCTCCGACGACCACCGCCGCCCCCGCGTCACCACCGGCCGACTCGTCACCGCTTGTCGGCAGGCCGTCACGCGCATCGGACGCCACGACGAGCGTCGTTCCCCCGCCCCCCAACGCGGCCACCAGGGCGCCCACGCCCGAACGGAGCGCGCCGCCGAAATCGAAGGCGGCCACGTCGCCGGGGAGCCGCAGCGCCGCCGCCACCGCCGTCGCGTTCGTCTTGTCCAGGTACGCGGGCTGCGAGGTCGAGAACCACAAAGAGTCGGGCGTGCGCCCTGCCGCACCCCGCAACGCCAGTCGGGCCGCCTCGACCCCGAGTGTCGTGGTGTCCTCGTCATGAGAGGCGACGGCTCGGGTTCCCTTCCCGCCGCCACTCCCCATGAACGTCGCGATGTCGCCCCTCGAGAGGCGTCGATACGGCACATACCCGGCCGCGCTGATGATTCCTCGCACGGCGGATGAGCCTAACGGGTGGTCAGATCCGACTTGGCCCGGCCGAACGGGGCAAACTGTCGGCGATGGCGGAACGTCCGGTTCCCGAAGACCCGCGGCCCCCCGCCCCCGCCGGCGGGCTCGGCGAGCGCGTGGCGGATGCGGATCGCGACCGCACGGTGAACCTGCTGCGCGAGCACGTGGTCGAGGGCCGCCTGACGCTCGATGAATTCTCCGAACGGATGGGCTCTGCGCTCGAGGCCAAGGTCCGTAGCGAGCTCGAGGCCGTCATGGCCGACCTTCCCGCCACCGTCACCGCGCCCACCCCGGCCACGACGGCGACTCCCCGCAAGTCCAGCCGTTGGCACATCGCCGTCATGAGCGGCCACTCCACCCGCGGCCGCTGGCGCATCGGCGGCAAGACCAGGGCCGTCGCCGTCATGGGTGGCTGCGACATGGACCTGCGGCGGGCCGAGATCGAAGGCCCCGAGATCGAGATCACCGCCGTCGCCTTCTGGGGCGGTATCAACATCATCGTCCCGGAGGGTTTCGATGTCGATCTCCGGGGCTTCTCCTTCATGGGCGGCCGCAGCCTCAAGATGCGCGACGTCCCTATCGTCCCCGGCTCCCCGCGCATCATCGTCCGCGGTTTCGCCGTCATGGGTGGGATCGACGTGAAGAGCCGGCCCAATCGATCCGCCAAGCAGCTCTCCCGTCCGCGCCCGAGCTCCCAGTCCGCCATCTCTTCGGCGATTTCTTCTGCCACCGCCGCCTCACTCGACGGAGCCGACTGGTCCGAGATCGGCAAGGAGTGGGCCGACATCGGAAAAGAGCTCCGCCGCGACCTGAAGGCCCAGTTCAGAGACCAGCAGCGGGGCGTCCGCCACGACGACCGCACAGACCGTCCGGCCCGTCCCGACCGTCCCGCCCGTCGAGATCGCCCGTCCGAGCGGCCCAGCGACGGCACGGTGACCATCCTCTTCTGCGACATGGTCGACTACGCCGGCATGACCGAGCGCCTCGGCGACCAGGTCTCGCGCCAGGTCCTCTTCGAGCACCACCGCATCGTGCGCGACGCGCTGGACAAGCACGCCGGGCGGGAGATCAGCGTCCAGGGTGACGGCTTCATGATCGCGTTCGGCGGCGTCTCCCGTGCCATGCGCTGCGCCATCGAGATCCAGCGCGCCTTTCAGACCTTCGACCCTCCCGAGGGCGGCGAGAAGGTCGCGGTGCACATCGGCATCCACACGGGAGACGCGGTCGACGAGGGCGACGACTACCTCGGCTACACGGTCATCGTGGCGAGCCGGCTGGCCGACGCGGCCAGCGCCAGCGAGATCCTCGTCTCCTCCCTCTCCGAGCAGCTCGTCCAGGGCTCGGGCGAGTTCGTCTTCGACGGGCACCGCGAGACGCGCCTCAAGGGCATGGCCCGGGCGCAGCTCTCGGCCACGCTGCGCTGGGCCGACTGACCGGCGTGGGCGCGGATCCCGACACGGGTCCGTGGGAGCGGGCCGGTCTTTATGATCCCGACGATCCCAATGCGGACGAACGTCGTGCCCTCCTCGAGTTCCTGAGCGCACGGGGCGCCACCATCGAACAGATGGTCGAAGCCCACCGACAAGGCAGCCTCCCCGCCGTCGCCAGCGACATCGCCGTGCGAGGAGACGACCGCCTCGTCCCGGTCAAGGAGGTGGCCGACCGCAGCGGCATCTCCATCGAGCGCGTCCTGCGCGTGCTCCTGTCCGCCGGGCTTCCCGCCGAGGCCGACACGGAAGTCTCCGAGCACGTCATCGATCTGCTGACCGCGTTCCAAACGGGATCGGAGCTGATGGGCGACGAGGCGATCCTCGCCTTCACCCGTGTCCTCGGAGCCGCCGCCATCCAGATCGCCGAGGCGGCGGTCGCACTGTTCTACGCGGAGCTCGGCCCCGGCGCGGAGCGCGAGGGGCAAGATGAGCTCACCCGGGCCAAACTCGCCGAGGCGGCCACGTTGGCGTTCACCGCAGTGCCTGACGTCCTCGCGCAGATGGTCATGGACCAGTTCGAACGGGCCCTCCGGCGGGCGGTCACGGTTCGGGGCAGCTGGGAACCCGAGACCGGATCCGGACCCGGCTCCTCGTCCGACACAACCGAAGAGGTCCGAGCAGTCACGCACGACGCCACGACCGAACTCGTCGCGCTCGGCTTCGTCGACCTTGTCGGCTCGACGGCGTGGGCGGAGGGGCTGAACCTGCGGGACCAGAGCCTGGCGCTCTCCCGGTTCGAGTCGGCCGCCTGGTCGTCCGCCGTCCTCCGTGGCGGCCGCGTCGTCAAGATGATTGGGGACGCGGTCTTCTTCTCCGCCCCCTCCGCCGATGCCGCGTGCCGCATCGGTATCGAGAGCATTCACGCCGCCGCCGAGGACGAGGTCCTGCCGCCGGCCCGCGGCGCTGTCGGGCTCGGACAGGCCACCCCGCGAGAGGGGGACTACTTCGGGCCCCTGGTCAACCTGCTCGCTCGCCTGGTGAAGGCGGGCGCCCCCGGCCAGCTCGTCGTGACCGAGCCCACTGCCGCCGCGCTCGCACCCGACGACTGGACCACCCAACCGCTTGAGGTCGACGACCTGCGGGGCATCGACCATCCCGTTCACGCGTTCGTCGTCGAACCGCGCACGCCATCCACACCTGGTTGAACGGTCGCCGTAATCCGGATTGACAAAGGGTCGGGAGCTTTCGCTCCCGACCCTTTTGTCATACGTCGTCTGGTGAATCAGCCTGCGGCTGCCATCCCCACGATCGGCTTGTTCAGTGGGGTACCTCCGAGAGATCCGTAAAACGTGGCATCGCCGTAGCTGAAGATCCCGCCGTCGGAGGCCACGAGCCAGTAACCGCCGCCGTCGGGCGTCGACGCCATCCCTACGACCGGCTTGTTGAGCGGCGTACCGCCGGCGGAGCCCTGGAAGACGGCGTCGCCGTAGGCGAAGACCCCGCCGTCTGAGGCCACGAGCCAGTAACCGCCACCGTCGGGCGTCGACGCCATCCCTACAATCGGCGCGTTGAGGGCCGTGCCACCGGTTGAGCCGTAGAAGACGGCGTCGCCGTAACTGAAGACGCCGCCGTCGGAGGCCACCAGCCAGTAGCCCAAGCCGTCGGGCGTCGACGCCATTCCCACGATGGGCTTGTCGAGAGCGAGGCTGCCGGCAGATCCGTAGAAGACGGCGTCGCCGTAGTTGAAGACGCCTCCGTCGGAGGCCGCGAGCCAGTAGCCGCCGTTGTCGGGCGTGGCCGCCATCCCCACGACCGGCTTGTTGAGGGTCAGGCTCCCAGCCGAACCCTCGAACGGGGCGTTCCCGTAGCCGAACACCCCGCCGTCACCCGCGGTCAACCAGTAGCCGGCCCGGTAGTTGAACTGGTCCTGCGAACTGGTGATCGAGACGCCCGTCGGTGACGTGACGGTCACGTCGACCACCCCGGTCCCAGCAGGCGACGTGGCGGTGATCGACGTTGCCGAGTTGACCTTGACCGACGTTGCCGCCGTTGACCCGAAGTCGACGGCGGTCGCACCATTCAGCTGCTGTCCGCCGATGGTGACCACGGTGCCGCCGCCCGGAGGACCGGTATTCGGTCTGACGTCGGTCACGATCGGGTTGTTGGTGTAGGTGAATTGGTCACCGGG
>DASXEK010000006.1:0-21601 GCA_036490155.1 Acidimicrobiales bacterium | reverse complement strand
GGCGATCACCGCGACGTGATCGGGCCCAAGGGAAAGAAGCTGCGCAAGCTGTTCTGGGCCAACGAGGTCACCATCGTGACCATGGGACGCCCGCCCGGCGCGCTGGCCACCCATCCCAACTTGGTCCTCGCCGCCTGTCTCGGCCGTCCGGGCGAAGACCCCGGGGGCACCGCGGTGCGCCTGCTCGCCTCGGTGCGCGCCCGCGGCTATCGGGCGGGGCGCTTGGGGACCGACCGCGGTTATAGCCAGGCCCGTCCCGAGCGCTTCCACCTGCCCGTGCGCGCGCTCGGCTACTCACTTGTCATGGACTACAAGGAGACCGAGTTCGGTCGCGGGGCCAACAGCGGCGGCGCCGTCATGGTCGAGGGGGCCTTCTACTGCCCCGCCATGCCCACCGACCTCGTCGCGGCGAGCGCCGAGCGGCGCACCGGGGTCATCGACGACCCCACCTACGCGGCACGCATCGAGGCGAGACGCTCGTGGCGCCTGGTGCGCAAGGAAGGACCCGACGACGACGGCTACGAACGCTTCGCCTGCCCGGCCCAGGGCGCCCATCCCCACCTGTGCTGCGCGCTGCGCCCGGCCTCGGTGCCCCTCGCCCTGGGCAAGATCCCCGTGCTCGACCCCCCCGTCGATCCGCCCAAGGTCTGCACCCAGAGCGCGCTCACCATCGCCCCTGACATCGGCGCCCGCCACCGCCAGGACCTCGCCTACGGATCGCCCGAGTGGGCGCAGGTCTACGCCACCTACCGCAACACCATCGAGGGCACCAACGGCTACGTGAAGGATCCCGCGCACGAGTCCCTCCAAACACCGGGACGCCGGAGGGTGCGCGGCATCGCCGCCCAAAGCCTCTTCGTCGGCCTTCTCCTCATGGCGGCCAACTTCCGCAAGATCGCCGCCTTCCGGGACCTGGTCGAGGCTGGAGAAGGGCCAAAGGTGGCCGAACGGGCTCGGCGTCGGCGCATGAGCCTGCGCGACTTCCACCCGCCACCTGCGGCCTGAATCCCTCATTCTCGAGTCGCGCGCAGAGCGCTCGCGTCCAGGGTGGCGCCCCACCACACCCCAGCCCACGGTGATCCCCTCACCTTGACCCTGAACGGCCCGTGATACAACCGAATTCCATACTGACGATGACTCGTCGGCACTTCTGTCGCTGCGGTGGGGTCAGTTCTGTCGCTGACCCAAGGCGCCCCGGGCAGGATTCGAACCTGCGTGAAATGGATTAGAAGTCCATTGCCTCATCCGCTCGGCCACCGGGGCTTGCAGGCGTATCGCCGGCACCACAGAGCCTGACATAGCTCGCCCGACCAGGGCGCGCATTGGTCCGGCCCGCCCGAACGGGGCCGAGCGACGACGGTCTGGCGTGCTTGCGGGTGCCGGGTGGTGTGCCACACTTATGCCCCTCGGTGGGCGTAGCTCAGTTGGTTAGAGCGCCAGGTTGTGGTCCTGGAGGTCGGGGGTTCGAGACCCCTCGCTCACCCCGAAACGCCGGAGCAACTTCCGGTACCGAACGCGCCGTGCGGCGGGGGGAGGTGCGCCAGTGAGTGCTGGGACCAAGGGCCGCACGGTCCTCGTGACCGGCGCGTCGTCGGGCATCGGCGCCGCCGTCGCCCGCGAGCTCGCGGCACGCGGCGATACGGTGGCGATGGTGGCACGCCGCGCGGAGCGGCTGGACGAGGTGCTCGCCGAATGCCGCGTCACCTCGCCCGCCTCGGAGCGATGGGCGGCCGACCTGTCCGACCCCACCCGCGCAGCCGAGCTCGCCCTGCAGATCTGGGACCACTACGCAGGACTCGATGTGGTGGTCAACAACGCCGCCGTCCCCATGCGGCGCCACGTGACGCGCCTCACCATGTACGAGGTGGAGCGCACCATGCGCATCAACTACCTCTCCCCCGTGGCGATCTCGTTGGCCCTGCTCCCCCGCATGCTTGAGCGCAAGGCGGGGACCATCGTCAACGTGTCGAGCCTGGGCGGGCGTCTCGGCATCACGGCTGAAGCGGCGTACTCAGGGTCGAAGTTCGCCTTGGCCGGCTGGAGCGAGTCCATGGCCATCGACCTCGACCGCACCGGCGTCTCGGTCAAGCTGATCCTCCCGGGCGCCATCGACACGGAGATCTGGGACCAGCCCGACAACGACGAGCCGCTCTACGACGGACCCAAGGAGCCGCCGGGCGCGATCGCCGCGGCGCTGGTCGACGCGATCGACAGCGACCGCTTCGAGCACTACCTGCCCGACATGAAGGCGGTGATCGAGGCGAAGACCTCGGACATCGATGCCTTCATGCTCGGCATGCGCGCGCTGAGCGACCAAGCCGGCTCGTGAAGGCCCTGGTCTTCGGTGCACCGCCCGACAAGGGCGAGGTGCGGCCCACGCCCGAGGACGAAACCGAACAGGCGCTCGTCGGTATTCCCTTCGGCCTGCACGAGGTCGAGGACGCCCGGTTGGTCCGTCCCGACTGGGTGCTGACGAAGCCGATCCTCTCGGGCATCTGCGGCTCCGACGCCAAGCTCGTGCTGGGCGACTTCAACACGGGCGACATCGACAACCCGATGGCCGCGTTCTCCTCCCTGCCCCACGTCCCCGGCCACGAGGTCGTCGCCGAGGTCGTCGAGGTCGGCACGGCGGCCCGCGGCCTCGACGTCGGACAGCGGGTGGTGCTGAACCCCTGGCTCACGTGTGCGCCGCGCGGCATCGAACCCAAATGCCCGCCGTGCCAGGCGGGCGACCTGAGCCTGTGCTGGAGCTTCACCAAGGGGGATCTCGGTCCCGGCGTCCACGTGGGCGTCATCACCGGTGCGCCCGGAGCCTGGGCCGAGCGGGTGGCCGCGCACGACTCGATGCTCATCCCGGTGCCCGACGGCATCTCGGACGAGGCCGCAGTGCTGGCCGACCCCTTCTCGGTCTCGTTCCACGCCATCGTCCGGCACCCACCACCGCCCCACGGCCGGGTACTCGTCTACGGGGCCGGCGCCCTCGGCCTGACCAGCGTCGCCATCCTCACCGCGCTGTACCCGGGCGTGGAGGTCGGGGTCGTGGCCCGCTTCGAGGCGCAGCGCGAGATGGCGCAGCGCTTCGGCGCGTCCGCCCTCTTCAGCCACGAGCCCCGGCTCGCGCTGGTAGAGGAACTGGCCGAGTGGTCGGGCGCCGTGCTGCACCTGCCGCTCGACGGGCTCCCGGTGACCCACCCGGGCCACATCGACGTCGTCTACGACTCCATCGCCAAGGCGGAGACGCTCGAGGTCGGGGTGCGCGTGCTGGCCGAGCGCGGGCGTCTCGTCTATACCGGCGTCGCCACCCCCGAACGGTGGGAGTCGACGCCGATCTACTTCAAGGAGCTCACGATCGCCGGGTCGAACGCTTTCGGCATCGAGGACTTCGAGGGCACGCGCCAGCACGCCATCGCGCACTATCTCCAGTTCGTCGCCGACGGCCGGCTGGACATCACACCCATGCTCACGCACCGCTTCGGGCTCGAGGACTGGTGGCCGGCGCTCAAGGCGCTGGCCCGCCAGGACCGCAGCGGCGCCCTGAAGGTGGCCTTCGCGCCGAACGGCTAGGGCGACAAGGAGGGCGCGGCCCGGCGATCCCCCCCTTACGCCCCCGTGCCGAGCTCGCAGAACTTCTGGTAGCGCGCGTCAGCGGCGCGCACCCAGGCCGGATCGGGCTCGATCCGGCGCCCCACGCCGGACCAACGGGCCGAGTCGTCCAGCGACGTCTCGAGTCCCGCGGCCATGCGGGCGAAGTAGGCGGCACCCAGGGCCGCGCCCTCCGGGACGGCGACGGCGTCGACCGGGAGGTTGGTGGCGTCAGCCACGGCGGCCATCCAGGCCGTAACGCGCGAGCCG
Source organism: Acidimicrobiales bacterium (assembly GCA_036490155.1). Classification (GTDB taxonomy): domain Bacteria; phylum Actinomycetota; class Acidimicrobiia; order Acidimicrobiales; family RAAP-2; genus Bog-473. The sequence continues at coordinate 17,749 of DASXEK010000006.1, read as the reverse complement.
CCACCGCTGGCGACGACACGTCGGGCCTTGATGCCGGCATGGTCGAGCATCCGCCGCACGACGAAACCGCTCGCCTCGTAGGCGGCGCGCTCGAGCGCCTCGCCGCTCGAGCCGATGTCGAGACCGTAGAGGTTGGATCGCAGCGTGTGATCCTCGAAGGGCGTGCGCTCACCGCGCACATACGGCAGCCAGACGGGGACCCGGCCGGGCTCGCCGAGTCGCGGGTCGAGGCGCTCGCGGTCAGGGCCCGGCTGCGGGGTGCCGCGCAGGAGCCGCCTGGCCCAGTCGACGAACAGCGCGCCGGCGTTGGACGGCCCGCCGATCAGGTAGCGATCGCGCGTGGTGTGCGGGTAGCTGATGAGGCCCGGTGCCACGAGCCACTCGTCGCAGACGGCCCACACGATGAGGGTGGCGCCGAAGATCACGAGCACGTCGCCCGGTTGTGAGGCCCCCGCCACGATCTGGTCGCAGAGGGCGTCGATCGTGCCACCGGTGATCACGGCGTCGCTCCCGGGCAGCGTGCCGGCGGCCTGGCCCATCGGCACCACCGCGGGCATCTGGTCCTCGCGCACCCCGAGCGACGCGAGCAGCTCGGCGTTCCAGCGGCCGCGGCCGTGCAAGGCGCCCAGCGATGCGGTGACCCCGGTGTCGACCGCCGGGATGCCGGAGAGCGCGTAGGTCGCCACCGCCTGGCAGGGCCAGTAGCCCTTGGCCTCGGGCACCGCGGTCGCCGCCCAGCCGAGGAACCCTTCGGCGTCGGGCATGGCGCCCGGCATCAGCACGGTGTCGGCGGTCGCCGCGCTGGTGATCCGGCCCTCCCGGTCGCCGTAGAGCAGCCCCGGCAGCTGTGGCACCCCCTGGCCGTTGACCGCAGTGAGCGACGGCACCATGGACGCCACGGCGACGCCGGCCAGGCTGAAGGGACCCTCGCGCAGCTGCGCGGTCACCTGGTCGAAGGCACGGCGGGGGCCCGAGCGCCACGCCCGCTTGGCGTCGTGGCGCAGGATGTCGGGCTCGGGCGCCACGACGCTGTGCGCCACCCGGCTGCGGGCGACGACCTCGCCGTGGTCGTCCACGGCCAGCGCCTTGACCGACGTGGTCCCCACGTCGACCCCGACGGTGACCGGCCGCGCCGAGGGGCTCACGAATCTGACACGAGCGTCATGATCCGGTCATTATGGACGACGCCCGCCGGCAAAGGAGAAAAGGACGCGCATGACACCCTCACGGCAAAAGGGCCTGGTGACAGCCGCGGTGAGCGGCCCCGGCCTCGACTTGCTGCACCAGTTGGCCGACCTGGTGCTCGACTCGTGGCTGGATCAGCCCACGCTGCGCATCTACAACGCCCAGCAGCTGGCCGAGCGAGTGGCGGCGGAGGGAGCCTCCATCGTCATCGTCGAGAGCGACGTGTGCGGCGCCGAGCTCTACGAGCAACCGATCACCGCGGTCTGCAGCTGCCGGGGCGACCCGACGAACGTCGACGTGGCCGCCGCGACCGCGGCGGGCGTGCCGGTCCTGCGCGCGCCGGGCCGTAACGCGGACGCCGTGGCCGAGCTGGCCGTCGCGCTCCTGTTCGCCGCCACGCGCGGCGTGGTCCCGGCCGACCGCGACGTGCGCGAGGGCGAGATCTACCGCGACGGCAAGATCCCCTACCAGCGCTACCGCGCTTGGGAGCTGGCCGGGAGGACCGTTGGCCTGGTCGGCCTCGGCGCCGTCGGTCGCGCCCTGCGCTGGCGCCTGCGCGGCCTCGGCATGGAGGTGATCGCCTACGACCCGTACGCACCGGACGCCACCAGCACGCTCGACGACCTGTTCGCCCGCGCGGACGTCATCTCGGTCCACGCGCCGGTGACGGCGGAGACAACGGGCATGATCGACGCGGACGCCTTCGCCAAGATGCGCGACGGGGTCGTCTACCTGAACACGGCGCGCGCCAAGATCCACGACACCGACGCGCTCGTCGCCGCGTTGGCGTCGGGCAAGGTCGGCGCCGCCGGGCTGGACCACTTCGAGGGCGAGTTCCTGGCCACGGACCACCCGCTCACCACGTTCCCGCAGGTCGTGCTCACCCCACACATCGGCGGCGCGACCTACGACACCGAGTCGAACCACACGCGCACCATCGCAGAGGACCTGTGCCGCCTGATGGCCGGGGCGCGCCCGCTGCACATTGTGAATCCCGAAGTCCTGCCGGGCTGACGGCCGAGCACGCCGACACGCCGCCGCGTAGCGATCGTCCCGTACTGACCATGGCCGCCCGCCAGCCGACCATCGTGGCCACGTCCATCGGCTTCCAGGCCGAGGGGCCCGACCCGGCCAACATCCGCCCGGGGCCGTCCTACCGGATGGCCGCCGACCTGGCGCGGGCGGGCGACCACCCGAAGGTGTGCATCCTCGCCACCGCGCTGGGCGACGACCTGCCCCGCCTGGCCGCCACGCACAACGCGTTCACCAAGATCGGCTTTCTCAGCTCCCACCTGACGCTGTTCCCGATGCCGAACTACCCCGACGTGCGCGCCCACCTGCTCGCCCAGGACGTGATCTGGGTCGGTGGCGGGAGCACGGCCAACCTGCTCGCGCTGTGGCGCCTGCACAACCTCGACGTCATCTTGCGCCAGTGCTGGGAGGCCGGCGTGGTGCTCAAGGGCGTCTCGGCCGGGTCCCTCTGCTGGCACGTCGGCGGGACGACCGACTCGTTTGGGCCCACGCTTCAACCCGTCACCAACGGGCTGGCGTTCCTCCCCTACTCCAACAGCCCGCACCACGATGCCGAGGAGCAACGTCGGCCGTTGATCCATCGCCTCATCGCCGAGGGCACGCTCCCCGACGGCTACGCCACCGAGAACGCGACGGGCCTCGTCTTCTTCGGCACCGAGCTGCAGGAGGCCTTCACCGAAGTGGAGGGGAAGCTCGCGTACTCGCTCACCCGCGAGGGCGACGTGACGCGCGAGGTGGCACTCCCGACGCGCCTGCTCTGAGGCTCGGGACCCGGAGTCGGCCCGGGCGCGCCGGTTCTCTTCGGCTCAGGCCACAGCGCCGGCCCCGGCCCAGTCCGACCCGGCGTGCACCGTGGTGGTGTCGGCACCAGAGCGCAGCACCCGTCCCGGCGTAGCCCCGGTGAACTCGCCGTCGCGCACGATCTCGGTGCCGTTCACGAGGACGCGGCCGATGCCGGTCGCCTCGGCGTAGAGGCGGCTGGCGCCGCCGGGCAGGTCGTCGCGGGTCCGGATGGGGCCGTGGCCGATGGCGGTCGGGTCGAGCACCACGATGTCGGCGAAGGCGCCCGGCACGAGCCGTCCCCGGTCGCGCAGTCCGTAGAGCCGGGCCGGGACGTCGGTCAAGAGCCGCACCGCCCGCTCCCAGCTCAACAGCCCGCGCGCCCGCACCCCGTCGCCCAGCATGGACGTCGAGTAGATGGCGCCGCACATCGTGTCGAGGTGCGCACCGGCGTCGGACCCGCCGACGATGGCGCGCGGGTCCTGCCAGACCTGCGCCCGAAAGGCCCAGTCCTCTTCCGACTCGGGGATCGGTGGCCGCAGGCCGGTGCGCAGCCGGTCGGCCACCACCACGTCGAGCAGCGCGTCGAACGGCGTGACCCCGCGTGCGGACGCCACCTCGCCCACAGTGCGCCCCTCGAGCCCTGCGTTCTCGGGCGCGAAGGTCTCCGCGATGATGAGCCGGTCCCACACGGCCAGGTGCCGCAAGATGCCCGCCTCGTCGGACTGCGCGCCCGCATCGAGCCGGCGGCGCGTCTCGGGATCGGAGAACGCGGCCAGGCGCTCGTCGACGGGAAACGCGAATACCTCGCGCCAGCCGGGCAGCCCGTCGAGGATGGCGCCGTGCTCGAAGCTCAGGCGCAGCTGCATGGTGTGCGGCAACGTCAGCGCGACGAGGGTCGCACCGCGCTCGGCCGCCGCCGTCCCCGCCGCCAGCTGGCTCCAGGCGCCGTCGGGGTTCATGGCCGACACGCCGAGCACGTTCCAGTTGACCGGGCGGTCCGCCAACAGCGACATGGTGGCGAGGAAGTCGACCTCCTCCTCGGTGAACCCGTTGAGGCACCCCGCCACGATGAGCTCGACCGTGGTCCCCTCGTGGTCGCGCACGGCTGCGGCCAACCGCTCCATCTCGTCGCGCGCCGCCGCCCGCGACGGCACCGGCTGGCCGTCGCCGTCGTTGTGCGTGTGCACCTGCGACGTGGAGAAGCCGAGTGCGCCCTCGTCCAGTGCCGCGTGGAGCGCGGCCACCATGGCCGCCACGTCGTCGGGCGTCGAGTCCCCGCCGACGGCACGCTCGCCCATGACGAGGCGGCGCAGCGTCGAGTGCCCGACCAGGAACCCGGCGTTCACCGCGATCCCGCCGTCGAAGCGGCCGAGCCACTCCCCGAACGAGGTCCAGTCCCAAGGCAGCCCGGCCCGCAGTGCCGCCAGCGGCATGCCCTCGACCCGCGCCATCATCCGGCTGATGTAGTCGGCGTGCTCGGGGCCGAGCGGCGCGAGCGAGAAGCCGCAATTGCCGCCGAGCACGGTCGTGACCCCGTGCAGCGGGGACGGGCTGGCGTTGGGGTCCCACGTCAGCTGGGCGTCGTAGTGCGTGTGCAGGTCGACGAAGCCCGGCGTGACGAGCATGCCGTCGGCGTCGATCACCGCCGCGTCGGGCGCCGCGGCGCCGGCGTCGGGACCGATCGCCACGACGCGCTCGCCCTCGACCACGACGTCGGCCCGGAGTGGCGCGCCCCCTGTGCCGTCGACGACCGTGCCGCCCCGGATGGCGACCGTCATGTCGGGATCCCCCATGAGCCCTGGCCGGGACGGGTCACCCGAACCCGTTGGCGCGCGTAAGCCTGCATGCCCTCGGTGCCGAGCTCGAGCCCGAAGCCGGACTGCTTCCACCCACCCATCGGGGCGTGCATGTCGATGGCCGCGATCCCGTGCGCATTGACGAACACGGTGCCCGCCTCGAGCCGCGCCGCCACGTCGTCGGCCAACGCCTTGTCGTTGCTCCATACGGACGCGCACAGCCCGAACGTGGTGTCGTTCGCCGCGGCCACCGCGTCGGAGATGTCGTCGTACGGGATCACCGGGAGCGCCGGGGCGAATTGCTCCTCGCGCACGATGCGGGCATCGGGCGGCGGTGCGACGACCAGGGCGGGCGAGACGAAGTAGCCCCCCGCCGCGGCATCGTCGGCGCGGACACGGGCCGGGCGGTGCACGGCCGACCCGGCCGCATCCGCCTCCGCGATGAACGTCTCCACCCGGTCGCGGGCGCTCCGCGTGTGGACGGGCCCCATTGTCACCTCGTCGACCAGCCCGTTGCCGACGACGTGGTGGGACAGCCGCTCGGCCATGGCAGCGACGGCCTCATCGAGCTGGTGACGCGACACGTACAGGCGCTTGATGGCCATGCAGATCTGCCCGCTGCTGTCGAAGGCCGCACCGACGAGGCGGTCGGCCAGCCCGACGTCGATCGTGAGGTCGGGGGCGAGGATGGCGGCGTCGTTGCCGCCGAGCTCGAGCACGACCGGGCGGGTGGTGGCCGCCGCGGCAGCCATCACGGCCTGGCCGGTGGCGGTGCCGCCGGTGAACGACACCATGTCCACCTGGGGGTGGCCGACCAGCGCCGCGCCGAGCGTGGCGCCCGGGCCATTCACGACATTCAGCACCCCGGCGGGCAGCGCCCCGGCCATGGCGGCGGCCACGAGGAGCACAGTGCCGGGGCAGGTCGGCGGCGCCTTCACGACCACGGCGTTCCCGGCCAGCAGTGCGGGCAGGACCTTGTTCGCCATGACCGACACCGGCCAGTTGAACGGGAGGATGGCGGCCACGACGCCGTGGGGCTGCCACTCGACGCGGGTCGTGCCGCCGCTGAGCTCGCGAGCCGCGAGCGCCTCGGCGGCCACCGGGGCGAACGCCGCCGCCATGCCGCCCATCGTCCCGGCGTCGAAGACGGCCTCCCAGTAGATCTTCCCGTGCTCGCGGGTCAACAGCCGGGCCAGGTCCCCCTGTTCCACGGCCTCCGCCGCTGCCGCTGCGGCCGCCTGGACCAACGTGGCGCGCTCGTCCATCGACAACGCCGCCCACTCAGGCTGGGACCGGCGCGCCGCCGCCACGGCGCGGTCGAGCTGTGTCAGGGACGTCGCCGGGGCCTGGAGCACGACCTCGCTCGGTCGCGCCGGGTTAGTCACGGGGTAGGACCCGTCTTCGCCGGGCTCGACGTCACCGTCGATGACGAGACCGACGCTTGTCGTGACGTCCTCCACGTGTGTGGTCATACGCACCCCCCGGGGCCGGCCGACTTTGCTGACGATAGTGTCACCTTTCCATGGGAGCCGTCGATACGAAGGCAACGTCATCATCGGGCGACGAGCATCGGGTCACCCTGTTGCCGGATCCCGAGCCGCGGCCCATCCGAGTCCCGGTGATCTCGGTGGACGACCATCTCATCGAACCGCGGGATCTCTTCGAGGGACGTCTACCCGCCCAACTCCAAGACGGAGCGCCGAATGTGGTCGAGCTCGAGGGTGGCGCGGAGACGTGGGTCTTCGAGGGCAACCTCTACCCGAACATCGGGTTGAACGCGGTGGTCGGCCGTCCCAAGGACGAGTGGAGCATGGACCCCGCCCGCTTTGACCAAATGCGGCCCGGCTGCTTCGACATCGCCTCCCGCATCGAGGACATGGATCGCGCGGGGATTTGGGCTGCGCTCTGTTTCCCCTCGCTGGTGTCCGGATTCTGCGGCGCCGTCTACTCGCGGGCGAAGGACAAGGACCTCGGGCTGGCCTGCCTGCGCGCCTTCAACGAATGGCATCTGGACACCTGGGCGGCCTACCGCCCCGAGCGCATCATCTCGCTGCAGCTGCCCTGGCTCGCCGACGTCGACATCGCCACCGCGGAGGTGCGGGCCAACGCAGCCAAAGGATTCAAGGCCGTCAGCTTCCCCGAATTCCCGGCGCGGCTGAACCTGCCCTCCATCTTCAGCGGCACATGGGACCCTTTCTTCGCGGCGTGCGAAGAGACCGACACGGTGGTGTGCCTGCATACCGGCTCCGCCGGCTGGGCGCCGCTGCCGTCGCCAGACCCGCCCTTCGAGATCTGGCCGACCTTCTTCCCCGTGAACGCGATGCTCACGGCAGGCGAGTGGCTGTGGTCCGGGGTGCCGCTGCGCTTCCCGAAGCTCAACATCGCGATGTCCGAGGGCGGCATCGGCTGGGTCACCATGCTGATGGACCGCGCCGACTACGTGCTCAAGCACTCCGCATCGGGCACGGAGAGCACTGCCTGGCCGAGCGAGATGCTCCCGAGTGAGGTCCTGCGGCGCAACTTCTGGTTCTGCTCCATCGACGACCCGTCCGCCGTCGGGCAGCGCCACATCATCGGCGTCGACCACATCATGGTGGAGAGCGACTATCCGCACGCGGACTCGTCGTGGCCCGACACCCAGCGCGTCCTCGCCGAGACCTGGGGCTCGTTGCCCGAGGTCGAGCTGCGCGCGGTGGCCGGGGGCAACGCGGCCCGCCTGTTCCGCCACGCGCTGCCGCCGGTCGACGACTGGCGCACCGCGGTCGCGTGACCGTGAGCGGGCGCGACGCCGCCGCCCTGCCCCTCCCGCCGCGCGCCGGCGCGGTCGTCGATGCGGATGGCCACGTCGTGGAACCCGAGGTGGCCTGGGCCGGGCTGCCCGACGCGATCCGCCCCCGCATCACCGCCGACGCCAACGGGTACGAGCACGTAGTCGTCGGCGACACCGAGATCCTGGCCGTGCCGCTCGGGAACCTCGCCCGCCCCGGTTCGACCTTCGACGACCCCGCGACGTTCCGCCCCCTGGCCGACGCGCTGCCCGGCGGGTGGGATGCTCCGCTGCGACTCGCCGACATGGACGCCGAGGGCATCGACCAGGCCGTGCTCTTCCCGACCATCGGGCTGTATTTCTCCGTCGTCCCCGATCCCGCGTCCGCCGTGGCCCTCGCGGCCGCGTACAACGACTGGCTGGCCGGCTACTGCGCGGCCGACGCGCGGCGGCTCTTCGGGGCCGCCCTGCTCCCGCTGCAGGATCCCGCCGCGGCCGCCCACGAGCTGCGCCGCGCCGTCGGCGAGCTCGGCTTCGTCGCCGGGTTCGTGCGCCCCAACCCCTGCCTCGGGCGCTCGCTGTCCGACCGCGCCTACGACGTCGTGTGGGACGCGGCCGAGGAGCTCGACGTGCCGATCGGGGTCCACGAAGGGAGCTCGGTCGTCGTACCGACACTCGGCGCCGACCGGCCGTTCAACCCGATGATCCTCCACGCCGTGTCCCACTCGTTCGAGGCGATGCTGGCCTGCGCGCAGCTCATCGCGTTCGGCGTGCTCGAACGCCACCCCGCACTGCGCGTCGTGTTCCTCGAGTCCTCCGGCGGTTGGGCCCCCTTCTGGCTGGAGCGACTGGACGAGCAGGCCAAGTCGTTCGGTGGCTTCTGCCCCGACCTCGCGCTGCGCCCCTCGGAGTACTTCGCCCGCCAGTGCGCCATCAGCTTTGAGGTCGACGAGCAGACGCTCCCTGCGCTGGCGCCGTTCGTCGGGCCGGAACGGATCGTGTGGGGGAGCGACTATCCCCACCACGACGCCACCTTCCCGGGCGCGGTCGACGCGCTGCGTCGCACCATCGCGCCGTGCCCGACGGCGACGCAGGCCAAGGTGCTCGGCCTGAATGCCCGGAGCATCTACCGCCTCCCGTCCCGTCACGTCGGACCGGCGGGGATCATCGGCGACTACTTCGCCGCCGTGACGGCCCACGATGTCGATCTGCTGCGCACGCTCTTTGCACTCGATGCCACCTTCGACGTGGACGGCGAACTCCGCCGCGGGCACGAGCAGATCCTCGGCTACTACACCGAACGCACCTTCACCTTCGACGACTTCCGTCCCGAGGCGCTCCCCCTCCACGTCGAGGGCTCGACGGTGACGGTCGACATCGACGTGCACATCGGCGGCGCGGACAACCGAGTCCGCGACGTCTTCGAGCTCGAGGGTGGGCGCATCGCGTCCCTGGTCGTCCGCGGCTTCGCCGACGCGCTGCGGTCAGCCGGCCCCGACTCCGGCTGAGATCGCGCTCAATCCGCCGCGCCCTCGGCCCATGCGTGCTCCCCTCAAGCCGAGGGTGCGGCGGGAGCTTGCGTGTCCCCGCCCAACGCCGTGATCAGTGCCTCCAAATCGGCAACGGTCACCGTGAGCGCTGAATGGCCGGTCCTGCGCAGGAGGGATGGCACCTTCTCCGCGAAGTGAACGCACACGCCCGCGTCGTGATTCGTGCCGAAGGTCAGCCCATCGTCGGCCCGTGACATGCGAACACCACACGCCGTCCACCACCGGTAGTGGCGGGTGATGTGTGCACCCGCCACGTTTGCAAGCGGCGTCGTGATCTTGAAGAGGCCGAAGGTCGCCACGAACGCATCGTCATCGGTGAGTGTGACCCCGTCCTTTGCGGGCCGGAGCAAGAACGGCGCCAACACCGGCAGGTAGCGCTTGTCGATCGCGTAGCCGAAGTGCGTGGTCACGTCTCCTACGATATTCGTGTTGGCTGTCAGCGGGCCGCAAATGCGCCCACGGCCGGCGGACGCAATCGGGCCGAATCGAAGCAGATCCGATGCCCTTGGGTCTCTTTGTCCAGGGACGGTCGCGCGGACCGTGCGCTGGAATTACGCGGCCCGAGGTCCGATCTCGCCGGGTGGGCGTTGGATCACCATGGAGCCGACGACCTTGTCGTGGAGCGTCTGACCCCTCGGGTCCCAGAGCGGGAAGAGCATGTCGATCACCCAGGGGATGAACAGCACGATGAACAGCGCGTACTCGACCAAGGTGCGGACGAAGGCCGCGACGTAGCCGATGCGATCGCCATTGATCGTGGTGACCCGGGTGCCCGCCGCCATCATGCCGATCGTCTGGCCGCGTCGCGACCCACACATGAGGGTGCAGTAGGTCAGGACGATCCCGGCGTGGACCAGCACCAGCCACCAGCCTCCGAACCCCCACTCACGGCCGCTGACCGTGAACGGAGCGCCGTTGTTGACGTAGTCGTTGGAGAAATTCTGGCTGGTGTTGCCCACCAAGAAGATGAAGGGGGTGGTGACCACGGCCACGATCACCCAGTCGAGGAGCCATCCGCCGAGCCGTGCGCCGTAGCTGGCGAGGCCGTTCCGTCGACTCGCAGGGCCCGACGGCGGCCACCCGGGGTCGACAACCCGGGGGATGAGGGTGGGGTCGGGCGGTGCCCAGGGATACGCGAGGTGTTCGGTCCAGGTGTTGCCGTCCCACCAGCGTTGCGCGGGACCGCCGCCGGGATCGGGGTACCAGCCGGCCGCAGGGCTCGTCACGTGTGCTCGGCCTCCCGCTTGACCCTCCTCAAGATGCTCCGGACGCCGACGACGTGGCCCCCCGTCCCGATCACGAGGGCGCGGTACGCCGCCCCATGGAGGCCCGGGAATGCGGCCGACGATTCCGCTCTGATCGCGCAGTGGCCCCCCGCGAGAGGAGTAATTCGAAACGTGAGCTCATAGCGAGAGAACTGATGCCTTCCCTCAAGGGCCCATTCGCTCGGGCGCTCGGATCGCGCCACGCGAAAGCCCGGGACCGAGGATCCAACCGCGTCCGGGCCGCCACTCTCAGCGTTGGGGTGGCACCGGATGGCTCTCGCGAAGACCCTCCAGCCAGCACGGGTGGTGATCCATGTGAAGGTACTGAGAAGGGCAGCCCACGCCTGGTCCGGCGGCACGTCCACCAGAACCTCGTGTGCATCGATTTCGGGCACGGTACTTGTGACGGCCACGGCAGCATTATGACAAGAATGCCGGTTTACCCGAATGCCTCTACGAAAGTCCGCTCAGGTCTGGCGTACGGCGAACTCCACGAGGCTTCTGGCAGGGATCGCTGGGTTTTAAGGTGGTGGAGCCGCATCGAGCTGCTGCACGTGATTGAAGGAGGCAGACCATGGCAAAGCCGAACATCGTGTCGGCCACCGAGTGGCAGGAAGCCCATGATGACCTGCTCAAAGCCGAAAAGGAGGCGACGCGTACCTTGGACGCGCTGGCGGCACGCCGCCGCCGACTCCCGATGGTCAAGTTCGGCAGCTATCAATTCGACACGCCAACTGGTCCAAAGACGCTCGACCAGCTGTTCGAGTGCCGAGACCAGCTCGCGGTTTACCAATTCATGGATCTCGGTCCAGACGAGTACTGCCCTGGCTGTACCAAGTTCACCAATAACGTCACCGACGTCGAAGGGTTGGCCGAATCCGGGGTCACGTGGATGACCGTGTCGAACATGCCGTTGGCGCAGATCGAGGCCTACAAGGCGCGAATGGGCTGGACGCTGCCGTTCGTGTCCTCCCGCGGCTCGTCGTTCTCCGATGATTGCGGGGCCGGTGGCGGCTTCATGCTGAGCACCTTCCTGCGCGACGGCATCGACGTGTACCGCACCTACTCGACCACCAGCCGCGGCGTCGACCGGCTGCTGTTCCAACACAGCGTCCTCGACCTGTGCCCCTACGGCCGGCAAGAAGACTGGGAGGATTCCCCGCCAGGTTGGCCACAGCACCCAACCTACGGATAGACGGATACACCCGTCACCCGATAGGGCCACCTCATGCTCCCGCTCTTTGGGGTGCGGAGCGAAGTGCCGCTGAGTCATTCCCCCCGGCGGCCGCGAATCTCCGCGTTGTGCAAGTCCCTCCACCCAGGGTCAGCGAGGTCGAGCGCATCAGTGGAAGCCTTCGAATGGCATCCCCAGGATCTGAGTGTTTCGAGTGCCTCGGTTGGGGTGGCAGCAGTCCCCGTCTCCCTCTGACTTACGTCAGGAGGCGTCGCGGCAAGGTGCCAGCCGCCCTCGCCGTGATGGATCAGGATCGACATGTCCGCCAGTCTGGCCCATGGATTGCTCTAAAACTGTCCTCCCCCGACCCTGTCTGGTCGTGCTCCCCGATAAAGCGGCGGATTGGCAGCAGGTGCGTACACGTGCACGCATGCCACACGAAGGTCAATCCGAGAGGATGTTGATGTGGGACCGGTTGAACTCAGCCGTCCGGTGAATCACGTCTTCGTCGCTGAGCCGGGTCTCGCCCGAGACAATCCGTGGCATTCCCAGATTCGTAGTGGGACGACTCATTGCGAGGTACCTTCGGATGCGGTCGGCGAGAGCCAAGAGGCGCGCCGCATCCTCTGAACTCTCACAGGCACCCGCCGTCATATCCAATTCGTTGGCCGATTCGATGAGAAGATCCATGCCCGTGTCGTAGGCGCCCGTCATGACTCTGAGTCATACGGCTGGCGATCGCAGGCCGGGCAAGCCCACCTCTTCGCTTCGGAAACCATCGGAACTCGCGATCTTTGTCACCGTAAGCGGGGACGCTGCTGCTCTCTTGAGCCGTGAGCGAGGGTACACCCGACACTCTTGCTCGCTGACGCCAAGCTCCCCGACGACGTCGTATTCGATGTCCTTCTTGCGGTCTCCGGCCTGGCTGCGAGGACAGGCTCTCCACCTTCGACTCTTTCGAAGCGTTGCCGGAAGCAGCACCTCGTCGCCACAATCGCGAATTCCTCAGCTCGGCCACAGACGGCCCACGGGCAAGTGCCATGGCACAGCGGCATCATGCTGTCCCCTGCCCTGCGAGGTCACTCCCACCGCCCGGAAGGTGTATTCGATCGATGGTCACGCTCCGTCGGCGCAAGCTCATTTGGTGGATCGGCAGCGCCGTGGTTCTCCTTGCTGCGCTGGCCGTGGCGGGCCCGTTCATCTACATCCACTTCATTGAGGGCCCCGCCCCGGCGAAGCTCGAACTGCCGATGCCGCACGCCTCGACCTCGGCGCCCGGCACGCCCTCCTCGGCCGCCTCGTCGTCCGCCATGAGCGGGACATGGAATGTCGGACCCGGCTCGCTGGCTGGTTACCGAGTCCAAGAGGTGCTGGTGGGGCAAAACGCGACAGCCGTCGGGCGGACCAGCAAGATCTGGGGATCGCTGACCATCGACGGGACATCGGCGTCAAAGGGCTCGTTCACGGTCGACATGGCCAGTGTCGTCAGCGACCAGAGCCAGCGCAACGCACAGTTCGACGGCCGGATCATGGACGTCAGCCAGTACCCGACCGCCACCTTGGTCCTGACGAAATCCATTACCCTCGGAACCCTTCCGGGAGTCGGCACCGCAAAGCAGTACGCGGCGCAGGGCATTCTCACCATGCACGGAGTGTCCAAGCCGGTGACCTTCACCGTCACGGCCGAGCGCGTCGGCTCGGAGATCGACGTCCTGGCCGACCTGCCCATCACGTTCTCGGCTTGGCACATTGCCAACCCGAGCATCGGCGGCTTCGTCACCACCGCGAACAACGGCACCCTCGAGGTTCTGCTTCATTTGACCCGGGGTGTGGGGAACACACCTTCGACTTCCTCCGGCAGTAGTTCGGGTGGCGGCGGGGGTGGCCCCGTGACGGTGCCGAGCACCACCGTGCCCCCGTTGACCGTGCCGTCCAGCTGAGCATCTTCATCGGAAGGGACATTGGCGCGCCGGCCTGCGTTGTCGGGTGGCACCTGATGAATTCGCCGCGCAGCGGTTGACTTTCCTAGTTGGAAAGTAATAGAGTTTCCAACTAGGAAAGTAAAGGGGTTGCGACATGAAGAACGAGGTCAGTGAAGCGGAGGCCCGACTCGCGTTGAGCTCGATCGAGCAGCGACGCCAACAGGTGATTGCTGAGATCGACGTGCCGGCGTGGTACTGGTTCGGCATGGCCGGCGGGTGGGTCGTGCTCGGTGTCCTGGCGGACTACGGCCCGAGTTGGGCGACCATCGCTGGGACGGTGCTCTTCGGGGCTGTGCACGCGTCTGTCGCCCCACGGGTCCTTTCAGGCCGGCATGCATCGCCGCATTTGAGCGTGCGCAGTGACCTCGTCAGTCGCCGCGTCCCGGCCTTGGTTATTGGCTTCTTGATTCTCATGACGATCGTCACCGTTGCCTTGGCTCTGATCGCCAGTGCGGATGGCGCCCGCCATCCAGCGATTTTGGCCAGCGTTGTCGTCGCCGCACTCGTTCTCGTTGGCGGACCGAGACTGATGGCTGCTGTGCGCCGACAGGCCGAGCAACGCCTCGCCGCATCGTGAGTACCACCAAATTCGACGAGATCATCCATCCCAGCACTCGTTTGTCCATCGTCGCACTCTTGGCGTCAACCGATTGGGCAGATTTCTCGTTCGTGCGTGATCGCCTCGGTATGTCTGATTCGGCTCTGTCCAAGCAGTTCTCGATTTTGGAGGACGCGGGATACGTGACGATCGACCGGTTCGTGACCAATCGCAGACGACGAGTCCGGGTGGGCCTTACTGATCTCGGCCGCCAAGCCTTTGAGGCACACGTCGCGGCCTTGCAGGCGGTCATTGCCAGCGCGGAGTCAGGAACACTCCCCGCTGCGTAAGTCCGGTTGCGGCCCGAGCGGTCCGACGTAGCAGTTCGGCACCTCATGGACACGTGAGAGCGCGTCGAACTGCGGCAAGAGCGTTTTCCGGAAACGCTTCCGCAACGACGCCCCGTGTGCAGGCGACCAGCTCCGACGTACTGCCCGAGCTCCTTCGTGTGGCGCCCGCCCCGAACGCAAGTTGTGGACGCGCCTGAACCCCGTGAGCCCGAACCCGATCGTTGCGGCGCCAGCCCCGTTTTCCACGACGGGACCCAGCCTGTTTGCCGAACTCAGCCGGGCGTGACCGGCTGAGGCTGCGGGCCCCGCAGCAGCCGGCCGGGGCGCTCCCCCGTCGCCTGGTCGTGCTCGCGCACGACGACTCCCGACTTGATCGTCGCCGCGTAGCCCCGCGCCCGCTGCACGAGTCGCTTGCCCGACGCCGGAAGGTCGTACACCATCTCGGGCGACTCGAGCGCCAGCGCGTCGTGGTCGATCAGGTTGACGTCGGCCAGGTACCCCGGCGCCAGCACCCCGCGGTCGCGGAACCCGTACAGCTCGGCGGTGCGACGCGTCTGGAGGTGCACGACCGTCTCGACCGGCAGCTGCTCACCCCGGCTCCGGTCACGCGCCCAGTGGGCGAGCATGAACGTCGGCAGGCTGGCGTCGCACAGCACGCCGCAGTGGGCGCCGCCGTCACCCAGACCGAGCACCGTGGCCGGGTGAGTGAGCATCTCGCGCACGGCGTCGAGGTTGCACGCCGCGTAGTCGAGCAGCGGCAGGTACAGGAGTTCTTTTCCGTCGCGCTGGAGCATGAGGTCGTAGAGCACCTCGTCGGTCGAGCGACGCTGGGCCGCCGCCAGCGCGGTGACGCTGCGCTCCGGGGGTGGCTCGTAGTCGGGTGGGTCGCCGAGCGGGAACAGCTTGTGCAGGTTGCCGCGCAGCAGCTGCACGAAGCCGCCCGGTCGCGCCTCCTCGCGGAGGATGGCGGCGCGCACTTCGGGTGTCCGCAGCCTGGCGACCCGCTCGTCGAGCGGAAGGTGCGCGAGCTCCTGGTATGCCTTGTGATGGGAGAACGGATGGGTGGCCGACTGGAATCCCACCATCAGCGAGGTCGGCTTGCCGGCCACCTGGGGCACCAACCAGGCGCCGCGCCGGTTCGCGGCCACGCCGCGGTCGATCCATTCGCGCCAAAGGTCCGGCGCGAAATCCGCCTGCAGCACCTGGTACGTCACCGGGACGCCGGCCCGGATCGAGATCTCGGACATCCAGGCGAACTCGTGGTCCAGGTCGCGCATGTCGCTGGCCAGGGAGAACACGCGATGGCCCGCCTTGCCCAGCGCCTCACCGATGGCGACGAGCTCATCCGCCGCCGCAGTGGTCCCGGCGGCGAGCTCGCCGTCCTTCGCCCGGTGCAACACGGTGCGCGTCGTGGAGGCGCCGATGGCCCCCGCGTGCACCGCCTCGCGCACGATGGCCGCCATTTCGGCGATCTCCTCCGCCGTGGCGATGTCGTTGGCCCGGCCCTCCCCCAGCACGTAGGCGCGTAGCGCGCCGTGCGGCACCAGACTGGCGACGTCAAGCACTCGTTCGGTGCGCTCGACCTCGTCGAGGTACTCGCCGAAGGTCTCCCAGTTCCAGTTCATCCCCTCGGCCAACGCGGTGCCGGGGATGTCCTCGACGCCCTCCATCAGCTGGATGAGCCACTCGCGGTCGGTGTCGCGTGCCGGTGCGAAGCCGACGCCGCAGTTGCCCATCACGACGGTCGTCACGCCGTGCCATCCCGAGGGCGACACCTCGGGATCCCAGGTGGCCTGGCCGTCGTAGTGCGTGTGGATGTCGACCCAGCCCGGCGTCACCAGCAGCCCGTCGGCGTCGATGACACGCCGAGCCTCGCCGTCGACCTGGCCGACCGCCGTGATCACGCTGCCGTCCACGGCGATGTCGACGGTGCGAGTGGGCTTGCCCGTGCCGTCGGCGATCGTCCCGCCTCGGATGACCAGATCGTGCATCGGTGCTGCCCCTTCCCTCAGGCCGCGAGTGCGCGCAGCAAGTCGCGCCGCCTCACCCGCAGCGAGTCGAGCTCAGATGTGTCCGCCTCCGGCCCGGCGAAATAGGAGGCTACCCGGCCTACGAAGTCGGCATCGGCCATGAGTTCGTCCGGCCGGACCAGGGTGTTGATCATGCGCAGCAGGCCCCGGGCGACCACCGGGTCGCTCGATCGACCCAACATGACGTCGGCTACGAGGGCCCCGAAGCGCCGCGCCATGGGGTCGGGCTCCTTGGGCACACCGTCGCTATCGCCCATCGAGTCCATCATCACGGCGGTCCTGAACCAGGGCTCTACCTCGCGTGCGGAGAGCGCCTCGTAGGCGCGGGCACGCGCGGCGCCGTCGTCGCCGTGGGTCGCGTAGGCCTGCGCCAGGAGCGTGGCCTGGACGAAGGCCAACGCGCAGCCCCGCCCGTACATCGGGTTCGTACACGTGTGCGCGTCGCCGACCGCATGGAGTCCGGTCACCAGCGCGGTGCCGTCGCGCGCGGTGAAGTGGCGCAGCCGGTTGATCAGCCCTCCCATCGGGCGCACGGGACCGAGCGGCACGACGGGGCCGGCATCCATGAAGCGGTCCGGTCCGGGCAGAGCCCGGCAGGCCCGGTCGAAGGCCTCGGGCTCCATGAGCCCGGCGCGCAGCTCGCGGTCGCTCGAGCGCACTGCCAGCGTCACCGAGAACGTCGAGCCGTCGCAGGGCACGGCGAGGTACTTGAGGTAGCCGAAGTCGCCACCGAGCCGCGCGTCGACGTCGGTGGGCGCGCCCAGCGGCCTGCGGTACCAGCGGGTGAGGTAGATGATGTGCGTATCGGTCACTTCTTCGGTGACCTGCGCCCCGAGGTCCGCCAGCCACGAGACCAAGGGCCCGCGCCGCCCCGTGCACACGACCACGTCGCCGGTCAGCTCGGTTCCGTCGTCCAGCCGGACGCCACTGACGTGCGGCGCCGCGCCCGGGCCGTCCCCGCTGGTGCTAACGAGGCCGGCGATCTCCACCCCGGCCCGGTACTCGACCGACGGCTCGTGGCGCACCGCCTCGCGCAGCGCCCACTCGAAGGTCGTCCGCCGCACGATGAGCACGTTGAGGTCGTCGTCGCCTTCCTCGGGTGGGCCGAGGCCACGGGTCAGCGTCATCGACTCGGCCCCCGCGTCGAGCAACGCCTGCCAGATGTCGGGAAACTCACGGCGCAGGATCACGGTCAGACGGGCCAGGAACCCGTGCGTCTGGTGCGCCTGCGGCGCGCCCCGACGTTCCGCCGCGAACGCGCCCTCGGCATCGGCGAACTCGGCGAGCGGGTCGCGCT
>DASXEK010000065.1:0-18789 GCA_036490155.1 Acidimicrobiales bacterium | reverse complement strand
TCGGGCGACCTGCCGCCCAAGCTCGAGCGCGAGCTCGACGAGCTGTTCCTGGCGCATTCGCCCATCGGCGTCCGGGGCGGCGACCTCGGCGAGGCACTCCGGATGGTTGACGCCGCCACCTTCTTCGACCCGGTTGTGCCGGTCGAATCGGAGCGGGCCGCCGGCGCCGTGGTGAAGAAGGGCATGCGCTCGATGCTGCTCTGGTACGTCGGCTGGCTGACGCACCAGATGAGCCAGTCCGCCTCCGCGGTGAGCCGGGCGCTGCACATCGTGGACGACCGCATCAAGGAGCTCGAGCGCCAGGTCGCATCCGAGCGCGTGTCCGAAGCGGCCGTCGTCGAGTTCCCTACCTCGGTGGGCTCGGGTGCCTGGTGGGTCGAGCCGGCGCTCGCCGCGCTGGCCAAGGCCCCCGGCCGCGTGCTGCACGCCGCGTGCGGCGACGGCTGGTTGGTGAACCGGATCGTGGACTCGGGCGTGGACGCCTACGGCATCGACCCGCGCACACCGATCATCGATGCCGTCGAGCTGGGCGTACTCGACCTGCGCAGCGAGACCCTGCCGGACCATCTGCGCGCCGTCGCCGCAGCCGCGCTCGGGGGGATCGTGCTGAGCGGGACCGTCGAGGGCATGGCGGGCGGCGAGCGCAACGAGCTGCTTACGGCGATCGGTTCCCGGCTGGCCCCGGGCGGGACCCTCGTCATCCACTCGGTCGGGCGACAAGCCTGGGAGGCCCCCGACGCGCCGTACGGCGCCGACCTCGCGGCCGGGCGGCCGCTGCGCGCCGACACTTGGTGCCGCTTGCTTGTGGAGAGCGGCTATACCGCCAGCGCCCAGGACGGGCCCGACGACGACTACCTCATCACGGCCGTTCGCGGCGGGCTGACGCCCTACGAGCACGGCGAACGGTGAGCGCTGCCGCCGCGAGGGCGGTGGCCGTCCACCAGTTCCTGCCCGCGCTCAACCCGCACGACGCCACCGGCACCCACACACTCAAGCTGCGCGAGGTGTTGCGTCAGGCGGGCTGGCGCTCGGAGATCTTCGCCGAGGCCATCCACGACGACCTGGCCGCCGAGGCCTTCAAGCACTGGATGTACCCCGAGCACGCGGCGCCGGGCGACGTCGCCGTTTACCAGTTCACGACGTCCTCGGCCGTGGCGCCGTACCTGGCCGAGCGCCGGCTCCCGTTGATCCTCGACTTCCACAACTTCACCGCGCCGGAGCTCTTCGCGGGGTGGGAGCCCGGCAACGTGACGCGTGCCGCGCACGCGGCTGAGGACCTGGCGCTGCTGGCGCCCGAGGCGATGTTGGGCCTGGCCCGGAGCGAGTTCAGCGAGCGGGCGCTCCGCGAAAATGGGTGCCGGCAGACCGCGGTCGTGCCCGTGCTGGCCGACTACGGCCGCGTCACCGCGGCACCCGACCCGCGGGTGGCGGCCGAGCTGCGCGCGCGCCGGGCCGAGGGCGGGGCGGACATCCTCTTCGTCGGCCGCATCGTGCCGTCCAAGGCGCAACACGAGCTCGTCAAGGCCCTGTGGACCTTCCGGCGCCTCTATGACCCCACGGCCCGGCTGCACCTGGTCGGTGGGTCCTCGAGCTACGAGTACTCCAAATCGCTCCTCGACTTCGTCGACGACCTCGGGCTGGCCGGCGCCGTGCGGATCACCGGTGAGGTCTCCGACGCCGCGCTGGCGGCCTACTACGGCGTCGCCGACGTCTTCCTCTCGCTGTCGGTACACGAGGGCTTCGGCGTGCCCCTCGTCGAGGCGATGACCGCCGGCATCCCGATCGTGGCCCGCCCCGCCGGGGCCGTGGCGCAGACCGTGGGCGATGCGGCGCTCCTGCTCGAGTCGGGCGACCCGGCCTACGTGGCGGCCGCGCTGCACCGCGTCTGCACCGACGACGTGGTGCGCCGGACGCTCACCACCAACGGGCGCCGGCGGGCGGGCGAGCTCCAGGCCGACCGAGTCGGGCCGCAGTTCGTCAACGCCATCGGCGCCGTGGTGGGCCGTCCATGAACAAGAACAAGAACAAGAACAAGAAGGTGGCCTTCGTCACGCCGCGCTACGGCACCGAGATAATGGGTGGCGCCGAGACCGCGGTGCGCAAGCTGGCCGAGCACCTGTGCGCGGACACGGCCTGGGAGGCCGAGGTGCACACCACGTGCGCCCTCGACGCCATCACCTGGGCCGACGAGCTCGAGCCCGGCACCACCGAGCTCAACGGGGTGACGGTGCATCGCCACCCGACCTCGCAGGGGCGCACGATGGACTTCTACATGCTCGACGGGCTCCTGCGCCTGGCGCCGCGCCTGACGACCCGCGAGCAGGGCAAGCGGTGGGTCGAGTACAACGGCCCCGTCTCGCCCCAACTCGTCGACGCCGTCTGCGCGTCGGACGCCGACGTCGCGGTCTTTTCGCCGTACCTCTACCACCCGACGGTGGCCACCATCGGCCGCGTGCCGATGCCCGCCGTGTTCCACCCGGCCGCGCACGACGAGCCCGCGCTCTACTTCTCGGTCTTCCGCGGCACGTTCGGCGACGCCGACGCGTTCTGCTTCTACACACACTCCGAGCGCACGCTGGTGGAACGCATGTACCCGGTGGCGGAGCGTCCCCAGATCGTGCTCGGCCTCGGCGTCGGCGATTCGGAGGGCACCGGACGCCCGGGCGCCGAGCTGCTGGGCCTAGGGGACCGGCCGTACCTGGTGAGCGTTGGTCGCGTCGACGAGCACAAGGGCTCCAAGATGCTCGCCACCTACTTCGCCACCTACAAGGAGCGCCATCCCGGCCCGCTCGCTCTGGCGCTCGTCGGCCCGGTCGCGTACGAGCTGGAGCCCCACCCCGACATCGTGGTGACCGGGCCGGTCGAGGAGGCCGACAAGTGGGACATCGTGCGCGACGCCCTCGTGGCGGTGTCGCCCTCGGCCCTCGAGTCGTTCTCGTTGGTGGTGATCGAGGCCTGGGTCGACCGCGTGCCGGTCCTCGTGAACGGTTCCTGCGGCCCCACGCGCGAGCACGCCGAGCGCTCGGGCGGCGGGCTGTGGTTCAGCTCGTATCCCGAGTTCGAAGCCGTGTTGGACCGCTTGGTGGCCGACCCCGCCCTGCGCGCCCGGCTCGGCGACCGCGGCCGGACCTACGTGGACACCCACTTCCGCTGGCCGGTACTGGTCGCGCGCTACGACGCGTTCCTCGACTCCATTGTCGAGCGCGGGCGCGGCACCCCCAGTTTGTTCTGACCTGACGCGTCAGCGAGGAGCTGCCACGAGCGGCGCCACCGCCACCGTCTCGAGCTGGCTGCTCATGTAGTTGGTGACGTCGATCTCCTTCCCACCCGGCTCCAGGGTCATCTGGCGCGGGAACACGCCGGCGGGCACGTAGCCGACGAGCTCCGGCGTGCCGGCCAGGTCGACCACGGCCAGCGTGGCCGTCGCCCGGGGATCGCCGAAGCGGTTGGAGTCGGCGACCAGCAGGCGCCGCCCCCCGTCGAAGAGCACCATCCCGACCGGCGCCTCGCCGACCGCCACGTCGGCGACGAGCGCAGGGGCGCCGTGGGCCAGGTCGCGGGCCGAGAACCCCAGCACGGCGTCGCTCCCGCGCGCCGTCACCCAGACCGTGCCGCCCGGCGCCACGACGACGCGCACGGGGGAGCACCCGGCCACCACCGTGTGCTCGACCGCCGTGGCGGGATGCCGCTCGGCCGTCGCCACCCGGAGCACGGCCAGGGTGCCGGGAGTGGTGAGCGTGGGATTCGGCTCCGCCTCGCTCGTCACGTAGGCCGTCGCGCCGTCCGCGCTGAACGCGATGCCCACCGGGAGCGGGTTGACCGGTACGGCGCCGACGTAGCGCGGTCGGTGCCCCGTCGAGAGCCGGAAGACGTCGACCTGCTTGCTGTCCTCCATGCTCACGAGGGCGAAACGCCCGTCGGGCGTCGCTGCTACCTCGATGGCCGAGGACCCGGGCGCCCGCACCTCAGCGGCGACCGCACCCGGTGCGCCGCGCTCCGCCGCCCGGACGTCGATCACGACGAGTTCGGTGTCCGCTGCCACGAGGAGGACCTGGCCGTGGTCCGTCAGCGCCATGCCGGCCGGCGCCACGGCGCGACCCAGGTGCACGGTGGCGACGGCAGCCCCATTTGTCCCGTCGCCGCGGTAGACGAGCACGGCGCCTCCGCCGAATCCGCCCGGCTGCACCACTCCATCGCTCGACACGAAGGTGAACTTGCCGTCGGCGGTGGTGGCGACGCCGAAGGGCAAGCCGGGGACCTCGGCGAAAGCGGGTGTCACCGCCAGCGCCGTGGCGGGTGCGACCGCCGCGGTGCAGCCCGGTGGCGTCAGTGTCGCCGTTGGTGCTGCGCCCGCTGCGTTCGGCGCCACGAGAGCGAGCGCGCTCACGCCCGTGATCAGAGCCACGGCCCCGGGGATCCAGCGGGCAGGCGCCATGGATGAAGTGTCGCGCCGAGTGCTACCGGCGCGTCAGCACGTCGTCAGACTTGGCGCCGGCCCACGACCGTGTACATCTTCTGGTCGATGGCGTCGCGGCCCATGTCGTGCGAGAGATGGTGTCGCTGGGAGTGGTACGTGATCTCGGTGTTTCCGAACCCGAGGCGGCTCAGCATGGAGACCACCGCACCGGGGTAGATCGACCACCAGTTCGTCAGGTGATGCTCGGCCGAGGGTGAGAAGCGCATGATGTTGGTCTCGGGCGGGTCGATGTCGTCCTGCAGCGGCTCGGTGACGATCATCACCTCGGTCGTCCGGCTGGCCGCCTCGGACAGGGCGCCCCAGGGCTCGCGCAGGTGCAGGAGGATTGCGCCGACCAACGTGACGTCGAACGTGCCGAGGTCCGCCGGCATGTCGTAGATGTTCCCTTGGACGAACTTCGCAGCCGAGCCGAAGGTCTGGTGCAGGTGCCACCAGCCGTCGTGGTTGCGATCGATCGTCTGCTGCATGACCTGCAACCGCTCGTCGGGAAGGTCGCGCCCCTTGACCGGCAGCGTGTCGATGGGCACGTCGAAGCCCGCCTCGAAGGAGACCACCTCGGCGCCCTGGCGTTCCATCCAGTAGGTCAGGTACCCGGTGGCCGGGCCGAGCTCGAAGACCCGCTTGCCCGCCACGTCGACACCGCCGAGGTACTCCTTCTCGTGGCCGCGCAGGTCCCAGACCCCCGGGAGTACCGTGCCGTCGGGCAGTTCGGTGGCGTGGTACCAGGTGAAGTCGCTGAGGTCGGCTCCCGCGCGGCGCCGGGCCAGGTCCTCCTGGTGCGCCGACTCGAGCTGTCCGAGATAGCCCTTCGGCGGGTAGTAGGGGAGCAACGACGCATGGGCCCGCGGTGACGGAACCGCGACGCCCGCAGATGCCTGTTGGGTCTCACGCCGCCGGAACATGGGCCGTCACTCTACGCGAGACGGCCGGCTATTCCGGCGAACCCGAGTACGTACGGCCACGGTCGGGCCTCATTTCGACCCATGCTGCTGATGACGCAGCGCCGGCTCGCTATAGCCCTGCCGATCTCCCCGCAGGTCGTCGAAGCGGCCTCAGAAGCCGAACATCCCGACCATGGGCTGATTCAGCGGTTTGCCTCCCATGGAGCCGTTGAACGGCGCATCGCCATAGGCGAAGATCCCCCCGTCCCGCGCCACGAACCAGTAGCCGCCGCCGTCGTCGGTGGACTGCATGCCCACGACCGGCTGGTTGAGGCGGATGCTGCCGGTGGAGCCGAAGAACGGCGCACCGAACGAGAAGACACCGCCGTCGGAGCCGATGAGCCAGTAGCCGCCCGTGACCGGGTCGGCCGCCATCCCCACCATGATGCCGTTGAGGTGCATCCCACTCGTATCGCCCGCGAAGGTGGCATCGCCGAACACGAAGACTTTTCCGGTCGTGCTCACCTCCCAGTACCCCTGCCCGTCGGGGCTCGCGGCTATGCCGACGATGTCCTGGTTGGGGTCGGACACGGCCGATCCGTAGAACTGCGCGTCGCCGTAGCTGAAGATGCCCCCGTCGGACGCGACGAGCCAGTAGCCATTTCCGTCCGGTGTGGCTGCCATGCCGACGACGGGTTTGTTGAGCTGGAGGGAACCGGTGGACCCGAAGAACTGCGCGTCGCCGTAGCTGAAGATGCCCCCGTCGGACGCGACGAGCCAATAGCCGCCACCTCCGGGGACGGCCGCCATGCCGACGACGGGTTTGTTGAGGGTCATGCTGCCCGTGCTGCCGCAGAAGTCCTGTCCGAAGGCGAAGATCCCCCCGTCGGAGGCGACAGTCTGGTAGCCGTTCTGCGCCGCGTCAGGTCGGTCGCAGTTGCCGAGGGCGTTGCCGCCGCCGACGAACCCGGTGAGCTGCGCATCGTGGTGGAACTGGGGCCAGCCCCCGCTCTCGTCGGCGTTCGACGCCGTGGAGTCCGCGACCTCGAAGTGCTGCAGGGTGCCCTGCACGCCACTCCCGCCGACGAGGCCGTGATAGCCGGCCACCGTGATCCCGATCGATCCGTCGGGGTCGGCGGTGACGAGGGGCGCGTTCTGGAAGCCGTACGTCTCATTGATCGGCACGCCGGCGTTGCCCGATCCGTCGTCGAAGTGCGCCACTTCCTCGCCCGATCGGCCGTCGAGGATCTCGATGCCCAGCGTCGTCGGGACGATTACGTCTTGGTAGCCCTCGCCGAAATCGGCGGTCGTCACCGATCCGTAGACGGCCCCGATCACGCTCTTCTGCCAGATCACCGACCCGTTCGACGCGTTGAGCGCCCACACGCTCCCCGCAGTGGTGCTCTTCTGCGTCCCCTCTACGACCGCGAGCTGGCCGTTGCCCTGGATGTCGGCCAGCGCCGGGCTGCCACCGGTGAAGCCGTCGAGGGTGGTGCTCCAGACCTGGCTGCACTTGGTGTTGTAGACCTTGACGGTGTTGTCGTCGCCACTCGCGCCCGTGGTGTCGGCCCAGTAGCTGCCGGTCCCCGTCGCGATGCCGTAGCCGCCACCCGCCAGGATGGGACCGACGGCGGGCGACGAGTCGATCTCCTCGGACGTGTTGGCGTGGCACACGAGGCCGCCGTGGTTGTTGAAGATACGCAGTTGTCCGCCGTTCGTGTAGTGCGTGCCGTAGGCGAAACCATTCGACGTCGCGCCGCCGGACACGAAGTCGTCCGCGCCGGTCCCGTACAGATCGCCCACCGCCGCTGTCGAGAACACGCTGTCGGGGGTGAACTGTGGCCACCCCGACGCGGGGGCGCCGTTGCCCGCCTGCATCCCGTTGGTCTCCTGACCGAGCGAGCCGGCTTCGGCGATGCCCTGGCCGATCGACATCGACGCCTGGACGCCGCCGTCGGGCGTGGTGTCGGTGGAGGGATTCGTGACGACCTGGTTCCAGACCTCGCTGCCACTCGGCGAGTAGGCGTAGGACCCGCCGTCGGTTGCCTCGGCGGCGTTGCCGGCGTCAACCAGGAGGTTGCCCGTGCCGGGATCGATCGATGCCGTCGAGTCGATGGGCGGCCTGCCCGGCACCCCGACCCCGTTGTAACCGTTCAGGATCGTGCCCACGCCCTGTGTCGACGCGTCGCAGCCCGAGCCGGCGCCGACGTTGGCCCCAGTCGAACTCGGCCAGCCTGGTGCCGGCGTCGACGGGTCACCCAGGGTGGTCGGATTCGCCAGGTCGAAGCCGTAGAGATCGCCCTCCCGGTCACCGACCTCCACGGCAGGGGTGCCGTTGTCGTTGAAGAGCGCGGGGGACGACTCGGCGACGCCACAAGGCGCGTCGTTGAGCTCGTTCTGCCAATCCAGGTTCACCGTGAGGTTCGTCTGCGCATCCACCCTCGGCGCCAGGGCGACACTCACCGCGAGCGTGAGTCCCGACGTGAGGACCGCCGCCAGGAGGAGCCGGCTCGCTGTCGTATACGGGTGCGTCACGGTCCCGTCCTCCTGGCCTTCATGGCTCGCGTCAAGCTGGCAAAGTTACTCCGACGTTCGGCCTGATTGTGAGCGTCCGGGGCGTTTTTTGCCCTTTCCGGGCGCGCTTGTGACCCGCCACTAGCATCAACCCGCGTGTCTAGCTTCAGCTCAGGATCCGACGCCGTCGAGCACGGCGAGGAGTCCGGCGGAACCGCCGCGGGCGGCGTGTCCGAGGAGAATCGGGTCCGGGCGGGCGAGGCGCTCCGGGCTTCATTTGCCCGGTTGTCGCCGCAGGGAACCGACGAGTGGAACTTCATGGGTGCCTTCACCCACCTCGGCGATCGCTACGGCCCCTACCAACCGGGCGCGTCGGATCTGGCCGACCTGCTGCGTTCCAAGGGCGGTGCCGGTGCGCGACGCGGTCGGCGGGGCCGCCAGCCGGCAGCGGCGGACGAAGAGAAGTCAGAGGTCGAGGACGCGATGACGCACGTGATCGAGGCGTTCCGCTTCCTCCACGCGCGCGTGAGCACGCTCGAGTCGCGCCTGGGCACCGAGGATGTCCCGCTCGACGGCGCGGCGTGGCTCGCTCCGGCCCGCGAGCTCGGCGGCTGGATCGAGCCGATCACCGCGCTCGTCGTCGGTCGCACACCCGGGGGCGAGGTCCTCCACGCCGACTGTGGCGAAGGCGCACTCGTGCGCGCCCTCGCGGCGGCAGGTGCACCCTCCTACGGGGTCGAGCCTCGCGGCGCGGTCGCGCTGCGCGCCCTCGAGCGCGGCTCTGCCGTGACGATCAGCGAGGTCGAGGAGCATCTGGCGCAGCGACCCGCGTCCTCCCTCGGCGGCGTGGTGCTGAGCGGCGTGGTGGACCGCCTGCCGCTCCACGCGCTCATCCCTCTCCTCGCGGATTGCCGGCGTGCCCTCGCGGCCGGTGCACCCATCGTCATCGTGTCCGAGCCCGCCGCCGAGCTGGCGGGCGGTGCGCCGACGTCGCGGGACATGGTCGACCGGGCGGCCCTCCACGTCGAGACCTGGGCGCTCCTTCTCGAGCGCAGCGGCTTCGTCGACGTCACGCCGCTGCCCACCCGTGCCGGGGGCGACGAGCGCTTCGGCGTCTCCGCCGCCACGCCCGCGACGTGAGCGGGGTCCACCACTTCGTCCCCGTCTTGCACCGCGGCGATGCGGTCGGCCGGCACACCCTGCGCCTGCGCGACGCCACCCGCCGCCGCGGCATCGAGTCGAACATCTTCGTGGACGTCGTCCAGGACGAGACGGCGGACGAGACGCTGCCGGCGATCTCGTACACCGAACAGGCGCAACGCGGCGACGTCGTCGTCTACCAGTTCGCCACCGCCTCGCTCATGGCGCCCTGGCTGGCGAGCCGGAACGAGACGCTGGTCGTGAACTACCACAACATCACGCCGCCCGAGCTCATGGCGCCCTGGGACCACCATCTCGCCCTGGGGCAGGCCCGCGCCCTCGAGGACCTCGCGGTGCTCGCGCCCCGCACCGCGTTGGCGATCGCCGACTCGGCCTACAACGAGACGCATCTGGCCGAGTCGGGCTTTGCGGCGACTGCCGTGGTGCCGCCGTCCGCCGCGCTCGGTGAGGTCACCGCCGGGTCCACGCACGAGGCCTCCCCCAACACAGCAGGAGCCGACGCCCGCACCGGCGCGATCTGGCTCGCCGTGGGCCGGGTGGCGCCGAACAAGGCGCTCGAGCACACGATCGCCGCCCTGGCCGTGGCGCGCGAGGGCGCCGACCCGGGCGCCACGCTGCGCATCGTCGGGAAACCGGCCACCGACTCCTACGAGCGGGCCCTCCGGCACTACGTGGCCGGCCTCGGGTTGGAGGGCGCCGTCTGGTTCTCCGGCTACGCGGCCGATGCCGCCGTCGCGGCCGCCTACGCCGAGGCCGACGTGCTCGTGGTCACCTCGGAGCACGAGGGCTTCTGCGTCCCGGTCGTCGAGGCGATGGCGGCCGGCCTGCCGGTCGTGGCGTTCGACCAGGGCGCGGTGCCCGAGGTCCTCGGCGGCGCCGGCGTCCTCGTCACGTCGCGTGACCCGTACGCACTGGCCGGCGCCATCGGCGCCGTCATGGCCGACCCGACGCGGCGGGCCGACCTCGTCGACGCGGGTCGCCGGCGGCTGGCCGAGCTCGATCTGCCGAACGCCGCCGATCGCTTCGTCGACCTCCTGTTGCGCCTCCGGGACGAAAGCTCGACGCGTCGGCGATGAGCGCCATCCACCAGTTCGTCCCGATGCTGCACCGCGACGATGCGGTGGGCCGGCACACGTTGCGCCTGCGCGACGTGCTGGTGTCCCGCGGCATCGAGTCGCGCATCTACGTGGAGCTGATCGATCCCGAGACCGAGGCGGAGACGAGGTTGTTCCCCCGCTACGCGGACGAGGCGCAGCGAGGCGACGTGCTGCTCTACCAGTTCGCCACCGCGTC
This sequence comes from Acidimicrobiales bacterium, assembly GCA_036490155.1. Lineage (GTDB taxonomy): Bacteria > Actinomycetota > Acidimicrobiia > Acidimicrobiales > RAAP-2 > Bog-473. The sequence goes on along the minus strand of DASXEK010000065.1, from coordinate 8,463 downwards.
GGCGCTCGCCCCGTGGTTGGCGGAACGCCGCGAGATACTCGCCGTGAACTATCACAACGTGACGCCCCCGGAGTACTACGCGGCCTGGAACAACCCCTTGGCCCGCCACCAGCTCCGCGCGCTGCACGAACGGGCCAGCCTGGCGGCACGCACCAGCCTGGCCATCGCCGTGTCTGCGTTCAACGAGGCCGAGCTGCGCAGCGCCGGCTACGCCCGTACCGCGGTCGTCCCTCCGGCCGCCATCGCCCCCACCGGCGGCACTCCGGCCGAGACACCCCGTCCCGGCGCCGGCGCGCGTTGGATCAGTGTCGGCCGGGTCGCGCCCAACAAGGGCATCGAGCTCGCCCTCATGGCGCTGCTCGTGGCGCGGGCGCACCACGACCCGGGCGTCACCCTGCAGGTGGTCGGCCGACCGGTCGTGCCCGCCTACACCCGCGCCCTCGAGCGTTTCGTCGACGAGCTCGGCCTCCGCGACGCGGTCACGTTCCGCGGCAACATCGGCGACGCCGACCTGGTGGCGGCCATCGCGCAGTCCGACGCGCTGATCATGGCCTCGCGCCACGAGGGGTTCGGCGTGCCCGTGATCGAGGCGATGACGATGGGGCTGCCCGTCGTCGCGAACTGCGAGGGCGCGCTGCCCGAGGTCATCGGCGATGCCGGGCTCATCGTCGATGCGACCGACCCCTACGCGCTCGCCGACGCCGCCGCCCGCGTCGTCGCCGACGGGGCGCTGCGCCGCTCCCTGGCCGAGGCGGGCCTCCGGCGCGTCACCGCGCTCGACCTCCCGACAGCCGGAGACCGGGCCGTGGACCTGATCGAGGCCCTGGCGCGCTGATCCCGCCCCCCAGGCGATCCTGCATCAGGCCGTCTCGATCTGCGCCGCCTCCTCCAGGCCCAGCTCGGCCACGGCGATCTCGCGCATCTTGAACTTCTGCACCTTGCCGGTGACCGTCAACGGGAAGTCGCTGACGAACTTCCAGTAGCGCGGGATCTTGAAGTGCGCGAGGCGATCTCGGCAGAACCCACGGAGCTGCTCCTCCGTCATGGTCTGCCCCTCGTCGAGGGCGACCCACGCCATGAGCTCTTCGCCCATGCGCTCGTCCGGAACGCCGATCACCTGGGCGGACGCCACGCCGGGGTGCTGGAAGAGGACCTCCTCGACCTCGCGGGGATAGATGTTCTCCCCGCCGCGAATGACCATGTCCTTCGATCGGCCCACGATGTTGACGTAGCCGTCGCCGTCCATCACGGCCAGGTCGCCGGTGTGCATCCAGCCGCACGAATCGATCGCTTCTGCGGTGGCCTCGGGGTTCCGCCAGTACCCGTCCATGACGAGGTAGCCGCGAGCGCACAGCTCACCCGGCGTACCGGTCGGCACGGTCCCGCCGCTCAACGGGTCTGCAATCTTGATCTCGACGTGCGGCAAGGCGGTCCCGACGGTCGAGGTCCGGCGCTCCAGGTCGTCCCAGCGCCGGGTCATGGCCGAGGCGGGGGACGTTTCCGTCATGCCGTAGGCGATGGTCATTTCGGACGCGTGCATCTCGTTCACGACGCGCTTCATGATCTCGACCGGACACGGTGCCCCCGCCATGATCCCGGTGCGCAGGCTCCGGAGGTCGTGGTCGCCGAATCGGGGCGAGGCCAACATGGCGATGAACATGGTGGGCACGCCGTAGATGCTCGTGCACGACTCTTCGGCGATGGCGTCGAGCGTCGTTTCGGGCTCGAATGACTCGGCGGGGTAGACCATCGCGGCACCCGAGGTGACACAACCTAGGCTCCCGATGCCCATGCCGAAGCAGTGGTACAGCGGGACGGGGATGCACACCCGATCCGCGTCGGTGTACTCCAGGACGTCGGCAATCGATCGCGCGTTGTTCAAGATGTTGTGGTGCGTGAGCGTGGCCCCTTTCGGGCTGCCCGTGGTGCCGCTGGTGTACTGGATGTTGATGGGGTCGTCCGGATCGAGCAGCGATTCGGCGTCTCGCACCATTTGCGGGTCGACGGCGGCTCCTCCGGCCACCAGGTCCTCGAACGACCGGTCGGCCGGGCCGCCCGGCGCCTCCCCGATCACCACCACGCACTCGAGCGCCGGCAGGGTGGGACGGACCTCGGACAGCATGGCCAGGTAATCGGAGCTCTTGAATCGAGGCGCCGTCACCAACATCCGAACGGCTGAGTGGGACAAGGCGTAGGACAGCTCCGCCGTGCGGTAGGCCGGATTGACGTTGACCAGGATGCTGCCGACCCGTCCCGACGCCATTTGCAGGAGCGTCCACTCGACACAGGTCGGTGACCAGATGCCCACTCGATCGCCCTTTTGGATCCCGCTGGCCAGCAGGCCCCGGGCCAGCTCGTCCGCCTGCTGGTCGAGTTCTCGCCACGTCAAGCGCACGCCCTGATGACGGCTGACCAACGCGAGGGCGTCAGGCACCCGCTCGCTTGTCGAGCGCAGGGCTTCACCGATCGTCGCCCCCAGCAACGGGGTGGTCGATGGACCCGAGTAATACGAGCGCATTCCGCCTCCGATCGAGGGCCGCTGCCCTGTCGCTGCGTCGCTGCGGGCCGAGTATAAGTCCGCCCCCGGCCGTGGCTTCGGCGACTTGGGGCGCTCAGTCCAGGTCGATCCGGACCGACAGCGGCGTCGTTGCGGCGGCGCGGAAGAACACCCCGTCGGCGCGACCCACCCAGCCGTTGGCCTCGATGATCCGGCGATGTCGAGCCACTGCATCGTCCTCAGGCCGCACGGTGGCGCGCCCCGCGTGCCATCTCCGCCGGATCTTCACCCGCACCGAGGGATCCGCCATCAGGTTCTTGACGTAGGCGCAGCCCGACCCGTGCTCGGCGACCACCCAGAACGCCTCCTCCAGCACCGCACCGCCCACCGGGGTCTGCCGGCGCCGCCCGGTCCTGCGGCCCTTCGTCTCGAGCAGGGCGAAGTGCCGAGGGGCCAGCCCGAGGCGCAGACCCAGACGCGCCGTCGGATTCAAGACGTACTTCTCCGCCCAGTGCTGCACCTTGCCGCCGGCCACTGCACCCGACGGTAGCCGGACCCGGACTTCAGGCTGCGACGGCCTCCTGAATGAGCGACACGAAGCGCCGGGTCGACGCCGCCAGGTCGAAGCCGGCGGCGCGCGCCCGCCCGGCCGCCGCCAGCACGGCGCGCAACTCGGGGTCGAGCAGGACCCGGCCGACGGCCGCGGCGAACGGCAGCGCCGACTTGTCGGGCAGCACCAGGCCGGCCCCGCCCACCGTCTCGGGGACCGCGGTGACGCCGTAGGCGACGATGGGCACCGCGTGGCCCATGGCCTCGGCGAGCGGCACGCAGAACCCCTCGTGGTCCGACGCCATCACGAACACGTCGGCGGCGCGGAAGTACGCCTCGAGCTCGGCCCCGGTCACCGAGCCCGGGAGGTTGACCGCGTCGCGCAGCCCGAGCTCGTCGATGAAGGCGCGCAACGCGGGCTCGTAGGTCTCGCCGAGGGGCGAGCCGATGAGGTGCAGCCGGGCGGCCGGGTCGTAGGCGCGCCGCAGGACGTCGAGCATCTTGACCAGGTCGTGCGGTGCCTTGTGCGGCGAGATCTTCCCCACGTACAACAGGTCGGCCCCGCCCTCGCGCTCCTTGCGACCGAGCAGCCGGTCCGTCAACGCCGCGTCGGGCTCGTCGCTCTTCGAGTGCATGTCGATGAGCAGCGGGACGACCGCGGTCCCCTGGTAGCCGAGTGCGATCAGCTCGGACTCGTTGAACGCGGAGTCGGCCACGGCGAAGTGGCTCTGCGGCGCCAGCCGCGCCAGTTGCGTGCGGCCGAGCGCCACCTCGTAGGCGACCGCGGGCTCCCAGTCGCGCAGGAGCGACGCGGGGGTGATGTTGTGGTAGTTGACGAGCTTGGGCTCGGACCGCGCCGCGAGGATGTCGTAGACGGGGCTCCCGATGGACGCTTGATACAGCAGCCATCGCCCCCTGCTCGCTCGCCCCAACTCGATCACCGGTCGCCCTTCGTGCTCGACGTCGGGCGTGAAGCTGCCGTAGTAGATGTCCGAGTCGATGCCCGCGGCCCGCAGGCCGTCGCGCAGGTTGAGCGCGCTCACTCCGATGGCGTCGCGACTGGCGAGCGACGGGATGACCTGGTCGACTCGCACGGCCGAGCAGTGTACTGGTGACGCAACGCACCCCGATTGCGACGACCATGCACCAGCGAGCCCTGGTCCGCGCCGTAGCCTGGTGCATCGTGTCGACGCTCGGAGCCTCCCTCACGCGTCCCGGTCTTCGGCGGCGCCTTCGCTTCGTGGAGTGCATGGCCCTGCTCGTCTCGGTTGCCTTTGTGGTGCCGACCGCCCTGCTCGGCCCCACGTCACCGGCGGCGGCCTCCCTCCGCCCCGCCCAGGCCAATGCATTGCCGACGGACGCGACCAGCGTGCGCATCGCAATGACCGAGGACGACGACAACAACAACACGACGGACGTCATCGTGGCGGCGGTGGGTGGAGGTGTGTCTGCACCCGGGGTCTCTTCCAGTGCGGCTGCGGTCCTTTTTCAACCGAGCGGGGGGGGCTGGAACATTTTCACGGGCGGGGGCTGTGCCGGCCCAACATGGACCCAGGTCGCATCGAACCAGACAACCCCCACGGCGTCGCCCACAGGTGGGGGGCTCCTCATGCTGTGCGTGGCCGGAGCCAGCAGCCCAACGGTGCACGGCACGTTGACCTCCCTTTACAACTCGGCGAATCAAGAGAGGACGATCAACACGCTGCCGCTCGAGCAGTACGTCGCCGACACGGTGCCGGGGGAATCGCCGTCCAGTTGGGGCACGCTCGGGGGCGCCGGCCCTCAAAGCATGGACTGGGGTTTCCAAGAGCTCGAGGCCCAAGCGATCGCCGTCCGTTCCTACGTGCTCTCCAACCTCGGCGGCTACGGCGGTTACGCCGACACCTGTGACCTTCTTTGCCAGACCTACCGGGGCACCCAGTACGAGACGGCAACCAGCATCGCGGCGGCCAACGACACGGCCGGCCAGGTCATGGTGATGCCGAACGGCTCGATCGCCACTACCGAGTATTCCTCGTCGACGGGTGGCTACACCTCGAGTGCCGCCAGTGGAGAGTCGCCGTTCACGCCAGTGGCCGACGACGGCGATGCCGTGTCCGGCAATACAAATCACAACTGGACGACCACGGTCAGCTACGGAGCCATTCAATCGGCGTGGTCCCAGATCGGTACGTTCGAGGGCTTTTCCAATCCGATCGAAGATCCCGGACGCCCTTACGACTTCCCACAGGCAGGTCGGATGGACACCATCACCGTGAATGGAAGCGCAGGGAGTGTCACGGTCCCGGGCACCGAGTTCTCCGGCGATCTCGGTCTCAAATCGGATCTGTTTACCGTGAACTCCCAAAACAACAGCACCCAGATGGTTTCGATCACCGGCCAGGGTTGGGGCCACGGCATCGGCATGGGTCAGTGGGGTGCGCTCGGGTACGCCATCGGCCAGGACCACGGTGACGGGAATTGGACCTATACGCAGATCGTGGACCACTACTACGGCCCCGCTACGTTGCAAACCCTCGGAGACATCACGCAGGTGGGTGGCCCCAGCGGTGGGGTCGGCGGTTACTGGATCAACGCGACCGACGGCGGCGTCTTCAGCTTCGGCAACGCACAGTTCTACGGCAGCACCGGGGGCATGCGCCTGAACAAGCCGGTGGTCGGAATGGCGGCCACCCACGACGGGGACGGCTACTGGGAGGTGGCGACCGACGGCGGCGTCTTCAGCTACGGCGACGCCCACTTCTGGGGCAGCACCGGCAGCATCGTGCTCAACCAGCCGATGGTGGGCATGGCCGTGACGCCCGACGGCGGCGGCTACTGGCTGGTGGCGTCCGACGGCGGGATCTTCGCCTACGGCGACGCCCAGTTCTACGGCAGCACCGGCAGCATCCAGCTGAACAAGCCCATCGTCGGCATGGTGCCCACCCATGACGGCGGCGGCTATTGGCTGGTGGCGTCCGACGGCGGGATCTTCGCCTACGGCGACGCCGGGTTCTTCGGTTCGCTCGGCTCTTCGCCACCCCCGACGCCCATCGTCGGCGTGGCCCCGACGCCCGACGGCGGCGGCTACTGGATGCTCGAGGCCAACGGCACGGTGCACGGATTCGGCGACGCACCCACTGTCGGTGCGGCGGGTGGCTCGCCGAGCCCGTCCAGCATGAAGAGCCCGATGACCGCCATGATCCCCGACTACTCGGGGCAGGGCTTCGATGCGGTCGACGGCAGCGGACAGGCCTTTGCCTTCGGCGACGCGCCCTACTTCGGCGATGTCACCACCGCCGTGCCCGGGTACAGCGGCCACGCTGTCGGCATCGCCGCCACGCCGGGCTGACCTTCCTTCACTAGGAGCTCCCGAATGGAACGGCAGGGCCGTCCGATGCCGCGATTCCTACAGGAGCTGGCCGCGCGGCACCAGTCCTGACGTCCTCAGAGATCTTGGGACGAAAGACCTCAGTCTCTTCGCCGACTTTTGGCCGCCGATCGACGGTCACCGAATTGCGCAGTGCGTTCGTCCAGCAAAGTGTCGACGCGCTGCACCACCTCTTGAGGGGTGATATCGAGGCTGGCCAAGACGGTCTCCGTCGTGTCATCTTCCTGTTCGAGAAGTGCGAGAAGTAAATGCTCCGTATCAACACCACCGTCCGCTTGAGCCCACGAGATTTGCAACGACCCCTCCATGACGCGCATGGCGGACTTGGAGAACGGTTCCGGGCCTGGCTCTCGTCCAGTCTGTTGACGCTTGTGTTCTTCAATGACCGCATGCGCTCGGGAATAGTCGGCCCCGGCGTCCGAAAGCGCTAGCGCGGCAATGCCCCGACCCTCTCGCAGCATTCCCAAGAGGAGGTGCTCGGGGCCGATGGAGATGTCGTGCAGGTTCCGGGCCTCGACCTGCGCCAGAACAAGGATCCGGCGAGCACCATCGGTGAAATGCTCGAACATCCCCACCAGGGTGCCAGAAAGAGGCCGATTCGCACAGCCGGGCTGGGCCTTACGGGCTCTTGCGTGCACGCATCCAACACAACGGACTCTTTGCGAGCGCCGAAACGTTGGGACACATCGCCATGAAATCGGGTCCTCCCACCATCTCCGACGACCCAACGTCCGTTTGCCTTCCAACTCACACGCGCTCGCCTCGGCGTTTGTCGTCGCGTTCCTTCGCTGTGGTCTAATCGGCGGACTTCGCGAGGCCCTTGTCGGGCACGAGATCTGAGTGGTGAGGGGATGGGGACAACTCTTCGTTTGGCAACGGCAGGACTGTTTATTGCCTGTGCTGCGTTGATGGCGGGCTCGGCACCCGCAGGAGCGGCGGGTCTCTTGCCACCGAACGACCCAGCATCGAACCTCGCGCTGCCATCGTGCTCCTCGTACGCCTCCAGCAACTACGTGGACACACCGCAGTGCGTGGCGGTGTACTTGGCCGCCATCGATGCGGCACGCGCCTCCGAGGGAATCGGACCAATGAATTTGCCGTCCAATTGGTATTCGCTCACGCCTCCCGAACAGACCTTTGTCGTCACAAACCTTGAACGCGTGGATCGCGGCCTCCAACCGGTCGAGGGGCTCGTCGCTTCGCTCGACACCTATGCGCAGACAGGCGCACAAGGCAACCAAGATCCGGTCTACGGAGGCAGCCTCGGTCCCTTTGCCGCGATGGCGACCATCTGGTCATGGGACGAGAACGGTCAAGCGAACCCCCTTGTCGCGGACTTCTCGTGGATGTACGCCGACGCTCCCAGCTGGATCCATCGAAACGGGATCCTCGACGGCCTCTGCACCGATACGGGCGGCGAGTACTGCGTCGCCGGCGCCGCCTCCGCGGCGACGGGCTTCGGGAGCTGCACGGGATCGTGCAGTGGCTTCAGCGCGGCCGAGCTGTTCGTGACCGCCGACGGCACGACGCCCCCACTCGTGTTCAGCTGGGCACAAGAGGCCGCCATGTCGACTCTCTCGACGGCGTGTGTCGATGCCCCCGCCGGGGCAACGCAGGGCTACCTGTTGGCGGCGTCCGACGGGGGCATCTTCGCGCTGGGTAACGCGAAGTTCGAAGGCTCGGCAGGGGCGCTCCATTTGAACGATCCGGTCGTCGGCATGGCGGCGACGTCCGACGGGGGCGGCTACTGGCTCGTCGCGTCCGACGGCGGCATCTTCAGCTACGGCGACGCGCGCTTCGAGGGTTCCACCGGCGGCATGCATCTGAACCGGCCGGTCGTGGGCATGGCGGCCACCCCCGACGGGGGCGGCTACTGGCTCGTGGCGTCCGACGGCGGCATCTTCAGCTACGGCGACGCCCACTTCTACGGGTCCACCGGTTCCATGCACCTGAACCGGCCAGTGGTGGGCATGGCCTCCAGTCATGACGGCGGTGGCTACTGGCTCGTCGCGTCCGACGGCGGCATCTTCAACTACGGCGACGCCCG
>DASXEK010000060.1:0-51404 GCA_036490155.1 Acidimicrobiales bacterium | reverse complement strand
ACGTAGCCGTCGTAGCCCGGCGCATTCGCGATGCCAATGATCGGCGCATTGAGGTGGTTGTTGGCCAAGGACCCGTCAAAGTTCAGCCCGAAGTCGAAGATGCCGCCCTCGTCGGCCACCAAGCGGTAGCCGTTGGGGTTGAACGCCGGTGGACCGGCTACTTCGACCGATCCGATGGTGCACGTGCCGTTGACGCCGGTTCCTCGCGCGTTGCCGCGCTGGTCGGTCGTCACACCGGTCCCGCTGCACACCGAGGACGGCACGCCGCCGATGGCGGGGCTGCCGGTTGCCGGTAGCTGGGTCTGGGTCGGTCCACCGTTGGCGCCGAGCGCACCGAGCTGGGGGTCCTGGCCGATGATGTCGCCCGTCCCGGGCGTACCACACGTCGTGTCGTCGATCAGGTTGTAGCCGAGAGAGGTGAACGTCGCGCCATCGTCGGTATTGATTTCGCAATTCGTCGTGGGCGAGCTCGCAACAATGCCGCCGGCCATGATCGTCTCTCCGATCGTGATCGTGGATGCGTCTTCCTGTTGGATGTTGCCGCCGCCGTTCGCATCACCCGCCGAGTTGTCGGTGATCGTGTCGAAGAGGAAGGCGGTGGAGCCCGAGTTTTCAGCCAATGCGTGCGATTCAATTCCGTGAGACCGTTGCGCGACGGATGGCTGATTCGGTCCGTCCGTCTCCGGGAAGCATTCGTCCCCGTAGTAGCCGCCACCGCCGCTCCAGGCCGAGTTGCCGGTGATGGTGTCGTCCGTCAGCACTATGGAGTTGCAGCCGGCCGAGGTCAATCCTCCGCCATCACCAAAGAACGGCGATTCTCCTACTGGTTCGGGCATGGTGTTGTCCGAGATGGTGCTCGAGTCGATCGTGGTCACGCTTTGGTCGCCGGTGTCGACGTAGACACCGGCACCTGATTCAGCAACGGTGTTGCCGCTGAGGTTTGTGTCGATGACGGTGGTACTTCCTTCGTCGAGCTCGAGAGCGCCACCGTCATAGGCGTCGTTGCTGGTGATCGTGTCGTTGGTAAAGGACGCGACCGTTTGGCCCGAAATTTGGTCGTCCACCTCTGCGCCGCCACCATAGAGATAAGTGTCCTCATCCGGCGTGTTATCCGTAATCGTGCTGTCGGTGGCGGTAAGAAGCCCGTCTTCGAGAGAAATACCGGCCCCGTAGGCGTCGCCCTCCTCCTCCTGTGCGGGCGCCACCTGCTCCTCTTCCACAGTGGTGCCGATCGTGTTACCGCTGATCGACGAGCCGTTTACGATGTCGATTGTCAGATTCGCGTCGCCGCCCTCTTCCTGGCCGAAGACGTCGATCCCACCGCCGGACGCGTCGAAGCCGCCATCGGATTGCACATCATTGTCCGTCACACTGGTGTCGTTGAGCGTCAGATTCGAGGTGCCGGATCCGGTGTCGTTATCGACCGCAATGCCACCGCCTCCCTGCTCCACGGCCGTGGTCACCTGGTTGTTGTTGATCGAGTCGTCGTTCAAGGTGGCGTTGCCGCCCGATGAGAGCTCGATGCCACCGCCGGCGTAATTCGCCGTGTTGTCCTGCACGGTCGAGTTCGACAGCGTCAGGTCACCGCAGTCGAGGATGCCTCCGGCGGGCTCGCCGGTGTTCGCGGAGACTCCGTTCTGGATGGTGACGCCCGAGATGATCGCGGAATCGCCGGTGTTGACCTTAAGCACCCGCGTCGTGGCGGTTCCACCGGTGGTGGCGGCCTCGATGGTCACCACGTCCTGGCCCGCCCCGTTGATCGTGATCGCCCCTCCGCTGTCAGAGATCAGCAGCTGGTTCAGCTCGTCGTCGAGCACATAGGCGGATCCCGGGACGAGGGTGGCGAGTGTTGGATCGGGCAGGACGATCGTGGTCGGCTGGCCCAGGTTGTCCGATGCCTCGATCGCCGCCCGCAAGGTGCAGGTGGGCGTCTCCGCTTCGCCGACATTGTGGGTCGATGTGCAGGTAATCGTCCCGCCGCCGAGGCCGCCGCTGACGCCATAGTCACCCACGTCGTTCACGGTGAACGTCTGGTCTGCACCGGCGACGCCCGGTGCTACAAGCGCCGCCGCGAGTCCCGTCCCAGCGCTGACTCCCGTGACGAGAATCAGACCGACGATGAATCGACCGATGGACTCACGCATTTGCCCCGACCTCCCTAATTGCCCCTCGTTGTCCTGCAGGCGGACCGTACACTGAATCGCCGCCGGTCGCACCGGGATTGCCGAAAAGAGGCCGGCCGCGCCGATCCCGACAACATGGAGCGGACCGGGGAGGGCCACGAACCGTAGACTGACGTCATGGCAACCCAGACCGACGATCTCCAGGCCACGACCACCCCCACCGTGACCCTCACCCCCGAAGCGCACAAGGTGGTGACCGAGGCGATCGGACAGGAGCCCGACCCGGCCTCACTTGCCCTGTGGCTCGAGGTCCGGGGCGTGCAGGCGGGTGCGTTCGTCTATGACCTCTATTTCCAGGCGGCCTCCGACGCCGACGAGGGCGACGTCCGCCTCGCCCAAGAGGAGCTCGAGATCGTCATCCCCTCCGCCAGCGTCGATCGCCTGCGAGGCGCTCGCCTGGAGTGGTCCGAAGACGGTGGGGGCGGACTCGTGCTCGTCAACCCGAACGCGCCGGCCCCCGAAGAGGTGGCGCCGAACGTGCCACCCGAGATCTTGGCCAAGGGGATCACCAGCACGCTCGCCGTGCGCGTCGTCGCCGTGCTTGAGCAGTCGGTGAACCCGGCCATCGCCAGTCACGGTGGGCGCGCCGACCTGGTCGCGCTGAACGACGAGGACGGCACCGCCTATCTGCGGCTGTCGGGCGGGTGCCAGGGCTGCGCCATGTCGCAGATGACGTTGCGCCAGGGGATCGAGACCACGCTGCTCGAAGAGGTCCCCGAGCTGACGAAGATCCTCGACGTCACCGACCACGGCGGCGGCGAGAACCCCTTCTACAGCTGATCCACGGCGTGCCCGGGGCTCCCGGAAGCCGTTCGGGCGTCCGGTAGCTTGGTTTCGTGCTGCGCTTCCTAACCGCCGGCGAGTCGCACGGCCGCGCGCTCGTCGTCATCGTCGAGGGCCTGCCCGCCGGCCTTCCGGTCGAGGCGTCCGACATCGCCGACGAGCTGGCGCGCCGCCGCCTCGGCTATGGGCGTGGCCCCCGCATGCGCTTCGAGGCCGACGAGATCACGCTGCTCGGCGGCATCCGCCACGGCCGGACCCTCGGCTCGCCCGTCGCCGTCGAGATCGCCAACACCGAATGGCCGAAGTGGACCGAGGAGATGGCGCCCGAGCCGGGTGCGCCGAGCAAGGTCCTCACCCAGCCGCGACCCGGCCACGCCGACCTCCCCGGGATGCTCAAGTACGGGTTCGACGACGCCCGCGACGTCTTGGAGCGTGCCTCGGCCCGCGAGACCGCCGCCCGCGTCGCCGCCGGCACCCTGGCGAAGCTGCTGCTGCTGCACCTCGGGACCTCCGTCCTCAGCCACATCGTCGTGCTGGGCGACGCCACCACCACCCCGGACAGCCCGCGCCCCGGACCGAGTGACCTGCAGAAGGTCGACGAGAGTGCGGTGCGCTGTTTCGACCCGGCGGTCGAGGCAGCGATGATCAAGGAGGTCAAGGCGGCGGCCAAGGTGGGCGACTCGCTCGGCGGCGTGGCCGAGGTGCTGGCCTACGGCGTGCCCGTCGGCCTCGGGAGTCATGTGCACTGGGACCGCAAGCTCGACGCCAATCTCGCCCAGGCGCTCATGTCCATCCAGGCCGTCAAGGCCGTCGAGATCGGCGAGGGTTGGGACAACGCGTCGCGGCGCGGCTCGGAGGCGCACGACGCCATCGTCTACGACGAGTCCGAGGGCTACGTGCGCCCCACGGACCGGGCCGGCGGGATTGAGGGCGGCATGTCCAACGGCTCGCTCGTCGTCGCCCGCGTCGCCATGAAGCCGCTGGCCACGCTGAACCGCCCCGTGCTCCAGACGGTGGACGTCGTGACCAAGGAGTCGACGGTGAGCTTCAAGGAGCGCACCGACGTCACGGCCGTGCCCGCCATGGGCGTCGTCGCCGAGTCGATGATGGCCCTCGTGCTGGCCAACGAGGCGCTCCGTAAGTTCGGCGGCGATTCGCTGGCTGAGTTCGTGCGCAACCGCGACGGCTACCTCGCGTCGCTGGGCTCGACACCGTCGGCGGCCACCGGGCGACCGGCCGACGGCCCGGGCAGCGCAGCGGGATGACACCTCGCCGCATCCTGCTCGTCGGGATGATGGGCGCCGGCAAGACCACCACGGGACAGCTGGTCGCCCACCGGCTCGGGTGGGACTACCGCGATTCGGATGCCGACGTCGAGACGACGACCGGTCTCACGGTGCCTGAGCTCTTCGCCCGCGACGGCGAGGCGGCGTTCCGCAAGGCGGAGGCACAAGTCTTGGGGACCGCGTGCGCGGCAGAGAGGCCGGCCGTCATCTCCGTCGCCGGTGGCGCCGTGCTGAACCCTGACAACCGCCGCTTGATCCGCGACAGCGGCACCGTGATCTGGCTGCGCGCCCGGCCGCAGAAGCTCGCCGACCGGGTGGGCGACGGCGCCGGTCGTCCCCTGCTGGGCGACGACCCCGGTGCCGCCCTCGCCCACCTCGCCGAAGAGCGCGCCCCGTACTACGCGGAGGTGGCCGACGCGGTGATCGACGTGGACGACCTCTCACCCGACGAGGTCGCAGATCGCGTCTTGGACGCGGCAGGCCTCGGCCAGGTCTCGCCCGTGCCGACCACTGCTCCGCCGACACCAACGACCGCGTCCTCGAACTGAGGCCCGGTCATGCACGCCCTCTCCGTCGACCTCACCGAACGTTCGTACCCCGTCCTCGTCGGCCCGGGCGCCCGGCACGAGGTGGCGCGCTTTGTCCCGCCGTCGGCCAAGTCCGCCGTGATCGTTACCCAGGAGTCGATCAAGGACGCCGGCTGGGTCGACGGCCTCGACCCGGGGGTGCCCACCGAGCTCTTCCTCATCGCTGGCGGCGAGGACGCCAAGTCCCTCGCCACAATCGAGGCGCTCACGCGCCGCTTCGCCCGCGCCGGCCTCTCCCGGGCCGACGTCGTCATCGCCGTCGGCGGCGGCATCGTGACCGACGTGGCCGGCTTCGCCGCCGCGACGTACCACCGGGGCACGGCCTACGTGAACGTCGCTACGTCACTGCTGGCACAGGTCGACGCCGCCATCGGCGGCAAGACAGGCGTGAACCTGCCGGAGGGCAAGAACCTGGTGGGTGCGTTCTGGCAGCCCAACGCGGTGCTCTGCGACACCGAGACGCTGTCGACCCTCCCGCCCCGCGAGTGGGCCTGTGGCCGCGGCGAGATCGCAAAGTACGCGTTCCTCGGCGACGCGCCGACGGCCGACCAGCCGATCGACGAGCAGGTGGCCCGCTGCGTCGGCATCAAGGCTGCGGTGGTGGCTGACGACGAGCGCGAGGGCGGGCGCCGCATGATCCTCAACTACGGCCACACCCTGGGTCACGCGCTCGAGGGCGCCGCGCGGGCCGACCACCACGAGTGGGACATCCGCCACGGCGAGGCCGTGGCCATCGGCTTGTTGTTCGCCGCGCTCCTGGCGCGAAGGCTCGGCCGCATCGACGAGGCGCGCGTCGAGGAGCACCGCCGGGTCATCGCCAGCTTCGACCTCCCGACCGACCTGCCCCGCGACGCCGACGCCACCGAGCTCGTCGAGTTCATGGCCCGCGACAAGAAGGCCCAGCAAGACCTCACCTTCGTGCTCGACGGCCCCGACGGGGTGGAGCCGGTGCGCGGGGTGGCCGCGGCCGATGTGCTCGCTACCCTGGCGGACATGGGTGCGCGCCGATGAGGTCCCGATGAGCGTCGTGCTGCTGCTGTCCGGCCCGAACCTGAACCTGCTCGGCGATCGCCAGCCCGACGTCTACGGGACCGACACGCTCGATGACCACGTCACGCGGGCCGAGGCCGCCGCCGGCCGCCACGGGCTCGAGCTGCGCCACCTGCAGTCGAACCACGAGGGCGAGCTGATCGACGCCGTGCACGGCGCCCGCGGCAACGCCGACGCCCTGATCATCAACGCGGGCGCGCTGAGCCATACGTCGTGGTCGCTCCACGATGCCGTCGCCGCCTTCGCCGGCCCTGTGGTCGAGCTGCACCTTTCGAACCCGGCCGCCCGCGAGCCGTTCCGTCACACCTCGGTGCTGGCGCCGGTGGCCAGCGGCGTGATCGCCGGGTTCGGCGGGCTGGGCTACGAGCTCGCCGTCGACGCCGTTGCTGCATTGTTGAAGGGAGCCCCGTCATGAGCACGACCACCCGCACCAACCCGTACACGCCGGCGACGACAGCCCTGCCGCCGCTAACGGTGACCGGCCGGCTCGATCGCCTGCGTGCCGGCTTCGACGACCAAGAGATCGACGCCCTCGTCGTCACCACGCTGGCCAACGTCCGCTACCTGACCGGGTTCTCCGGGTCCGCCGCCGTCCTCACCGTCACGCGCGACGCCGCGTTGCTCACGACCGACGGCCGCTACCGCACCCAGTCGGCCGAGCAGGTCGAGAAGGCCGGCGCGGCGCCCCAGGTCGACATCACCATCGGGCCGGTGGCCGAGCAGCGCAAGGCGGCCCAGTCACTCCTCAGCGGCGCCACCGACGCGCCGGCTCGCTTCGGGCTCGAGTCCGACCACGTCTCGTGGACCGCGCAGCGCACGTGGGCCGACCTGCTCGGCGAGGGCCGGCTCGTCGCGACGTCCAACGCGGTCGAGGCGCTGCGCGAGGTGAAGGACGCGGCAGAGATCGCCCGCATGGAGCGCGCCGCGGCCATCGCCGACGCCGCCCTGTTCGACACCCTGCCGCTCATGAGCCAGGGCGTCACCGAGGAGCACTTTGCCCTCGAGCTCGATACAGCCATGCGCCGTCACGGGGCGGAGAGCACTGCGTTCGAGACGATCGTCGCCGCCGGCGAGAACTCCGCCAAGCCGCACCACCACCCGGGTGGTCGCACCATCACCCACGGCGACCCCGTCGTCGTGGACTTCGGCGCGACCTTCGAGGGCTACCGCTCCGACATGACGCGTACGTTCTGTGTGAACGAGGACCCCGAAGGCGAGCTGGCTCGCATCTTCGAGGTCGTGCGGACGTCGCAGGCGGCGGGCGCACAGGCGGTGCGGCCCGGCACCAGCGTCAAGGAGATCGACGACGTGTGCCGCCGGATCATCGCCGACGCCGGCTGGGCCGACCGCTTCGAACACGGCACGGGTCATGGCGTCGGGCTCGACATCCACGAGGCCCCGACGGTGTCCCAGTTGGGCACTGCTATCCTCGCCCCCGGATTCGTCGTCACCGTCGAGCCGGGTGTCTATGTTCCCGGGCACGGCGGCGTCCGCGTCGAGGACACCTTGGTCGTCACCGAGGACGGCGCCCGCGCACTCACCCGCTTCACGAAGGATATTCATGGCAGTCTCGACCAATGATCTGAAGAACGGCATGAGCCTGGACCTCCCCGAGGGCCTGTTCAGCGTCGTCGAGTTCCAGCACGTCAAGCCGGGCAAGGGCGGCGCCTTCGTGCGCACCAAGCTGAAGAACGTCCGGAGCGGGGCGGTGATCGAGCGCACCTACCGGGCCGACGAGAAGCTCGAGCAGGCGATCATCGACAAGCGCGAGATGCAGTTCCTCTACCGCGACGGCACCGACTTCGTCTTCATGGACACCACGAGCTACGAGCAGATGAACGCGGCGCCCGACTCACTGGGCGACGCGCCGAACTACCTCAAGGAAGGCGACGAGGCGATCCTGCAGATGTACAACGGCGAGATCGTCGGCGTCGATCTGCCGGCCGCCGTCGAGCTCACGGTGACCGAGACCGAGCCCGGCATGCAGGGCGACCGTGTCTCGGGCGCACGCAAGCCGGCCACGCTGCAGACGGGTCTCGTCGTGCAGGTGCCGCTCTTCGTGAACATCAGCGACGTGATCAAGGTCGACACCCGCTCCGGCGAGTACCTGACCCGGGCCTGACGGCCCCCGTCACCTCGCCGCTCCGCCGCACCCGGTCGTCCGAGGTCTCCGCCGTGCCCCCACCCCGCGACACCGGCCCCGGCGCCGCCGCGGCCCCCCGCCACCAACAGCGCGAGCGCGCGCTGTCGCTGCTCTACGAGGCGGAGCTGAAGGGCGAGGACCCGGTGGCGGTGGCTGACGCGCTCGCCGTGCCGCCCGACCCCTACGTCAGCGTCCTCTTGGCGCAGGCCGGGGCCACCAAGGAGGAGGCCGAGCGCCGCATCGCCGCTGCGTCGGTTGGCTGGCCGCTCGAGCGCATGGCCGTCATCGACCGGCTCGTCCTGCGCCTCGCCGTGGCCGAGCTCCTCGACCCGGCGGGCCCGCCGCCGGCCGTCGTCATCGACGAGGCGGTCGAGCTGGCCAAGACGTATTCGACGGACGAATCGGGCCGGTTCGTCAACGGGATCCTGTCCACCCTCGCTCCGGATCTCCGGCCCTCGGCTTCCTGATCGTCCCTTCTTCTCCGCCACACCCCTGTCGGAGCCGGCCCCGCGCACGCTAAAGTCATCCCCTGACCGTGAAGTGAGTCCCGTGAGGCTCACACGGCAGGAGGAGCAGTGGCCGAACGCGAACGCAGTCACACGCGGCCCCTCGGGGGCGTGTTCGTCGCCCACTCCCAGGTCCTCACCTCCGCCGACGTCCAGCGCGCCCTGACGCGGATGTCGCACGAGATCGTCGAGCGCAACGGGGGCGTGACCGACCTCATCCTGGTCGGGTTGCAGACCGGCGGCGTGCCCCTGGCCACGAGGATGGCGGAAATCCTGCGCCAGATCGAAGGCGTCGACGAGCTCGATGTGGGCTCCCTCGACGTCGCCTTCTACCGCGACGACATCGGGCTGCGGGCCGTGCTCCCCGAGGCGGTGACCGCCATCCCCATCGACCTGGCCGGACGGATCGTCGTGCTGGTGGACGACGTGCTCTTCACCGGGCGCACCATCCGGGCTGCGCTCAACGCGCTCAACGACTACGGCCGGGCCCGTTCGGTCCAGCTGGCCGTCATGGTCGACCGGGGGCACCGCGAGCTGCCGATACGGCCCGACTTCGTGGGCAAGAACCTGCCGACGCGGCGGGAGGAAATGGTCGACGTCGGCGAGGACGGCGTCTGGATCGGGACGCTGGAGGACAAGTGAACGGGCCCCACCTGCTCTCCGTGGCCGACCTCGGGCGTGACGGCATCGCCGAGGTACTGCGGGTCGCCGAGGCCTTCGCCGAGGTGGAACGGCGCTCCATCCCCAAGGTGCCGACCTTGCGCGGCAAGGTCGTGGCCACCCTCTTCTTCGAGGAGTCGACTCGCACCCGCCTCTCCTTCGAAACGGCGGCCAAGCGCCTCTCGGCCGACGTGCTCTCGCTCGCCGTCGCCAGCTCGTCGGTCAAGAAGGGCGAGAGCCTGCGCGACACGGTCGAGACGGTCGAGGCCATGGGCATCGACGCCGTGATCATCCGTCACTCATCGGCGGGCGCCCCGCACCAGGTGGCTCGCTGGGTCGAGCGCGCCCACGTGGTGAACGCGGGGGACGGCTGGCACGAACACCCCACGCAGGCCCTCCTCGACTGCTTCACCGTGCGCCAGGTGCTCGCCGAGCGCAAGGGCGCGTCGCCCGAGGAGCTGGGCATCGGATGCTTCGACGGCCTGCGCGTCCTCATCGTCGGGGATATCCGCCACAGCCGGGTGGCCCGCTCCGAGATGCTCGCCTACACCGCACTCGGCGCCCGCGTCACCCTGGCCGCACCCGGCAGCCTGTTGCCGCCGTCGCTCGAGGGGTGGCCGGTCGAGGTGGCGAACGACTTCGACGAGGCGCTGGCCGACGCGGACGTCGTCTCGTTGCTGCGCCTCCAGGCCGAGCGGGGGAGCGGCTCCTTCGTGCCCAGCTTGCGCGAGTACACCGCCGGGTGGGGGCTGACGGCGCGCCGGATGGCGCGCCTGCGCGACGACGCCATCGTCACCCACCCGGGCCCGATGGTGCGCGGGGTCGAGATCGCGTCGGACGTGGCCGACCTGCCCCGCACGGTGGTGACGCAGCAGGTGGCCAACGGCGTCGCCGTGCGCATGGCCATCTTGTTCCTCTTGCTCGGGGGCGAGGCACCGGGCGTCTCGGAGGTGCCCGCCGTTGCCTGAGTTGACCAAGTCCAAGGTCACCCTCGTCATCCGCGGCGGGAGCGTCGTCGGTCCCGAGGGCCTGGCCCGCGCCGACGTCGCCGTCGGCGACGGCGTCGTGCTCGAGGTGGCCGAGGCCATCGACACACCCAAGGGCGCCACCGTCCTCGACGCCGGCGGCTGCCTGGTGGGGCCCGGCCTGGTCGACCTGCACACGCACCTGCGCCAGCCCGGGCGCGAGGAGGCCGAGACGGTCGAGACCGGGGCGCGGGCGGCCGCGCTCGGCGGTTACACGGCGATCGTGGCGATGCCGAACACAGAGCCACCCATCGACTCGGCCGGCGTGGTCCGCGAGATCCTCGATCTGGCGGCCGGCGCCGCGGCCGAGGTCGCCGTGGCCGGGGCCATCACCCTGGGGCGCGCCGGCACCGCGCTGGCACCGCTCGGCGAGCTCGCCGCGCTGGGCGTCACGCTGTTCACCGACGACGGGTCGGGCGTGCAGGACGGTGCGCTCATGCGCCGAGCCCTCGACTACGCCAAGGGGCTCGGGGTCACGCTGGCCCAACACTGCGAGGACGCGTGCCTGGCCGCGGGCGGCGCCATGCACGAGGGTGCGTGGTCCAGCCGGCTGGGCATCCCGGGCGTGCCGGCCGCCGCCGAGGAGGCCATGGTGGCCCGTGACATCGCGTTGGTGCGGCTCACGGGGTCCCGCCTGCACTTCCTCCACCTCTCGACGGCGGGCTCGGTGGAGCTGGTGCGCCGGGCCAAGGCCGAAGGGCTGCCGGTGACGGCCGAGGCGGCGCCGCACCACATGCTCCTCACCCACGCCGCGGTCGCCGGCTACGACCCCGTCTTCAAGGTGAACCCGCCGCTGCGCACCGACGAGGACGTCGCCGCCGTCGTGGCCGGCCTGTGCGACGGCACGATCGACGCGGTCGCCACCGATCACGCACCGCACGCCCCCGAGGCCAAGGACGTGACGTTCGACCAGGCGCCGCCCGGCATGCTCGGGCTGCAGACCGCGTTGCCGATCGCGTGGGACGTGCTGGGACCGCGGCTCGGGCCCGGACGGGTCTTCGCGCTCATGAGCGCGCAACCCGCCGCCATCGCGCGGCTGACGTCGACCGACCCGCGGGTCGGCGGGCACAGCGCGCACGGCGGACCGGTCGAGGCGGGCGCCGCGGCCAACCTGTGCGTCTTCGACCCCGCCGGGACGACGGTGGTGGATCCGAGGCGGCTGGCCAGCCGGAGTCGCAACACGCCCTACGCCGGACAGGCCTTTGCCGGCGCGGTCCGCCACACCGTGCTGCGCGGGGAGCCGGTCGTGATCGACGCGGTGGCGCAGCGGTGACGGCGGCGTTCCTGGCACCCGAGCGTCGTGAGGCCGCCCTCTTGGTGACCGCCGACGGCGCGGTCTTCGCCGGCGAGGCCGCGGGCGCGGCGGTCCCGGTGGCGACGGGCGAGCTCGTCTTCAACACGGCGATGAGTGGGTATCAAGAGGTGATCACCGACCCGTCGTACGCCGGGCAGGTCATCTCGTTCACCAGCACGCACATCGGCAACTACGGCACCAACGCGGCGGACGACGAGGCGCGCACACCGCGGTGCCGCGGCGTGGTGGTGTGCGACCTGACCGACGTGCCGTCGAACTGGCGCGCCACCGAGGGCCTCGAGCCGTTCCTGCGGCGCCACGGCGTGCCGGCCCTGACGGGCGTCGACACCCGACGCCTGGCCCGCCACGTCCGCTCGGCCGGCGCGGTGCCGTGCGCGTTCGGCACGGCGTCCGAGCGCGAGCTGCGGGCGGCTGCCGCGGCAGCCGTCGGCACCGACGGCATGGACCTGGTCGGCGGCGTCACGGCCGCGGCGCCCAGCGTGCACGCATACAGCGGTGGCGGCGAGGACCTGCGGGTCGTGGCGTACGACTTCGGCGTCAAGACGACGATGGTGCAGCTGCTCACGAGGCTGGGGACGGTGACGGTCGTGCCGGCGGGCACGACGTCCGACGAGGTGCTGGCGCTCGAGCCCGACGGCGTGTTCCTCTCCAACGGGCCGGGCGACCCGGCGGCGTTGGGTGGGCCGACGGCCGCGGTGGCCGACCTGGTCGGGCGCGTGCCGATCTTCGGCATCTGCCTCGGCCACCAGATCCTCGCCACCGCGCTGGGGGGCACCACCTACAAACTGCCCTTCGGGCACCACGGGGCCAACCATCCCGTCCAGCGCCTCGAGACCGGCGTCGTCGAGATCACGAGCCAGAACCACAACTACGCGGTGGCGGCCGGCTCGATCCCCGATGCCGAGACGACGCACGTCAATTTGAACGACGGCGTGATCGAGGGGTTCCGCGTGCTTAACGCGCCCGCCTTCTCGGTGCAGTACCACCCCGAGGCCGCACCCGGCCCCCACGACGCGCGCTACCTGTTCGGTGCGTTCCGCGAGCTCATGCTGTCCCATCCGACCCGTGCCGCCGGCGGCGCCGGCGCCGGGGCGCGCTGAGCGGGCCGGGGAGGAGCGCACCGTGCCACGCCGCGGCGACCTGCGGACGATCCTGGTCATCGGGTCGGGACCGATCGTGATCGGCCAGGCCTGCGAGTTCGACTACTCGGGCACCCAGGCCTGCCGGGTGCTGGCCGAGGAGGGCTACCGCGTCGTCCTGGCCAACTCCAACCCGGCCACGATCATGACGGACCCCGGCACGGCCGACCGCACCTACGTCGAGCCCCTCGACCCCGAGGTGCTGACTGCGATCATCGAGAAGGAGCGCCCGGACGCGTTGCTGCCGACGCTCGGCGGCCAGACCGCGCTCAACCTCACCATGCAACTGGCCGAGCTCGGCGTCCTCGAGCGCTACGGCGTGGAGGTCATCGGCGCCCGGCCCGAGGCAATCGCCACGGCCGAGGACCGTGACCAATTCAAGGCGGCGATGGAGGAGATCGGCCTCGAGGTGCCGCGCTCGGGCTTTGCGCACTCGCTCGAGGAGGCCACGCTGGTCGCCGCGGAGATCGGCTTCCCCATCATGGTGCGCCCGAGCTTCATCCTGGGTGGCAAGGGAACGGGCATCGCCGAGGACGCCGCGCACTTCGAGCAGTTGGCGTCCGAGGGCCTGGCCGCCAGCCCGGTCAGCCAGATCCTGGTTGAGCAGTCCATCGCCGGCTGGAAGGAGTTCGAGCTCGAAGTGATGCGCGACGCGGCCGACAACTGCGTCGTCGTGTGCTCCATCGAGAACTTCGACCCGATGGGGGTGCACACGGGCGACTCCATCACGGTGGCGCCGGCCCAGACGCTGACCGACGTGGAGTACCAGGCCATGCGCGACGACGCGTTCGCCTGCCTGCGCAGGGTCGGCGTCGAGACGGGCGGGTCCAACGTGCAGTTCGCGGTCGACCCGGCGACGGGGCGTCGCGTCATCATCGAGATGAACCCGCGGGTCTCGCGCAGCTCCGCCCTGGCGTCGAAGGCCACCGGCTTCCCGATCGCCAAGATCGCCGCCCGTCTCGCCGTGGGCTACCTCCTCAACGAGATCCCCAACGACATCACGAAGGCCACGCCGGCGTCGTTCGAGCCGACAATCGACTACGTCGTGACCAAGGTGCCGCGCTGGGCCTTCGAGAAGCTCCCCGGCGCCGAGGTGCGCCTCGGCACCCGCATGCAATCGGTGGGCGAGGTCATGGCGATCGGCCGGACGTTCTGCGAGTCCCTGCAGAAGGCGCTGCGCTCGCTGGAGCAGGGGCGGGCCGGCCTCAACGCCGACCCGGCGGAGGCCGCACTCGACGCGGTCGCCACGCCCGAGCTCCTCGATCGCATCGCCGTGCCGACGCCCGACCGGGTGTTCGAGCTCGAGGCGGCGCTCCGCCGCGGCGTCAGCGTCGACGAGGTGGTGGCGCGCACGGGCATCGATCCGTGGTTCGTGCGCCAGCTGGTGCGGATCTCGGCCGAGCGGGCGTACCTGAGCGAGGCGACCACGCTCGAGGCGGCCGACTTCCGGCGGGCCAAGCGGCTGGGCTTCTCCGACGCGCAGCTGGCCCACCTCCGCCACGCGACGCCGGCCGACATGCGGGCCGCCCGTTTGGCGCACGGGGTCCGGGCCACGTTCAAGACCGTCGACACCTGCGCCGCCGAGTTCGAGGCGTTCACGCCCTATCACTACGCGACGTACGAAGAGGAGGACGAGGTCCGCCGCTCCGAGCGCGACCGCGTCATCATCCTCGGCTCGGGGCCCAACCGGATCGGACAGGGCATCGAGTTCGACTACTGCTGCGTCCACGCGTCCATGACGCTGCGCGACGCGGGCTACGAGACGGTGATGGTCAACTGCAACCCCGAGACGGTCTCCACCGACTACGACACGTCGGACCGCCTGTACTTCGAACCGCTCACCGACGAGGACGTGGCCAACGTGCTCGATGCCGAGCTGGCGGCGGGCGGCACTGTGGTGGGGGTGATCGTGTCGCTGGGAGGTCAGACGCCACTCAAGCTGGCGGGGTCGCTCCCACCCGAGCTCGTTCTCGGCACGACCCCCGCGTCGATCGACCTGGCCGAGGACCGCGAGCGCTGGAACGCGCTGTGCCACGAGCTGTCCATCCCGCAACCGCCGGGCGGCACCGCGTCGACGACGCCCGAGGCGCTCACTGTGGCGAGCCGCGTCGGCTACCCCGTCCTGCTGCGGCCGAGCTACGTCCTGGGCGGCCGGGCCATGGAGATCGTCTACGACGACGACGGGGTGCGCCGGGTCATGCAGGCCATGACGACCGGCGCGCTGGCCCGCGAGGGTGGCGTGACGGCCGAACGGCCGGTCCTCGTCGACCGCTTCTTGGAAGACGCCATCGAGGTCGACGTGGACGCCGTGCGCGACGGTGAGGGCGAGATCCTCATCGCCGGCGTCATGGAGCACGTCGAAGAGGCCGGGGTGCACTCGGGCGACTCGGCCTGCGCGCTGCCGCCGCAGACCCTCTCCGACGAGGTGGTCGAGATGCTCGAGCGCCACACCCGCTCCCTGGCCGATTCCCTCGGCGTGCGGGGGCTGCTGAACGTGCAGTTCGCGGTGAAGGACGGCCAGGTCTACGTGCTCGAGGCCAACCCGCGGGCGAGCCGCACGGTGCCCTTTGTGGCCAAGGCGACGGGCGTGCCGCTGGCCATGGTGGCCTCGCGGGTCATGGTGGGCCAGACCCTGGCTGACCTGCGCAAGGAGGGCCTGCTGGTGGCGGACGCGGTCGGCCGGGTGCGGGTGCTCGACCACGTCAGCGTCAAGGAGGCGGTGCTCCCGTTCGACCGCTTCCCCGGCGTCGACACGCTGCTCGGGCCCGAGATGCGCTCGACCGGCGAGGTCATGGGCGTCGACATCACCTTCGGGCTCGCCTTCGCCAAGAGCCAGATGGCCGCCGGCACGCGGCTGCCGGACGAGGGCACGGTGTTCCTCTCCTTGGCCGACCGCGACAAGCCGGCCGGCCTCGAGGTGGCGCGCGCGTTCAGCGAGCTCGGCTTCTCGCTGGCGGCCACCCTCGGGACGGCGGGCTACCTGCGCCACCAGGGGCTGGTGGTCGACACGTTGGTCGCCAAGGTGGGGGAGGAGGGTGTGGCGTCCGACGCGGTCGCGCTGATCGCCCAGGGCAAGGTGCAGCTGGTCGTGAACACGCCGCGCGGCCTCGGGCCGCGGGCCGACGGGCAGCACATCCGCGCCGCCGCCGTGGCCTACAAGGTGCCGTGCCTCACCACCCTGGCCGCGGCCCGGGCCGCGGCCGCCGGCATGGCCGACGCGCGCGCACACCCGCTCGTGGTGCGGGCGCTCCAGGACCTCCACCCAGCCATCGGGGGCGGGCCCGGGTGAGCCGCGCCGGGACCTCGTCGCCAACGACACTGGCGACGCACGTCGGCGCGCTCGCACTGCCCAACCCGATCATGACGGCGTCGGGCACGTCGGGTCATGGCACCGAGTTGGCCGAGTACGGCGACCTGTCCGGCCTGGGTGCGGTGGTGGTGAAGTCGCTCTCGGTCGACCCGTGGGCGGGCAACCCCGCGCCGCGGGTGCACGAGGTGGGGGCCGGGATGCTCAACAGCGTCGGGCTCCAAGGTCCCGGTCTGGCGGCGTGGGCCGCGGCGGATCTCCCGGCGCTCGCCGCCTCGGGCGCGCGCGTTGTGGTGAGCATTTGGGGACGGACGGTGGCGGACTACGGGCGCGCGGCCGAGCTGGTCGCCGCCGCGGCCGCCACGGAGCCCGGCGCCTGCATCGCCGCGCTCGAGGTCAACGTCAGCTGCCCCAACGTCGAGGACCGGTCGCGCATGTTCGCCCACTCGGCCGAGATGACGGCCCGGGTCATGGGGGCCACGGCCTGCGGCCTGCCGCGCTGGGCCAAGCTGAGCCCGAACGTGCCCGACATCGTCGAGATCGCGACGGGCGCCCTCGAGGGGGGCGCCGATGGGTTGACGCTGGTCAACACGCTGCTTGGGCTGGCCCTCGACACCGAGTCGGGCCGCCCGGTCCTCGGTGCAGGCGGGGGCGGGCTCTCCGGCGCCCCGGCGCACCCGGTGGCCGTGCGGGCGGTCTGGGAGTGCCGCGCCGCCTTCCCCGACACGGCCATCGTCGGGGTCGGCGGGGTGCAAACGGGCCGCGACGCGGCCGAGCTCTTGCTGGCCGGGGCCGACGCGGTCCAGGTGGGCACGGCCACCTTCCGCGACCCGCGGGCGCCGTGGCAGGTGCTGCGCCAGCTGGCGCGCTGGTGCCGAACCCACCACACGACGGTGGCGGACGTCCGCGCCGAGGCGCGCCGGCACGTCGACCACGACGGCGAAGCACCCGCGGCCTCGGACAGGTCGCACACACCGAGCACGCACACCGCTCACGCGCCCGGCATCACCACCACGACAGGCGCGCACCCCACACCACTCGAGAACGGAGACCGACATGGCTGACACCTTTGGCGCGCGCGTCGCGGCAGCGGTGCGCGCGACGGGCCCACTGTGCGCGGGGATCGATCCCTCCGAGTCGTTGCTCGACGCGTGGGGACTGAGCGATGACGCGCGCGGGTTGCGCGCCTTCGGCGCCACCTGTGTCGAGGCGTTCGCCGGCACCGTCGGCGTGGTCAAGCCACAGGTCGCGTTCTTCGAGCGGCATGGCGCCGCGGGCATGGCCGAGCTCGAGATACTGGTGGCGGCGGCCCGCGCGGCGGGGCTCGTCGTCATCAACGACGCCAAGCGCGGCGACGTCGACACGACCGTGCGGGCCTACGCCGACGCGTGGGTGGGAGAGGCCAGCCCGCTCGCCGCCGATGCGCTGACGGTGCACGCCTACCTGGGTCTCGGCGCGCTGGCGCCACTGATCCACCTCGCCGCCGCCAACGGTCGGGGGGTCATCGTGGTGGCCCGCAGCTCCAACCCCGAGGGCCGCAGCCTGCAGCAGGCGATCACGGCAGAGGGGGCCTCCGTCGAGGACATGTTGCTCGGCGAGATCGCCGCGCTCAATGGCTCCGCCGAGGTTCCCGCTGGCACCGTCGGTGCCGTCATCGGCGCCACGCTGCCGCCGACGCAGTTCGCGTTATCCCAGCTCGGGGGCCCAATTCTCGCCCCCGGCCTCGGCGCCCAAGGGGCCGCACCGGCCGACGTGGCCGAGCGGTTTGCCGGCTGCGCCCCGGGGACCGTCTTGCCGAGCAGCTCGCGGGGGCTGCTGCAGCACGGCCCCCAGCCCGACGAGTTACGGCGCCACGCCCAGTCGTTGGTGCGTGCGCTCTCGGCGGCGATGGGCTGAAGAGGGAAAATGGGTGTGAACGCTTCTGGCCGAGGCGCTATGGTCTCGCCATGCCGCAACCTCCCGCACTCACCCCCGAGCAGCGCGCCGCTGCACTCGAGAAGGCTGCCAAGGTTCGCCGTGAGCGGGCCGAGGTAAAGGACAAGCTCAAGATGGGCTCACTTTCGTTGGCGGATCTCCTTACTGAGGCGGACTCCAACGAGACCATCGGCAAGATGAAGGTGGTCTCGGTCCTCGAATCCCTGCCCGGTTTGGGCAAGGTGAAGGCCCGACGCCTCATGGAGACCGTCGGCATCAGCGACAGCCGGCGACTACAAGGGCTTGGAGCCAAGCAGCGCGAGTCGCTGCTCAAAGAGACTGCGCGCTGAACCCTCCGCAGGCGCGCCGCACTTCTTCGTCCTCATCGGTCCCGGCGGGGCCGGCAAGGGCACACTGGCGGCCGAGCTTGTTGCGCGTGACCCCAGCATCTGGCTGAGCCGTAGCTGGACGACCCGCGCACCGCGTCCCGGTGAACGAGAGCGCGGTGCCTACGTCTTCGTCGACCGGCCCACGTTCGAGAAGGCGGTTGCCGAGGGTGGCTTCTTCGAGTGGGCGGAATTCCTCGACTACCTCATGGGCACGCCCATCCCGGAGCCGCCGGCGGGGTCGGACGTGCTGCTCGAGATCGACGTGCAGGGAGCCGAGCAGGTCCTGCGCCAGCGGCCCGACGCCACGGTGATCCTGTTGCTGCCGCCGTCCCCGGAGGTCCAGGCGGAGCGGCTGGCGGCTCGCGGCGACGACGAGGCGCACATCGCGCGCCGGGTGGAGCTCGGGCGGGCCGAGGTCGAGCATGGCGCCAAAATCGCAGCTCACACGGTGATCAACGACGACCTTGACGGGGCTCTGGCCGAGCTGACGGCTATAGTTGATCGGACCCGCACGGCTGCCCCCTGCGCCGCGAACCCGGAGGAATCTTGATGGCCCAAGGCCGCCACACGCTCATGGACCCACCGATCGAAGAGCTCTTGGACAAGGTGGACTCGAAGTTCACCCTGGTCGCGTTGGGTTCAGCCCGCGCCCGCCAGGTGAACTCGTACTACAACAGCCTGGGCGAGGGGCTCGGCAAGGTCGTGCCGCCCCAGGTGGCGTCGGTGTCGGGCAAGCCCGTTTCGATCGCCTTCGAGGAGATTGCGGCCGGCAAGGCGACGTTCACCCGTCCCGACCCTGAGGAGGAGGCGGCCCTGGCCGCCGCCATCGCCGACGCGGCCGAGGCGGGCCTGCTGGCCGAGGCTGCGGCCGAGGCCGGTGCGACTGCGGGCTCCGGCGATGCCGAGATCATCGAGACGCTCGATGTCGGGG
The DNA here is from genome assembly GCA_036490155.1 of Acidimicrobiales bacterium. Taxonomy (GTDB): domain Bacteria; phylum Actinomycetota; class Acidimicrobiia; order Acidimicrobiales; family RAAP-2; genus Bog-473. The sequence goes on along the minus strand of DASXEK010000060.1, from coordinate 32,186 downwards.
GCGACGACCCGGCCGCGAGCTAGCGGCGCAGCGAGGGCCGCGGCGGTCGCCGCCCATGGCTGAAGACCAGTCCGCCGGCGACGGCCCCGTCCGCCAACCCCGGGTCGTCCTGGGGGTGTCCGGCGGGATCGCCGCCTACAAGGCCGTCGAGGTCTGCCGGCGCCTCGTCGATGCCGGCGTCCACGTGACGCCCGTGCTCACCCACGACGCCACCCGCTTCGTGGGCGCGGTGACCTTCTCCGCGCTGGCGTCCGAGCCGGCGCAGCTCTCCCTCTGGCGCGAGGCGTCGCCGATCCCGCACACGAACCTCGGCCAGCACGCCGACCTCATCGTCGTGGCGCCGGCGACCGCGCACACGCTGGCCCGCTACGCCGCCGGGCTCTCCGACGACCTGCTCATGGCCACGCTCCTGGCGACCCGGGCGCCGGTCATCGTCTGCCCGGCCATGCACACGGAGATGTGGGAGCACGCGTCGGTCCGCGACAACCTGGCGACGCTCGAGCGGCGCGGGGTGGAGGTCGTGCCGCCCGAGAGCGGGCGGCTGGCGGGTGGTGACTCGGGCGAGGGGCGCCTCGCCGATCCCGCCGTGATCGTGGCCCGGGTGCTCGAGCGACTCGGGCGCCACGTCCGGCGTGACCTGTCGGGTCGCCGCGTCGTGGTGAGCGCCGGCGGCACCCGCGAGCCCCTCGACCCGGTCCGCTTCATCACTAATCGTTCGTCGGGCAAGCAGGGACATGCGATCGCCGTTGCAGCCGCCCGGCGCGGCGCCGACGTCACGCTCGTGACCTCGTCGCCGCTGGCGCTGCCATCCGATGTGCGCATCACCCGGGTCGACGTCGAGACGTCGGCCGACATGGAGCAGGCGATGGGGGCGGCGGCCGACGGTGCCGATGTCGTCGTGATGGCGGCTGCCGTGGCCGATTTCCGTCCCAAGGCCACGGCGGGGAAGAAGCTCTCGAAGGAGGACGGCATCCCCGAGCTGGTGCTCGAGCCGACGCCCGACATCCTGGCTGGACTGGCCCAACGCCGCACGCCCGGGCAGGTCATCGTGGGCTTCGCGGCCGAGACCCACGACGCGATCGAGCGGGGCCGGCGCAAACTCGAGCGCAAGGGAGTCGACCTTCTCGTCGTTAACGACGTGAGCGCGCCCGGCGCGGGCTTCGACCATGACACGAACGCCGTCGTGATCCTGGGCGCGGATGGGAACGCCACCGAAATCGCACTGACCTCCAAGGATGCAGTGGCGAATGCCGTATTGGATAGGGTGATCGATCACCCCGACGAGAAGCGGAGCAGGACGTGAAGACGACATTCACCTCGGAATCTGTCACCGAGGGGCACCCGGACAAGATGGCGGACCAGATTTCCGACGCCGTCCTGGACGCCATCCTCGAGGGCGATCCGAATAGCCGTGTCGCCTGCGAGACCCTGCTCACCACCGGCCTCGTTGTCGTGGCGGGCGAGGTGACCACCGAGACGTACGTGGACATCCCGTCGCTCGTGCGCGACACGGTGTGCGACATCGGCTACGACAACGACGCCTACGGCTTCAACGGCCGGACATGCGGCGTCCTGGTCTCGCTCGACGCGCAGTCGCCCGACATCGCGCAGGGCGTCGACAGTGCACTCGAGCTGCGCAGCGGCAAGGGCGGCGAGGACGTGCTGAACGCCCAGGGCGCGGGGGACCAGGGCATGATGTTCGGCTACGCGTGTGACGAGACGCCGGACCTGATGCCGCTGCCGATCTGGCTGGCCCATCGCCTCTCCGAGCGTCTGGCGCAGGTGCGCCGCGCCGGTGCGGTGCCGTACCTGCGACCCGACGGCAAGACGCAGGTGTCGGTCGTCTACGAGGACGGCCGGCCGGTGCGTATCGACACGGTGCTGATCTCGACGCAGCACGCCGGGGGCATCGACCTCGAGGAGCAGCTGCGCCCCGATCTCATCGAGCACGTGATCACGCCGTTGCTGCCGACGGACCTCGACAGCGAGGACCTCCGCATCTACTGCAACCCGACGGGCATCTTCGAGCTGGGCGGGCCCCACGCCGACACCGGCCTCACGGGGCGCAAGATCATCGTCGACACGTACGGCGGCATGGCCCGTCACGGTGGCGGCGCCTTCTCGGGCAAGGACCCATCGAAAGTGGACCGCTCGGCCGCCTATGCGGCGCGCTGGGTGGCCAAGCACGTCGTTGCCGCCGGCGCGGCGAAGCGGTGCGAGGTGCAGGTGGCGTACGCCATCGGTGTCGCCCACCCGGTGTCGCTGCTCGTCGAGACGTTCGGCACCGAAGCGGTCGAGCCCCAGAAGATCGCCGACGCGGTGCGCGAGCTGTTCGACCTTCGCCCGGCGGCCATCTCACGCGACCTCGAGCTGCGCCGGCCCATCTACAAGAAGACGGCTGCCTACGGGCACTTCGGTCGCTCCGAGAAGGAGTTCACCTGGGAAGCGACGCCCCGCGTGGACGACCTGCGGGCTGCGCTCGGGCTCTGAGCAGGCAGCCGCTCCCTTAGGGGGAGCCGTGACGGTGCCGGCGGCACCATGACTGCGATCAAGACCGTCGCGCGCACGGTGCGCGTGCGCACCGAGGTGGCCGCGCTCCCCAAGGCCTTCGACTACGCCGTGCCGGCCGCGTGGGCCCACGACGTCCGCGTCGGCACCCGGGTCCGTGTCCCGTTGCACGGCCGCTCGGTGCGCGGCTGGGTGGTCGGGACCGGCGACGAGACGCCCGACGGCGCGCCGTCCGGCGTGGACCTCCTCCCGTTGAAGTCGTGGCTCGGCTGGGGCCCGCCCGAAGACGTGGTCGACCTGGCCGAGTGGGCGGCCTGGCGCTGGGCCGGTCCCGCCGCCTTCTTCCTCCGTACCGCCTCGCCCGACATCATCGTGCGCGCGCTGCCCGAATCTCCGCGAGGCCAGGCTGGCGGGACCGCCGCAGCGGGGCCGCACGCCGGTTCACCCCTCGCGCTCACCTCGGCTCTGGTCGCGGGCGCGGCCGACACGGTCGTCCGCCTCCCGCCGGCCACCGACCCCATCGACCTCGTGCTGTCGGTGGTCGGCGACGAACGGGTACGTGCCCGCGCCGGCAGCGTGGTCGTGCTCGTCCCCTCGACAGGTTGGGCGGAGCGCCTCGTGGCGCGGCTGGTGCGACGCGGCGTCGCCGCCACGAGCACGTGGGAGGCGGCACGCGCCGGGTGGCCGGTGGTCGTCGGCACGCGCACCGGGGCGTGGGCGCCAGTGCCGCGGCTGGCCGCGGCCGTCGTGCTCGACGCGCACGACGCGGCCTACCGCGAGGAGAGCGCGCCCACCTACAGCGCGGTGGAGGTGCTACGCGAGCGAGCCCGCCGGTCGGCCGCGCCGTGCCTGTTGGTATCGCCCGTGCCCCCGGTCGAGCTGACGGCGCGCCACGACGTGGCGACCATCGTCCTGCCGCCGCACGAGGAGCGGGCGGGTTGGCCCGCGCTCGAACGCGTTGATCGCAAGGGGGCAGACCCGCGCACCGGGATCTTCTCCAGGGAGTTCGTCCGCTTGGCCCGCGCCGTGCTCGACGAACAACGGACTGCGACCCGCGGCCCGCTGGTCTGCGTCTACAACCGCACCGGCGGCGCGCGCCTGCTCGCGTGCGCCCACTGCGGGGAGCTCGCGCAGTGCACCCGTTGTGGGGCGGCCGTTGCCCGGCCGCGCGACGAGGAGGTGCTGCGCTGCCCGCGCTGCGGCGAGACGCGGCCCGTCGTCTGCCCGCACTGCGGGCGGCTCCGCATGAAGGCGCTGCGCGTCGGGGTGAGCCGACTGCGCGAGGAGCTGGCGGCGCTCCTCGGCGTCGCTGTCGGCGAAGTGTCGGGACAAGGTCCCACTGACCCACCCGCCGAGTCGGTGCTGATCGGCACCGAAGCGGTGCTCCATCGCGTCCGCCGCGCCGCCGCCGTGGCCTTCCTCGACATCGACCTGCATCTCCTCGCGGCGCGGCTCTCAGCCACCGAGGAAACCCTCGCGCTGCTGGTGCGCGCCGGACGCCTGGTGGCCGCCCGCGGTTCGGGCCCGGCGACGGCGCGAGTCCTCGTCCAAACGCGCGTGCCGGACCATCCCGTCCTGGTGGCGGCGGCCGCCGGAGAGCCCGCACCCGTCCTCGAGGCCGAGGCCGAGATCCGTCGTGCCTCCGGCTTGCCGCCGTTCTCGGCGCTGGCGCTGGTGTCGGGGTCCCTGGCCCCGACGTACGCCGATGCGCTCGGGGCGGCGACGGCCGACGACCCGATCGTCTGGGTGACCCCGCTCGACGAAGCGAGGTTCCTCGTACAGGCGCCCGAGCACGGCCGGCTGTGCGACGTTCTGGCTGCCGTGGCTCGTCCCGCCGGGCGCGGGCTGCGCGTCGAGGTCGACCCGAGCACGCTCTGATTCCGAGGCGGGCTCCGCGGCCGCCGCCCGGGGCGCAAAGGGCTGCCGGTACAATGGTGCCCATGCCAGAGCTCGCGATCCGTCAGTACGGTGACCCCGTGCTCAAGGAGCGCACCCGTGAGGTCGAGGACATCGACAGCGCGGTGGCCAGCTTGGTCGACTCCATGATCGAGACGATGTACGCCGCACCCGGCACCGGCCTGGCGGCCAACCAGGTCGGGGTGCAGCGCCGCATCTTCGTCTACGACATCGGCGACGGCCCCCAGACCGTCATCAACCCGCGCATCGTCGAGAGCAACGGGGAATGGGTCTACGACGAGGGGTGCCTGTCGATACCGGGACTCAGCTGGGAGATTGTGCGACCCAACGCGGTCCACCTCGTGGGCTTGGACCTCGAGGGCAACGAGATCTCCATCGAGGCCACCGAGCTGGAGGGTCGCGTGTTCCAGCACGAGCTCGACCACCTCGACGGCATCTTGCTGGTGGAGCGGCTCGACGAGGATCAGCGCAAAGAGGCGATGAAGATCCTCCGCAGCCGCACGCTCGACCTGGCGCCGTCGGATCCCGACGGGCTCTCCAGCCTCTTTTCGCTCTAGACGCTCATTCGCCGGGCGTCCCCTCCGGCCGCGCCCGCTTCCCGCGCCGCGACCGCCGCGTCAGCGACTGCTCTACGGTGATTCCGTGGCTCGGATCGCGTACCTCGGCACCCCGGAGATGGCGGTGCCACCGCTGCGTGCCCTCGTCGCCGCCGGTCACGACGTCGCGCTCTGTGTCACGCGCCCGGACCGTCGGCGGGGCCGGGGTGGTCACGCCACACCCAGCCCGGTGAAGGAGACGGCCCTCGAGCTTGGCCTCCCGGTCAGCCACGACATGAAGGACCTGGCGGGGCTCGGATCGGAGCTCGCCGTCGTCGTGGCCTTCGGTCGCATCATCCCGGTCTCGGTCCTGGAGCGGCTGCCGATGGTGAACGTCCACTTCTCGCTGTTGCCCCGCTGGCGCGGCGCGGCACCGGTTGAGCGGGCCATCCTGGCGGGCGACCCGGAGACGGGCGTGTGCCTGATGCAGGTCGAGGAGGGACTCGACACCGGCGCGGTCTATGCGGTGCGCACCGTGCCCCTCGACGACGACGTCACCCTGACCGAGCTGCGGTCCCGCCTCGTCGCCGTGGCCAGTGCGCTCCTCGTCGACATGCTGAAAGACGGCCTCGAGGGACTCCCCGAGCCCGAGCCACAGCACGGCGACGTGACGGTGGCGGAGAAGATCTCCAAGGAGGATCTCCACCTCGACTGGAGCGAGGCGGCCGTGCAGTTGCACCGGGTCGTCCGCCTCGAGCACGCCTGGACCACGTTCCGGGACAAGCGCCTGGGCGTGCTCGAAGCGGCCGTGGCCTCCGAGCTGGAAGTCCGCACTTCCGAGAAAGACCACGCACAACCCGGGTCCCTCCACGGTGCGCTGGTCGCGACGGGTGAGGGCTTCCTCGAGCTGCGCCGGGTGCAGCCGGAGAGCCGTTCCCCCATGTCGGCTGACGAGTGGCTCCGCGGCGTTCGCCCCGCGGTGAGCGAGCGTCTCGGGACGGACTAAGAATGTGTCCAGTGACTGTCACGCCGATCGACGGGTGGAACCCCGACCAATACGAGCGCTTCCGCTCGGAACGGCAGCAGCCCTTCGACGATCTGTTGATGCTCTGTCACCCCGTTCCGGGGGGTCGGGTCGTCGACCTCGGTTGCGGGACGGGCGACCTCACCAGGATCCTGCACCAGGAGATGGAAGCGAAGGAGACGGTCGGCATCGACTCCTCGCAGGCCATGCTGGCGCGAGCCGAGGCGTCCCACGGCGACGCGCCCGGTCTCTCCTTTGCGCAGGGCGACATCGCAAGCTGGCTCGGCGAAGACGTCAACCTCGTCTTCGCCAACGCGTCATTCCAATGGGTCGACGACCACCTGAACCTGCTGGCGCGGATGCGCACGGCACTCGCTCCGGACGGCCAGCTGGCGTTCCAGGTTCCGGCGAACTACCGGCACCCCTCCCACCTCCTGGCGCTTGCGGTGGGGAACGAGTCACCGTTCATCGACGCGCTCGACGGCGACGTGCCCGAGGACCGGGGGCGCTTCGTGCTGTCGCCCGAGCTCTACGCGGACCTCCTCTACGAGCTCGGGGCGAAGGACCAGGTCGTGCGCATGGAGGTCTACGGCCACGAGCTCGAGTCGATCGGCGAGGTGGTCGAGTGGGTCATGGGCACGCTCCTCACGCCCTACCGCAAGCGCCTGAGCCCCGAGCTCTTCGAGGAGTTCGTCGAGCGGTACCGGGAGCGCCTGATCGAGGAGCTGGGGGAGCGCGAGCCCTACTTCTACGGGTTCCGGCGCATCCTCTGCTGGGCGCGCTTCAGCTGAGCGGCGGCAGCGATTCGTGACGGCAGGACCGTCCACCCAAGCCCGGGACGCCGGCCGGGCCGGCGACATCCGGATCGCGCCCTCCGTGCTCTCGGCCGACTTCGGCCTGTTGGCCGAGCAGGTCGGTGAGGTTGCGCCGGCGGCGGACTGGCTGCACGTCGACGTCATGGACGGGCACTTCGTCCCCAACGTCACGATCGGGCCGCCCGTCGTGGCGTCGCTCCGCCGGCACACGCCCCTGTTCTTCGACTGCCACCTGATGATGACCGAGCCGGGGCGCTACCTCGCGGACTTCGCGCGCGCCGGGGCCGACGGCTGCACCGTGCACGTCGAGATCGGGGACACCGACGCGCTCATTGCGCAGATGCGCGACCTCGGTCTGCGGACCGGGCTCGCGCTCAACCCCGACACGCCGTTCGAGGCCGTGCAGCCGTACCTCGAACAGGTCGATCTCGTGCTGTGCATGACCGTCTTCCCGGGCTTCGGCGGTCAGAGCTTCATGGCCGACGTGATGAGCAAGGTGACGCAGGTGCGCGCCGCCGTCTCGGCCAAGGATCTGGCGCTCGACATCGAGGTGGACGGCGGCATCGACCCCGAGACGGCGCCGGTGGCGGCGAAGGCCGGCGCCAACGTCTTCGTCGCCGGCAGCGCGGTCTTCGGCCACGACCGTCCCTGGGAAGCGGCCGAGGCCATCCGTGCGGCGATCGGGTCGACCCGCCTCGCCACCGAGTGACACCTCCGACCGCCAAGGCCGTGGTGGTCGGCGCCGGCATCATCGGGACCTGGCACGCGCTCGAACTGCTCGACGCCGGGTTCGCGGTCGAGCACCTCGACGCCGAGCAGGCCGCCGCCGGCGCGTCGGTGCGCAACTTCGGGTTGGTCTGGGTGAGCGGGCGCCGGAGCGGCGAGGAACTCGATGTGGCCCGGCGCGCCCGTGCGCGCTGGGAGGAGGTCGGCGCCCGGGTGCCGGACGTGGGGTTCCGTCCGAGCGGGTCTTTGACCGTGGCGACGACGTCGGCCGAGCGCGTCGTCATGACCGCCTTCGCCCGGCTCCCCGATGCCGCGGCGCGCTCCATCAGCTTTCTCGAGCCCGATGAGGTGCGCGCGCGTAATCCTGCCGTCACGGGCGACGTGGCTGGCGCGCTGCACTGCGAGCTCGACGCCATCGTCGAACCTCGACGCGCCCCGGCGGCGCTCCGCGCCCACCTGGCGGCCGAGGCGCCGGACCGTTACCGGTTTCACCCGGGCCGCCGCGTCACGGGCACGGCACCGGGCGGCGTCGTCGACGCCTCGGGCACGCGCTGGGAAGGCGACGTCGTCGTCCTAGCGACCGGCGCGGCCTACGACCACCTCCCGGCCGCCGTACCGCTGGCCGCCCGCCTCCGCCGCGTCCGGCTCCAGATGTTCGAGACCGAGCCCTTCCGGGGCCACGAGCTCACCACGTCGCTCGCCGACGCCGACTCCCTGCGCTACTACCCGGCCTACGAGCACGCGCCCCGGCACGAGCTGGGGGAGCAGAACGAGGTCGGGGCCATCCACCACCTCCAGCTGCTCGTGGTGCAGCGGCTCGATGGCGGGCTGACCATCGGCGACACCCACGCCTACGGCGAGCCGTTCGACTTCGCGCTCTGCGAAGAGCCGACCACCGAGCTCCTCACCCGGGCGCGCCGGATCCTCGGTGCAGAGCTGCCGGCGGTGCGGCGCCGCTGGGAGGGCGTCTATGCGGAATGCACCGACGGCGCGGTCTGCTTGCGCGAGCAGATCGACGAGAACGTCTGGCTGGTGACGGGTCCCGGTGGACGCGGCATGACGTGTTCCCCGGCCATCGCCCGGGACACCCTCGTGGCGGCGGGCGTGGCCGCGTGATCGGCCCGTACGCGTTGGCCTGTCTCGACATGGCGGGCACCACCGTGTGTGACGACGGTGCGGTCGAGTCGGCGTTCGACCAGTCTCTGGCCCTAGTGGGTATCACGGAAGGCAGCCCGCGCTACGACGAAGCACATCGGTTCGTCGTCGAGACGATGGGCTGGTCCAAGGCGGACGTCTTCGCCGCGCTCCTCGAGGCCGATCAGGCCCAGCGGGCCACCGCAGAGTTCGCGACGGCCTACGAGGCGATCGTCGGGTCCGGTGCGGTCGTGCCGATCCCCGGGGCGACCAACCTGCTGCGCGAGCTGCGCGCCCGAGGCGTCCAGGTCTGCCTCACGACGGGGTTCGCCCCGTCGACCCGCGACGCCCTGCTCGACGCGCTCGACTGGCACGGCAGCGTCGACCTCGCCCTGTCGCCGGCCGACGTGGGGCGGGGCCGGCCGGCGCCGGACCTCATCCTGGGCGCCATGACACGGCTCGGGATCGCGGACCCCGGCGCCGTCGCGGTGGTGGGGGACACCGTCAGTGACCTCGAGGCCGGCACGGCGGCCGGCGCCCGGGCCGTGATCGGCGTCCTGAGCGGCGCGCACGACGAGGCCACCCTGGCTGCCGCGCCGCACACGGCGATCCTGCCCGATGTCGCCGGCTTGGTCCGGTTGCTCGAGCTCTCCCCTTAGGGTCATCTGACCTGGGCATCTCGACAAAAACTGGAACGTGTTCTATAATTGTTGCAGAGTCAGGGCGGGATTGCCGACCTAGCCGAGGACGTGACCATGGACGATGTGGAGCACATGCGCCGGGCGATGGCGCTGGCCGACACGGTCCGGGCGAGCACGGCTCCGAACCCGTGGGTGGGCTCGGTCGTCGTCCCCGCCGGTGACGCCTTCGCCAACCCCGCCGGATTCGAGGGCGCCACCGCGCCCCCGGGGGGCCCGCACGCCGAGGTCACGGCGCTGGCCCGGGCGGGGGACGCCGCCCGCGGCTCCACCCTCTACGCCACGCTCGAGCCGTGTGCCCACCAGGGGCGGACGCCGCCCTGCGTCGACGCCATCATCGAAGCCGGGGTGGCCCGGGTCGTGATCGGCATCGAGGACCCCGATCGTCAAGTGGCCGGACGCGGCGTGGCCACCCTGCGCGCCGCGGGGATCGAGGTGACCGTGGGCGTGGCGGCCGACGAGGTCGCCGAGCAGCTGGCGCCCTATGTCAAGCACCGCAGCACGGGGCAGCCCTGGGTCGTGTTGAAGATGGCGGCCAGCCTCGACGGTCGCACCGCCGCCCCCGACGGCACCAGCCGCTGGATCACCGGTGAGGCCGCCCGCCGTGACGTCCACCGCCTGCGGGCACACTCGGACGCTGTGCTGGTGGGTGCGGGCACCGTCCGCGCCGACGACCCCGAGTTGACGGTCCGGCTCGCCGACGTGCCTGACGAAACCCAGCCGCTGCGCGTCGTGTTGGGCAAGGCGTCGGAGGATGCGAAGGTGCACCCCGCCCTCGAGCTCGAAGGTGACCTGGGTGCCGTGCTCAACGAACTGGGGCGGCGCGGCGTGCTCCAGCTCCTGGTCGAGGGCGGGGCCACGGTGGCCCACGACTTCCATGCCGCCGGCCTGGTTGACCGGTACGTCCTGTATCTGGCGCCCGTGTTCTTCGGTGGCGACGACGGCCGCCCGCTTTTCGCGGGGCCGGGGGCTGGCACACTGGAAGATGTGTGGAGAGGCAGAGTGGTCTCGGTCGAACAACTCGGAGCGGATCTGCGCGTGGAGGTAGCGGCCTGATGGGATTCTCGACCGTCGAAGAGGCCATCGAGGCCGTCGGCAAGCTCGGCATGGTGGTCGTGGTGGACGACGAGGACCGGGAGAACGAGGGTGACCTCGTCATGGCGGCGGAGGCGGCGACGCCCGAGAAGATCGCCTTCTTCCTGGCCCACACGTCCGGCGTGATCTGCGTCCCGCTCATGCCCGAGCGGGCGGACCTGCTCGACCTCCCCCTCATGGTCACTGCGAACACCGAGGCCCAGCGCACGGCGTTCACCGTCAGCGTGGACTACCGCCACGGCACCACGACGGGGATCTCCGCCGCCGACCGGGCGTCGACGATTGCGGCCCTCATCGACCCCGACACCCGGCCCAACGACCTCAACCGCCCCGGGCACATCTTCCCGCTCCGTTACCGGACCGGGGGCGTGCTCAAGCGCGCCGGGCACACCGAGGCGACGGTCGACCTGAGTCGTTCGGCCGGGCTCTCGCCCGCCGGCGTCCTCTGCGAAGTCGTGACCGAGGACAAGTCGGAGATGGCCCGGTTGCCCGACCTCGAGCGTTTCGCCAAGAAGTACGACCTCCCGCTCATCTCCATCGCCGATCTCATCCGCTACCGGCGCCAGAACGAGAAGCTGGTGCGTCTGGTGTCCGAGGCCCGGATCCCGGCCCAGGGACGCGAGTTCCGCGCCCTCGTGTACGAGTCGGTGCTCGACAACGAGCAACACCTCGCGCTCGTCATGGGGGACGTCGCCGGCACCGACGACGTGCTCGTGCGGGTGCACTCCGAGTGCCTGACCGGCGACGTGTTCGGCTCCCTGCGCTGCGACTGCGGCCCCCAGCTGCACGCCGCCATGGACATGATCGAGCAGGAAGGCCGTGGCGTCCTGATCTACCTGCGCGGGCACGAGGGCCGCGGCATCGGCCTCGGCCACAAGATCCGGGCCTACCAACTCCAAGAGCAGGGGCACGACACGGTCGACGCCAATCTGCAGCAGGGCTTGCCTGTAGACAGCCGCGAGTACGGCATCGGCGCCCAGATGCTGGTCGACCTCGGTGTCACCACCATGCGCCTGATGACGAACAACCCGGTCAAGTACGGCGGGCTCGAGGGCTTCGGGCTCGACATCACCGAGCGCGTCCCGCTGCAGACGTCGGCCAACCCGGAGAACATCGCCTACCTGCGCACCAAGCGCGAGCGGATGGGCCACATCTTGCACGGCCTCGACGACGTCCTGTGACACAGTGAGGGCGTGACCCGACCGACCCCGCATCCCACCGCGACCTGATGGCTGGCTCCGACATCATCGCCCTGCCCGAAGGGGCGCTCGACGACGTTGCGGCGCGGGTAGGCGTGTCACTGCGCGGCGAACACAGCGGGACAGGGCTGCGGGTCGGCGCGGCCTGCGCGCTGTTCAACGGCGGCATCACGCTGCGCCTCCTCAACGGCGCGCTCGACGCGCTCGCCGACGCCGGCACGGACCGCCGCGACATCACGGTCGCCTGGGCGCCGGGCGCCTTCGAGCTGCCGCTGGTGGCCCGCGCTTTCGCCCACGCCGGCAAGGTCGACGTGGTCCTGTGCCTCGGCGCCGTGATCCGCGGCGACACGGGCCACTACGACTTCGTGGCGGGGGAGTGTGCGTCGGGGATCCAGCGCGTCCAGCTCGAGACAGGCGTGCCCGTCGTCTTCGGCGTCCTCACCACGAACACGCTGGACCAGGCGCTCGAGCGCTCGCAGCCCGACGAGACCAACAAGGGCCGCGAGGCAGCGCTGACCGGCATCGAGATGGTCCGTCTGTTGCGCAGCAGCCCGCTCTCCTGAAGCATCCCCCCTGCCGCGCCCCGCTTCTGATGCGTTGCCATTCATCGAGCGTTCACAGCAGCGACACGGCGGCGACATTTCAGTTTCGTACCGTGACGATCGGTTGATCAGCTTGCCGATCGGAGCAGATGTGGCACCTGAGGTCCAGCATGGACGTGAGGCGGCGTCGAACCGGGAATCAGCCTCGGAACCTCAGGCGGATCCGCCGACTTCGCGTGACGTCGATCCGGCGGGTCTCCGTTTTCGAGCAGGCGTGCGCCGGGAAGGTTCGTTTCGCGTCCGGTACGTGACGATCCACGGGTATCGCCGGGCTTATGTCAAAGCCGGGGAAGGCCCGGCACTGCTCCTCGTGCACGGCATCGGCGACAGCTCGGACACCTGGCGTCCCGTCTTCGATCAATTGGCCCGGCATCACACCGTGATCGCGCCGGATCTCCTCGGACATGGTCGCTCCGAGAAGCCGCGGGCCGATTACACCATCGCCGGCTTCGCGAACGGCATGCGCGATCTTCTTTCGGTACTCGGCGTTGACAGGGTCACCGTCGTGGGTCATTCGCTCGGTGGCGGCGTAGCCGCGCAGTTCGCCTATCAGTTCCCCGAGCGCTGCGAGCGGCTCGTCCTGGTAGGGAGCGGGGGAGTCGGACGCACGGTCAGCCCGCTGTTGCGGCTTGCGGCCGTCCCCGGCGTCGAAGCGCTGATGCCATTGCTGGGTTTGCCTCCGGTGCGCGCGATGAGCCGCCTGGGGGCGGGCCTCCTGCGCCGCTTCGACACGCCGCTCGGCCGTGACGCGGAAGAGATCCTCGCGGTCTTCGATGCGTTGCCGGACACCCAAGCGCGCCGCGCCATCTTGCGGACACTCCGCTCTGGCGTGGACTGGCGGGGCCAGGTGATCACGATGCTCGACCGGGCCTATCTCGCGGCGGGCGTTCCGACACTCATCGTGTGGGGTCGGCACGACGCGATCATCCCTCTCGGTCACGGCCGGATGGCGCAGGCGGCCATTCCGGGCAGCCGGCTCGAGATCTTTGACGAGGCTGGACACTTCCCCCACCACGTTGATCCAGGTCGCTTCGCGCAGCTGGTCCAAGAATTCATCGAGACATCGGTTCCGACACCGTTCGATCGCGACAACTGGCGGGCCAGGATCCTGCGAGGCCAGGCGGCGCCGACCGACTCCTCCGATGACCCCGCGTCGGCTCTCGAGGTGCGGTTGCGGACCGTGCCGTCGGCGAACTGAAGCTCCCCAGTTCGTGGGGGGTTTCAGTACAGGATGAGCTGGGTGCAGCGGTACGACGCCATCAGTCGCTCCGAGGTCTCGTTCGTGACGCGGGCGTCCCAGACCTGCGTCGTGCGGCCCGCGTGGAGCGCCGACGCGGTGGCCATGACGACGTCCCCCTCCCGTGCGCTCGAGATGAAGTTGGCCGAACAGTCCACGGTCGTGAAGCTCTTGGCCCCCTCAGGCCAGTGGTGGTTGACCCCGAACGCGCAGAGCGCGTCGGCCAGCGTCAGGACGACCGGCGCCCACAGGTAGCCCGTGCCGGCGATGAGGTTGTGGGTCACGGTCAGGCGGGCCATGGGGTCCTCCTCCCGGTCGAGCGACGAGATCTCGATCCCGAGCAGATTCAGGAAGTTGTAGACGTCGTAGGGAGGCGGCACGGCCCCAGCTTGCCCCAAGGGCCACCGCCGGTCTGCGAAGATCTAGCCCCATGCTCCGCCTCGTCCTGCCCAAGGGCTCGCTTGAACGCGCCACCATGCAGCTGTTCGAAGACGCCGACCTCGCCGTGAACCGCGCCTCGGACGTCGCCTACCGCGCCGGGATCGACGACCCGCGCATCGACGAGGTGCGGATCCTGCGCCCGCAGGAGATCCCGGTCTACGTGGCCGACGGCCTCTTCGATCTCGGCATCACGGGCCGCGACTGCATCGAGGAGCGGGGGAGCGATGTCGTCTCGCTCGGCGAGCTCTCGTACTCGAAGGCCACGTCGAACCCCGCCCGGATCGTGTTGGCGGTCGGCGCCGACTCGCCGGCGACCTCGCTCGCCGAACTGGCCGCCACGGTGGCCGATCGCCCGGGCCGCCTGCGCGTGAGCACGGAGTACCCAGAGCTCACCCGCCGCGCCCTGGCCGCCGCGGGCATCGATGCCGACATCGCGCTCTCCTACGGCGCGACCGAGGCCAAGGTGCCCGACATCGCCGATGCCGTCGTCGACATGACCGAGACCGGCAGTGCGTTGCGCGCCGCGGGCCTCAAGGTGATCGAGACGCTGCTCGTGTCGCACACCGAGCTCATCGCCAATCCGAAGGCGGCGGCCGACCCCGCCAAGCGCCACGCCATGGAGCAGATCCTCACGCTTCTTCTGGGCACGCTCGAGGCCCGGGGCAAGGTGCTGGTGAAGCTCAACGTCGCGGCCGACAACCTCGACGCGGTCCTCGCCGTCCTCCCCTCCATGCGCGCGCCGACCATCTCGGAGCTCTCCGGCGGCGGCGCGTTCGCGCTCGAGGCGGTGGCGCCCAAGTCCGACATCAACGTGCTCATCCCTGCGCTGCGCGACCAGGGTGCGACCGACATCCTCGAGCTCCCGCTGTCCAAGATCGTCCACTGACGTGGCCGGCCCCGCCGGAGCCGCCGGACCCCACGTCGGGCGCGTCATTTCCTTCGACGCCACCCGTGGCCTCGGCACCGTGGCCGACGAGGCCGGCGCGGTCTACGACTTTCATGCCACGGCGATCGCCGATGGCACCCGCCGGATCGACGCGGGCGCAGCCGTGACGTTCTCGCTGGTCCCCGGCCACCGGGGCCAGTTCGAAGCGCGCTCCCTCGCCGAATTCGGTAAATGAGGTCCGCATGCGCGACGGAAGGCGCACCGGGGACGACGCTCCGGGATCGATCACGGCCGCTGGCCTGCCCCCTCCCGTCGGAATCGGTAGAGCCCGTGGGCCCGGCGGGCCTGGTCGGGGCGCCCGCACCGCCACTAGAGTTTGGCTACGGAATTGGGGGTGAATGGGCGTGACACCGGACATGCCAGTCTCGTCAGGGCGAACTCTCACGAGGAGCGAGAAGGCGATGGGCTCGATCTGTCACTGCGGAGAGGCGCGACCGTGATGACACGACGCCGCCGCAGTAGGTGGCTGACCCAGACCCTGAATGTGACGAGCGGTGTGGTGATCGCGGGCGCGATCACTGTCGTGCTCGCTTTCGGGGGTGGGCCCATCATCACGCAGGATTTTGCCGTCGGGCCGGCCGCCGGATCGGGCTCCAGCGAGCTGGCCACGTCGCCGACGCCGGCACTCGTCCCCACGAGCTCCCTCTTCGGTGTGACCAACGCTGGTCTCACCGCGGCGACCACCGCCTCGACCGCGGCGGACGTGAGCGCGCCCGTGCTGACGGCCGCAGTGACGGTCGGGCCGCCGGCGCCGTCCACGTTGACCGCGATCGTTGCCGCGCCGCAGACCACGGCGGCGAGCACGACGACCGTGGCTGAGGCCAGCACCCCGAGTCGCGGCGTGACCACCGCGCCGACGACGTCGCGCCACGGCAAGAAGCCAACTGGCAACGTGGGTCCGTTCTCGACTTCCGCCGACCACGGAGGGGTCGCCATCCTGACGGCCAGCGCGAGCTCCGACTCCCACGGTCCCTCCGGCCAGCGAGGTGCCGGTCCCGGTACCGCTGGCCAGAGCGCAACCTCTGCGGCGGTCGGGGGCTCCGTTCCCCCCAGAGTGTTCCCGCCGCCACCGCCGCGAGGTTTCCTCCCGCCGCCCCCACCCCGAGGCTTCCCTCCGCCACATACTGGCCCGCCCAAAGGCTGGAGCCCGCCGGGCGCGCCGGCCGGCAACGCCGCGTCGGACGGATCGGCGCCGTGGTCCCACGGTGCGCCCCCATCGCGTCACGGCCACTGACCTCGCCCGCTGAGCCGTGGCACTGCAGGTGATCGACAAGACGGCAACCACGTCCGGCACTCCGGCCGCGGTCTACGAGCTTCTGGCCGACGGGTCGACGTGGCCGGGGTGGTCACCGATCGGTTCGTTCGAGCTGCTCGAGCCCGGCGACGGCACGCCCGAAGGGTTCGGCGCCATCCGGCTCTTCACCACGGGGCGGCACAAGAGCCGCGAGCGCGTCGTGGAGCGGCGCCCCGGCGAAGCGTTCGCCTACGTGCTCGAGGCGGGTCTGGCCGTGCGGGGCTACAAGGCCGTGGTGACGCTCACCCCCTCTGCCGCCGGCGGCACCACGATCAACTGGCACTCCACCTTCACGGCCAAGGTGCCGGGCACGGGTGGCCTCTACCGGCGCCAGCTCGGCGCCTTCATCGGCGAGTGCGTGGAGGGTCTGGCCGCGGTGACCGAGCCGGCGCGCTCCGCCTGAGCGCTACGCCGGGGCGTCGCCGCCCATATCGCCGTTCCCCGCGTTTGCCGAGTTCTCTGCGTCCGTGCGCTCGGAGCCCTCGAGGCGGACGAAGGCGAGGCGCAGTTGTGCGAGTGACTCGTGGAGGGCCGGCTCGGCCTCGCCCAGGCGGCCCTTCAACCCATCGAGCAGGTAGCCCAAGCCGTCGATGGCCAGGCGAGCCTGGAACAGCATGGGTGGGGTTTGGGAGAGATAGATGGCGGCCAACTCGAACAGGCCGTAGCAATGGTTGGCCACCACGATCTCGGCCGGGGTGTTGGCCAGCTGGGCCCGCATCGCCTCGACTTCGGCCTGTGCGTCCTCCGGTGACGGTTCGGTGACGCCGGTGTCGCCGGGGTGGGAGAGTGGCCGTTCGGAGGCTCCGGCCTCCTCGTCCTCGGGGAAATGCTCGCCCGACGGTGTCCAGATGCTGCTCATGCTGGTACCATATTCGTCTTGACTACATGGAAGCGGGGCCTCCACCTGAGAGGCCTCCACCTGGCCACCACCTCACTCTCTTGGTGAGCACCCGTGCGCCAGGTCGATCGTCTCCGACGCGGGCGCTGCCCGCGGGTCGGCTCCGCTCCACCGAATGGCCCACGGAAGGACCGCGGGCCCGAGTGAGAGGTGTGATGCCGCATCGTCGCTGAAACCACAACTGAGCACCGGATCAACGACCGAATCCGTGCCCGTGAAGTCCGGCTCGTGGACCCCGATGGTGTGCAACTCGGCATCAAGGCGTTGCCCGAGGCCCTGGCGATAGCGAAGGAAGCCGACCTCGACCTTGTCGAGGTGGCTCCCATGGCCAATCCGCCCGTTTGCCGGATCATGGACTTCGGCAAGTTCAAGTTCGACGAGGCCCAGCGGGCCAAGGAGAGCAGGCGCAAGACCGTCCACGTCGGGATCAAGGAGATGAAGTACCGGCCCAAGATCGGCCCGGGTGACTTCGACACCAAGACCCGTCAGGTGGGCAAGTTCTTGAACGAGGGGCACAAGGTCAAGATCACGATCATGTTCCGAGGCCGCGAGGTGTACCACCCCGAGCACGGCAAGCGGATCTTGGATCGCATTGCCGAGCAGATGGAGGGCATCGCCAAGGTCGAGGCCGAGCCAAAGCTCGACAACCGCAACATGATCATGGTGCTCGCCCCCGACAAGCGGGCCCGTCAGGCCGCCCAGTCGAGGGCCTCGAACCAGCAGCGCGGCGAAAAGCCCGCCGCGTCGGCAGCGGAGAGTTCCGCCCCCGCCGAGGCGAACGGGAGCGCGCCGGTCGAGGATGCGGGTGCAGTCAGCGAAGTCGCGGCGTCAGCCGAATCAGCCGAAAAGGATTGACGCCATGCCGAAGATGAAGACCGACCGGGGCGCCGCCAAGCGCATCAAGGTGACCGGCTCCGGCCGGCTGCGCCGGCGCAAGGCCTTCCGGTCGCACATTCTCGAAAAGAAGAGCAGCGTGCGCACGCGGCGGCTCGGGCGCGAGACGGACATCTCCAAGGCGGACGAGAAGGCGACGCGCCGGATGCTCGGCATCTGAGCCGCCGCCGGCACCCGAACCCACCACACCAGCACCCCCATCCCAGGCGCAGGCAACGGCGCCGAACTGACCCACAAGAGATCTCGAAGAGAGGAGCACCCCCATGGCCAGAGTGAAGCGGGCCGTCCACGGCCGCAAGCACCACCGCGCTGTCCTCGAGCAGGCGAAGGGGTACTACGGGAACAAGAGCCGTTCTTACCGGGCCGCCAATGAGCAGCTCATGCACTCGATGCAGTACGCCTACCGGGACCGCCGGGCGCGCAAGGGTGACTTCCGCAAGCTGTGGATCCAGCGCATCAACGCCGGCGCCCGCCAGAACGGCATCAGCTACAGCCGCCTCATCAACGGACTCCACCTGGCCGGAGTCGAGGTCGACCGCAAGGTGCTCGCCGATCTCGCCGTGACTGAGCCCGAAGCTTTCGCCGCGCTCGTCAGCACCGCACAGGATGCGCTGGCGAACGCGCCCGTGGCCGAGGTCGCTTCCTGACCCAGCGGCTGGCCTTCACGCACCGGCGGGTCCGCCGGTTGCGCGGGCTGTTGCAGAAACGTTCGGCGCGTTGGAGCGAGCGCGCCTTCGTGGCTGAGGGGGCGGAGCTGCTCCGCTGCGCGCTCGATGCCGGCGCACCCGTCGAGTCCGTCTACGTCTCGCCGGCCGGCGGGGACGACCCGGCCGTCCAAGACGTGTGCCGCCGGGCCACTGCGGTGGGGGCGAGGGTGTTCCCTCTGGGCCCGGGCGTGCTCGAGCGGGTTGCCGACACGGTGACACCCCAGCCCGTCCTCGCCGTCTTGCCGATGCTCGAGGACCTGGCGCCGTTCGCTGCCCCCCACACCCACATCGACACCGACAGTGCACCGCGGGCGGCGGGTCCCGGAGCGCTCGTCGTGGTCCTTGTCGACGTGCGTGACCCCGGCAACGCGGGCACCGTGCTCCGGGCGGCCGACGCGTCGGGCGCCGTGGCGGTGGTCTTCGCGGCCGAATCGGTCGACCCCTACAACCCCAAGACCGTGCGGGCCTCGGCCGGCTCGCTGTTCCACGTCCCCTTGGCCGTGCGCGACGACCCCGGCGCGGTGGCCGCCGATTTGGCCTCCGCCGGCTACCGCACGCTGGCCACCGTGGTGCATGACGGCGTTGACTACGCCGGGCTCGACTGGACGATCCCGACGGCGGTCTTTTTCGGCAACGAATCGGCGGGGCTCGATCCCACGCTGTCCGCCCGGCTCGACGGAGCCGTCGCCATCCCGATGGCGGGCCGGGCCGAATCGCTGAACGTTGGCGTGGCGAGCGCAGTGATCGCCTTCGAGGCGTTCCGCCAGCGCCGGGGCGGTGGTGCCGGGGCACGTAGCATTTCGGGGAGCGGAGACGGATCGAAATGGTGACGGACAACGTGGATCTCGATATCGAGGGCATCGCCGGCGACGGCGAACGGGCGATCGCGGCCGCGCCGTCGACCGAGGCCCTGGCCGAGGTCGAAGGCGAGCTCCTGGGCAAGCGGTCCGTGCTGACCCGGGCGCACCGGACCCTCGGGTCGCTCAGCCCCGAGGAGCGCAAGGAGGCGGGCCGCCGGCTGAACGAGGTGCGGGCGCGCCTCGAAGCCCACGTCGCCTCCCGCCGCGCGGAGCTGGCGGAGGCGGAGCGAGACGAGGCACTGGCGGCCGACCGCCTCGACCTGACCGAGGTGATCCCGGCGGCGGTGGTGTCCCCGCTCTCGCGCGGCCACCTGCACCTGGTCAGTCAGGCGCGCACCGAGCTCGAGGATCTCTTCGTCGGCATGGGCTTCACGGTGGCCGAGGGGCCCGAGGCCGAGTCGGACTGGTACAACTTCGAGGCCCTCAACATTCCGCCGTCGCACCCGGCGCGCGACATGTACGACACCATGTATCTCGACGTCGGCGCGCCCGAGACGGTGCTGTTGCGCACGCACACTTCGCCGGTGCAGATCCACCTCATGGAGGAGGCGGTGCGGGAGGGCACGCTGCCGGTCCACGCCGTGATGCCGGGCAAGTGCTACCGCCTCGACACACCCGACGCCCGGCACCTGCCCGTCTTCAACCAGATCGAGGGGCTCGTGGTCGACCGTGGCATCACGTTCGGCGACCTCGCCGGCACGATCCAGGCCTTCACCGAGGCCTATTTCGGTCCGGGCATGCAGTCGCGCCTGCGGCCGGCCTACTTCCCCTTCACCGAGCCGTCGGCCGAGTTCGAAATCACGTGCACTATCTGCCTCGGTGAGGGCTGCCGCACGTGTTCGCACACCGGCTGGATCGAGCTGGGCGGTTGCGGCATGGTCGACCCCGCGGTGTTCACGGCGGTGGGGATCGATCCCGTCGAGTGGTCCGGCTTCGCCTTTGGCTTCGGTATCGACCGCCTCGCGCAGATGCGCCACGCGGTGCCCGACATGCGCTCGTTCGTGGAGAACGACATCCGCTTCCTCTCGCAGTTCTGACCTGACCACACCGACCACCGGAAAGACACCTCCCCACCACCGTGCGCGCCCCACTCAGCTGGCTCCGTGACTTCGCTCCGTTCCCCGACGACGTCGGGACGTTGCGCGCCGCGCTCGACGACCTGGGCCTCGTGGTCGAGGCGATCGAGCACGTCGGCGAGGGCCTGAGCGACGTCGTGGTGGCCAAGGTCCTCCAGATCGATGCCATCAAGGGCGCGGACAAGATCCGGCTCGTCACCGTCGACGCGGGCGCCGAGCCGCTCCAGATCGTCTGCGGCGCGGACAACTTCGCGGTCGGCGACCGTGTCCCGCTGGCTCCGGTCGGGGCCATCCTGCCCGGCGGCTTCGAGATCGGACGGCGCAAGCTTCGGGGCGTCGTCTCCAACGGCATGCTCTGCTCGGGCCAGGAGCTCGGCCTCTCGGACGACCAAGCCGGCCTGCTCATCCTGGGCGACGAGGCGCCAGGTGACCCCGGCACGCCGTTGATCGAGGCGCTCGGCCTCGAGCCCGACGTCGTCTTCGAGATCACCGTCGAGGGCAACCGGCCCGACGCCTGGTCCATGGCCGGTATCGCGCGCGACCTGGCCGCCCGCCTTGGCTTGCCCTTCGTCGACCCGGAGCCACCCGATCCGCCGGCGAGCGGCCGCCCCGTCGCCTCGGCCGCGTCCGCTGCGGTCGAGGCGTTCGACCTGTGCCCGCGCCTGACCATCAGCGTGCTGGACAACGTGCAGGTGGGGCCGTCGCCCCGGTGGATCGCCCGCCGCCTGCTCCTGGCCGGCATGCGCCCGATCAACAACGTCGTCGACGCCTCGAACTACGTGATGCTCGAGCTCGGTCAGCCGACCCACCCCTACGACCTCGCGCTGCTCCCGGGCCGCGGGCTCAGTGTCCGCCGAGCCGAGCCGGGCGAGAAGCTCACCACGCTCGATGGGGTCGAACGCACGGTCGGCGTGCCGGGCCGGAGCCTGGGCGACACCGGCAACGACTGCCTGATCTGCGACGCCGAGGGCACGCCCGTGGGCATCGGCGGCATCATGGGCGGCGCGTCGTCGGAGATCTCGGACACGACCACCGAGGTGCTGCTCGAAGCGGCCTACTTCACGCCGATGCCGATCGCGCGGACGTCACGGCGCCTCGGTCTGCGCACGGAGGCGTCGGCGCGCTTTGAGCGTGGTTGTGACCCGTGGGGGATCGAACCTTCCGTCCGGCGCTTCTGCGAGTTGCTGGCCGAGAGTGTGCCGGGTCTGCGCGTGGCCGACGGCCTGCTCGATGTGCGCGGCGAGGTGCCCCAGCCCTTCATCGTCTCCGTGCCGATCGCCCGGGTGCACCGACAGATCGGCGTCGAGTTGAGCGCGGAGGAGATCGCGCGGCTGATCGAGCCCATCGGGTTCGTGGTGATGGACGAGGTCGGCGAGGAGCGCCTCCTGATCGAAGTGCCGTCCAATCGGCCCGACGTCCGCCCCGAGCCCTTCGGCGTCGACGACGTCATCGAGGAGATCGCACGGACGTTCGGGTATTCGAACGTGCCGCGCCACGTCCCGACCTGGCCGCAGCCGGGCGGGCTCACGTCGCTCCAGCGGTCGCGGCGCCTGGCCAAGGACGTGCTCTGTGGCCTTGGCGCGTCGGAAGGTTGGACCGACAGCTTCGTGTCGGCTGCCGCGCACAGCGACGTTGGCCTGACCGGTCCGGCGGTCAGCGTGGCCAACCCGCTCGATGCGGAGAAGCCGTACCTGCGTCGGACCCTGATGCCCGGCTTGCTCGGTGCGCTGTCGTACAACGCCAGCCGCCGCCAGCCCGACGTGCGCCTGTTCGAGGTCGGCGTGGTGTTCTCGCACCCCGGCGAGGGATCGCCGCGAGTCGTCGAGCGTGCCGGCGCGGGTGGCCTCGAGGCGGCGGAACTGCCGGGCGAACGCGAGCTGCTGTCCGCCGTCTTCGCCGAGGAGGAGGACGACGCCCGTCTCGCGGTCGCCTCCTGGCACGTGCTGGCCGACGCGTTTCGCCTCGACCGGGTCCGGCTGTTTCCCCCGCGCGAAGGACTGCCACCGCTGCCGGGGCTGCACCCGACTCGCTCGGCCCATCTCGTGGTCGCACCGGACGGCGACAACGAGAGTCTGGTGATCGGCGCGGTCGGGGAGATCGACCCCGCCGTTGCGACCCGCTTCGGCCTCACCCGGGTGGCGGGCAACGCCACCGCAGCTCGGCGGATCGGGTGGCTCGAGGTCGACCTCGGCCTCCTCTTCGATCCCACGCGGGTGCCGCGCCGCCTGGTGGTCGGCGGTGCCGTCAGCCGCTTCCCATCGTCGGACATCGACCTGGCCTTCGTCGTCGAGGACGGCTCCCCGGTCGACGCCGTGGCTGACACCCTGCGCGCGACGGCGGGCGACCTGCTCGAGTCCGTGCGGCTGTTCGACGTCTACCGCGGCACGGGCATCACCGAGGGGTCCCGCAGCCTGGCCTTCCGGCTGCGGTTCTGCTCGCCGGACCGCACTCTCACCGACGAAGAGGTGGGGGAGCTGCGCGCCCGTTGCATCGCGGCGGTCGAGAAGGAGTTCGGCGCCGTCCTGCGCTGAACCGACGTTCGTCCGTACGTTCCGCCCGCCCGCCGTGGCAAGGTGGCCGGGTGGAGGTTCGGCTGATCGATCCGGAGGACGAAGCCGGCCTGGCCGAGTTCGCCGCCGTCCTCGTGGCGTCGGACAAGGACATGTGGCCCGACCTGAGCGGCTACCAGCTCGCTGACGTCCGTGCCTTCGCGCGGTTCGAGGGCAGGAGCCGACGTTG
Organism: Acidimicrobiales bacterium; assembly: GCA_036490155.1. GTDB lineage: Bacteria > Actinomycetota > Acidimicrobiia > Acidimicrobiales > RAAP-2 > Bog-473. Next base: position 8,840 of record DASXEK010000060.1, on the reverse strand, counting down.
GGAGCTTCTGGCGGCGTCGGAACCCGGCGGCCCCGTCCTCGGCGTGGGCCTCATGGAGTTTCCGCTTCTGGAGAACCCCCACAGCGCCGAGATCACCCTCGCCGTCCGTCCCGACCACCGGCGCCGCGGTGCCGGGACCGCCATCGTCGAGGCAATGGGTGCGCGCGCCGCGGCGAACGGCCGGCGGACGCTCAACACGATCGTCGATACGGCGTTGACCCCAGGAGCCGACCATGCGTCGCGCCACTTCGCACCCAGGGTCGGCTTCCGGTCGACGTTGACGGGGAATCTGCGTCACCTGCGCCTCCCGCTGGACCAGGTCGAGCTCGACGACCTCCGCGAAGTGGTCGGGCGCGCCCCCGATGCGTCGGACTACCGGACCGCGACCTTCGAGACACCGTGGCCGGAGGAGTCGCTCGATGACGAATGCACGCTGCTGCGGGTCATGTCCACCGACGAGCCGGCCGGAGACGGCGAGCGGCAGGCGGAACAGTGGGATGAAGACCGCCTCCGTGAGAACGACGAGCTGCTGGCGGCGCGCGGCGTCCGCAAGCTCGCCGCGGTGGCCCAGCACGTGTCGTCCGGGCGGCTCGTGGCCATGACCGAATTGTTGATCGCCGACGACACGCCCGCCCTGGCGTGGCAGATGATCACCGTCGTGCACCCCGACCACCGGGGCCACCGCCTTGGGCTGGCCGTGAAGCTGGCCAATGTCGACTTCCTGTCTGAGCGCGCGCCCGCGGTGCGGATCGTGCAGACGGGTAACGCAGCCGTCAACGAACCGATGATCGCCGTCAACGACATGCTCGGCTTCGAGATCGTCAGCGAGGGCGCCTTCTGGCAGAAGCACCTGACAACGAGGTGAGCGAGCCGACGGCGGACCTCGGAGTCCCTCCCGCCACCCTGCGGCGGTACTGCATCAATATGCATAAATATGTATACTGATGCGATGAAAGTCGGGATCGCCGGGGCGTCGGGGTACACCGGGGCGGAGCTGTTGCGCCTGCTCAGCGCCCATCCGCAGTTCGAAGTGGGGGTGGCCACCGCCCATTCCCACGCCGGGCTGCCGGTGGGCGGGCACACGCCGTCCCTCCGGGCCGCCTACCCGGGCCTGGTCTACGAGGACACCGAACCCGCCGTGCTCGACGGCCTGGACCTGGTCTTCTGCGCCCTCCCGCACGGCGAGTCCGAGAAGTTCGTCCCCCAGCTCCGCTCGCGGGTTGGCTGCATCGTCGACCTGGCCGCCGACTTCCGGCTCAAGGATCCCGCGCTGTACCCCCAGTGGTACGGCGCGGCGCACGGCGCGCCCGAGCTGCTGTCCGACGCCGTCTTCGGTTTGCCCGAGCTGTTCCGTGACGACCTCCACGGCGCGACGCTGATCGCTGCCGCGGGCTGCTATCCGACGTCGGCCGGCCTGGCGTTGGCGCCTCTGCTGCGCCACGAGCTCATCGAGCCGAGCGGCATCGTCGTCGACGCCGCCTCGGGTGTCTCCGGCGCCGGCCGTGGGGCGAAGGACAACCTCCACTTCGGCACGGTCGACGAGGACTTCACGGCGTACGGACTACTGACCCATCGCCACACGCCCGAGATCGAACAGATCCTCGGCGCCCAGGTGCTCTTCACGCCGCACCTGGCGCCCATGGTGCGCGGCATCCTCGCCACGTGTTACGCCCGGCCCGCCGCGGGCAGCGGCACCGTGACCACGGCCAGCGTCATGGAGGCGCTGCACGACACCTACGACGCCGAGCCCTTTGTCGTCGTGACCGACGACCCCCCGTCCACCAAGGCGACGTCCGGTTCGAACGTCGCCCACGTGACCGCGCGCGTCGATCCGCGCACGGGGTGGGTCCTCGCGTTGTGCGCGCTCGACAACCTGGTCAAGGGCGCCTCGGGCCAGGCCATCCAGTGCGCCAACGCCGCGTTCGATCTCCCCGAGACGAGCGGCCTCCCGCTCGCCGGGCTGTACCCGTGAGCGTGACCGCGCCGCCGGGCTTCGTGGCCAGCGGCGGGTCGGCCGGCATCAAGGCGTACGACGCGCTCGATGTCGCCATCGTGGCCACCGCGGACGGCCAGGCCGTCCCGTGCGCCGGCGTCTTCACCTCGAACTTGGCGGCGGCGGCGCCGGTCCAGGTGAGTCGCGCCCATCTGGCCCTCACCCAGGGCACCGCGGCGGGCGTCGTCCTCACGTCGGGCAACGCCAACGCCGCCACCGGCGAACCCGGTCGCGGCGCCGCGCAGCGGGTGTGCGCGGTGGTGGCCGGCGGCATCGGTGCCACGACCGAGGAGATCCTCATCTGCCAGACCGGGCTCATCGGCATCCCGTTCCCGATCGACACCGTCGAGCCCCGTCTCGCCGCCATCGTGGGCGCCCGGGCGGGCGGTGAGGACGCCGGGGCCAAGGCGGCCCGCGCCATCATGACCACCGACACCGTCCCCAAGGAGGTGATCGTCGCCGGTCAGGGCTTCACGATCGGGGGCATGGCCAAGGGCGCGGCGATGCTGGCGCCGAACATGGCCACCATGCTCGCCCTCTGTACGACCGACGCCGCCGTCGACGCGCCCACCCTGCACAAGGCGCTCCGTGCGGCCGTCGCCGTCTCGTTCAATTCCATCACGGTGGACGGCGCGACGTCGACGAACGACACCGTGCTCGTGCTGGCTAGCGGCCGGGGGGAGCGCCCGCCGCTCGCCGCGCTCACCGCCGCGTTGACGGAGGCGTGCGTCTCGTTGGCCGAGCAGATGGTGGCCGACGCGGAGGGTGCCACGAAGGTGATGCACGTGACCGTGCGCGCCGCGGCGAACGACGAGGCGGCGCACGTCGCGGCGCGCAAGGTCGCCGACTCCATGCTCGTGCAGTGCTCGCTCAACGGATGCGACCCCTACTGGGGCCGCATCGTCTCCGAACTGGGCTCGGCCGGGACGCCCTTCGACATCGACCGCGTGTCGATCGCCTACGGGGGCACCGTGGTGTGCGCCGCCGGGGTGGCCGTGGCGCACGACGGGGCGGCGGTGGCGGCGCACATGGCGGGGCGCCACGTGGAGCTCGACTGCGACCTCGGGCTCGGCTCGGGCCAGGCGGTGGTGCTCGGGACCGACCTCGGCTATGGCTACATCGACGAGAACCGGACGACGTCGTGAGCACCCCGTCGACCGATCCGCGGGCGCAGATCCCACCGAAGGTCACCCGGGCGCAGAAGGCGGCGGCGGCCAAGACGGCCTCGGTCCTGGTGGAAGCCCTGCCGTACATCCGCCGCTTCCGGGGCAAGGTCGTCGTCGTCAAGTACGGCGGCAACGCACTGCACGCGTCAGACGGCGGGAGCGACGGCGGTGGCGAGGCCGACGCGCTGGCGTCGTTCGCCCAGGACGTCGTGCTCATGCGCGCCGTCGGGATGCTCCCGGTCGTGGTGCACGGCGGCGGCCCCCAGATCGGCGCGCTCATGGCGCGGCTCGGCAAGGAGGCCGAGTTCCGCAACGGGCTGCGCGTCACCGACGCCGACACGCTCGACATCGCACGCATGGTGCTGGTCGGCAAGGTCAACCGCGACATCGTGTCGGCCATCAACGTGCACGGGCCGCTGGCCGTGGGCATGTCGGGCGAGGACGCCAACCTGATCACCGCCGCGCCGAGCCACGTCGACCTCGGCTTCGTCGGCAACGTGTCACTGGTGGACCCGACCATGCTGCAGCGCCTCGTGGCCGAGGGGATCATCCCCGTCGTGGCCACCATCGGCGCGGACGCGGCGGGCCAGGCCTACAACATCAACGCCGACACGGTCGCCGGCGCGCTGGCCGAGGCCCTGGGAGCGGAGAAGCTGATCTTCCTCACCGACATCGAGGGGCTGCGGGTGGTGGCCGACGACCCGACGACCGTCATCCACCAGGCCTCGACCGAGGTCATCGACGAGATCGTCCGCAGCGGGAACGCCCAGGGCGGCATGATGCCCAAAGTGGAGGCGTGTGCCCGCGCCGTGCGAGCGGGGGTGAGCCGGGCCCACATCCTCGACGGGCGCGTCCCCCACGCGTTGTTGCTCGAGCTCTTCACCGACTCGGGTGTGGGGACGATGGTGCTGCCGTGAGAGCGCCGGCGTCCTCGTCTTCGACCTCGCCCGGCGCCGGGCGCGAGGCGCTCATGCGCACCTACGCCGAGCCGCCCGCCACGTTCGTGCGCGGCCAGGGCACGGTGCTCTACGACGTCGAGGGCAAGGAACATCTGGACTTCATCACCGGGCTGGCGGTCGTCTCGCTCGGCCACGCCCATCCCGTCGTGGCCGAGGCGGTGGCCGAGCAGGCGCGCACGCTGTCGCACGTCTCGAACCTCTACGGCAACACGCTGGCGCCCGACGTGGCGCGCACCATCGACCGGCTGATCAACGGCGGCAGCGGCCAGGCCGGCGGGCAGGTGTTCTTCGCCAACTCGGGGGCCGAGGCCAACGAGTGCGCCCTGAAGCTGGCCCGGCGCTGGGCCGGCGCGGGGCGGTACGTCGTCATCAGCACGGACAACTCGTTCCACGGCCGCACCCTGGCCACCCTCACCGCGACGGGCCAGCCCGAGAAGCAGGCGCCCTTCCTGCCGCTGCCCGAAGGTTTCGTGCACGTGCCCTACGACGACGTCGCCGCCCTCGACAAGGCGCTCGATCCCGAGACCGTGGCCGGTGTGCTGCTCGAGCCCATTCAGGGCGAGGGCGGTGTCGTAGTGCCGAGCTCGGACTACCTCGGGGCGGTGCGCGCCCTGTGCACCGAGCGCCACGCGCTCCTCATGCTCGACGAGATCCAGACCGGGCTCGGCCGCACGGGCCACTGGTTCGCGTTCCAGGCGCAAGGGCTCGTGCCAGACGTCGTCACCATGGCCAAGGCGCTCGGCAACGGCATGCCGGTCGGCGCCTGCTGGGCCCGGGCCGAGGTGGCGGCCGCCTTCGGGCCGGGCGATCACGGCTCGACGTTCGGCGGCCAGCCGCTCGCGCTGGCGGCGGCCAAGGCGACGCTCGCCGTCATGGAAGAAGAGGACGTGTGTGGCCGCGCCCGCCGGGCCGGGGCGCGCCTGGTCGAGGGCCTGGCCCGACTGCCCGGCGTCGTCTCGGTGCGCGGTGCGGGCCTGCTGCTGGCCGCGCAGCTGGCCACCCCGGTGGCCAAGGTGGTGTCGGCGCGGGCACTCGAAGAAGGCCTGCTGGTGAACGCGGTGCGGCCCGACGCGTTCCGGGTGGCGCCGCCGCTCCTGGTGAGCGACGCGGAGCTCGACCGGGCCTTGACCATCCTCGGCGGCGTGCTGGACGAGCTCGACGGGCTGGGCGAGCTCGGCTCGGCGGGGGAGTAGACACGGGCCCGTGGTGACGAACCTCCTCGATATCGACGACCTGAACCCCGAGGACTGGGAGCGCGTCGTGACCGGCGGGCTCGAGACGCCGCGCCCCCAAGCGCTGCGCGGGCAGGGCGTGGCGCTGCTCTTCGAGAAGCCCTCGGCGCGCACCCGCAACTCGACCGAGATGGCCGTGGTCGACCTGGGTGGCCATCCCGTCTACATCCAGGGCACCGAGGTCGGCCTCGACACGCGGGAGACCGCGGAGGACGTGGCGCGCACGCTCGGCTGTTATCACCGCGTGCTGTGCGCCCGCGTCTTCGACCACGCCGTGCTGGGCCGCATGACCGCCGCGCTCGCCCGGAGCGGGTTCGAGGTGCCGGTGGTGAACCTGCTCTCCGACGGCGCCCACCCCTGCCAGGCCGTGGCCGACGTCATCACGATGCGCGAGGTGCTCGGGCCGCTGGCCGGCCGCACGCTGGCGTACATCGGCGACGCCAACAACATGGCGCGCTCGCTGGCCAAGGCCGCCCTGCTCGAAGGGATGGACGTGCGCCTGGCGTCGCCCGCGGGCTACGCGTTCTCGGCCGAGGAGCTCGCGGCGCTCCAGTCCTTCGCGGACGGGACCGGGCGGGGCGGCTCGGTGCAGCTGACCGACGATGCGGCGCAGGCGGCCAAGGGCGCGGCCGCGCTCTACACCGACGTCTGGACGAGCATGGGCCAGGAAGAGGAGCGGACGCGGCGACTCGCCGCCTTCGCGGGCTTCACGATCGACGACGCGCTGGTGGAGCAGGCGGCCCCCGACGCCATGGTGCTGCACTGCCTCCCCGCGCACCGGGGCGAGGAGATCACCGACGCCGTGCTCGAGGGGCCACGCTCGGTCGTCTGGCGCCAGGCGGCCCACCGGCGCACCGCCATGCGCGGCATCCTGGCCTGGGTGGTCGGCGCAGCCGGAGCGACGCCATGAGCGGGGCGGTCGTGGGGTCCGGCGGCGAGACGAGCGCCGCGGCGACGAGTCCGTCGGCACCGGCGCGGCTGACCAAGAACCAACGCCAGCACCGCATCACCAAGTTGCTCGAGGCGGAGCCGGTGACGAGCCAGGCCCAGCTGGTGGCGCGGCTGGCCGACCAGGGCGTGGAGGCGACCCAGACGACGGTGTCGCGCGACCTCGAGGACCTCGGCGCCGTGAAGGTGCGCCTGCCCGGGGGCGAGACGGCGTACGCGCTGCCCGAGTTACCCACCCAGCAGATCGCGCCGGAGGACCATCTGCGGCGCGTGCTGGGGGAGTGGGTGGTCGAGGTGGCGCACTCGGGGAACCTGGTCGTGCTGCGGACGCCGCCCGGGTCGGCCCACGTCGTGGGCTCGGCGCTCGACCGCAGCGGCCTCGAGGAGGTCGTCGGCACCGTGGCCGGGGACGACACGGTGCTCGTCGTCGCCGCCGAGGAGGTCGGCGGCCGGGTCATGGAGGCGCGTTTGCGCGACATCGCGGGCATTGCCGCCGCGAGCAAGATCACATTGAATGGGAAGGACGAGGACTGAACATGTCTGATCGGGTGGTGCTGGCCTACAGCGGTGGGCTCGATACGTCGGTGGCCGTGCGGTGGCTCATCGAGCACGAGGGGGTGGAGGTCGTCGCCGTGGCGGTGAACGTCGGCCAGGCGGCCGAGCGCGGGGGCGAGGACTGGGACGCCATCCGGACGCGGGCGCTGGCGGCGGGTGCGGTCGAGGCGGTGGTCGTCGACGCCCGCCACGAGATGGCCGAGCAGTTCTGCGTGCCCGCCCTCCAGGCCAACGCGCGCTACGAGGGCAAGTACCCGCTCGTCTCGGCGCTGTCGCGTCCCGTCATCGTGCGCCACCTGGTGGCCGAGGCGCGCCGGCACGGCGCCAACGCCGTCGCGCACGGGTGCACCGGCAAGGGCAACGACCAGGTGCGCTTCGAGGTCGGCGTGCGCTCGCTGGCTCCCGACCTCGGGATCTACGCGCCGGCGCGCGTGTGGGGGTTGACCCGCGAGGACTGCATCGAGCTCGCCGCCAAGTGGGAGATCCCCATCACGGTGACCAAGGAGAAGCTGTACTCGATCGACGACAACCTGTGGGGCAAGGCGATCGAGTGCGGCGAGATCGAGGACCCGTGGGCCCCGGCGCCCGACGACGTCTACACGCTCACACGGGTCACCGAGGCCGAGCCGGTCGAGGTCATCGTCGGCTTCGAGTCCGGCGTGCCCGTCAGCCTCGACGGCATGTCGCTCTCGCCCTACGACCTCATCTCGCAGCTCGGCGTGGTGGCGGGGAGCCGTGGCTTCGGGCGCCTCGACATGGTCGAGAACCGGCGGGTCGGCATCAAGAGCCGCGAGGTGTACGAATGCCCGGCCGCCCTGGCGCTCATCCTTGCGCACGCGGACTTGGAGGACCTGACGCTCGAGCGCGACCTGCACCACGAGAAGGCGCGCCTCGAGCCGCGCTGGTCCGAGTTGGTCTACGACGGCCTGTGGTACTCGCCCCTACGCACAGCGCTCCAGGCCTTCATCACGGAGAGCCAGCGCCACGTCACCGGCGAGGTGCGGCTGCGCTTCGCCGCGCCCGGCACGTGCACGGTGGTGGGGCGGCGCAGCCCGGTCGCGCTCTACGACCACGGCCTCGCCACCTACGACGCCTCGGACACCTTCCGGCACGCCGACGCGGAAGGTTTTGTCCGGCTGTGGGGTTTGGGTGTGGCAACGTGGTCGGCCAGGCAGGGTCCCGGCGCGGAGGAGCCGGCGGCACCACCGGCAGCAGGGAGGGGCGGAGCATGACGTTGTGGGAGGGGCGCATTTCGACGGGGATGGCGGACGCCGTCGCGGACTTCACCATCAGTCTGCCGTTCGACCAGGCACTGGCCAGCGACGACCTCGCCGGGTCGCGCGCGCACGTCAAGGGCCTGGGCAAGGCGGGGATCCTCAGCGACAGTGAGGTGAGCGCGCTGCTCGATGCGCTGGACATGATCGAGGAGGAGTTCGCCGACGGACGGTTCGCGTTCGGCTCGGGCGACGAGGACATCCACACCGCGATCGAGCGGCGGGTCACCGAGCACATCGGTGACGTCGGCGCCAAGCTGCACACCGGCCGCAGCCGCAACGACCAGGTGGCCACCGCCCTGCGGCTCTGGTGCCGCCGCTCGCTGGTCGGCGTGGCCGACGAGATCATGGCGCTCCAAGACGTCTTGGCCCAGCGCGCCACCGATGCGGCCGACGCCTACCTCCCCGGGTACACGCATATGCAGCGGGCGCAGCCTGTGCTGCTGGCCCACCACCTGCTGGCCCACGGCTGGGCCCTCGCCCGCGACGTCGACCGGCTCCTGACGACGGTCGACCGTCTCAACTGCTCGCCGCTCGGTGCGGGTGCGTTGGCCGGCTCCTCACTGCCGCTCGACCCTGACTACGTGGCGGCGGAGCTCGGATTCCACGGGCACTTCGAGAACTCGCTTGACGCGGTGGCCGACCGCGACTTCGTGGCCGAGGCGCTGTTCGACCTGGCGCTGCTGGGCGTGCACCTGTCGCGCATGGGCGAG
>DASXEK010000009.1:0-24350 GCA_036490155.1 Acidimicrobiales bacterium | reverse complement strand
GCCGACACCCTGAACGCTTCGTCCGCCAGATCCCGACCCCACCGGCTCTACCGGTAGCGGCGTGGATCAATAAACCCGAAGAGGAGGTCCCGACTCACTAAATCGATGAAGAAACCGTCTCAAAAAGGTTGACACGCACCGAGCCGGCGTTCGGCTGGGGACCGACCAAAGAAGTACCGGCACTACCTAAAGGGAACGATCTTCTGTGCTCGCTGCGGAGCGCGGATGATGTATTCACGAAACAAGGGGCGCCATGGTGGAGTCTTTGACTATTTCGTTTGCATGGGTCGTCATACTCACAAGAACGGCTGCGAACTTCCCTATGTGCCAGTCGATGGCGTCGAGGTTGCCATCGAGGCGTACTACGGCACCCTCGTTCTAGGGAAGAAGACCGTCACGGATATCAATTCCAAGCTTCTGAACGCGGCCAAGAAGAAGACCGCATCGGTTGATCGAAGGGTCAGGCGTGACCGCAAACGGATCTTGGACCTCGAGCAGGAGCGTCGGAAGTTGCTCCAGGCACACTTGGCGGGAGCAGTGCCCGTGGACCTGCTCAAGGAGGAGCAAGAGAGGATTACCGCTGAACTGGCCAATGCCGGTGCCTCACTCGCCAACATCGAGGTTCACTGGGAGACGTTCCAGAAGAGCCTGAAAGCGGCTCTTAGCCTCGCTACCCGATTCGGCGAGGCCTACCGTCTGGCCGAACCATCGGTCAGACGCTGGTTCAATCAGGCGGTATTTGAAGGTGTGTATGTCGATGTCGAAGGTGAGATATCCAGGGTGGACCTGGCTCACCCGTTCAAGCTCTTCTACCAGGAGAATGTCGTCGATGATCTGGAATTTGATCTGAAGAACGCCAGTACCCATGAGGTCGAGGGTTCGAACATAGGTCTATTGGTGGGCGCTGAGGGACTCGAACCCCCGACCTGCTGGTTGTAAGCCAGCTGCTCTAACCAACTGAGCTAAGCGCCCAAGCGCTGCAGCGCCGAGGGTCAATTATTGCCGATCTGCACCGCCGTCCCGATTCCGGCGGAAAACGGACGGTCGCACGCCGTCAGGCGGCCCCCGGCACGGTCGCGGCGGTCCAAGTTGAGCTGTGCTTAGCGCAGGTGCTCGGTGAAGAGCTTGCTCCACGGGCGCACCAGGGCGCGCAGCTCGGCGCAGCGCTCCTCGCCCAGGACCGCGTACGGCGCGGCGGCGAGCGCGTCGGTGCCGTCCTCGATCTCCTTGCGGCGCTGGGTGCCTGACGCAGTGAAGCGGAGCTCGTCGCCCGGCTCGAGCCAGCCGCGTGCGCGCAGGCCGTCGGCCGCCGCCAGCCACGCCTCGTCGGACCACGCCCGGCTCGCACGCAGGATGGGGGCCGGGACTTCGCCGGCGGCGGCGTGGGTGACCAGCGCCTCGAGCCCCGACAGCCCCTGGACGACGAGGAGCGCGATGTGGCCGTCGCCCCGGAACTCGCGCAGGATCGACTGGGCGTGCCAGAGCCGCAAGTGGGGCTCGGTGGGCCACTCGAGCTCGGCGTGCGCGGCGGCGAGCGGGCGGCCCTGCATGTGCCGCGTCGCCTCTTCGGCCGCGATCCCCGCCAGCTCGGCGGCGCGCGCCATCTCTGGTGATGCGACGACCGCGTCGCCGAGGATGCGACGGCTGGCCGCGTCGACGGCGGCGAAGCGGGCGGAGAGGAGGTCGCGCGGAGTGGCGACGTCCCACGCCTGCGGGATGGCGGCGCGCACGAGCTCGGGGTTGAAGTTGAAGAACGTCGCGATGACGACGTCCGCGCCGACGGCGCCCATCGGCGCGGCGCGTGACGCGAAGTACCCCGACCGGCCGGTGACGCCGAGGCGGGCGTACGCCTCCGCACCCTCGGGGACGAAGTAGATCATCCCGTGCAGCGGCTCGAGCGTCCGCCACGTCTTGTGCGCCCGCAGCGCGCCGTCGCCGTCCGCGCCGCTCACGGTCGTGGTCATGGTCGTCGTCATGGTTATAGGATCTCCTCTCGGCCCAGCTGTTCGGCCAGGGCGCGGGTGGCCGCCACCATCGGCCGGCGGGTCGCGTCGTCCCGCACGATCAGGTCCCGGCCCTCGCGATCCCCCGACGCCGCCCCCACCTCGCGGCAGATGAGCAGCCCGGCCAGGTAGTCCCAGCCGTAGAGCGTGCTGCGCCCGACCGTCAGGTACGCATCGAGCACGCCCTCGGCGACGGCGCAACACTCCAGCGATGCCGCCCCGAGCGCCCGGAACTGCGCCCAGCCGGGGTGGCGCCCCGGGAAGCCCGAGATGCCGACGATCGCGCCCTTGAGGTCCTCGCATTGCGAGGGTGCGATGGCCCGGCCGTCGCGCTCGGCCCCGCCGCCGCGCGTCGCCGCGTAGCGGGTGCCGTTCGCCTGGTTGACCACCAGCCCGACCACGGGCCCCTCGTCGTCGAGCACGCAGATGCTCGTGGAGTAGAAGGGGATGCCGCGGTGCGCGTTGGTCGACCCGTCGATCGGGTCGATGACGGCGAGCAACCCGGAGGACGCGCCGCGCTCGCCGGTCAGCCCCGACTCCTCCGAGCGGACGGCGAGGCCGGCGCCGTACAGGATGGGCAGCGCGGCGGCGTCGGCCGCCACGTCGAGGCGGTACTGCCCCGGCCTCGTCCCCGACGGTCCCCAGTCCTCGAGAGCGTCGAGTGCGGCCCGGACCGCGACGACGGCCTCGTCCAGCACTTCGAGCAGGCGGGCCTCGTCCACCCGCTCACCATAGAGGGGCGCCGGCTCGGGTCCCCGTGCGTGGGTATGTGCATGGATGTGTGCATACGGGGGAGTGGATGCGTGGGTACCCGCCCGTGCTGTCTAGGCTCGTCCCGCTGTGGCTGCCATCGATGTCGCCGGCTACGTCGCCGACCTGAAAGACCATTCCGTCGACCACGGGTTTCACGTGCATGACGAGCGGCACTTCGTCGAGACGTACTCCCTGCGCCAGGTCTGGGAGGTCGACCTGCACCCCGAGGAGGGCTGCGGCGGCCCGCTCGACCTGCATCTCGCCCTCGACGTCGACCCCCGGGTGCTCCTCTCCTTCGAGGACGCCGTGGTCCTGCTCGCCGACGACGAGGAGCCGCCCGACGAGTTCCACTTCCCCCTGACCTTCACCTGGGCCCTCCCGCCGCTGCCGAGCGGCCCCGACCTGCTGCGCCTCGCCATCGACCTGGCCGGGGTCGGGGGGATCGAGCTGCCGCTCGAGGTCTCGGCCATCGACTCCTTCGCCAACGCCACCGACGGCTCCGAGCGGCGCCTCAGCATCGTGGCCCGCCACCCGGTGTCGCTGGCCCGCGTCCTCAGCGGCGAGGAGCTGCTCTGCGACGTCTTCGACCGCGCGCTCGCCGTGAGCCGCTTCCTCCTCGAGTCCGCCGAAGGGTGGCTGGCCTGACGTGAGGCCGGCCCGCGGGCGACGGGTCTGGGCCCTCGCCGTGGCGGTGGTCGCGCTGCCGCTCGGACTGGCGGCGTGCACGACGACCCAGGACGGGCAGGCGCTGGCGCAGCAGGCCTGCGTCCACGTGCACCGCTCGGTGGCCGAATGGGTGGACTCGTTGCGGGCCGGCACGGCCGCCGGCACGGTGACCAGTTTGCAGACCAAGGCCGAAGGCGAACTCCGGCTCGCCCTGCCGCTCGCCGCGGCGGCCAACTCCGACGACGGCTCGTGGAACTCGCTGATGACGACGATCTCGGAGATCGCCACCGTCGACGAGGGCCACCTCGTGCCGGCGTTGAAGGCGCAGTGCGAACTGGCCAACTCGAACCAGAACGTCAACCCGCAGGGCGGTGGCGGTGGCGGTGGCGGGAGCAACAGCCCCCCGACGGGGAACGTGAACCCGAAGGGTTGAGTCGCGGCCCCGGCCTTACCCCTCGCCCGTCGCGGCGGCCTGGGCCCGGCCCGCCGCCACGATGGACGGCATGATCTTGGGCGCCAGGAACTCGCCGCCGGCGATGGTGTAGTGCACCCCGTCGCTGCGCCGGACGTTGACCCCGTCGATCGTCGTGGTGAACTTGCCGCCCGGGCAGCTCGCCGCGTCGAGGTTGACCACCGAGTCGGTCGTGGGGTGCTCGGCCGCCACCTGGCGCACCGCCTGGTTGTAGGCGGCGAGGCGCTGCGGGCTGTCCTCGGGCCAGGGCGCGCCGTCGGGCTGTTCGCCCTCGTCGGTGCACGGTGCCGTGAGGAAGACCATCCGGGCGCCGGTCGCGGTGACGAGGTTGGACGCCTGGTTGAGCTGCTGCTTCACGTACGCCGCGAACACCGGGTTCAAGATGTTGGTCCACTGGCCCTGATAGAGGCGGTCGACCACCTCCCAGCGCCCGGCCAGCAGCATCACGACGTTCGGCTTCACCTCGCCCATCGCCGACAGCCACTGGTAGGGCCACGGCTCGTCGGCCTCCGATTCGCCGGGCACGAGCGGCGAGCCGTTGCAGGCCGACGGGGTGGCGTCGCGGGCGCCCTGCAACTCGACCTCCGGCCCGTCGACCACCCCGCACCCCAAGATGCCCTGGTCGGACAGGACGTAGCCGTACTTGTCCTGAGCCGCGGTGTTGGCCAACCCGAGACCCAGCGTCAACGCCAACGAGTCGCCGAAGAGCAGGACCCGGACCTTCTGCGCCGACGGCGGCGCCCCGGGCACCGTCGTGGTGGTGGTCGTGGTGCCGCCGGCCGTCCCGATGCCGACGGTCGGGACGCTGGCGGTGGCGGTCGTCCCGGTGGTGGCCGCGATGAGGGCGACCAGCACCGCTCCGACCCCGACCGGCACCACGAGCCAGGCGCGCCACTGGCTGACGAACGTGCCCATGCGGATCGGGCGCTCAATCAAGTGGAACGACACGACGGACACGCCGAACGTCACGGCGACGCGCACCACGAAGAGCTGCCAGCCGAGCAGGCCGGTCCGCTCGTGGTCGAGCCAGATGAAGATCGGCCAGTGGTAGATGTAGAGCCCGTACGAAATGCGGCCCACGTAGCGCAGCGGGCTCAGCGCCAGGACGCGCGGCACGATGCTGCGCGGCGCCGCCACGATGGACAGGACGACCGCGCCGACCGACAGGCCGATGAGGAAGAAGCCGCCCGAGTAGGGGAACGACGACCCCGCCGTGGTGAGGATCCAGATGACCACCGCCGCGACGGCCCCCGCGATGCCGAGCGCGCCGCACACGGCGAGCCCGACGGCGTTGCCCGGGCGCCACAGCTCGCCCTTGGCCAGCCGGCCGCCCTCCTGGCTCCGCTGCGCCGCGAGCACCAGGCCGACGGCCAGGGCGCACCCGATGAACAGGCATTGCGACCGGGTGTCCGTGCCCAGGTAGGCCCGGTTCGTGTTCTGGCCGTTGTCGTAGACGGCGTGCATCCACACCGCGGAGCCGATCGCCGCCGCCACGCACAGGCCGAAGAGGACCTTGAGGCTGCGCGTGAAGTACAGGACGCCCAGGACCACCAACGGCCAGATCAGGTAGAACTGCTCCTCGACCGCCAGCGACCAGGTGTGCAGGAGCGGCGACGACGCCGCCGTCTCGTTGAAGTAGTTCGAGTTGACGAGGATGAAGTGCCAGTTGCTCACGTAGAGCAGTGTCGACAAAGCGTCGAGACGCAGCGCGCCGTAGGTCCCCTTCGGCACGATCACCGACGCGAAGAACGCGACGAACAGGAGCATCACCAGTAGCGCCGGCAGGAGGCGCCGCGCCCGCCTCGCCCAGAACGAGCCGAGCTTGATCTTGAGCGTCTGGCGCCACTCGCCGATGAGCAGCGACGTGATGAGGAACCCGGAAAGGACGAAGAACGCGTCGACGCCCATGAACCCGCCGGCCATGTGCGGGACGCCTCCGTGGAACAGCATCACGGCGACGACCGCGAACGCGCGCACCCCGTCCAACCCCGGCAGGTAGGCCAGACGAGTGTGCGAGATCGCGCTCTCGTCGTCCTGCATCCGTGCCTGCCCTCCCGGTTCGGTCAAAGTGGGCTCCGCCGTCCGGGCGCCCGAGGATCCGACATTGTCGCAGACTCGCGCCGGGGCCTCCGGGCGCGGCCCCGTGGCCTGGGCGGCTCGCTACCCTGAGGCCCCCTGAGCCCGACCCGGCCCCTGGCCGCCCCCCTGCCCCGTCGGCGCCCCCCGGCGCGACGCCGTCACCGCTTCGTCGCGTTCGTGCTGGTGGCCGCCGTCGTCGCCGGCGGCATCGCCCTCGCCGTCGCGCACTTCGACTCGGGCCCGGGCCTGAGCCCGCTGCGGGCGCGCATCGTGTCGCTGGTCGAGGGCCAGGTGGGATACCGCACCGACCCGTCGGACACCTATTGCAACAAGTTCAGCGCCTACTGGGACGCCGGCGTCGACGACTGCGGCAACGACAACCTCGACGAGGAGTGGTGTTCCGACTTCGCCGCCTGGGCGTGGAAGCAGGCGGGCGCCCTCGTCTCGTACCAGCTGGCGCCGGGCTACCTGAACGGCGACTCGGCCAGCTTCTACGTGTGGGGCACCAACCACGGCACCTGGCACCCCGTCGGCTCGGGGTACGCGCCCCAACCCGGTGACGTCGCCGTCTACGGCCTCGACACCAGCGCGGTGACGGCCGTGCACGTGGCCGTCGTCATCGCCGCCACCGGCAACGACGCCGCGCCCGACGTGGTCAACGGCGACGGCGACCGCACCGGCTACAGCGTGGTCGAGGTCGGCGACAACCAGGCCGACGCCGACGTGAAGGGCAAGGGGGCGCCGCTCTCGGGCTACGTGTCGCCGACGTCGGCGTCGGGGCCGTCGACCTCGTCCTGACCCGCCACCTCGGCGGCGGCGTAGGCGGCCTCCTCGGCCTGGTTCGCCGCCATGGCCAGGACGACGGCCTCGAACACCTTGGCCGAGTCCGTCTCGATGTGCCGGCGCGCCAGGAGCAGGCAGCCCGCCCCGACGAAGGCGATCGGCATGACGATCAGGAACGCCGTGCGGTAGTTGTTGTCGAACTGCGCCGCCACCGCGGCGGTGACGAGCGGCGCCGCCGCCGAGCCGAAGACGACCGAGGCCAGGTTGAAGGCGGCGAACCCGGCCCCGCGCACCTGGGCCGGCGCGGCGTCCGAGAGGCCCGCCCGCAGCGCCGGTACCGACGCCGTCGCCGCCACGAGCCCGATGAGCTGCAGCAGGAACACGAGGCCGTGCGGGATACGCGTGAACGACAGCACGATGAAGGTGGCGCTCACGAACATGCACACGGCCGGGATGACCACGCGCGCGCCCATGAAGCGGTTGACCCAGCGGTCGGCGATCCACCCGCCCCCGATGGTGCCGGGAATCCCACCGACGACGAGCAGGAGGCCGAAGATGGCGGTCGACTTGGTCTGGGTCAGGCCGAGCTGGTTCTGGTAGAAGCTCGGCATCCAGGTCCCGACGGCGGTGACGACGAAGCCGACCGTCGACACGCCGACCAGCGCGTAGCGCAACGTCGGGATGTTGACGATGACGCGCATGTCGCGGTTGAGCCCGGTGATCATCTCGCGGGTGAACACCTTCACCCCGTGCGGGAACAACGGCTCGAGCTTCTGGTCGGAGAGCTCCATCTCGTCGCTCTGCGTCACGTGCGCCCGGTCGGCCGTGCCGCGGCTCGGCTCGGGGAGGCGCCAGCACATCCACGCCACCACGAGGCCGGGGATGATCGAGACGAAGAACGCCACGCGCCAGCCCGAGCCACCGAATAACGGCCCGAGTGCGCCGCCGATGACCAGCCCGACCCCGAGGCCGACGTAGCTGAGGCACTGCTGGATGGAGAAGGCCTTGCCACGCTTCTCTGTGCCGTAGAAGTCGGCGATGACGCTGCTGCCCGACGGGTCGGTGATGGCCTGGCCGAAGCCGAGCGAGCCGCGGATGAGGACGAGCAGGATGAAGGCCGAGGTAGGGACGAGGCCGCCCACCGCGCTGATGAGCGACCACGCCACGATCGTGACGGCCATGGCCTTGGTGCGGTTCCAGCGGTCGGCCAGGTAACCCGAGGGCAGCGTGGCCAGCCCGTTCACCAAGATGAACGCCGAGAACAGGATCGCGATGTCGAGGTCGCTGACGTGGAAGGCGCTCTTCAGCTGGTTGCTGTCGCCCCGGACGATGTACTGGTCGAGACCGTCGATGAAGAGCGTGAATCCCACGACCCACATGGGCCAGTCGGTCACGCGCAGCGTCCGCGGGGCACGCGCCGCCGATTTTCCGTTCGTCCCCGCCGCCCCCGCCAGGCTCATGTCGTCTTCGTCCGCCTCTCCGCCCCCGCCGCCGCCGCTGCCCCTGCCCCCGCCGTGCCGGCTCTTACGCCCCCGGCGTGTAGTCGGCCGGCAGGCCGATGGACTTCATCTCCAAGAAGCTCGAAAGGCCCTCGGGCCCGAACTCGCGACCGACGCCCGACTCCTTGTAGCCGCCGAACGGCGTGGCGAAGTCGATCGGGGCGAACGAGTTGAGCATGTAGGTGCCGGTGCGCACCTGGCGGGCCACGCCGAGGCCCCGGTCGTTGTCGTTCGTCCACACCGAGCCGCAGAGGCCGTAGTTCGAGTCGTTGGCGATCTCGACCGCATTGTCGTCGCCGTCGTAGGGGATGACGACGAGCACGGGCCCGAAGATCTCCTCCTGGGCGATCCTCATCTTGTTGTCGACGTCGGAGAAGACGGTCGGCTCGACGTACCAGCCCTTGGCGATGTCGGGGCGCCCGCCGCCGAGCGCCACGGTCGCACCCTCCTCACGCCCGCTGTCGAGATACCCCTCGATCCGCGCCCGTTGCCGCTCGGCCACCACCGGGCCCACCTCGGTCGCCGGGTCCATCGGGTCGCCCACCGTCATGGCGGCCACGCCGGAGACGACGGCGTCGAGCACCTCGGCGTAGCGGGCCCGCGGCGCCAGGATGCGCGTCTGCGCGATGCAGGCCTGCCCGTTGTTCATGATCGCGTTGGGCAGCAGCGTCGGGATCGTCGTCGCCAGGTCGGCGTCGTCGAGGATGATGGCCGCCGACTTGCCGCCGAGCTCGAGCGTGCAGCGCTTGAGGCGCTCCCCGCACAGCCCGCCGATGCGCTTGCCGCCGACACCCGAGCCGGTGAAGCTCACCTTGTCGACGCCGGGGTGCGTGACGAGATGCTCGGAGACCTCGCGCCCCGCCGGCACCACCGACAGCACGCCCTTGGGGAGCCCGCACTCCTCGAAGATCTCGGCCAGCCGGAACGCGTCGAGCGGCGTCTCGGGCGCCGGCTTGTAGACCACCGTGCAGCCCGCGGCGAGCGACGGCGCCAGCTTGGCAGCGGCGATGAAGAGCGGCACGTTCCACGGGGCGATCGCCCCGACGACGCCCACGGGCTCCTTGGTCACGAGCACCTTGGGGTTCAGCAGGCCGTCGCGCACCTCGTCGAAGGCGTAGGTGCCCGCCAGGTCGGCGTAGTAGTTGAAGATCATCATCGGCGCCAGCACCTGGCCCATGTTCGAGAAGGTGATCGGGGCGCCCATCTCCCGGGTGATGATCTCGGCCAGGTCGGCCATCTCGGCCATGATCTGCGCGGCGGCCTTGCGCAGGATCTCGCCCCGCTCGGCCGGCGCCATGCGCGGCCACGGCCCGCGGTCGAAGGCGATCCTCGCCGCCGCGACCGCCTTGTCGATGTCGGCCTCCGTGCCGTCGGGCACCCGGGCGATGACCTCCTCGGTCACGGGCGAGACGATCCCGATGGTGTCGGTCCCCTCCGGCGCCACCCAGTCGCCGCCGATGAACAAGCGGTCGTAGTCCCGAATCGCCATGCGTCCCTCCCAGGAGCTCGATGCACTCAGGGGGCCGACGCCCCCGCCGCCGGTCACACCCCCGGCGGCGGCCACAAGGGTAGCGGCGCCTGCCGGGGCCCGGACAGTCCGCCCCGGCCCGAGCGCTCCGCTCAGCCCGCCTCGTCGCGTCGTTCAATATGGGCGAGGAGGCCGCCGTCCGCCTCCACCCAGCCCTTTCCGGCGGCGTACGCGCACATGCCGGAAAAGCCGTCCTCCCAGTCGTCGGTCGCGGCGGGCCCCGCCAGCGCCCGCAGGGCCACCGGGTCGACGACCACGTGCTCGCCGTCGTCCTTCAGCCGTCCCAGCCCCGACTGGCGCACGACCTCGGCCACGTCGCCCTCGCCCTCGGTCGCCACCGAGAAGCGGGTGAAGTCGTCGGGGTCCCCCAGGTGCACCCTCGATTCGGAGAGGTCGATCACGATGCGCATTGCCGGCGACGCTACCGCTCGCCTGCTCCTCTTTCCTTGTCTTGTCCGGCCGGGTCGGAGCGCCGTCGGTAGAGTGCCGCCCCGTGCCCGACATCGACCAACGCGACCCCGACGAGGTGGCCGCCACCCTGAGCCGCTGGCTCGCCACCAAGTCGCCCGGGGAGAAGGCGCCCCGGGTCTTCGGCGTCGAGGCGCCCTCCTCCAACGGGTTCTCCAACGAGACGATCCTCTGCCGCACCCGGTCGGCCGGCGGCGAGGAGCGGCGCCTGGTCGTGCGCGTGGCGCCCACCAAGCACCTGCTGTTCATGGACGCGGAGTTCTCCACCCAGTACCGCGTCATGAAATCGCTGGCCGACGCCGGCTCGGCGGTGCCCCTCCCCCGGCTCGGCTTCTACGAGGAGGACCCGCAGTACCTGGGCGTGCCCTTCTTCACCATGGACCACGTCGAGGGCAAGGTCCCGTCCGACAACATCCCCTACACGATGGAGGGGTGGGTCATCGAGGCGACGCCAGAGCAGCAGGCGCGCATGTGGTGGAGCGGGCTCGACGCCCTGGCGGCCGTGCACCGCACCGACTGGCGGGCCGCCGGGCTCGACTGGCTCGGCACGGCCGAGCGCGGCAAGCCCGGCATCGAACAGCAGATGTCGTATTACCGGGACTTCCTCGACTGGGCGGCGCAGGGGCTCAAGGTCCCGGTCCTCGAGGCGACGTGGCAGTGGCTGGTGGAGCATCAGCCGGACGAGCAGGGCGAGGTCGTGCTCAGTTGGGGCGACAGCCGCCTCGGCAACATCATCTGGGACGACTTCCGCGCCGTGGCCGTCCTCGACTGGGAGATGGCCTCACTGGGTCAGCCCGAGATGGACCTGGGCTGGTACCTCTACTTCAACCGTCAGTTCGCCGACCCGCTGGGCGTGCCGCGCCCTCCCGGCTTCGGTTCCCACGACGAGACGATCGCCCGCTACACCGAATTGCTCGGGCGCCCGATGCGCGACGTCTTCTTCTACGAGATCTTCTCGGGCTTCCGTTTCGCCGTCGTGATGCTCCGGCTATCGGAACTGCTGGTCGGGAGCGACATCTTGCCGCAGGAGTCCGACATGGGGACGAACAACATCGCGACCCAGCTGCTGACGACGATGCTGGAGCTGGACCTTCCGGCCTGAGCTCGACGTCAGGCGAGCTTCGAGTCCGGCCCGTCGTCCACGATGGCATCGCCAGGCGGGCCCACGGTCACGCCGGCCGCCCGCAGGCGGTCACCCAGCCATTGCGGCCCGTCCGGGCCCGTCATGTGCTCCTGCCACCCCTGCAAGATCCGGTGCAAGTCCTCGACGCTGGGGATCTGCGCGATGACATGCACCGTCATCTTCTTGTCGTAGCCCGCCGGCGCCGAGATATGGATCCCGCCGAACGGGTCGCCCGTCTCGTGCGCGATCGGCTCGCGCAGCACGTAGAGCTCGCCGGTGTCCTCCACGTAGTTCAGCTCGTGGCGGACGTTGTCCTTGTCGAGCCACTCGCCGCCCAGCTCGAGCTCCGCCGACGCCCGTCGCCTCGGATCGGCCTCGTAGAACTCATCGATGTCCATCGTCGGCACACTACCGCCGACCTGGGCCGTCACCCGGAGCGCGCCGGCCGTCCGGCGGTGGGAGCGATCGGGGGAACGCGGCTGTCCACCGTGCGGCCATGCCCACTTCCACCACCCGTCCTCGCCGCCCGCAACGTCCCCGCGTCGCCGTCATCGACCAGATGGAGATCGAATGGCGGTCGATCGGCCGCACCGGGCACGCGGTGCGGACCCTCCATGGCGTGGCCCACCGCGACCCGGGGCTGGCGCGCCTCGTCTTCGGCGACGGCGACGGCAACCCCACAGGCGAACCGCCCCGGTGTCCCACCCCGTGCGATCTGGTCGCGCACATGCGGCGCGCCTCGGGCCGCGCCCAGCGTGACGAGGCGGCCCGGCTGGTCCGCGTGCTGCTGCGCGAGGCCGGCGCCGACCCCTTCGTCGCACGGATGCTCGTCCAGGTCCTGGTCCCGGGCCTCATCAGCGTGGCCGGCAAGCTCCGCTGGGGCCAAGGCGGCGACTGGCAGGACGGGGAGGAGTTCTTCGGCGAGCTGCTCTCGACGACCTGGTGCATCATCGCCGAATGGGCTGGTCAGGACCGTCGCTACGCGGTCCTCGACCTTCTCTCGGCCATCCGGTGCCGGCTCCGTCGCCAGCTCTTCCGCGCCAAGGACCTGGCCGAGCGCACGGTGGTGAACGGGGCCCATGACGGACCGGGCCACGCGGCGCCCTCGGAGACGCTGCTCGACGAGCTCGCCCGGGCCCTCGTCGACCAGCACCACCAGGGCATGCCGGCCGACGAGCTCGAGGTGCTCTACGGCCACAGCGTCCTCGGCTACTCCATCGCGGAGCTGGCCGTCCTGACGGGTCGAGATCGTCGCGGCCTCTACACCCGCCGGGACCGGGCGCGGCGCCACCTCTGCGCGTGATGACCCCTGTACGGACGGCGTGACGCGTGCGTATCGTGGCGTCCCAGTGGTTGAGGGGATCGGGACCACCGAGGGTCGGCGTCCGCGCGTGGGTCGCGGCCGCCCTAATTGGTGGGTGATCCTCGGCGTGACCCTGGCCCTCATGGCCCTTCTCGTCGCGACCGCCGGCAATCCGGCGCGCGCACCCCGCAGCCCGCGTGCGCAGTCCGACGACGCACGGCGCACACCCGACCCCGCTGCGGCTGGCTCGATCACGCACGCGTCGACCACGACGTCCACGGCGCCGTCCTCGCACGCGCCTGCCACATCACTGCTCTCGTCGCACGTCGGCGTTGGTACCGCCACGCCGGCGACTGCCACGACGACGACGACGTCGGTCCCGCCCACCACCACCACGACGACGACGGCGCCTGCAGAAGCGCCGGCGTCGCAACCGTCCGATCGCACCCAGTCGCAGGGCGTGATCGAGCCGCCGCAGCAACGATCGAGCTCGTTCGGGTTCACCGGCGCGGGCGCAACGGAGGTCTCGGTGGTCTGGTCCGGCGCCACCTACCTCACCATGGAGGTCAGCTGCCCGAACGGCAGCCAGAACGTCGGCGGGAGCTCCGCCATGGCGGCCTCCCTCCCCGACGCCAGCGGGAGCTGCCTGGCCACGGTGAGCGAGCCGTCGACGGAGTCGACCGCCCTGACGTACACGATCACGATCGGCCCCGCCGGTGGGTAGGCGCCGCCGTCGGGTCGCCGACGTCGCCGGTGCGGCCGCAGCCGCGCTGCTGGCGTGCACCGCGGTCCCTGCGGTCCTCGTGCTGATCGTCGGCAATCCACTGGCGGGCGGTCTCGGGCACGTGTGGCAACCGGCGCCGCGCGACGCGTTGTGTGTGCTCGCCCTTGCCGCCTGGGTCGCCTGGGCGGCCTGCGCGTCGCAGTTGGTGCGCGCCGTCGTGTTGCACGTGCGCCGCGGCGAGATCCGCCCGCTCGGCGTCACATCCCCGCTCGACCGGGTGGCGGCCCGTATCGCCGTCGGCGTCCTCGCGCTCTCGAGCGCGGGCGTCCCCCTCGTCCTGTCGGAGGGTGCCGGCGCGGCGACGACACCCGTGGTCGCGACGGCGTCGGTCCACCGGGCGCGCCCGTCCGAGGCCGTCCACACCGTCCGGCCCGGCCAGGGCCTGTGGCAGATCGCCCAGGACCGGCTCGGCGATGGCGCCGACTGGATGCAGGTTGCAGCCCTCAACCTCGGCCACGACATGGGCGGTGGCCAGCGCTTCGTCGACCCCGACCAGGTGCGCGCCGGCTGGCGGCTGCGCCTGCCTGCCGAGGCGGAGCACGGGCACGACCGCGAGCACCGGACCACCACGAGGCGGACCAGCGGGACACCGGACCGTCTGCCCGAATTGACCGCGCTGGGGATCGGCTCGCTGGCCTGCGCCGCCCTGGCCCGGCGCTCGCGGCGGCGCCGCCGGCCCGCCCTCTTCCCCGGCGACTTCGATCTCGACCTGCCCCTGACGCGACTGTCCGAGCAGGCGGTCGACGCCGACGCGCTCTTGCAGCGCTTCGGTGACGTGCCCGCGCTCGATGCGTTCGAGGCCGCCAACTGCCTCCTCGGCCGCGTCCTCCAGCACCACCCCGCCCCGCCGCGCCTCCGGACCGTCTGCGTCTCGCCCTCCGGCGTGACGTTCCTCCTGGCCGGGTCCGGCGCACGCGGCGATGCGCCCGAGCCGTTCATCGCGCTCGACGGCGGCGGCGCCTGGCGGGTCGGCCACGCTGCGCTCGACGACCTCGACCTGGACCTCGAGCCGTCGTTCCCGCACGCACCGCTCGTCGTGCCCGTCGGCGACGACGACGAGGGCACCTGGCTGGTCGCCCTCGGCCCCGGCGACGTCCTGCCCGTCCTCGGCGAGTCTGCCCCGTCCCTCGTACGCGCCGCCCGCGCCGCGGTCGAGTCGTGGACCTGGTCCGACCTCGTCGTCGTCACCGACGACCCGGGCCATCCCGGCCTGCGGCCCCGGTCGTCGGGGGCCGCGCCGGCCCTCTTCGTCGGCGATCCGGCGGTGTTGGCGCCCGAGGTCGCACGGCACGCCGCCGTCGTCACCACGGCTCCGGTCGCCGCCAGCGACCTCACCGTCCTGGTGGATCGCCAAGGAGCGACGCTGCACCCGGTGGGCCGCGTGCTCCGGCCGCACCTGCAGTCGCCGGACACCGGGCAATTGCTGGCCGAGCTCGTCACCCCGCCGTCCGGCGTCGAAGTCGTGCGCCCGCCGACGCCGCGCCCGGTCACCGCCACCGCGACCGGCACCGCGGCGATCATCCCCGGGGCCGTCGACGTCCGGCTCCTCGCGGTCACGCCCCGGCTCGACGGGCTGGCCGAGGACCTCCCGCCCAATCGCGCCCGGCGTGCCGTCGAACTGGTCGCGTACCTTGCCCTGCACCAGCCGGACGTCATCACGAGCGACCGGCTGCGCACGCGCGTCCTCGGGTCGTCCGACGCCGACGCCGCCGCCAAGACGCTGTTCAACACGGCCTACGCGGCGCGGCGCGCCATGGGCGCCGACGAGAGCGGCCAGCCGTTGTTCCCGGCCGGCACGCGCAACGGCCTGTACCAGCTCTCGCCGTGCGTGACCTCGGACGTCGGGCGGGCCACGACGCTGGCCACCGAGGCGAAGGCGCACGATGATCCGCAGCTGGCCATGGCGCACTACCGCGCCGCCCTCGAGCTGGTCGAGGGCGAGCCGCTCGCCAACGCGCTGTCGGGGTACTCGTGGTGGGAGGCCGAGGGGCATGGCGCCCGCATCGCGGCCGTCCTGGTCGACGCCGCCTGCTCGCTGGCCGCACTGGCCGCCGAGGGGCACCTCTTCGACCTGGCGCGCTGGGGCCTCGAGCGCGCCCGCCTCGTCGAGCCCTACAGCGAGGCGCTCTCCCGGGCGGGCATGGAGGTGGCGGCGGCCGAGGGGGACGCCGACCGGTTGCGCCTCGAATGGCGCGATTGCCAGCGGCGCGTCGACGCGCTCGATCCGGGCAGCACCCCCTCCCCGCGCACCGAGACGCTCTACGGCGAGCTCAGCCGCCGGGTGCTGGTGTCGGGCGCGGGCGCCTGATCAACCGGAACCGGCCTCGGCCTCGTAGGCGCGCACGACATCCTCGAGCCGCGCCACCCGGCTGCCCTTGATCAGGACGGCGTCCCCCGAGTCCGTGGCACGCAGCAGCGCCACCGCGTCGCGGACGCCGCCCACCCACGCCGCGCCGTAGAGCTCGGTCTCGTACCCCACGACCTCGATGCCCAGCTCCTCGGCCAGCGCGGCCAGGCGCTGGTGCTCCGCCCTCGTCGCGCCACCGAGCTCGGCCATGAGGCCCAGCAACGCCAGCTTGCGCCCGGCCCCCAGCGCGGCGAGCGACCGCAGCGCCGCCTCCGTCGAGGCGGGGTTCGCGTTGTAGCAGTCCACGATCAGCAACGGGCCGCCGCCGACCGGCCGTCGCACCTCCATGCGCAGCGCCGGAGCCTCCACCTCGGCGAGCGCCTGGGCCACCGCGTCGAAGGGCACCCCGCACCACAGCGCCGTCGCCGCCGCCGCCAACGCGTTCGCCACCTGCTGCCCGCCGTGCAGCGCGAGGCGCACCTCGCCGTCGCCCCACGGCGACCGCAACACGAAGCGTGGCCGCAGTTGGTCGTCGAGCGTCACGTTCTCGGCGCGGACGTCGGCACCACCGCCAACCCCACCCTGCGCCGAGTACCCCACGACGGGGCAGGGGCTCGCCGCCCGCATCGCCGCCACGCGCGGGTCGTCGAAGTTCAAAACGGCGACCCCCGTGGGCGGGAGCGCGGCCACGAGCTCGCTCTTGGCACGCGCCACCCCGTCGAGGTCCCCGAGATACTCGACATGCGCCATCGCCACGCTCGTCACGATGCCGACGTCGGGCCGCGCCACCGCGGCGAGCTGCGCAACGTGCCCGAACCCCCGCGTCCCCATCTCGAGCACGACCCAGCGCGCGTCGTCGGCCGCGTTGAGCAACGTGAGCGGCAGGCCGAGCTCGTTGTTGAAGGACCGCTCGCTCGCCGCCGTGACGAACGTCGACGCCAGGCACCGGCGCACCAGGTCCTTGGTCGTCGTCTTGCCCACCGACCCCGTGATGCCGATCACCCCGCCCGTGACCCGCTCACGCGCCACCCCACCCAGGCGCATCAGCGCGGCCGCCGTGTCGTCCACCACGATCGCCGTCGCCGCTCCGACAGGCTCGTGCGCGGTCAGGTAGGCGGGTGCCCCGGCCTCCAAAGCGGCGCCAATAAAATCGTGCCCGTCACGCGCCGCCACGATCGGCACGAACAGCTGCCCGGGGACAATCGAGCGGGAGTCGATGCTGGCGCCCTCGACCGTGACATCGGGCCCGCTGAGCGCTCCCCCGAGCCGGTCCGCGAGCTCAGATGTGGAGAAGCGCACGCATTGTCCTTGGCGGGCGATTGTATAGCCTCGGTCGATGCCTGAACCCGGGGAGTTGGCGGTGGTCTACGGGGGACCATCGGCCGAGCACGAGGTGTCGTGCGTCTCGGCGCGGCGGATCGTGCAAACGGCGTTGGACGGCGGCTGGTCGGTCTCGGTCATCGGGCTCACCCACGACAAGCAATGGGTCGACGCCAACTCCGTCCTCGTCGACGTGTCGGAAGGCAACGCGCTCGCGTCGCCCGACGACCTCATCGACGAGTTCCCCGACGCGCGCCTGTCCGGGCTCGAGGCCGCGCTCGCGCCCAATGCGGTCGTGTTCCCGGTGCTGCACGGGCCGTTCGGCGAGGACGGTGTGATCCAGGGCCACCTCGAGGCGCTCGGCGTCCCCTACGTCGGCGCCGGCGTGCTGAGCTCGGCCATCTGCATGGACAAGGGCATCGCCAAGTCGGTCCTGCACGACCACGGCATCCCGGTGGCGGCGTGGCGGGTGGCGCAACGCCACACGTGGTCCCGCGCCGTGCTGACCGAAGCGGTCGACGCCCTCGGCCTGCCGCTCTTCGTCAAGCCGGCCAACCTCGGCTCGTCCATCGGCGTCGCCAAGGCCACCGACGCCGCGGCCCTCGGCGACGCGGTCACCGCCGCCTTCGAGTTCGACGACCACGTGATACTCGAAGAATTCATCCGCGGCCGCGAGCTCGAAGTGGGCGCGCTCGGCAACGAGGACGTCCGCGTCACCAAGGCGGGCGAGATCCTCGCCAGCCGTGACTTCTACGACTACGACGACAAGTACGTGCTCGGCCGGGCCGAGACGGTGGCGCCCACCGACCTCACCGACACACAGCTCGCCCACGCCCAACGCGTCGCCACCGCCGCCTACCGGGCCCTGCGCGTCGAGGGCCTCGCCCGGGTCGACCTCTTCCTCCAAGACGACGACGAGATCGTCGTCAACGAGGTCAACACGATGCCCGGTTTCACCCCCATCTCCATGTTCCCCATGCTCTGGGAAGCCGAGGGCCTCTCCTTCGCCGCCGTGCTCGACGAGCTGGTCGCCCTCGCCCGGGCCCGCCACGCCCGCCGCCAGGCCCTGCGCACCCACCGCCTCGTCTGATCGGCTCCGCCGGCTCCGCCGGCCGGCCCCGCCCTGCCACCGGACCCTCCCCCGGGGCCTCCCGACCACCTCCCGGCCACTCCCAGCCGGCCCGGCAGGCGCCCGAGCACTCCGGTCGGCCACCATATGCGCAGGCCTGGAGGGTGGCGACGCGCACCCCTTCTGTACCGTGCGGAGTGTGGTGATGACGTTCGAGGGCTTCGAGACCGACACCTGGGAGGCCCTCCCTGGTGCCAACCGTCTCACCTTGGCCCAGCGCGAGGCGATCGAATCGGACGAGCCGCTGCTCTGCGTCGTCGCCGGCGCCGGCGCCGGCAAGACAAGGGTGCTCACGCTCCGCGTCGCCCGCCGTGTCCGCGAGGGGACGATCGAGGCCGACCGCACCCTCGTCACCACGTTCAGCCGCAAGGCGGCCGAGGAGCTCCGCACGCGCCTGTGGTCGCTCGGCGTCGCCGGCGTGAAGGCGGGCACGTTCCACCGCACCGCGCTGGGCCTCCTGCGCGAGCACCGCGAGCTGCGCAACCGCCCGGCGCCCCAGCTGATGACCGACCGTCGCCGCCTGCTGGCCGACGTCACCAACCACGACACCCGCCGCGTCCGCGCCCTCGACGGTGAGATCGGCTGGGCCAAGGCGCGCCTCGTCACGCCCGACCACTACGAGGCCGAGGCGCGCCGGCACCGGCGCCGCAGCGGCCTGAGCGCCGAGCAGGTGGCTGACGCGTACGCCCGCTACGAAGCGGAACGCACCAAACGCCGCCTCCTCGACTTCGACGACCTCATCGTCGCCTGCGCCGACGCGCTGGCGGGTGACGCCGAGTTCGCCGACTCCATCCGCTGGCGCTCCCGGCACCTCTTCGTCGACGAGATGCAGGACGTGAACCCAGCCCAGTTCCGCCTCCTCACCGCCATGCTGTCCGACGACCCGGACCTCTTCGTCGTCGGCGACCCGAACCAATCGGTCTACGGCTTCAATGGCGCCGATCCCACCCTGCTGGCCCGCCTGCCCGACCTGTTGCGCGGCACCAAGGTGATCCGGCTCGACGAGAACCACCGCTGCACTCCCCAGGTCGTCGCGGTGGCGACGGCGGTGCTGCAGGCGGGCGGGTCCTTCGCCGAGGACGGCGAGGTGGTGCCCCCGCGCACGACGCGGGTCGACGGACCGGTGCCCAAGGTCATCGCCCACGCCACCGACGACGACGAGGCGGCCTGGGCCGCCACCCAAGCGAAGGCCGCTCGCACCCCCGGACGGCGCTGGTCGAGCATCGCCGTCCTCACCCGGACCAACGCCCAACTGACGAAGGTGCAGGCCGCCATGGACGCCGCCCGCGTGCCGAGCCGGATCGCCGGTTCGGACCTCGGCCCGGCCAGCGACCTGCGCGCCGACGCTGCTGGCTCCGCCACCGCCTCCGCCACTGGCACTGCGGACGGAAAACGTGGCGTCGATGTCGACATCGACGCCCTCGACGAGGGCGCGCTCGCCGAGGACCCGGCCAGCCGGGACCAGGTCGCGCTGACCACCTTCCACCGGGCCAAGGGCCTGCAGTGGCCGACCGTCATGGTGCTCGGGCTCGGGACGGGGCTGATGCCGATCGCCTCGGCTCAGACGGAGGCCGCGGTCGACGAGGAGCGCCGGCTGCTCTACGTCGCCCTCACCCGCTCCGAAGACGAGCTGTGGTGCAGCTGGTTCGAGCGGACGGACAACGACCGTTCGTCGACCGGGCGCGGGCCGAGCCCGTGGCTGGCGCCGATCGAACGAACGGTCGCCCAGCTCGAGAAAGAAGCAGCGCCGACGGCGGCGTCCGAGGTCTCGGTGCGGGTGGCCGAGCTGCGACGAAGGCTGGCGGAGGGAACCGAGGGCGCCGACCCAACCCGGTAAGGTCGGTCCGCCCGATCGACCCGAGGTGGGGGTAGCCGTCACATGTCGGATCTCCTGGAGCAGCTACGCAAGGCCGTCGGCGAGAGCCACGTCCGCGTCGGCGACGCCGTCCACGCCGACTACACGCACGACGAGACGCTGAACGTCTCGCCCGTGGTCCCGCTGGCCCTCGTCCTGCCGGGCTCCACCGACGAGGTCGCCGAGGTCCTGCGCGCCGCCTCCGAACACCGGGTGCCCGTCATCGCCCGCGGCAGCGGCACCGGGCTCTCGGGCGCCGCCGTGCCGGTGGCCGACGGCATCTTGTTGGCCTTCGACCGGTTGAACCGAATCCGCGAGATCGACACCGAGAACCAGGTCGCCGTCGTCGAGCCGGGCGTGACGCTCGAACAGCTCAACGCGGCGCTCCTGCCGCTCGGCCTGACTTACCCTGTGTCGCCCGGCGAGCAGAGCGCCTCGCTCGGCGGCAACGTCGGGACCAACGCGGGCGGCATGCGCGCCGTCCGCTACGGGGTCACCCGTCACCACGTCCTCGGGCTCGAAGTCGTCCTGGCCGACGGCCGGGTGCTGCGCACCGGCGGGAAGTTCGTGAAGTGCTCGACGGGCTACGACCTGACGCAGCTGCTCATCGGCTCGGAAGGCACGCTGGCCGTGACGACCGAAGTGACCGTGAAGGTGCAGCCCCGACCCACCGAGACCACCACCGTGCTGGTCCCCTTCGCCACGCTCGCTGAAGTGACCCATGCGGTGCCGCGGATCGTCGCCAGCGGCGTCAATCCCACGATCCTCGAGTACGCCGACGCCCTGGTCCTCGGCAGCATGACGCGGGCGGCGGGCCTCGACCTCGGCATCCCCGACGACGTGCAGCAGGCGGCCCTCGCCTACCTGATCGTCGTACTGGAGCAGTCCTCGGAGTCCCGGCTCGACGAGGACGTCGAGCAGCTGGGCACGTTGCTCGGTGAACTCGGCGCACTCGACGTCTACGTCCTCCCGCCGCAGGCGGGCGCCGCGCTCATCGAGGCACGGGAGCGCCTCTTCTTCGTGACCAAGGCTTCGGGCGCCGACGACATCATCGATGCGGTCATCCCTCGGGCCGCGATCCCCGACTACCTCGTCAAGGTGGCCGAGCTGGGAGCTGCGCACGAGACCTTCGTCACCGGGTGCGGCCATGTGGGCGACGGCAACGTGCACCTCGCCCTCTTCCAACCCGACGTCGCCAAGCGCAAGGCGGTCACAGAGGAGATCTTCCGAGTCGCCATGGAGGCCGGCGGTGCCATCTCGGGCGAGCACGGCCTCGGCACCGAGAAGATGCCGTACTTTCTCGAGATGGCGGATCCGGCCGCGCTCGAGCTCATGCGGTCCATCAAGAAGGTCTTCGACCCACTCGGCATCCTCGGCCCGGATCGGATGCTCGGCGTCATGACCCAGACAGGAGAGATCTCATGAACGGTGCCCGCGCCCTCCTCTCGACGCTGGTCGACGCCGACGTCGACGTGTGCTTCGCCAATCCCGGCACGTCGGAGATGCACTTCGTGGCCGCGCTCGACGACGTGCCATCGATGCGGGGCATCCTGTGCCTGTTCGAAGGCGTGGTCACCGGTGCCGCCGACGGCTACGGCCGAGTGGCCGGGCGTCCAGCGGCGACGCTGCTGCACCTCGGCCCGGGCCTCGGCAACGGGCTGGCCAACTTGCACAACGCGCGGCGGGCGCACACGCCCATCGTGAACATCGTGGGCGACCACGCGACCTATCACGCCCGCTACGACGCGCCGCTGCAGTCGGACATCGCGTCCATCGCCGGCGCGGTGTCGGGCTGGTACCGCTCGACCGCCCGGTCCGACGACGTGGGAGCGGACGCGGCGGACGCGGTGGCGGCGGCGATGGGCCCGCCCGGGTGCGTCGCCACTCTCGTGCTGCCCGCCGACGCGTCGTGGTCCGAGTCTTCGACGGGTCCGTGCCCGCCGCGACCCGTCGGACGGCGGACGGTGGTGCCGGCCGACACGGTCGAGGAGGTGGCCAAGGCGCTGCGCTCGGGCGAGCGCACGGCCCTCCTCCTGGGTGGACGAGCCCTCCGCGCCGACGGCTTGCGGGCGGCGAGCCGGGTTGCGGTCACGACCGGGGCCGCGCTGCTCGGCGAGACCTTCCCGGCGAACCTGGAGCGCGGCGCGGGCATCCCCGCGGTGGAACGGCTCGCCTACTTCTCCGAGATGGCGCAGGCCCAGCTCGACGGCGTACGCCAACTGGTCCTGGTCGACACGACCTACCCCGTCTCCTTCTTCGCCTACCCGGACAAGACCAGCGACCTGGTACCCGAGGGCTGCACGGTACACACGCTGGCGCGCGCCGGGGAGGACGCGACCGGCGCGCTGGAGGCGCTGGCCGAGGCCGTGGGCGCGCCGACCGACGGCGGGCTGCCGGCGCCGGCACAACGACCCGATCGGCCCAGCGGTGCGGTCACGACCGAAACCTTGGCCGCCGCCGTCGGTGCGGTGTTGCCCGAGGGCGCCATCGTCGTCGACGAGGGCAACACATCGGGTCTCTTCGTCTCGGGGGCGACGGCGGGAGCGCCGCGCCACGACTGGCTCACCTTGACGGGCGGGGCGATCGGCATCGGGCTCCCCTTGGCGACCGGCGCCGCCGTGGCC
Organism: Acidimicrobiales bacterium; assembly: GCA_036490155.1. GTDB lineage: Bacteria > Actinomycetota > Acidimicrobiia > Acidimicrobiales > RAAP-2 > Bog-473. The sequence goes on along the minus strand of DASXEK010000009.1, from coordinate 1,614 downwards.
GCGCCGGACCGACCCGTGCTCTGCCTGCAGGCCGACGGCAGCGCGATGTACACGCCTCAGGCGCTGTGGACGCAAGCGCGTGAGGGCCTCAACGTGACCACCGTCTTGTTGTCGAATCGGAGCTACGCGATCTTGAACATCGAACTGCACCGAGTCGGCGCCGACGCCGGTGGTCCCCAGGCACGCCGACTGCTCGACCTGACCGATCCAGATCTGAACTTTTGCGACCTCGCGCGCGGCATGGGCGTGCCTGCACAACGCGTCGAGCAGGCAGAGGATCTCGTTGCCGCGCTCGAGACCGGACTGTCCGAACCGGGTCCCTCCCTTGTCGAGGTCGTGCTCTAGCTCCACCTCTAATGAGGGCACCCTCTTTTTGGGGGGACGACCCAACGCATTCACAACGTACGCAGCAATCTGCGCACAACACTGTGTGGTGCTGCGAATAGGGCACAACGGCTCTAAAGGAATTTCAGGTCGGGTGTCAATATGCCCCTATCGACGGTGTTCTCCTCTACGTTCACCGACGATCATCCGAGAGGGCACGGAGATGCAGACGGAAGCCGAAGGCACAAGCTTCAGCGCCGAGTCGATTGACCAAGGCCTTGAGCGTCTGCGACACGACGTGCTCGACGGGCGAGACAATGTCGAAGATGCAGACGTCTCGGACTGTGCCCCGATCGACTACGCCTCGCTGGAGTTCGAGGTCGAGCGGATGCGCAAGCGGCTCTCCATTTGGGAGATCTTCCTCCGCCACGCGAGTGAGGGCGTTCGGACCTGGCCCGAAGTCCAACATGCGATGACGCCCGAGGACCTCGACGAGATCACCCGCATCTGTGACGGCACGCCCTTGCGCGACGTGCTGCTGGACCTGAGGTAACGCTGGCATATCGGGTGCTTGGCTGATCAGCGCTTCGGCGCTGATCTTGGCGACGGCCAAGCGCCCGGTCAGGAGTCGGCGAAGTCGACGACGACCGGCGCGTGGTCGGAAGGCTTCTTACCCTTGCGGGCGTCACGATCGCGGAAAGCACCCGTAGCCCGCTCGACCAGGTCGTTGCTCACGAGCACCAGGTCGATGCGCATGCCCTTGCCGTTGTGAAAGTCTCCTGCTCGGTAGTCCCACCACGTGAACGTTCCCGGCTCGTTGAAGCGACGGAAGATGTCGTCGAGTCCCCACGCCTCGACCCCGCGCAGCGCAGCGCGCTCGGGCTCGCTGACATGGGTGGCGCCGACATAGGCCGCAAGATCCCATACGTCCCCGTCATCAGGGGCCACGTTGAAGTCACCAAGGACGGCCACCGACGAGCCCGGCGGGCACGTCTGGTCGAGCGTCGTGCGCAGCTGGGCCAGCCACGCCAGCTTGACGGCGTAGAACTCGTTGTCGAGGGAGCGTCCGTTGGGCACGTAAACGCAGAACACCCGCGTGCCTGCGCACACGGCTGAGATGACCCGCCTCCCGTACTCGTCGTCCGCGGTGCCGAACCCGCGGGTCACCTCGTCGAGCCCGACCTTGCTTGCGATCGCCACGCCGTTCCAGCGACCGTCACCGTTGTGCACCGCCTCATACCCCAGCTCGGCGAACTCCTTTTCGGGGAACTTGTCGTCAGCAAGTTTGGT
>DASXEK010000087.1:0-8752 GCA_036490155.1 Acidimicrobiales bacterium | reverse complement strand
ACGGCTTGGAACGCGAGCCCTGAACGGAAGCGCGGACCTGACCGGGCACGAATTCCAGACTCAACACCTGCCCGGCACGGGCATAACGTTTGCCCCTCTGCAGACGGCTCCCGATGCCGAACGACTCCAGCAGGGCGATGAAACGCCGCGACCACCAGGTGTCACCGATCTGCCCGCGCTTGCTCCGGGCCGTCACCCCTCCTTCGACCGCAATCGGCTTCGAGGCCGGTGGCCACCAGCCGTCTGGAGGTTGGCCGGATCGGCTCGACGGACGACGGGACGGTCGGCGCGGTGACATCAGTCGTCCTCCACGGCGTCGGCCGACAGGGCGACGACCTCGCGTAGCTGATCGGTCGACAGCTCGGTCAGCCAGCCCTCTCCGGTTCCGACGATTCGCTCCGCCAGGGCTCGCTTCGCCTCGATCATGGCGTCGATCCGCTCCTCGAGCGTCCCCCCGCAGACGAATTTGCGGACTTGCACGTTGTGCTGCTGGCCGATGCGATAGGCCCGGTCGGTCGCCTGGTCCTCCACCGCCGGGTTCCACCACCGGTCGAAGTGCACGACCTGCGTCGCGGCGGTCAGGTTGAGGCCCGTCCCGCCGGCCTTCAACGAAAGGAGGAACACCGGCGGTCCGTCGCCGCCTTCCTGGAACCGATCGACCATGGCGTCGCGCTTGCGCTTCGGCACTCCGCCGTGCAACCAGAGCACCTCGCACTGCAATCGATGACGCAGGTGCCGCTCGAGCATGCCGCCCATCTCGGTGAACTGCGTGAAGACGAGCGAGCGGTCGCCCTCGGCCATGGCTTCGCCGAGGACTTCGACCAGGCGCGTCAGCTTGCCCGACCGGCCCGGCAGCGATGACCCGTCCGCCAGAAAATGGGCCGGGTGGTTGCAGACCTGCTTGAGCTTCAGCATGGTCGCCAGGACCAGGCCCCGGCGCTCAATCCCTTCCGCCTCGTCGATGCGGGCAAGCATGTCGTCGACCACCGCCTGGTAGAGCGAGGCCTGCTCGCGGGTCAGGACACAGAACTCCTTCATTTCGAGCTTCTCGGGCAGGTCGGCGATGATCGTCCGGTCGGTCTTCAGGCGGCGGAGCATGAACGGTCCGGTGATCCGGCGCAGCTTCGCCGCCGCCTCGTCGTCACCGCCACGCTCGATCGGGTCGGCGAAGTGCTCCCGGAAACCGCGCTCGGAGCCGAGGATCCCGGGATTGAGGAACTCCATGATCGACCACAGCTCGCTCAAACGGTTCTCGACGGGCGTCCCGGTCATGGCGATCCGCCGCTCGGCCGGGATGGAGCGGACGCTGTGCGTCGTGCGGGCCGCACTGTTCTTGATCTGCTGCGCCTCGTCCAGCACCAGGCGGCGCCAGCGGACGCCGCCCAGCAGCTCCTGGTCGCGCACCGCCAGGCCATAGGTCGACAGGACCAGGTCGACCTTGCCCGCATGTCGGGCAAACTCCTTCTCCGCCAGTCGCGCCGGCCCGTGATGGACGTACGTGGTCAATTTCGGCGCGAAGCGGGCGGCCTCCCGCTGCCAGTTCCCCACCAGGGACATCGGGCACAAGACCAGCGTGGGGCCCAGTCGCGGCCGCTTCTTCGGGCGACCGGTCGCGGAGGCGCCCGCCGGCGGCGGGCCCGCCGCGGTGAGGGCGTCGAGGCGTGCCCGCTCGTCCACCAGGACCGCGAGGAGCTGGGCCGTCTTGCCCAGTCCCATGTCGTCGGCCAGGCACGCCCCGAGACCGAGCTCACCGAGAAAGGTGAGCCACCCGAGTCCGCGTTCTTGATACGGGCGGAGCTGCCCCGCGAACCCCTCGGGCGTCGGCGTGGGCTCGAGGATGCGGTCCTCGGCCCCCGAGAGCAGGGCGCCGAGCCAGCCGTCCGCCGCGACGTCCACGACCGCCAATTCGCCCGGAACCTCCCCGAAACCCAGGGCGGATCGCAGGACCTCCGCGGCCGACATCTCGTCGCCGGTCGCGCCGCGCTTCCCGACCGCCGTGATGGCGGCGGCGAGCTCGTCGTGATGCAGCTCGACCCATTGGCCGCGGACTCGCACGAGCGGCTGCTTCAGTCGCGCCAACTGGCGGAGCTCGGCCAGCCCGAGCGTGTCGTCCCCCAGGACCGCCTCCCAGCGGACGTCACAGAGACCGTCGAGACCGAAGCCACCGACCGAGGATCCACCTTGCGAGCGGGACTTTGCCTTAAGCCGCAGCCCGAGCCGGGTCCTCGACGAGCGCCACCACGGCGGCGCCAACACGCCGAAGCCGGCTTCTTCGAGCAGGGGCGCCCCCTCGCGGAGAAAAGTCAAGATGCCCGCCGCGTCGGTCGTGTGTTCGCAGGGCGCCGCCGAGGCGAGGGCGTGTCCGAGTGCGGGAACGAGGCGGGCCGCCTGACCGAGCCCGCGCAGCAGGACCTCGTCGGGGTGCGTGACGTGGCGCTCCATGGCGGTCAGCTCGGGGCCGTCGGACCAGACGTGTGCGGCGGAGACGACCAGGCTGGGATCGTCGACCGCTTGCAGGGAGAACTCGATGCGCCAACTCTCCTCAGAGTCCGGCGAACCTTCTTTCCCGTCCTCCAAGGGAGGGACGATCCGAAAGCACGTCCGTACCGTGTCGGCGTCCGCGTTCGTGGTGGCGTGCCATGCCGCGAGCCGCCCAGCCAGTTGCGTGTACTCGTCCTCGTCGCGGTCACTCAACGAACCGTCCGGTGACCCGAGCGCGCGCACCCAGGCATGAACGGTGTCCTCCTGCGCGCCCCGGCCCCGGTGCCGGCCGGCTGGCGTTAGCGTGACGGAGGTTGCCAAGTCCCGCGCCAACGCATCCGTCACACCCCACATCAGCGAACGCAGCACCTCGTCGCTCGATGCGGTGTCCTCCGCAGCCTTCCGCTCGCCCCCCACGTTCGACCCCGTGGCACGGACGGCCATGAACGAGGCCGGAAGGGCCCAGACCAGCGCCTCGATCCGACCGCGGTCGTGCCCGTTGATGAGCGGTCGCCAACATGCATTCCAGCGACCGGCGACGAACTCGAGATCGGGCACCACGCGACCCCGCGCCAGGAGCTCCACCACCATCTCGACCGCGCGGGCGGCGAAGCGGATATCGGGCGCGAGGACCACCGCGGCCAGACCCTCGGGGGCCTCGCCGTCGAAGGACTGATTGCCACTCCTCACCAAAGGGAGCGCCGAGAGCAATTTCGCGGCCGCCGACGGGCCCAGGACATACCCCGGGGCCGTCCACAACAAGAGCTGCGCCTCGGACTCCGAGGTCGAGGACGCGTGGGGTCCGCCGAGCGCACCGGCGACAGGCTCGTCGTCGTCGAGAGGAGTCCCAATCGGCACTCCGCCGGTTCCAGGGAGTTCCAGCGTGAGCTCGATGGGCTCGTCCCCGAGTAGGTCGGCGACTTCCATCCCCGCGTTCTCGGCCACGGCCAGTCGCAGGCCTTCCGGATCAAGTGCGAACGGATGAGGCCGCGACCGGCGCGTCGCCCGCCCTCGGCGAGCGGGAGCTGACCCAGGCCGGTTCCTGTCCTCCGCCCACAGCGCCAGGCGGCCCGGACCGGCCAGCCACGCGGCATGAAGAACGACCATGTGCCCATACTGCCGCGGCGCAGTCACCGCTCCGGACTCTCACTCGAAGCCTGTCCTTTTTGTCGGCCGCCCCGGGCCGGGCGGAACCGGCGCGGCGGGCGGACCGGATCTTCCCGACCCGATCGGCTGGTTGGTCCGCTCGGCTCAGTTGTGTTGAAGGAGGGCCTGACCCAGGCGCAGACCGGCGATCGGAGGCCGGTACCACGAGGTGTGGGAAGGCGCTCGCCAATTCGCCACCGCGAAGAAGCGCTCGGGCTCGGCACGGACCACCAGCAGCAAGTTGGTCCAGATGTCTGCCTCGGGGAGACGCTGCAGATCACCCCGCGGCACGACGCAGAGATACAGCAGCTTCGGGTGTCCCGGGTCCCAGTGCGGTCCCTTGGGCCAGAAGGACATGTTGTGCAGCGCTCCCAGCTCGAGCACCCCGTAGGGAGTGCCGAGCCGGAAGCGTCGCTTGGCACTCCAGGCCAGACGCTGTTGGGGATCGAGCAATGAGACCAGCAGGCGCTCCGCCTTCTCTCGCGGCGTGAGCGGACGCGCATGGGCGATGTCGCAGTGCTCATCGGTGAACGCGGTGACGGTGCGCCCGGCGAGCACTCCCTCGGTGAACCGCAGCGTGATGCGCCCGTCGGGGTGCTCGGCGACGACCTCGTAGACCGACCCGATCGTCCCGTCCTCAGTGGGCATCTCGGCTGGCTGAGGGGGTCGGGCACCCGAGCCATTCGGCTCGACCCGCATACCGCCGCGCCCCGGCACCGCGTTCAGCCGCCGGCGACCGGGCGGACCCAGACGATCTCGTCCGCGCCGGGGTCAAAGCGCGTGATCCGCTCGGCGTCGCGGTCGCGCCCGCCCGGCGGGACCGAAAAGGCCAGGCCGCCCTTGCCTAGCTCGACCTCGAACACCTTGGCGGCGCGCTCGAGCGCCTCGGTGTCCTCGGGGCCCAAGTCAGCGTGGTGTCGCCCGTCTCATCGAGAATCCGCATCGTCCCCACGGCTCTCTCCTTCCTGCCGGTTGCCCGGCGAGTCATGGCGCGACGCGACCACCCGGGTGGCGCGTGCGCGCAGTGTTGGGAGGGTCCGGCCCCATTTGGCCGTGGCCCCATCCGCCGGACCCGCCGTGGGCCCGAGTCACCATCGAACACATGTTCGTGAAAATTGTCAAGGGCTCTCACGCAGGGCTTCCTCGCATCGAGCCTGATCAGCGGCCGGATTGGTCTTGGGCGCGGTGTGAGCGGAATGATCCCGACGGCACAAAGGGAGGTGGCATGGAGCGGTCGCAGGGCGAGGCGGGCACCGACGCGTTCCGTGCCGAGCTGCGCACCTGGCTGGCCGAGCACCTCACCCCCGAAGTGGTGGAGGCGGGCGAGCGCCAGATGGAGGGCGACTCCCTCGAGGTCCTGCGGGCCTGGAACCGGACGCTGGCCGACGGCCGGTGGGCCGCGCCAGCGTGGCCGGTCGAGCACGGCGGGCGCGGGGCCGGCGTCGACGAGCAGCTCGCCTATTTGGAGGAGACCAACCGGCTGCGAGCGCCGGGACCGGTGAACGTCATCGGCGTTTCCAACATCGCCCCGGCCATCATGCAATTCGGCACCCCCGAGCAGCAGACGCGCTTCCTCGCGCCGATGCTGCGGGGCGACGAGATCTGGTCGCAGGGCATGTCGGAGCCCGACGCTGGTTCGGACCTCGCCTCGCTGCGCACGGCCGCCGTGGAGGACGGCGACGACTTCGTGCTCAACGGGCAGAAGACGTGGAACTCGCTCGGGCACCTCGCCGACTGGTGCCAGCTCTACGTGCGGACCGACCCGACGGTCAAGAAGCACGCCGGGATCACGTGCTTCCTGGTCGACCTGCGCACCCCGGGCATCGAGGCGCGCCCGCTCACCACCATGACGGGCGGACAATCCTTCGCCGAGCTCTTCTTCACCGACGCGCGAGTCCCGCGCGCGGCCATGCTCGGGCCGCTGCACGGCGGGTGGAACGTGGCCATGACGACGCTGAGCTTCGAGCGCGCCGGCGTGGCGCGCCTGCACCTCTCACTGGCCCGCCGGCTCAGTGACCTGCTGGCCGACCCGCGGGCAGTCGAGGGCCGGCAGGACCCGGTGCTGCGGGAACGGCTGGCGCGCATCTATGCGTCCATCCGCTGCATGCGCTTCTTGACCGAGCGCTCGCTATCCGACCCGGCCGCAGCCGCGGGGGCGGGTGGCAGCCTGGCCAAGCTGTCGTGGGCGCACAACGACCAGGAGCTGGCAAACCTGGCCGTCGATCTCATCGGGCTCGACGCGCTCGGGGGCGAGGACCGCTGGGCCGAGAACTTCCTCGCCGTGCGCCAGGCCTCCATCGCCGGCGGCACCACCGAGATCAACAAGAACATTGTCGGCGAGCACGCGCTCGGGCTGCCCCGGTGAGCACACCGCGCTAGCCCAACGCTGAAAGGCGGGCGCCGGGACGTGCCCGGAAGCGGATCGCGACTCGTTCAGCTGCTCGAGGCGGAAAACGATCGCGGCAACTGGCCGGAAAGCTGACGGCCGGTCTCCTCCTGCAGCCAGCGCCGGAAGCGCACCACCCGGTCCGGCGGCTGCGGTGGGGCGATCGCGAGGAAATCGCCCGGATGCTCGAGCATCCCTGAGAGCTCGCCGAGGTCGCGCATGGCGTCCACGGTCGTTGCCACCTCGAGGTCGAACGTCGGACGGTCCTCCGCGGATGCCCACAGCGCGGCGTGCCGGCCCGCCAACCGGTCCGCCGCGGTGGTGAGCAGGAGCTGATACAGACGACCGACGGCAGGATCGTCCGGTGGCATGGCTCCCTGTTCGAGCTGGATGGCGCGCACGACATCCTCTACCTGGACGCCACTCTCCACGGCGGTCACCGTCGGGAGGTCGAGGAACTGCAGGTGCACCCCGTCGCGCACGAGCAGCTCGTACTCGAGCTGGAGTAGGGGCTCGGTGGGCCCACTCTGGCCATCGATCAGCTCGGCCCAGACCGTCTTCGTTCGCTGGGTGGAGTCCACGCCCCAGCGGGCCGCGAGTTCCGACACCACCTGCAGCCCACGTCCGCTCTGCCCGAGGGTCAGCGCCGAGGGCGAGTGGGCCCGCCGGGGCACCATGTGGGGGAGCACCGACGGGCGCGTGTCGGTCACCTCAATGCGAACGCCTTTGGCGACAGGACGGATCGCCAGCACGATGGCACTCTGCGCGTGCAGCACCGCATTCGTGACCAGCTCGGTCGTCACCAGTGCCGTGTAGAAACCCAGCGGTTCCCGCTTCCAATCGCGGACCAGCGGTTCAACGAAGGCGCGGCTCAACGTGGGGTCGCCCTCGCTTCCGCGCAACCGAAGGACGTGGCCGACCTCTGCCGTCGGGGCTTCAGAGGGTTCGGCCGCAGTCGTCAAGATGATCTCCCGTGCGGACGATTGCGCGCCCCGCCATTGCCGGCGGTCCCCCCGACCGCTCACTCCAACGGGAGTGACGATTCCCATCTTGTCCCAGGTCAAACCCCCCACGACGGGACCCCTGTGGTTTCTCAGAGTTCCGAAAGCAAACCTGAGAACGGGGACCGCCGCCGTCCTCCGGCCGCCATGGCCAGAAAGGCCTCATCTGGAGCCTCGGCGGGCGCCAGCTCGGACTGCACGGTGCCATTGGTCGCCGAATGCCTCGCGAGCAACGTGCTCCATTCCTGCGCGATCGCCAGGGCCGACTGTCTCGCTCGCCCCCGAACCGCCGCGCGGCGTGTGTGCCAAACTCCCCCGGCGCCGGGCGGTCCCGGCGCTGCGGTGCCCCGGCGGCGGGATGCGAAGCGACGAAGCGAGGAGTGCATGGCCCGAGTCCCTATTGAGCCAGGGTTCTTCCGGATCCCCGACGACCCGGCCGAGCCGCCGCGGCTGTTCGGGAGCCGCTGTCCGTCGTGCGGCGAGGCGTTCTTCCCGCGCCGGCTGGTCTGTGCCAAGTGCCTGCATGAGGGGACGGAGGAGATCGAGCTGTCGACCCGCGGCACCATCCACACCTGGACCTACTGCCACGTCCCGCTCTTCGGCAAGAAGGACGCCGAGGTGGCCGGCTACGGCGTGGCCCAGGTCGACCTGCCCGAGGGCCCGCGGGTGCAGTCGATCCTCTCGGGCGGGCCGGACGACTTCGCCATCGGCATGGAGGTGGAGATCGACCTCGAGACGCTGCGCCAGAACTCCGACGGCGACGACGTGGTGATCTACCGCTTCCGCCCGGCCCACGCCGGCGCGGCGGCCGGGCCCGGTTCCGCCGGCGGGACCGGGGGTGCGTCGTGACGCACGGCCTGAAATTCGACGGCGTCGCCGTGGCCGGCATCGGCATGGTGCGCTTCGGCATGTTCCGCGACATCCCGGGCGCGCACCTGGCGCGCGACGCGGGCCTGCTCGCGCTGCATGACGCCGGGATGACCCTGGCCGATGTCGACGAGGCGTACGTCGGGTACATCCAGCCGGCGTCCATGCTCGGCATCAAGGCCATGAAGGAGCTCGGTTTGACCGGGCTGCCGGTCACCCACATCGAGAATGCGTCGGCCACCGGGCTCGTCGCCTTCCGCGAGGCGGCCTGGGCCGTGTCGTCGGGGCGGGCCGACGTGGCGATGGCGCTGTGCTTCGACAAGTTCACCGACATGACCGGCACCGGTGGCCGCGGGGCGGGGCGCGACCAGATCGACGCGCCGATCCTGCCCGCCGCCTACTTCGCACTGTGGGCGCAGCGGCGCATGCACGAACGTGGCACGACGCCCGAGCACTTCGCGACCATCGCGGCCAAGAACTGGAACTACGGCGCCGTGTGCCCGTTCGCCCACCGCCAGTCCGATCACGTCGTCACGGCCGAAGAGGTGCTCGCCGCCAGGATGGTGGCTGAGCCGCTCACCACGATGATGTGCTGCCCGCCCGATGACGGCGCCGCCTGCATCATCGTGGCGCGCGAGGACCTGGTGCGGACCCGCCAACCCGGCCGGCCGCTGGTACGGGCGCTGGCCTCTGCGTTGATGTCGGAGACGTACTCGCCGGGCCACACTTTTGTCGGCCCTGTCGTCGGACCGTCGAGCATGACCAAGCACACCGCAGTGCAGTGCTACGAGGCGGCGGGACTCGGGCCCGAGGATGTGAGCGTCGCCTATTGCCACGACGCCTTCGTCAACGAGGAGCTCGAGTACTACGA
>DASXEK010000084.1:0-11610 GCA_036490155.1 Acidimicrobiales bacterium | reverse complement strand
AGCATGACGGCGCCAGCTCGGCCGGCGGCGGCTCGGGGATGAGGCACCGGTAGCAAGGACCGTTGTAGGGGTCGAAGACAGTGGCCTGACCTTCGAAGCGGAAGATCGAGCCGTGAATCACCGGGATCCGCTTGAGGAGCGAGGCGTCGTTGACGAGATACCGGGTCGGGAAGTTGTCGGTCCCGTCCACTATGACGTCGTACCCGTCGATGATGTCGAGGATATTGTCCGCGCCCAGGCGCACGTCGTAAGTCACCACGTTCACGTCAGGGTTCAGCGCCGTCAACGTCTTCTTGGCAGAGTCGACCTTGCGGTCGCCGATCCGGTCCATGTTGTGGAGGATCTGGCGCTGGAGGTTGGACTCGTCGACGACATCCATGTCGATGATCCCGATAGTGCCGACGCCAGCCGCGGCCAGGTAGAGGGCCGCCGGCGATCCGAGGCCACCCGCGCCGAGCAGGAGGACCTTCGAGCCCAGCAGCTTCAGCTGCCCAACCTCGCCCACCTCGGGCAGCAGCAGGTGGCGCTGGTAGCGGTTGCGCTGGGCCGGGGTCAGGGTCCGGGGGGCCGCCCAGGGGCGCCCGTCGTCCTTCCACTTGTTGAAGCCACCCACCAGGGACTGCACGTCGGTGTACCCGAGGTCACCCATCGTCTTGGCGGCAAAGGCCGACCGCACCCCGCCGGCGCAGTAGACGACGACCGGGCCCGCCTTGTCGGGCAGCTTCCCCTCGACCTGGAACTCCAGGTGGCCCCGGGGGAGGTGCACGGCGTTGGGGAGGGCGCCCTGCTCGTACTCGTCGGGCTCGCGGACGTCCAGGAACGTCACACCACCGCCCTCGAGCAGGGATTGTGCGTCAGGCGGCTCGATCTCACGGATCGAGGACTTCGCTTGGTTCAAGAGCTCACGAGGAGTAGTCACTGCAACCTCCGGGTCGCGCCACGCCGATACTGCGGCTGGCCTCGAATAATTAAACATTACCAACGGGGTCAACATTCCCAAGTCCGCCGCCTGGGCCCCTGGGATACTGCGCCCATGGAACTCCACGAGGTCCTGCGCCGGCGGGCCATGTGCCGCAGCTTTTCCGCCCAGCCGGTCGATCCGGCCCTCGTCGATCAAATCCTCGAGGGGGCCCTCAGTGCCCCGACGGCCGGCAACACGGGGGGGACCTCATGGGTCGTGCTCGAGGGTGCCGACCAGACCGCCGTCTACTGGGACACCACCACGGACGAGCCGTGGCAGGCCCGGAACGCCGAGTGGTCGGGCGGCCTCATGCGGGCCCCGGTCGTGCTGCTGGCGTACGCCTCACCGGAGGCCTACGTCGAGCGGTACGCCGAACCGGACAAGTCCGACCTCGAGCTCGGCGCGGGTCCGGGGGGCTGGCCGGTCCCCTACTGGTACGGCGACGCCGCCTTCGGGGTCATGGCCGCGCTGCTGGGCGCGGTCGATGCGGGACTCGGCGCCTGCGTCCTGGGTGCCTTCCGGGGCATCGAGGACCTGGGGACGCGCCTCGGTGTGCCGCCCGGATGGCAGCTCTTCTGTGCGGTGCCCCTGGGGCATCCCGACGGGCAGGACCATCGGTCCCGGTCGCTGCGGCGCCCAGCGCGCCAACGAAGCGAGCGGCTCCACCGCGGCGCGTGGTGAGGGGGCGCCGCCCGGCCGCCGGTGCCCGCGCCGGCGGCGCTCGTCAGGAGTCCGTCGCGGAGGTCTGCAACTTCGAGAGCCGGTGCTCGGGCCCCTCCTGCCAGCGTGCCATCGCCCACAGGAGATCCGAGAGCCGGTTGAGGTACATCGGCACCAACGAATCGCCGGCCGGTTCTGCCGCGGCGAGCCGCTCGGCCCGCCGCACGATGGTGCGCGACAGATCGAGCGCGGCGGCGACGCGGTTCTCGCCCGGGATGGTGAAGTCGCTCGGCATTTCGAAGCGCTGGAGGAGGTCGTCGATGCCTGCCTCGAGCGCGCTGACCATGTCCGGCGTCACCAGGCTCGACCCCGCCTTGAGCTTGGTCCGGTTCTCCGGGGCGGTGGCCACCTCCGCCATCAACACATAGAGATCGCGGGCCAGCGCGGTCAGACGCTCGTTCGCTTCGGACCCGGGGGCCGTCTCGGCCCGGGCCATCCCGATGGCGGCCTGCGCCTCGTCGACCACCCCGTTCAGGTCGATTCGCCACGAGTCCTTGCGCACTCGCCCGCCGTAGAGCAGGCCGGTCGTCCCGTCGTCGCCCTTCTTGGTGTAGATCTTCGGTGCCACCAGGCGGGATGCTACCGGCGCCGGTCCGGAACGCCCCGATGGCCCCGGTAATCTGGAACCCTCATGGCACCCTCCCCCGAACTGCTCGGGCGGCTCGACCCGTCCGCGTCCTCGTATCTGCAGGCGCTGCGCGAGCGCGTCGTCATCTTCGACGGCGCCATGGGCACGAACATCCAGCTGCTCGACCTGGGGCCCGACGACTTCGGGGGCCCCGAGCTCGAGGGCTGCAACGAGTGGCTGGTCGAGACCCGCCCCGACGTCGTGGCCCAGGTGCACCGCTCCTTCTACGAGGTCGGCTGCGACGTGGTCGAGACCGACACGTTCGGCTCGACGTCGGTGGTCCTGGCCGAGTACGGCCTGGGTGACCGGGCCCGCGAGCTGACCCGCCGGGCGACCGAACTGGCGTGTGCGGTCCGCGACGAGTTCTCGACGCCCGAGCGCCCGCGCTGGGTGGCCGGCTCCATGGGCCCCGGCACCAAGTTCCCCACCCTCGGTCACATCTCGTACGCCGAGTTCCGCGACGCCTACGAGGAGCAGGCCCTCGGGCTGCTCGAGGGCGGCGCCGATCTCCTGCTCATCGAGACCCAGTTCGACATGCTGTCGATCAAGGCGGCGGTGAACGGTGCCCGGCGCGCCATGGTGGCGCTCGACCGCTACGTCCCGCTGCAGACCCAGGTGACGATCGAGCTGACCGGGCGCATGCTGCCCGGCACTGAGATCGGCGCCGCGCTGACCGTGCTCGACTCCATGCAGGTCGACGTGGTCGGGCTCAACTGCGCCACCGGACCGGTCGAGATGAGCGAGGCACTGCGCCACCTGTCCGGGGCCAGCCGCGTCCCCATCGCCTGCGTCCCCAACGCGGGCCTCCCGTCGGTCGTCGACGGTGTCATGCACTACGACCTCACGCCCGAGGGCCTGGCCGAGCACCTGCACCGCTTCGTGACCGAGTTCGGCGTATCCGCCATCGGCGGGTGCTGCGGGACCACGCCGGCGCACCTGGCCGCCGTCGTCGAGCGCTGCGCGGGTCTCACCCCCGCGGCGCGTACGCCGGTGCACGAGCCCGCCGCCGCCTCCATCTACACCGCGGTCACGTTCGCGCAGGACTCCTCGTTCCTCGCTGTGGGCGAGCGGACCAACGCCAACGGGTCCAAGGCCTTCCGTGAGGCGATGCTGGACGCCGACTGGGACACGTGCGTCGCCATGGCGCGCGACCAGGTCAAGGAGGGCTCGCACCTCATCGACGTCTGCGTCGACTACACCGGCGCCGACGGCGTGGCCGACATGACCGAGGTGGCGAGCCGGCTGTGCACGCAGTCGAGCGTGCCGATCATGGTCGACTCCACCGAGGGTCCGGTGGCGCGCGCCGCGTTGGAGTGGATCGGCGGCCGGCCCATCCTCAACTCGGTCAACCTGGAGGAGGGCGACGAGCCGGGGACGCGTCTCGACACGTTCCTGCGCCTGGCGCGCGAGTTCGGGGCCGCCGTCGTCTGCACCTGTATCGACGAGGAGGGCCAGGCCCGCACGGCGGAGTGGAAGCTGCGCGCGGCCCGCAACATTCGCGACATCGCCGTCGAGCGCTACGGCCTCGCACCCGAGGACCTGCTCTTCGACCCGCTCGCCCTGCCGCTGTCGACCGGCATGGAGGAGAGCCGCAACGACGGCATCGAGACCATCGAAGGCATCCGCGCCATCAAGGCGGAGCTGCCCGGTGTCTCCACCATCCTTGGCCTCTCCAACGTGTCCTTCGGCCTGAACCCCGCCGCCCGCCAGGTGCTCAACTCGGTGTTCCTGCACGAATGCGTGGAGGCGGGCCTCGACTCGGCCATCGTGCACGCGTCCAAGATCCTCCCGCTGTCGCGCATTGAGGACCGGACCAAGGAGGTCTGCCTCGACCTCGTCTACAACCGCCGCACCGACGACTACGACCCGCTCCAGGAGCTCCTGGCGCTGTTCGAGGGCGTCAAGGTCTCCACGGGGCCGGCGGAGGACCACAGCGACTGGCCGGTCGACCGCCGCCTGTCCCAGCGCATCATCGACGGCAACCGCAACGGCCTCGAGGACGACCTGACCGAGGCGCTCGAGTCGGGATTGGCGGCCCTGGCGATCGTGAACGACATCCTGCTCGAGGGCATGAAGGTCGTCGGCGAGCGCTTCGCGTCCGGCGAGATGCAGCTGCCCTTCGTGCTGCAGTCGGCCGAGACGATGAAGGCCGCGGTCGCCTTCCTCGAGCCGCACATGGAGAAGTCGGACCAGGGCGGCAAGGGCACCGTGGTGCTGGCCACCGTCAAGGGCGACGTGCACGACATCGGCAAGAACCTGGTCGACATCATCCTGACCAACAACGGCTACGTGGTAGTCAACCTCGGCATCAAGATCGGCATCAACGAGATGATCGCCGCCGTCGAGGAGCACGAGGCCGACGCCATCGGCATGAGCGGGCTCCTCGTGAAGTCGACGCTCATCATGCGCGAGAACCTGGTCGAGCTGAACGGGCGCTCCCTGTCGAACGTCCCCGTCCTGCTGGGAGGGGCCGCCCTGACCCGCACCTACGTCGAACGCGACCTGCGCGAGGTCTACGACGGGCGGCTGTTCTACGGGCGCGACGCCTTCGAGGGGCTGCGCACCTTGGACCGCCTGGTCGAGCTCAAGAAAAACGGCGAGGACGACCCGTTGTTCGGGCGCGAGATCTCGGAGAAGAACGTCCCCCGGCGCAGCCGCCTGGACGAGCCGGACACCTCTCCGGTGGAGGGGCAGCCCGCCCGCGCCGACGTGACGGCGGACAACACGCTGTTCACCCCGCCCTTCGTCGGCACGCGGGTCGCCGTCGGCATTCCGATCGACGAGATCGCCGAGTACATCAACCTCACCGCGCTGTTCCGGAACCAGTGGGGCTTCCGGCCCGAGAACGGCGAGAACGACACCGAGTTCAAGGACCGGGTGAAGGCGACGCTGCGCGAGCAGCTAAGCAAGGCCAAGGAGGCCGACCTGCTCGTGCCGTCCGTGGCCTACGGCCACTTCGCCGCCAACGCCGAGGGCAACGACCTCGTGATCTTGAAGGACGAGACCCGGTCCTCGGAGTGGATGCGCTTCACCTTCCCGCGCCAGCGCAAGGAGCCGTGGCTGTGCATCGCCGACTTCTTCCGCCCGGCCGACTCGGGCGAGGAGGACTTCGCCAGCCTCATGCTGTGCACCATCGGGTCGCGGGCGTCGGAGGAGACGGCACGCCTGTTCGCCGAGGATCGCTACCAGGAGTACCTGTTCCTGCACGGCCTCAGCGTCGAGATGGCCGAGGCGACGGCGGAGTACTGGCACCGCCGCATCCGCGAGGAGCTCGGCTTCGCGGGCGAGGACGGCCCCACGCTCACGGGGCTGTTCCGCCAGCAGTACCGCGGCGGGCGCTACTCGTGGGGGTATCCGGCGTGCCCGGACCTGGACGACAACGCCAAGGTCGTGGAGCTTCTGGGAGGGGACCGCATCGGCGTGACGGTCAGCGAGGGGTTCCAGTTGCACCCCGAGCAGACGACCGACGCCATCATCTGTCACCACCCGGAGGCCAAGTACTTCGTCGCGTAACGCGGCTCTCGGCTCGGTGGCGAAGGGAATCGGCCGGCGTGGTTGCTCCGGGTCGGGGGCAGTGTGAAGCACCTGCACCGGTTGACCGGGGCTCTGGTCGTCGTCGGCCTCGCGCTGGCGCTGGCGCTGCCGTCTGCCGGGGCAGCCACGGCGCCGCGGCGGCCTGCGCTCAGTGCGATCGTGCTCCCTGCGCTCGGCGCCGGCTACACCGTCACGTCGGAGGGCCCGCTCGGTGCCTCGCAGTTTCCGGCCGGGTCGCCGGAACGCTCCGCGGGGGCGGGCGCGCTCGCCAGCCTGGGCCGCAACGTCGAGACCTACCAGCGGAGCTGGCAGGACGCCGCCGGCGTCAACCAGGTGCAGGACCTCCTCGTCCGCTTCTCGGCGGCCGCCGGGGCCCGCGCCTTCGTCGGCGCCGCACGGCGCGCGCTCGCCGGCGGCGAGATCGTGAGCTCGGGCCCGCTGCCCTCCGTTCCCGGCGCCCGACGCACGACGTACTTCGCGTCCACCAGTCGGGCGGGGGTCGGGCAGGCGATCACGCTGCGCGTCGGCGCCGCCGTCGCCGTGCTCTCCTTCTTCTCGGGTGCGACGGGCAACCCGGGACCGATCACGCCGGCCGGCGCGGCGCGGGTGGCCAAGGCGCAGTACGCCGCCATGGTCTCCGCGGCGGGCCCGAAGGCGGCGAAGCCCCCGGCTGGCGGCTCCTCCGCCGGCGACATCGGCTGGGCCGTCTTGGTCGTGGTCGTCCTGGCGGCTGCGGTGGCGACACCGCTCGTGCTGCGGCGGCGCGCCGCGGGGCACGGAGGTCCGCAGACGCCCGTCGCCTGACCACAGCTGGCGGTCGCGCGTCAGCTGGTCGGCGTCGAGTCCTCGGTCGTGGTCGTCGTGGTTGGGCCCGTCGAGGTCGTGCTGGAGTTTGTCGTCGTCGACGTCGTGCTGGGCGGGGTCGTCGTGCTGGTGGTGGGTGGCTTCGTCGTCGGAACGACGATGGCCGGGAGCGTTGACGGCGTCTCGGTGGTCGTGGTCGCCGTCGCCGGCGCGACACCCGTGTCGGGGCTCACGCACCCAGCCGGCGGCGTCGCGGCGCCTTGCTGTCCCGGCATGAGGACCGTGCCCGCGCACGCGAAGTCAGAGAGCGTCGACTCGCTTCGTGACGTCGAGCCGTCCGCGTACTCTGCGACCGAGGCGGTGCGGCGGATGAAGCCGCTGGCGTCGATGGAGATCACCGTGCTCGTCCCTTTGTAGCCGTTTTGCGCCAGGACCTTCAGGGCGGCATCGATCGTGTTGACCTGCTCGGTCGTGAGGTTCGGCAGGGTCGCCTCGAGCGCCGGATCCGTGAAGACCTGGTACTGGTCGACCGCCACACCGTCGACCGTCCCCGTCCCGATGAAGTTGGCGCCGGTGACTTCCTGTTGTTCGAGGTTGAGGTAGCCCGTGGGGCTGGCCAGGCTCAGCATCGCCGAGGCGCCTTCTCGCTGGCCCAGTGTGCCCTCGACCAGTCCCGCAAAGCCCGAGAGGGGTGAGCCGGCGCCGCTGCTCTGCGATCCCGGTGACAGTCCGTAGTCGGCCCCGCCCAATTCCCAGACGTTCATGTCGTTGGCGCGCAACGTGACGGTGCCCAGTCCGGGTACTTGCGAAGTGGCCACCATGGCATAGGGATCGGTGTCGATGGTGCCCTGGCCCGTGATCGTCTCGCCGCCGTTGCCATTGGCGGCCGGTTCGTTGCACACCGCCACGATCGGCGTCACGGCGCTGGAGGTGCCCATCGCCGACGGCGGCGAACTGATCGGGCCCGGGCACGCGGTCGTCGAGGTGGTCGAAGGGCTCGTCGTGGTGCTGGGCGTCGAGAACTCGTAGGTCATGTTGAAGCTTCCCGAGTCCGTCGTCGCGCTGAGGGCCGAGATCACCTGCGCCTTGGCGTTGCCCACGTCTCGGTGCACCGGCGGGGCGCTCACCTTGGGATTGCTCGCGCCCCCTGACGTCAGCACCAGTGCCACCGGAATGCCGATGGCCGCCGCACCCAGCGTGCACGCCAGTGCGACGAGGAGCGTCTGCCGGCCCCGGCGACCATGCCCGGTCGGCTCCTCCTCGAGGAACAGGGAGGCCTCACCGCCTACGTCGTCGGCGTCTGATCCGTGGGTGCCGGGCATCTGTTCTCCTCCTCAGGGGCCGGTGGCGGCGCTCGTCGTGGTCGTCGCGACGGAGGAGGAGGTGGTGGTGGTGGTCGTCGCCGTGCCCGGGCCGGTCGTGCTGGTGGTGGTCGTCGGCCCCGACCCGGTGGGACCGGGCATGGTGGTCGCGGTGTCCGGTCGCACCTGGGTCGTGGGGACCGGGACCCTCGATGAGGTGGTCGTCGTCGTGGTGGCCGCCGCGGGCGCCACGCCCGTGTCGGAACTGACGCACCCCGCCGGTGGCGTGGTCGGACCGGACTGGCCGGGCATGAGCGCCTGCCCGGCACACCCGAAGTTCGAGAACGTCGCGGTCAGGACGGAGGTGCCGCCGTCACTGAAGGTTGCCGTCGAGGTGGCGGACCGGATGAACCCGCTGGCATCGACGCCTACCACCACGGTGGTGCCCGTATAGCCCTGCTGGTTCAGGACGCCCAGGGCGGCTTGGATCGTCGTGGCCTCCTCGCCCGACGTGCCGGGGCTCGACGCCAGCTGCGACGGGTCGAGGTTGACCTCGTACTCGGTGACGGGAACGCCGTCGTCCGTCGAGGTGCCAACCTGCTTCGCGCCGTCGATCGAGGGCAGCGTGAGGTCGAGGTACCCCGTGGGGCTCGCCATGCCCATCATGGCGACGGCTCCGTTCCGCGAGCCCAGCGAGCTCTCGACCAGACCGGCAAAGCTCGACAACGGCGATCCGCCACCCGAGCCGTCCTGCGCTTGTGGCTCGATCTGGTTGTCGGTGTAGCCGGTCTCCCAATAGTCCGTGCCGTCGACCCGCACGCCAACGTTGAGCCCGTTGCCGTCCTGACCAAGCGCGGCCGAGGCCGCCATGGCCGAGGGGTTCGTGTCGATGATGCCGCTGCCGGCCACGGGCGTCTCGCCGTCGCCGGCGGCTCCGTTGGTCGGAGGTGTGGCAGTGAGCGAATAGGTGAAGTCGAACGAGCCCGTGTCGGTGGTCGTGCTGAGGGCCGCCACGACCTGGTGCTCGGCCACGCCTTGGCTGAAGCCGGTCGACGCGTGGTGGTGCCGGGTCGGCGCGGCCAAGGGCGTCGAAGCTCCCGTGGCGAGGACGAGGCCGATCGGGACGGCGACCGCCGCCGCACACGTGACGACGGCCACCGCGACCGTGCCACGCCGGCGTCGATCACGCCGGGGTGCCGCTGCCTCGGCGTCGTCGAGCCAGAGGCCCTGCGGATCGCCTTCCCGCCGTGCCTCGGCGTTCGCCCCTCGTCGGCGCCCCATGACGCCTCCCTTCGTCCGGCCCTCCGCACGGCCCGTCGTCGGCGGGGGACGGCAGCACCGAATCGTACCCCCTGTGTCGTCACGCCAGTCGTCGACGCCCACCGCCCGGCTTGGCGGCAGTTGACCCTTTAGGCTTCGACGCGTGGCGGACCTTCGAACCCAGGACGATCGGTTCACCTCGGCCGCCGCAGGTCCCGCGGCCCTGCGCTTCGGGACCATCGTCGACTCGGTGCGATCGGCGCTCTACACGGACACCACCTCGGCCCGTCTGGCCGTGGGCTGCCTGCTGACGGGAGGACACCTGCTCGTCGAGGACCTGCCCGGGTTGGGCAAGACGACCTTGGCCAAGGCCTTGGCGCGTTCGTTCGGGCTGGATTTTCATCGCGTGCAGTGCACGGCCGACCTGCTGCCCGCGGACATCGTCGGCGCGCTGATGTACGACCGCAACGGCCCCGAGCCGGTGTTTCGACCCGGGCCAGTGTTCACCAACGTCCTGATGGCAGACGAGTTGAATCGTGCGTCGACGCGCGCCCAGTCGGCGCTGCTCGAGGCGATGGAGGAACGTCAGGTCACGGTCGACGGCTCGACCTATGCGCTGCCCGACCCGTTCATGGTCATCGCCACCCAGAACCCGTACGACGCCGCCGGCACCTCGCCGCTGCCCCAGGGCCAGCGCGACCGCTTCCTGCTCCGCCTCTCCCTGGGGTACCCCGACGCCAGCGCCGAGGACGCACTCCTCGCTCGGGCCAACGCGCCCGCAGCGGTGGACTCGTTGTCACCGGCGGTGAGCCGCGCCGAGCTCGACGAGCTCATGACGGCGGTGAGGTCGGTCCACGTCTCCGATGCATGCCGTCACTACGTCGGCGCACTCGCCCAGGCCAGCCGCGCCCATCCCGCCGTCGACGTCGGCGCCTCGCCGCGTGGGGCGATGGCGGTCATACGGGCGTCGTCCGCCTTGGCCGTCGCCGCCGACCGTGACTACGTGACCGCCGACGATGTCGCCGCCACCGCCGGGCCTGTCTTGGCGCACCGGCTCCTGTTGAGCCCCGACGCCGACGTGACGGGCATCGACGCCGCCGACGTCGTCGGCGAGCTGCTCGATGTCGTCCCGGTGCCCCTGGGCGACGAAGCGGACGGCTTCACGGCGCGCTGATGCGCGGGCTCCGGCCGACCGCCCGCGGCCTCGGCGTGGGTGCGGCCGGGCTTGCCCTCTTGCTGATCGGGCTCCTCACGGGGACGCGAGCACCCAGCGCGCTCGCCGCGCTCGCCCTCGTGCCGGTCCTCGTCGCGCCGTTCGTGGCGCGCCGCCGCCAGAAGGCCGCTCGGACCCTGCGCGTCCACCCACGCCTGGTGCCCGCGGTGATCGCCGTGGGCGACGAGGTGCGCCTCGAGGTCACCGTGTCGAACGGGGGCACACGGGCCGCGCCGCCGGTCGGCTTCGAGCGAGCGGAGCAACGCCTTGCGCCACGCCTCCTCGCGCCGGCCCCGCCCGCGCTGCGGCTGGTGGCCGCCGTGCGCGCCGGAGAGAGCGCCACGAGGGTCGAGCTCCTGCGCCCCCGCCGGCGCGGTCGGTTCGACCTCGGGTCGTCGCCGTTGTGGGTCCACGATCCCCTCGGGCTGTGCGGTGCAGTCGTGGCCACCACCCCGGCGGCCATCGTGGTCGTGTATCCCGCCTCCACGCCGCCACCCCCCGGCACCGCAGCCACGCCCGCACGGCCGGATGACGAGGCTTCGACCGGAGTCGCCACGCATGCGGCGAGCGAGGGCGAGTTGGTCGGGCTCCGCCCCTACGTCCCCGGTGACCGGCTGCATCTCCTGCACTGGCCCACCGTGCACCGCGGCGAGGGCCCGTTCGTCAAGGAGTTCGGCTCGGATCCCGCGCGGGTCCTTCACGTCGTCGTCGACGACCGCGCCGGCGTGCACCGACGCCGTGCGTTCGAGGAGATGCTCGGGATGACGGTGGCGGTGGTCGAGGATGCCCACAGGAGGGGCTGGCCCGTCGAGCTGGACACGATCTCGGGTCGCACCTGCGCCGTCCCCGCGGACGCCGAGGGCTTTGCGCGCGCCGCCGTCTTCCTCGCCACCTTGCGCCCGGGAACGCCGGCGGGGAGCAGGGCGTCGCAATCGCCGGGAAGCTCGACCGTGCTGACCACATCGACGGCCGCGGCCACACTCCCGCCGCTCGGATCCGAGGCGAGGATCCTCGTGGCGCCATGAGGGCTCGGGCCCGCGGGCTTCCGGCCGGACGCGAGGCGCTGCAGCTGGCGGCGTCGGCCCTCGGGGCGGTCGCGGTGGCGGGACTCTTCTCGACGCCGGGGACCGTGCATGTGCTCTGGCCGCTGTTGGGCGCGGCAATGGTCGGCTGGCTGGTCCCGGCCGTA
>DASXEK010000046.1:0-2624 GCA_036490155.1 Acidimicrobiales bacterium | reverse complement strand
GTCAGCTCGACCAGGTCCCCCGCCACAATCTGGTCCAGCTTGTAGAGCGTCAGGTTGATCCGGTGGTCGGTGACCCGGTTTTCCTTGTAGTTGTAGGTGCGGATCTTGTCGCCGCGGTTGCCGGCGCCGACCTGGCCCTGGCGCTGCGCCGACATCTCGGCCGCCTGGCGCTCCTGCTCCGCCTTGAGCAAGCGCGCCCGCAGCACCACCATGGCCTTGGCCCGGTTCTGAATCTGGCTCTTCTCGTCCTGCATGGCCACCACCGTGCCCGTGGGCAGGTGGGTGATCCGCACGGCGGAGTCCGTCGTGTTGACCGACTGGCCGCCGGGGCCGCTCGAGCGGTAGACGTCGACCTTCAGGTCGTTGGGGTCAATCTGCACGTCGACCTCGTCGGCCTCAGGCAGCACGGTCACCGTCGCGGTCGACGTGTGGATGCGGCCCTTGGCCTCGGTCACCGGCACCCGCTGCACCCGGTGCGTCCCCGCTTCGTGCTCCAGGCGCACGTACGCGTCCTGCCCCTTGACCGAGAAGACGGCTTCGTTGATCCCGTCCTTGTCGGACTCGTCGAGGGAGAGAAGCTCGACCTTCCATTTCTCGTTGGCCGCGAAGCGCTGGTACATGTCGAAGAGGACGCGGGCGAACAGGTTCGCCTCGTCCCCGCCGACGGCACCCCGGATCTCCATGATCACGTTGCGGCCCTCATTCGGATCCTTGGGCAGCAGCAGGTTCTGCAACCGCTCCTCCAACGAGGCGACCGACACCTCGGTCTCCTCAACCTCGCTTCGCATGAGCTCGCGGTCGTCCCCCGACGCCTCGGTCAACATCTCCCGGGCGGTGGACAAGTCGTCGCGCGCCGCGGTCAGCTCGTGCCAGGCCCGCACGATCTCGCCCAGTTCCTTGTGCCGGCGCGAGAGGTCGCGCAGGCGATCGGGATCCGACAGGGTGGCCGGGTCGGCCAGCTCCTTCTCGGTCGCGTCGAATTCGGCTTCGAGCGCGGCGACGCGGTCCTCGAACATGGCTCCAGATTAAAGAACGGGAACGGGGCGAGCCGGCTGGCTCACCCGCGCCACGCGCGCTGTTGGCTCAGTCCTGCGCCGCGGGCTCGGCAGCCTTGGCCGGGCGCCGGCCCTTGCGCTCGCCGTAGCGGCGCTGGAAGCGCTCCACCCGGCCACCGGAGTCGACCAGCTTCTGCTTGCCGGTGAAGAAGGGGTGGCACTCGTTGCACAACTCGACGTGGAGGTCGGCCTTGGTCGAACGCGTCACGTAGGTGTTGCCGCACGAGCAGCGCACGGTGGCTTCTACGTAGTCGGGGTGGATGTCAGGCTTCATCGGATCTCCTGTGCGATGTGGACGGTTCAGTCTATGGGTTGGGCGGGAAGGCCCGATCAGGTGGCCGGGCCCTTGGCGATCTCAGCCAGGAACTCGTCGTTGCTCGTGGTCGTCCGGATCTTGTCCATCAACAGCTCGAGGCCGGCGGCGTCCTTGCCGTCCGAGGCCAGGGCGTTGAGCACCCGGCGCAGTTTCCAGACCTGCTGGAGCTGGCCGCGCTCGAAGAGAAGCTCCTCGTGCCGGGTCGAGCTGGCGTTGACGTCGATGGCCGGGTACAGCCGGCGCTCCGACAGGCGGCGGTCGAGCCGGAGCTCCATGTTGCCGGTGCCCTTGAACTCCTCGAAGATCACCTCGTCCATCTTCGAGCCGGTCTCGACCAGGGCCGAGGCCAGAATCGTGAGCGAGCCGCCCTCCTCAATGTTCCGTGCCGCACCGAAGAACTTCTTCGGCGGGTACAGCGCACCGGAGTCGACACCACCGGACATGATGCGGCCGGTGGCGGGTGCCGCCAGGTTGTAGGCGCGGGCCAGACGGGTGATGCCGTCGAGCACGATGACGACGTCCTGGCCCATTTCGACCAGGCGCTTGGCTCGCTCGATGGCCAGCTCGGCCACCTGGGTGTGCTCGTCGGCCGGACGGTCGAACGTCGAGGCGATGACCTCGCCCTTGACCGAGCGGCGCATGTCGGTGACTTCCTCGGGGCGCTCGTCCACCAACAGCACCATCAGGTGCACTTCGGTGTTGTTCGCCTCAATGGAGTGGGCGATCTGCTTCATGACCGTCGTCTTCCCGGCCTTGGGGGGCGACACGATCAGACCGCGCTGGCCCTTGCCGATCGGGGAGATCAGGTCGACGATCCGCGCCGTCAGGTTGTCCTTGTCGCCTTCCATCTCGAGCCGGAGCTGCGAGTCGGGGAAGAGCGGGGTCAGGTCCTCAAAGCGGGGGCGGTTGCGCGCCGCCTCGGGGTCGAGACCCGACACCGTGTCGATACGCAGCAGCGCCGGGTACTTCTCGTTGTTCGACGCCGGGCGGCAGGCGCCCTCCACGTAGTCACCCTTGCGCAGCGCGAACTTCCGCGCCTGGCTGATGGAGACGTAGACGTCACGCGTGGAAGGCAGGTACCCGTCGCAACGCAGGAAGCCGTAGCCCTCGTCGCGCAGGTCGAGCATGCCCTTCACCTCGACGAGCTCGCCGCTGTACGGCTGCTCCTGGCCGCCGCCACCCTGCAGCTCGCCGCCGGGCCCGCGCTCGCGGCCGCGGCGCCGGCGACTGCGCCGGTTGCCCAGGTCGCCGTC
>DASXEK010000042.1:0-23882 GCA_036490155.1 Acidimicrobiales bacterium | reverse complement strand
GCGGATCTGCGCATCGAACGCCATCCGGGGGCGTCGACCGCAGACCGTGCGTGGCAACTGCGCAAGAACTACACCTGCTACGACGCGGCGTACATCGCGCTGGCCGAAATGCTCGATTGCCCACTACTGACCGGGGACACGGAGCTCCAGGGCCACCACCGCGCGCGGACAGAGGTTGTCGGCCGGTAAGTCGTGCCCCCGGGCCGAATCGAACGCGCGACACCCGCTTCAGGAGGACGGGCGACACCGTCGACCGTGGTCGTCATCAAGCGTCTGTGGTCTCAGGGCCGTCGACTCTGGCCGCCTGTGGCTGCCGTGGTCGGCGCGATTTCATGCCCACGCCCATGCCCACGGCGAATGGGTCAGGCGACCTGGACGCCGTCCTTGATGCGGGCGGGGACCTTCTCGGGGAAGGAGACGACCAGGTGTCGGCCCAGGGCCGTGGCGACCCGGGCCAGGGTGTCGAGGCGGTTCTTGGCGCCGCCGCCCTCTTCGAGGCGTGAGATCACGGATTGCGTCGTGCCCATCCGCTCGGCCAAGGCGCGCTGGCTCAGGCCGGCCTCGGTGCGCAGGCCGTAGATCAACTGGCCCAGCGCGAGGTCCTGCTCGATGCCCGTTCGGGTCTCGGCGTTGGGCGCGGGGCGGCTGGCCTTGACCTCGTCCCAGCGGGAGTGGTTCGCCATCGCGCAGTCCTCGTTCATGGGTATCGCAGGACGCATGCTTCGGCGGCCTTGCGGGCTCTGCTGATCTCCAGGCGCTCGTTCTGGCGTTGCTTCCGGAAGGTCGTGAGCAGGACGATCCCGCCATCGGTGGTGAAGCGATAGGTGATCCGACGTGCGGTAGGTCCGAGGGTGAAGCGAAGCTCGAACAGTCCATCGGTGAGGCTTCTGGACAGAGGCATCCGTGCTATCGATCCAGGTGCGGCGAGTCGGCGATTACCACTACGCAGCGGTCCCAGCTCGCGTCGTCGAGCTCGAGCAGCCAGTGGAGGACCTCGTCGTGGAGTTCCACCTCGGCCCAGCGTCATCATCACATCCGTACGATGATCGCAAAAGAGCGATAATCGGCGTGCGGTACCCAGCTGCTGACGCGCCGAACCTGGCCCGACTCCGACACCAGTCTTTAGGCTGGGGAGTGCTCGACGGCGCCGAGTTCGGCGCTGATGGCGCGGCTGCACGCGCGGACGGCTTCGACGAAGCGGTCGGTGTCGGCGGGGTCGAAGCGGGGTTCGGGGATCGTGAGGACGGTGTCGCCGACGACCTGGCCATGGGCGCCGAAGATGGGGGCGGCGACGGCGACTGCGCCCGGCTGGCGCTGGCCGTGGGTCAGCGCGTATCCCTGCTCACGGATCCGGACGAGCTCGGCCTCGAGGGCGATCGGGTTCGTGATGGTGGTCTTCGTGAAGGCCTCGAGGGGTTTGGACAGGATCCGGGCCCGATCGGCTTCGGGAAGGAAGGCGAGGATGGCGAGGCCACTGGCGCCGGCGGTGATCGGGGCCCAACGGTCGAGCTCGACGATGTAGCGGAGGGGCTTGGAGGATTCGATCAGGGCGTGGAAGAGCACCATCTGGCGCTGGTGGTTGTAGAGGCCGAGGGTCGCGGACTCGTCGACCTCGTGGACCAGATGCCGAAGATGGTCGATTGCACTCGGCGGGAGCGGGAGTTTGCTCGCCGCCCGATGGGTCAGGCGCAGGAACTCGAGATCCAAGGAGTAGGTGCCCGAGGCTTCGTGGCGCACGACCAGGTTCGACCGTTCCATAAGAGCGAGGAGACGGTGCACAGAACTGGGAGGAAACGCCAGCTCGGCTGCGATCTCCCGCACACCCCACTCGCTCCGCGGGGAATCGACCATCCAGGTCAGAAGGCGTATCGCCCGACCCAACGGGTCCCGTTCGGAGGTCTCGGGTCGGGCCTTCGGCATCTGGACCTGCTCCCTAGCGCTGGTCGAGAAACGCGAGGATCTCGCCGGCGAGCCGGTCCGGTTCCTCGAGGGGGCTCATATGTCCAGCACCGTGGAGATGCACGTGGTGTCCGTGCGGTGCCAGGGCGGCCAAGCGGGCGCCGGTGGTTTCAGGGACGGACTGGTCAAGTGACCCCGTGATGACCAACAGCGAGTGAGGAAGCGACGCCAGGTCGGACTCGAAGTCGGCATCAGCCATCGCCAGCCAAGCCTCGGCGTGGACATCGGCGTCGTCGTTGCCCAACTCATCCCGGACGGCGGCCACGAGAGCCGGTTCGCGTTCGGCGAAGTTCGAGGTGAACCAGCGGGCCACCGTTTCCTCGGCGAGGTTCGCCATCCCCTCGACCCGGACCCGCTCGGCCCGGCTCTGGAGCGCAGCAGTCATGCCCTCCGGCACCCGCGCCAGGGAGTTGATCACCACGACGGACGAGACGAGCGCGGGGTGCCGTTCGGCCAGCGCGAGTGCTGTTATTCCGCCCATCGACAGCCCGACGACGACGGTGGGGCCGACCTCCAGCGCTTCGAGGAGTTCCGCCACATCATCGGCCAGACCGCCGATCGTCAGCGCCCCAGCGGGCCGGTCGCTGACCCCGTGCCCGGCGAGGTCTGGCGCCAAGACGCGGTGACGAGACCCGAGGAGTCCAGCCATGGCATGCCAGCAGCTCGATGACAGCCCGATGGGATGCAGCAGGAGCACCGACGACCCCTCGCCGGATTCAAGAAAGGAGATCCGGCGCCCATCGGTGAGCTTCAGAGTCTGGGCAGGAACGGCTCGTTTACTTGAGTGGAACGAAAGGTCGCTCATGGCGACACTCTAGCGTTGACTTCGCACGGATTGACACCTAACGTGTGCGTCTAACGGAAGTGATTGTTCTATACAACGGAACGATGAGATGGCGGAGCACATGTGGCGAGTGGTCGCTGGAGAGCCGCTGCTGGTAGGGAGCAGGTGCTCCTCGTGCGGTCTCACGACCTTCCCCGAGCGCTCGTTCTGCCGACGTTGTTGGACCGAGTCGATGACGCCGGTCGATCTCCCCCGGGAAGGCGTCGTGTACAGCTGGACAGTCGTCCGTGTCGCCCCGGCCGGGTTCTCGACTCCCTACGCACTCAGCTACGTCGACCTGCCCGGAGGCGTGCGGGTGCTGGCGCAGATCGACGCCGAAGCGACCGATCTCCGGGCCGGACTTCGGGTCGTGGTGCGGATCGGCCCCGTCCGTCATGAGAGCGACGGCACAGTTGTTGAAGGTCCTCGCTTCGAGGCGGTCGCGGCGTGACCGGGCGGCCCGTCTATGTGATCGGCGTCGGGATGACGACCTTCACTCGCCATCGCGACCGCACCTTTGAATCTCTCGGCCAGGAGGCAGTACGCCGGGCGGTGGCCGATTCGGGGTTGGAGCCGGCAACGGTCGGCGAGGTCTTCTGTGGCACCGGTTTCGGTGGAATCGCCAGCGGTCAGCGGGTCCTGCGTGATCTCGGGCTGACTGGCCCGCCCATCACCAACGTCGAGAACGCCTGCTCGAGCGGCGCGTCGGCCTTCCGTCTGGCTGTGCGCGCCGTGGCCTCGGGTGAGGTCGAGACGGCGCTGGCCTTCGGTGTGGAGCACCTGAGCAGTCTGGGGGGCGGGACGTTGCCGCTGCCCAGGTCCGACGTCGAGGCCGGCGCCGGGCTCGTCGCTCCGGCGCTGTACGCCCTGCGGGCCCAGCGCTATTTAGAAGCCACTGGCGCCGACGCCAAGCACCTGGCCATGGTGGCCGTCAAGGCCCGCCGGCACGGCGCCCTGAATCCCTACGCCCACTTCCGGGACGCGGTGACGGCCGACGAGGTCCTCGCCGCGCGGATGATCGCCGATCCCCTGACGCTGCTGATGTGCTGCCCCACCTCCGACGGCGCCGCCGCCGCCGTTGTCACGGCTGACCCCGGGGCCGGCGCCGGCCCCCGCATCGCGGTGGCCGCCTCCGCCCTCTGCTCCGGGATCGAGGAGGACCACGGCCGCGACATGTCGTGGAGCGAGACCACTGCCCGTGCCGCCGCGCTGGCCTACGAGCGGTCCGGAATCGGGCCCGGCGATGTCGACGTCGCTGAGATTCACGACGCCTTCGCCATCAACGAACTCATGTACTACGAGTCGCTCGGCTTCTGCGAAAAGGGAGAGGCGGCATCGCTGCTTGAGGCCGGCGAGACGAGCCTCGGCGGGCGCATCCCGGTCAATCCCTCCGGTGGTCTCCTGTGCCGAGGGCATCCGGTCGGCGCCACCGGCGTCGCCCAGATTTGCGAGGCGGCCTGGCAGCTGCGGGGAACCGCCGGCGATCGTCAGGTCGACGGCGCCCGAGTAGCCCTGACCCACACCACCGGGGGAGGCGTGTCCGGCCTCGACCACGTCGCCTGCGCCATCCACCTGCTCCGAAGGGACGAACGGTCATGAGCTCCGGCCCGCTCGCCGGCATCACGGTGCTGGACCTCACGCACTATCTCGCCGGTCCTTTCGGCACTCAGCTGCTCGGCGATCTCGGCGCCCGGGTCATCAAGGTCGAACCGCCGGCTGGTGATCTGACCCGCAGCGTCCCGCCTTATTTCGTCGGGGACGACAGCGCCTACTTCCTGTCCACCAACCGGAACAAGGAGTCCGTCGTTCTCGACCTGAAGATCGAAGAGGGCCGCGATCTCATCCGGTCGATGGTTGCGCACGTCGACCTGGTCGTGGAGAGCAATCGGCCCGACGTCTTGGAACGGCTCGGTCTCGGCTACGACGCACTGGCGGGCATTAATCCGGC
Organism: Acidimicrobiales bacterium; assembly: GCA_036490155.1. Lineage (GTDB taxonomy): Bacteria > Actinomycetota > Acidimicrobiia > Acidimicrobiales > RAAP-2 > Bog-473. The sequence continues at coordinate 19,152 of DASXEK010000042.1, read as the reverse complement.
CATCGTGATGGTGTCGATCACTGGCTTCGGCAAGGACGGGCCCTACGCCGATCGGCCCGCCTACGACGCCATCGTGCAGGCGCTGTCGGGAGTCATGTCGTTGACCGGCGAGCCGGGCGCCGCCCCGGTGCGCACCGGTGTTCCGATCGGCGACCTGGCCGCCGGCCTGTACGGCGTCATCGGCGGCCTCGCGGCCCTCCACGAGGCCCGCACCACCGGGCAGGGACGCCACGTCGACGTCTCCATGCTCGACGGTCAGATCTCGATGCTCAGCTATCTGGGTGCCTACTACCTGGCTTCGGGTGACATCCCTCCGCCCCAGGGTCGGGGCCATCTGAGCAACCCCGTCTACCGCTCGTTCCAGGCCGCCGACGACCAGTTCGTGATGGTGTGCGCCAACACTCAGAAGCAGTGGGAAGGGCTCTGCCGGGCGATCGGCGTCGAGCGCGCCCTCACCGATCCCCGTTTCGCCACCATGGGTTCGCGCAACGAGCACCGTGAAGAGGTGTGGGCGATCGTCGAACCGGCGTTCCGCACCCGCTCGGTCGCCGAGTGGCTCGAACCCCTCCGGGTCCACGACGTGCCCTACGCTCCGCTCCAGACCGTCGACCAGGCGCTGACGGACCCTCAGGTCCGCCACCGCAACATGGTCCTGTCCTTTCCGGAGCATGGCTGCGACCTGATCGGTAATCCGATCAAGGTGCTGGGCAACGACCGGGATCAACACCGCTGGCCCCCCGCCCTGGGCTCGGACACGGCCGCCGTGGTGGAGGAGTTCGGCCCGGTGCTCGAGTTGGGGTCGGCCCGATGAGCGCCAGAGGAGGCGGCGGGCGCGTCGAGGGCAAGGTCGTCCTCATCTCCGGAGGGGCGCGAGGTCAGGGCGCCACGCACGCCCGGCTGCTCGCCGAGCACGGCGCTTCGGTGATGCTCGGCGACGTACTCGACGGCGAGGGTGAGGAGACCTCTGCCCGGCTCGTGAAGGACGGATTCGACGCCGCCTACATACACCTTGACGTGACGTGCGGGCCTGACTGGCGGGCGGCGATCGAGGCGGTCGAGGCCCGGTTCGGCGGCCTCGACGTCCTGATCAACAACGCCGGGATCGGCAGCTTCGGGGGTGTCGAGGACACGACCGAGGAGGAATGGGACCACGTCGTGGCGGTCAATCAGACCGGTGTGTTCCTCGGAATGAAGTACGCGGCGCCGGCCCTTCGCCGCCGGGGTGGGGGATCGATCATCAACACCTCTTCGACGATGGCCCTCACTGCCACCCCGCGGTCGCTGGCCTATCACGCCACCAAGGCGGCGATCCGGCACATGACCCGCAGTGCGGCCATGGCCCTGGCTCCCACGATCCGGGTCAACTGCATCGTGCCCGGACTCGTGGCCACCGACTTCCTGGCCGGCATCGACCAAGCGGCGCTGGAGAACCGGGCCCAATCACTTCCGCTCCAGCGGATCGGCCGTCCGGAAGAGATCTCGCAGGCGGTGCTCTTCCTCGCCTCCGACGAGTCGTCCTACATCACCGGCAGCGACATAGTGCTCGACGGCGGCGCCCTGGCCGGCTTCGCCGGTTACAAGCTCTCCCCGCCCACCGCCGGAGCCGAGGACTGAACATGCAGACCATGGCGACCGTGAGCACCGGATACGACCCGCTGACCGACGACGGGAGCGGGATGCTCTACAGCTGGTTCACTCGGGCCCGGGCCGAGGAACCCGTCTTTTATTCGTCGGTCCTCGGCTACTGGGTTGCCACTCGGCACGAGGACGTCCACGAAGTCCTCACCACCCCGGACGTCTACTCCGCCACGGTGGCGACGACGCCCGTCCGGCCGATCTGCGACGAGGCGTTGGCCATTCTCGTCGGGGGAGGTTGGCGGCACCGCTCCGTCTTCTCGACCGACGCACCCGACCACACCCGGTTCCGGGCGCTCATCCAGCGAGTCTTCACGCCCAAGCGGGTCGCCGGCTTCGAACCGTTCATCCGGCAGCAAGTCGAAGCCGCTTGCGACCGGATGGAGGGCGTCGATCCCGTCGATGTGATCGCCGAGCTTTGTTACCCGGTCCCCGGGCTCGCCATCCTGGAGCTGCTCGGCTTCCCGCACAGTTACCTGGCGGAGATGAAGGTAGGGGCGACCGCCCGGATCCAGCTGGCCACTGGCCGGCTCAGCGTCGACGAGCAGGTCGCAACTGCACACCTGCTGGTCGAGTCGTGGCGCTTCGCGGGTGACCTCGTGGCCTCTCGGGTGGACGATCGCCGGGGGGACCTCATGAGCGACCTCTTGGCCGTTCGGGACGGCAACGACGCGGTTCTGACACTCGATCAGCTGACGAGCATGCTGCTCACCTTTTTCAGCGCCGGGCACGAGACGTCGACCTACATGCTCGCCAACGCCCTGCTCCACCTCCTGGCCGACCGCCCGGCGTGGGCGGCCGTGGGTGCCGACCCGGCCCTGGCGGCCGACGCGGTGGAGGAGACGCTGCGCTTCGATACGCCGATCTACGCCTGGCGCCGGCTGACCCTGACCGACACGACACTGGGCGGTGTTGCGATTCCGGCTGGCGAGATCGTGTTGGCGGCGCTCGGATCGGCGAACCGTGATCCCGACCTGTTCCCGGACCCGGACCGTTTCGACGTCCACCGGGTCGGCGCTCGTCAGCACTTCGCGTTCAGCAAGGGGATCCACTACTGCATCGGCGCTCCGCTCGCCCGGCTGGAGGGCCGCATCGCCCTCGAGGGTCTGAGCCGGCGCTTCCCGGATCTGGCGCTGGCCGACGGCAAGCCGCGGCCCTACCTTCCCAGCGCCGTCATGCACGGCCCGCAGGAGCTGTGGGTCACGACCGGAGCCGGCCGATGAGCCCGCCCACTCGTCCGACGATCGCCGTTGTCGGCGCCGGGATGGGCGGATTGACCGCCGCCGCCGCCCTTCGCTCCATCGGGTACGACGCGCCGGTGTTCGAGCAGGCTCCTGCCTTCGGCCGCCTCGGCGCCGGAATCCAGCTCAGTGCCAATGCCCTCAAGGCCATCGAGCCGTTCGGTGTGCTGCCGGCGCTGCGGGCCATCGCCGTGACGCCGCCCTCGCTGCGCAACCACCGCGCCGCCACCGACGAACTCATGTCCGAGATCTCCTTCGGCGAAGACTACGAACGGACCTACGGCGCTCCCTACCTGCTGCTCCACCGCGGAGACCTGCACACCATCCTCTCGACGATGGTGCCGGCGGAGACCATTCACCTCGGGAAGCGGCTCACGGACCTGCGCCGCCGGGCAGACGGGGTGGACCTGGTCTTCGAGGACGGGACAACTTTCCGGGCCGCCGGGGTCGTCGGAGCCGACGGCATCCATTCCCGGGTGCAGGAGCTGGTCTTCGACACGGCGCCACCCCGCTTCACCGGCCGGGTCGCCTACCGGACGGTCTTCTCGGCGTCGCTGGTGCCCGCGCAGATGAGCCCGACGGCCGTCAAGTGGTGGGGTGAGGACCGGCATTTCGTGGTCTACACCATCACCGGGGGCGAGGAGATCTACTTCGTCACGAGTGTCCCTGAGGAGGCCCCGGCTGGGGAGTCGTGGTCGGCCAAGGCCGACATGGACAGCCTGCGCCGGGCCTTTGAAGGCTTCCCCGAGATCGCCCAGCTGGTGCTGAAGGCTTGTCCCGAGGCGGCACGATGGGGAATCTACGAACGCGATCCGCTGCCGCGCTGGTCCGACGGGCCGGTCGCGCTGCTCGGTGACGCCTGTCATCCGATGACGCCCTACCTGGCGCAGGGCGCGGGCATGGCGATGGAGGACGCCGTCGTCCTCGCCCGCTGCCTGCAGAACGGATCCCCGATCGAGGCGGCCTTCCGTCGCTACGAGCAGACCCGGCGAGAACGGGCGAGTGCGGTGCAGGCCATGGCCTCTCGGAACCCAGTCCTCGGCGGGAACGACATGAGCTGGATCTATCGCTACGACGCCTGGACCACCACGCTCGCCGACCCGGGAGGCATCGCCGCATGAACGTCAACGGCATCGATGTTCCGTCCGGCCATCTCATCGACGGGGTCCGTGTCGACGGCGGCGCCGACATCGCCGTGCACGCGCCGGCGGATGGAGCGCTGCTGGGCCAGGTGCCCGACGGCGGGCCGGCGGAAATCGCGGCGGCGGTCGAGGCCGCCCGCCGCGCATTTCCGGCCTGGGCCGCGCTCGGCCCCGACGGGCGGGGAGTCGTTCTCGACCACTTCGCCGAGGCGATCCAGGCCCACGGTGCTGCGCTGGCGGCGGTCGAGAGTGCCGACACCGGCATGATCCCCGCGTTCGTGGACGCACTGGTCATCCCCCGCTGTGTTCGCAATATCAGCGAGTTCGCCGACCGGGCCCGCCAGCTCAACCGGGAGGTGCTGGCCGGGCCGGTGGTCGACAACCACGTCCGCTACGACCCGGCCGGTGTGGCGGCGCTGATCCTGCCCTGGAACGCGCCGCTGATGCTGGGCACCGGCAAGATCGGCGCGGCCCTGGCCGCCGGCGACACGGTCGTGGTGAAGCCGCCGGAGTGGGCTCCGCTGAGCCTCTCGCTGCTCGGTGACATCGCCCTGGAGGCGGGCATTCCGTCTGGCGTCCTCAACGTGGTGCAGGGCCGCGGCCACACTGCCGGTGCGGCGCTGACCGCTCATTCGGGGATCGCTCGCATCAGCTTCACGGGGTCACCGGAGGCCGCCCGAGCCATCTCGATCGCGGCCGCCCCAAACCTGGTGCCACTCAGCTTCGAGCTGGGGGGGAAGTCGCCCTTCGTGGTGCTCGAGGACGCCGACCTCGAGCACGCCGCGCAGATGGCAATCCTGCAGTTCAGCCACGCCGGCCAGGTCTGCCTTGCCGGCACACGCCTTCTTGTGCACGAGGCCGTGCTGGAGGACTTTCTCGACCGTGTTCTGCGCGCGTTGCCGGCCATGGTCGTCGGCGACCCGCGGGAGCCGGGCACCCGCATCGGTCCGCTGATCCATCCCGACCACGCCGCGCGGGTCAAGGGTTTCGTGGATCGCGCCATCGCTGACGGTGCGCGCCCGGTCGTCGGCGGCGGAGTCCATTCGAAGGGCCCGCTCTATTTCGAGCCGACAATCCTCACCGATGTGAAGCCCGATGCGGAGATCGTCCAGTCCGAGGTTTTCGGTCCCGTGCTCACCCTGCAGGCCTTCTCGGATGACGGGGAAGCGGTGGACCTGGCCAACAGCACGACCTACGGACTGGCGGCGATGATCTTCACCGCCGAAGAGGAACGCGCCCAGCTCCTGGCCGAGCAGATCGTCGCCGGGACGGTGTGGGTCAACTGCTTCTACGAACGCGACCTCGATGCACCCTTCGGCGGCTCCCGGACCTCCGGTGTCGGTCGCGAAGGGGGAAGGTGGAGTTTTGACTTCTTCTGCGACGTCAAGAACGTTGCCGTCCGCCGCGGCTCCTTCGTCGAACGGGGGGCGAGCAACCGTGCCGAGCACTGAGCTCGACCCCTGGTCCGACGAGCTGCTCGACGATCCCTGGGCGGCCTACCGAGCCATCCGGGACGCCGGTCCGGTCGTCCATCTCGCGAAGTACGACCTTTACGCCATCAGCCGTTACGCGGACGTGAAACAGGCGGTTCACGACTGGCAGACGTTCACCTCGGCCGAGGGTGTGTCCTTCAACGACCTCATGAACAGTCTGGGTGGGGAGACCGCGCCCACGACCGATCCGCCCGAGCACACCCAGTTACGGCGCGCGATGCTCAGCCGGTTGAAGCTCTCGGAGGTTCGCGGGCTTCAAGAGGCATTGCAGGCGAGGGCGGACGGGCTCGTCGCTGAACTCCTCGAGCGGAGGACGTTCGACTTGGTTCCGGACGTCGCCCAGCGATTCGTCGTCGAGTCGATCGGCGAACTTGTCGGGATTTCCGGGGAGGTCCTCGAGCGCTTCGGGGCCGGCGGCGATGCCATCTTCTGCGCCCTCGGTCCGCCGAACAGGCACTTCGAGGCAACCATCCCTACGGCCATGGAGCTGCTGGAGCTCACCGCATCTCTCACCAAGGCGGACATGGTGCCCGGCGGCATGGGCTGGGACCTGTTCGAGGTCGAGGAGCAAGGGCTCGTCCCGGAGAGCAGCTCGGGGATGCTGATCTTCAACTACCTCGGCCCGGGGTTCGACACGACGATTGCGGGCCTCGGCAATACGATCTGGCGGCTCGCGACCCACCCCGAACAGTGGCAGCGCCTTCGCGAAAATCTGGACCTCGCGGCTGCGGCATTCAACGAAGGCCTGCGGATCGAGGCCCCGATCAACATCTGGGCCCGAGGCTGCCGCAACGGTGCTGACGTGGACGGCGGCAAGATCCCGCCCGGGTCGAGGGTGGCTATTCTGCTCGGCTCCGCCAACCGGGACGAGCGCCATTACTCCGACCCTGATCGCTTCGAGATCGCGCGCAACGCGCAGGACCACGTGGCGTTCGGCTCCGGAGTCCACTTCTGCGTCGGCGCACCACTGGCCCGGGCCCTGGGTACCGCGCTCCTGTCCGCCCTGGCCCGCCAAGCAACGACGATCACCTGCGGCGAACCCGTCCGCCGCATCAACAACATCGTCCGCGCCTTCGCCTCAGTTCCCACCGAACTCCGTTAGGGGGCTCGCATCCGTGAAGACCAAGGCCGCACTTCTGCCCGCGACGGGCAAGGACTGGGAGATCGCCGAGCTCGAGCTCGACCTGCCCAAGGCGGGGGAGGTCCTGGTCAAGTACATGGCATCGGGGCTGTGCCACACCGACGAGCATTTCCGGGCCGGGGACTTCGTGCCTCGCTTCCCGATCGTCGGGGGCCACGAGGGCGCCGGCATCGTCGAGGAGATCGGCCCGGGGGTGACGCACGTCAAGCCCGGCGACCACATTGTCACCTCGTTCATCCCCGCCTGCGGCAAGTGCCGCTACTGCGGCACCGGCCGACAGAACCTCTGCGACCGGGGGGCAACCGCGCTCGAGGGCTGCCAACTCGATGGGACGTTTCGCCTCCACCGCGACGGTGAGGACATCGCGCAGACCTTCGGGGTGGGCACCTTCGCGCAGCGCGCCGTGGTCTCGCAGGACAACTGCGTGGTCATCGATGACGATGTCAGCTTCGAAGCGGCCTGCCTCGTCGGTTGCGGTGTCCCCACCGGATGGGGCTCGGCCACGGCTGCTGCCGATGTGCGCCCCGGCGACACGGTGGTGATCTACGGAATCGGCGGCGTCGGCATCAACGCCGTACAAGGGGCCCGCTTCGCCGGAGCCCGCAACGTCGTGGCCATCGACCCGCTGGCCAACAAGCGCGAGGCGGCCCTGGACCTCGGAGCCACGCACACCGCCGCCAACCAGGAAGAAACCGCAGCCCTGGTAGTCGACCTGACACGGGGTCAGATGGCCGACAAAGCAATCATCACAGTGGGTCTGGCCGATTCCGAGGTAGTGACCAATGCTTTCGACATCGTCGGCAAGGACGGCGTCGTCGTCCTCACCGCGATGAGCGGCCAGCAGATGACCATCAACATCCCCGGCACCCTGCTCACCCTGTTCCAGAAGACGATCAAGGGGAGCCTGTACGGGCACATGAGCCCCAATGTCGCCGTCAAGGAGCTGATCGCGCTCTACCGGTCTGGCGATCTGAAGCTCGACGAGCTCATCACACAGCGCTACCGGCTCGACGAGATCAATCATGCCTATCAGGACCTACTGGACGGCCGGAACATCCGGGGAATCATCGTCCACGAGCACTGATCCGGGACTGCGGTCGTGCGCGGGCAGCGCTGCGCCGCCGACCTGCGCGTCCCCCATTCATAACCTTGCCCAGGGAGCCACCGTGACCGCCATTGCTGAGCGCACCGACCTCGACCGGACCAGGTTCTTCATCGACGGCGAATGGGTCGAGCCGTGCGGCAGCGAGACGCACGTGGCAGTGGAGGCCGCGACCGAGGAGCGGCTCGGGATAGCCTCGCTCGGCACCGACGCGGACATCGACGCCGCGGTGAACGCCGCCCGGCACGCGCTCGACTCCGGCCCCTGGGGCCGTACGACGGCTGCGGAGCGGGCCGAGGTCATGCACCGGTTCGCCGCCGCTCTGATGGCACGAGGGGAAGCCACCGCCAAGCTGGTGAGTCAGGAGAACGGCATGCCGATCGGGCTGTCGTCGATGTTCAACGGCGCCGCCCCTGGGATGGCCCTGCAGATGTACGCGGAGCTGATCAAGTCGCTGCCGTTGGAGGCGGTCCGCCCGAGCCAGTCGGGGTCGACGATCGTGCGCCGCGAGCCGGTCGGCGTTGTCGGGGCGATCACACCCTGGAATTACCCGCAGGCCCTTGCCATGTTCAAGATCGCGCCGGCGCTGGCCGCCGGGTGCACCGTGGTGCTAAAGCCCTCGCCCGAGACGGCCCTGGATTCCTACGTGTTCGGCGATGCCGCCCAGGAGGCCGGCCTGCCGCCCGGGGTGCTCAACATCGTGCTGGCCGGCCGCGAGGCCGGCGCGGCGTTGGTCTCGCACCCGAAGGTGGACAAGATCGCCTTCACCGGATCAACCGCCGCCGGGCGGATCATCGGCGCCGAGTGCGGACGATTGATCCGTCGCGTCACGCTCGAGCTCGGCGGCAAGTCGGCCGCGATCTTCTGCGACGACGGCGACATCGACACCTTCCTGGCCGGCTTGGGCACTGCGTCCTTCTTGAACAACTCCCAAACCTGCACGACCCAGTCGCGCATCCTCGCCGCGCGTTCGCGTTACGCCGAAGTCGTGGACGCGGTCGCCTCGTACGCTCGCGAGCTGACGGTGGGCAACCCGCTCGACCCGTCGACCACGTGCGGGCCGATGGCCAGCAAGACCCATCTGAACCGGGTGATGGGCTACATCGACATCGGCCGCAACAGTGACGCACGGCTGGTCACCGGTGGCGGCCGGCCGGCCGGGCTGGACAAGGGGTGGTTCGTCGAGCCGACCGTGTTCGCCGACGTCAAGAACACCGACCGGCTCGCCCGCGAAGAGGTGTTCGGGCCGGTTATGGCGATGATGCCATTCGACGGTGATGACGAAGCTGTGGCGATCGCGAATGACAGCAACTACGGCCTGGCCGGCTCGGTCTGGACCGCCGACGAGGCCCGCGGTATCGACATCGCCCGCCGGGTCCGCACCGGGACCATCGGCGTGAACTACTACAACGTCGACCTCGGTGCCCCGTTCGGCGGCATGAAGGACAGCGGCATCGGTCGCGAACTCGGCCCGGAGGCGTTCGACGCCTACCTGGAGTACAAGTCGATCTACGCCGGCGCTGGTCTCGCCGGCCGCGGGTGATCAGGAGACGGCGCGGCCGCTCCCGGGGAGTACTTAAACGCTCACGGCACCTGTCCATAGGCGACTTTTCAAAGAGCAGGAGATCAACTTGAGGACTGACATTCTCGGCTGGGTCCGGCTGCAGTGGGACCGCGTCTCGGGGTGGGGCTGTGTGCTGGCGGGCGCTATCACGCTCTTCGCCGGCTGGCTGGGGGTCAGCGAGACGGCGTACACCGCAAAGCAGCTGCCATACATCGCCGGGTGTGGTCTGGGTGGGATGTTCCTGCTCGGTCTCGGCGCCATCCTTTGGCTCTCTGCCGACCTGCGCGACGAGTGGCGCAAGTTGGATCGCATCGAGCAGGCGATCCGCGAGAGCGGTGCGTCGGCGCTCACGCCGCTCGCGGACGAGCCGGGCACCGGGCAGGCGAAGCCCGAGCACGGCAATGGCCGCGCGGCGCACCACAGCGCCCGTCCGGCGGTGGTTGCGGGTCGGTCTTGATGATCTCCATGTCCCCCTGGACCCGCACCGACGCACTGATCGCGGCGGTGGTCATGGCGATCGGCGGTGTCGTCTGCTTCGCCGGCTGGTGGGAGGTCTCCACCCGGGCTTCGATGGCCGAACAGATCATGCCGCTCGACCTCGCGATCGTGGGACTGGTGGTGATCGGGGCGGGCCAGGTGTTGTGGTTCCTCCGCGGTCGCCGTGCGGTGCACACGCGGCGGTGGCTCCTGTTGGGCACGGCCGCCGCGCCGCGGCGGGCCGCGACGGTGATCGCTGGCGACGACCGTCTCGCCGGTACCGAGCGCTTCTACCACCGGCTGGACTGTCCCATGGTCGACGACCGCCCGTGGGGTGCGACTTCTCGGGCTGCGCACGAGGCGTCCGGTCGGATTCCGTGCGGGGTGTGCATCCCGTGAGTGCGACCGCGGCGCTCCGCGCCCCTCGCTCGGCACTGTCCGCCCTGACCGGCCGATTGGGTTACACCGGGGCCTGGGTGGCCGCCGCTGTCCTCGTACTCGTCCTCGGCGCCCCCATCGCCCAGGCGCGAAACATGTGGCCGTTCGTCCTGAGCGGTGTTTCGGACGGGGCGATCTATTCCTTCGCCGCCCTCGGCCTGGTGCTCACGTTCAAGACATCCGGAATTTTCAACTTCGCGATCGGGGCCCAGGCCGCCTCCTCGGCCTACGTCTTCTACTCCTTCCGGATCGACGCGGGGATGCCGTGGCCGCTGGCGTTCGGGCTCTCACTGTTCCTGGTCGGGCTGCTGGGCTCCTTCGTACTGGAGCGAATTGCCTTCTGGCTTGAGGAATCCCCTCCGATCATGCGGGTCGTCGCGACCATCGGCCTGATCGTGTTGTTGCAGTCGGTGCTGACCGGCATCTACGGCACGCCCACGCTGGTGTTCCCGCCGTACCTGTCACAGCACCAGGTGACCATCGCCGGCACCCAGGTGCTCGTGAGTCAGATCGTTGTCACGGCCCTCGCGCTGCTGGCGACGATCGGCCTGACGCTCTTTTTCCGCCGCAACCGCATCGGCCTGGCCATGCAGGCCCTGGTCGATGACCCGGACCTGCTCGCCTCGGAGGGCACCAGCCCTATCACGATCCGGCGGTACGCCTGGGCCATCGGCTCGTGCTTTGTGTCGATCTCCGGAATGCTCGTCGCCCCGGTGCTGGGCATCGACGTCAACCAGATGCTGCTGCTCTACATCACCGCGTTCGGGGCCGCGGCCCTCGGGGCGTTCGACAACATGGTCGTGACCTTCATCGCCGCGATCGCGATCGGGATCTCCGCCAACGTGCTCGGCAATGAGCTGGCCGGGTTCAGCAGCAGTTGGGTGACGGGGCTCTACACCCAGGTGCCCTTCATCGCGCTGGTTGCCGCGCTGCTGTTCGTGCCGCGTGCCCGGCTGATCGAGCGAGGCGGAAAGCGAGTGCGCAAGCTCCCCCCGGCGCACCGCTTGCCCGTCCGGGTGAATGCGGGCGTGGCGGTGGGTACCCTCGCGTTGTTCCTGGTGCTGCCGAACCTGGTGGCGGCCTCGGATCTCAACCAGTACACGGTCGGTCTCGGCGTCGCCATCGTCCTGCTGTCGCTGGGGCTGCTGCTGTGGTCGTCTGGCCAGATCTCGCTCTGCCAGATGGCCTTCGCCGCGATCGGCGCCTCGACTTTCGCGCATTTGCAACAGGCGGGCGTGCCGTGGTTGCTCACCCTGCTGCTCGCCGGCCTCGCGGCCGTGCCGGCCGGGGCGCTGGTTGCGATCCCGTCCTTCCGGCTCTCCGGGATTTACCTGGCTGTGGCGACCTTCGGGTTCGGGCTGCTCGCCCAAAATCTGATGTACACCTCCGGGCTGATGTTCGGCCTGGAGAACTCCAAGCAGATCGCACGGCCGAAGCTGCTGGGCCTGCACACCGATGGCGACAAGGGCTACTACTACGTCGTCGTGACGGTCGCGGCCCTGCTCGTCGGGCTGGTCCTGCTCGTGCGCCGCAGCAGGCTCGGTCGGATCCTGCGTGCGTTGGCGGATTCCCCCGCCGCGCTCGACGCCCACGCAGTGCGCACCAAGGTGACCCGGCTCTCGGTGTTCTGCCTGTCGGCCTTCACCGCCGCCGTCGGAGGCGCACTGATCGGGGGGGCGACCCAGGCGGCCGGCGGCGATGCCAGCGGAACGTTCGGGTACTTCAACTCCCTCGCGCTGATCGCCGTGCTCGCCTTCTGCGGGCGCCGGCCGGTCCTCGGTCCGGTCCTCGCGGCGTTCTTGTTCGCTGTGGCCAAGATCTACCCGCCGATGGACACGAGGTTCTTCACCGACTACCGGGGCGCGTTCTTCGGCGGGCTGGCACTCGCCGTGGCGGTATTCCCCGGCATCCGGCTGCCGCAGTTGCGTGAACGTGGTGCCGAACGGGGTACCAGCTCGCCGGTCACGGACAGGGTGGGTGAGACCCCTGCGCAGAAACTCGGGGCACCTCGAAACACGAGCGAGCAGGCGTTGGAAGGGGCGTCCCGATGACTGGCATGCCTGCGCTGCAGATCGACAACATCTCGGTGCGCTTCGGTGGCCTGACTGCGGTGGCCAATTTCTCCTTGCGGGCCGAGCCCGGCATCATCACCGGGTTGATAGGCCCCAACGGGGCCGGCAAAACGACAACGTTCAACGCCTGCACGGGAGTGGTGCGGGTCGCGACCGGGCGCGTGACGCTGGGTCAGAAAAGCCTGGAGCGGCTCTCGACACCGGCGCGAGCCGCCGCCGGCCTCGGGCGGACATTCCAGCGCATGGAGCTGTTCGACTCGATGACGGTGGGGGAGAACGTCGCGATGGGTCCGGAAGGTGTGCTCTCCTCTCGACGGGCCTGGGGCCAGTTCTGGGCCCCGGTCTCGGAGCGACGTGAGATCGCCCGGCGGGCCCGTGATGCGCTGCATCGGTGCGGCCTGGAGGCGGTCGCCTCGCGCAGAGTGCGCGACCTGTCCACCGGTCAACGGCGCCTGGTCGAACTGGCCCGGGCGATCGCGAGCCCCTTCCGCTTCCTGCTCCTGGACGAGCCGTCCTCGGGTCTGGACGTCCACGAAACCGGGGGGTTCGGCGCGGTTCTCGCCGCCCATGTGCGCGATACCGGTGTCGGTGTTCTGCTCGTCGAGCACGACATGGCGTTGGTGGCGGACGTGTGCAGCGAGGTCTACGTGCTCGACTTCGGCCGCATGATCTGGTCGGGCCCGACGTCGGAGTCGATGACCTCGGATGTGGTGCGGGCGGCCTATCTGGGCGGCCAGGTCGAGACCGAGACTGCGGAGGCTGGCTCCCATGCTTGAGCTGCGGAATGTCTCAGCCGGCTACGACACCGGTCTTGTTCTGCGCAACGTCTCGCTGACGGTGCCTCAGTCCGCTGTGGTGGCGCTGCTCGGGGCCAACGGGGCGGGCAAGACAACGTTGTTGCGAGTGGCGTCGGGACAACTACGACCGACCGGCGGCCAGGTCATGCTCGGGGGTCGGGACATGACCGGCCAGCGGTCGGAAAAGCTGGCTCGACGAGGGCTGTGCCACGTCCCGGAGGGGCGGGGGATATTCCCGTCGCTGACGGTCGCGGACAACATCCGGTTGCAGGCCCCACCCGGGGTGGACCGGCGGCGGGTGCTTAGCCAGGCGACGGAGGCCTTCCCGCGCCTCGGAGAACGGATGGAACAACGCGCCGGGACGATGTCCGGTGGGGAGCAGCAGATGCTGGCCCTGGCCCGGGCATATGTCTGCAACCCGAAAGTGGTCCTGCTCGACGAGGTCTCGATGGGCCTGGCCCCCAAGATCGTCGACGAGATCTTCGTGCATCTGCGCGAACTGGCAAGAACGGGGATCTCCCTTCTTGTCGTGGAGCAATACGTGTCACGCGCGCTCGAGCTCGCCGACTACGTCTACATCCTCGACCGCGGTCGGCTGACCTATGTCGGAGAACCGTCCGAGATCAGCGAAGACACGATCGCGCACTCGTACCTGGGAGGCCTTGCGTCATGAGCTCACTCCACCGCGTCGTCCGTGTGACGAGCCTGACCGTGGCGCCTGTGCTGGTCCTCAGCGCCAGTGCCCTGGTCTGGTCCAGCACCGCCAGCGCCGCGGCCCCGGACATCTACGACCTGTCTGCCGAGTCGGTCGCGCTCCAATCGACCTTCACCGACCCGGGGGTTCCCGTTGGACTGCCGTTCTCGGTTGGTTCCTACGGCGCGGGTGCGTTGCTCAACAGCAACGGCGAGAGCTCGGCCGATGCGGGTGCCCCGTACTCGCCGCTCGTGTCCTCACTACCCAGCACCGGCAACGGCGTCGCAAGCAGCACGTTCGGGTACGGACTGCCGGTCGTGCCGACGTTTCCGGGCTACGTCCGTGCGAAGGACCCGCTGCTTCCGCTGAACAAGCAGAACGCCGGCGGGTACGCGCTCAGCGCGATCGCCGAGCCGGGCAAGTCCAGCGGCAGTGTCAGCATCGGTGGCCAGTTCGCCACCTCCGATGAGAACAACGCGTTCGCGTTCGCGAACAACCTCGCCGGTGCAGGCGGAGTATTTACCGAGGGTGCGGCCGGGGTCCATGCGCTGACCCTGGGGGGGATCCTGGATCTCTTCAACGTCTCGTCCCATTCCAGCCTTACCCGCGTCGGCGGCCGTACGGTGCCGGTCACCACAACCAACCTCGGCACGGTTAGCTTCGCCGGCCTGACCTCCGGCCTGACAGGGGGCGGCTTCACGGCGCTCGGGTCCGCGCCGACCCCGATCACCCCCGACGGCATCGGTGTGCTCAACAAGGCGCTCAAACCGTCCGGGATCACACTGACTTACCTGCCCGAGATCTACTCCTACACCGACGGATCCACCAGCACCGGCCCTCAGGTGAGCGAGAAGAAGGACGTCTCCGGCCTCATCTCCGGCGCCCTGCAGATCTTCGTGTCCAACACCTCAAACCGCGGGACAACGACCGAGACCATCACCATAGGCCGGGTCTCCCTGACCGCCACCAGTACCTCGCTGGGCTCTGGCTCCAACAGGGCGGCGGGTCTCGAGCCTGGCAACGGGGGCACTTTCGGCAGCCAGCTGCCGTCCACTGCTACCGGCGCGACAGCCAACGGGATCGAGGCCGCAGGCCGGGGCGCAGGGGCCCTGAGCGCCGTGCCCGCCGCAGCCCCGGCGATGACTGCGGCGACCAACGGGCAACTCCCGACCCAGACCTTTGTGCCGGCCGCCTCGAGTGCGGCCTACAGGATCGGTACCACGTCGTTCGAAAGTTCTTTCCTCTTCATCGCTCTCGCGGCTGCCGTCGCTCTCGCCGGCGGGCAGGTGGTGCGGGTTGCCAGCAGGCCGTGTGCGCTCAAGGAGAGGACCTGACGTGCGGTCAGATATAGCGCCACAACCGCGGACCCGATGGGACCGCCTCGTCGCGTGGGGGGTGTACTTGCGCCTGATCACGCTTTCCGTGGCTGGCTTGGCGTCAACGGGACCGCTTTCACAGCCAAGCAGGCGCATATTCCCCCGGGTGCGGGCCGGCGATCGCAGCTACGGGCCGCCGGGCGGCGAACATCCCGACCGGCGTCGCCGACTGGAGCGCCGATCGGATCAGCGACGCACCCGGCCGTGGGACCGTCGAGCGGGCCACCGCTCTTCAGCTCGTAATCGGGGAACTCCTCGACCACCGCAAAGCGCTTTCCGAGGCAGTAGCGACCTCTGCTTCGTCCGAACCGCAGCCAACCAGGGTTTGAGCCCATCGGTGGTGCGTCGTTCCGGATGGGCCGGCCGCCGGCACACCTCACTATGACCCCACGCGAAGAAAGCGATCTGATATGAAGCCTTCTGGAAAGAACCGCCCGCGGACTCGGTCCCGGATCGGTCTCGCCGCACTGGCCGGTGCCTTGTTGATCTCTGGTGCGGGCTGCGCCACCCAGGAGTCCGACTCCGAGATCGCAGCCGCCCTGCAGGGCCCGTCTTCCGGCAGCGCGACCGCTCCCGTGGTCGCGGGGAACACCAACATCTCAGTGCAGCCGAGTGGCCCGGATGCCGCCGCGCTCGACACCGCGGGAAGCGGGCAGGCACCGGCCGCGAGCTCCGGCGGCTCCGGTGCTGGATCGGCGCCCACCATCACAAACACTGCTACCGCATCGAGCGCTGGCCCACGTGCCGGTGGCGGTTCTAGCAACGTCGCCGCAGCCCAGCCCAAGGTCGCCCGCAGCTCGGTCGTCAAGGGTGTCGGTCGCGATTCAGGCAACGCCACCGCGGCCCAGCCCAAGGTCGCCCACAGCTCGGTCGTCAAGGGTGTCGGCGGCGGTTCGGGCAACGGCGCTGCGGCCCAGCCCAAGGTCGCCAACAAGTCGGTAGTCAAGATCGGGACCATCGGTCCGTACTCCGGAGTTCTGGGCGCAATCTTCGCCGACGGACCCAGAACGCTGAGTGCTTGGGCCACCTATGCCAACTCCCAGGGCGGGTTGAACGGCCATCCGGTGAAGGTGATCGTCGGCGACGACCAGGGTGACCCCGCCACCTCCCAGACCCTGGTACGCCGGATGGTGGAGAGCGACAAGATAATTGCGATGGTCGCGAACACCAACATCTTCGGCTTTGAACAACTCCAGAAGTACACGCAGGAGAAGGGCATTCCGCTGATCGGTGGCGATGGCGTCCACCCAGCCTGGTTCACCGCGCCTAACTCGTTCCCGACAGCTGCTCCGGTCGCACAACAGATCATCAAGGGGCTTGATTATCTGATCCAGAAGAGGGGCGCCAGCAAGATCGCGATCCTGTACTGCCTCGAGGTCTCAGCCTTGTGCACCTACCTGACGAACGAGGTCAAGAAGTCGGAGATCGGTAAGTACATCGTTCAGGATTACCAGGTCTCTCTTGTGGCTCCGAGTTACACGAGTCAGTGTCTGCGCATGAAGCAGGCGGGTGTGGACACCCTGTACCTGATGATGGACACGGCCGGTGGCGCGCGTGCACTCCAGGACTGCGCCAATCAGGGTTTCAAACCGACCACCATGCTGCTGAGCCTGAACGCCACGTCCCAGACGGTGAAGATGCCGGCGCTGGCGAACCTTCTGGTCATCGGAGCGACCTTCCCTCCTGCGAGCAGCGGAACGCCCGCGATCGAGCTGTACAACAAGGTGCTCTCGACGTACGCACCCTCGGTCGAGTACAGCGGGGCCACGTCGTTCGCCTGGGCCGGGGCCCAGATGCTCGACCTCGTCGGCAAGAACCTGTCGGAGAACCCCACCTCAGCTGAACTTTTCGAGGCTCTCTGGACGGTGAAAAACGAAACGCTCGGCGGATTGATCGTGCCGACCACCTTCGCGAAGGGCAAGCCGCCGGAGGTTCAGCGATGCGTATTCCTCTGGGGCATCGCGAACTCCACCTGGAGCGCCCCGCAGGGCCTCAAGCCACTCTGCTGACCGATGCGGGGTGACAGGTGACGATGAGGGAGGGAGAGCGCGATGTCCGACGTGACGTGGTCCTCACAACCGGAGCCGCCAGGCAGCGGCCCCGACTACGCGCTCACCCTCGCCGCCGACGACTGGTCCCTTGGAGTTGGACGCTGCCGCCGGCGATGAGGAGGGCTTCCAGGGGCGGAACCAAGGCGTGTTCTCGGCCGGCGTCGAGGCGCGTCTGGTCGGCGAGGGCGGCAACGTGCTCCCGCACGACGGGAAGGCCGTCGGCGAACTGAAGGTTCGCGGGCCCTGGGTCGCCGCCTCCGACATCAAGAACCCCTACATGCCCGATCCGGAGGCGAGGCCGCGAGGTTCAGCGACGGCTGGCTGCGCACCGGCGCGCGGGCTCAACGAGCCATAGATCCAGCTTGCGCGAAGTCGTCGTCTCGCTGGTGTGCCGGCAGACGCTCATGAGCGCCAGATCCGTGCGGGGATCGCCGTGACGGCTCGTCAGTTCGACTGCGTCGGCTCTTGGCCGATTGGCAGTCGCCGTACGCGGATCCGGTCGTCGAGGATCACGACCACCGCTACCTGGTCCAGGTCCGTGGCGAGCTGGTCAAGGTTCGAGAGCAGCAGAGGTGCCAGCACCGCGGGCGCGACCTCGGCGCCACGATGAAGCACAACGCTCGGGAGAGCTGCGCCGCTGCGCGCGAGGAGTTCACCGAAGTCGGTATCGGCGGAGAACACGACTCTGGCGTCCTCGAGGGCGGCGGTCATGACGTCCGTGTCAGGGCACTCGGCCAGTCCGAGGTCGACGACGTCACGGCGTCGTGCCCGGCTTCGACCAGGAGGGTCGCGATGGTCGGCGAGAGGCACTCGTCGACGAGGAACTTCAGGCCGTGGGGCGCAGGGGAAGGGTCGCGTTCGGCCACGGCGGTCGCGGCGGAGAGCAGGGCCTCGTGCACGTCGGCCTCGGCCAGATGCGGGAACTCCTCGATGATCGAATCGGCGGTGCCGCCTGCGGCGACCAAGTTGCCGATGCGCGTCACGGGGATCCGGGTTCCCCGGATGCAGGGCACGCCGCCCATGACCGCATGATCGACCGCGATCCGGTTGAAGTTCACGGCCCTGAGGATACTGGTTGGATGCTCCCGGACGCCGGTCCACAGCGGGCCAACACAGGGCGCGGCAGGTGGCCACGGGCCATCGTCGGCACGGCTCCGCCGATCTCCCAGTGCAACGCAACTTGGTGAGCACCGCTTTTTCGCGGCGGCTGTGAACTGTTGCTGTGGTCGCCTCTGGTCGACTCTGGTGCCCCCGGGCAGATTCGAACTGCCGCCACCGCTTTAGGAGGACGGTCGACAACGTCGACCACGCTCGTCACCAGGCGACTCTGCTATCAGGTTGGTCGACTCTGGCCGCCTGTGGCTGCTGCGTTCAACGCGATTTCATGCCCACGGCCATGCCCACGGGCGGCGGTCGACCTACGGCGCGGCCCGGTCTTCGAGGCGGACGCGACCTCAGGGCTGGCCTCCGTTGACCGCCTACGGGGAGCACCTGTCACGACGACGCCGAAGTGGCCCCTTTTGTGCGGCAACGAACCGTCCGACGAGAACGCGCCGGTTCGAGCGATCGTGTGTGGGGCAGTGTGGTTGATCAATGGCGAGCTTCTCGTACATGGGGCCCGGCCCGGATCGCTTCCGGTCGGTCGCGGCGTACTTTCCATGGCGAGTCGACCGCCTGGCCCTTGCAGGCCACATCGACCTACCGCCGTTAGGCCAGCGGGCGGACGGCCACCCGGTGCCGATGCGGAGGCTGACCGGAGTCTGTGGTCGGCGGCTGTTGATGCCAAGGTTCCTCAAGGGCGAGCTGATAGGGATGCGCGCTGTTGCCGCACCCCCTGATCAGCACGGCACCATCAAGTTCTGTATCAACTTCGGCGACGTTGAAGTCCCTGGGCCGGGACGTTACGAATACGCGCTCGGTATCGGGGAC
>DASXEK010000036.1:0-56151 GCA_036490155.1 Acidimicrobiales bacterium | reverse complement strand
CCGCCCGTTCGGCTGACGAGGCCTCAGAGGGTTGTATCCAGGCACGCCCCACGATAAGATGCACGGTTGCCGTGCGTCTCCGTGTCTTCGATTCCGTAATTCCCCGGTATCGACGCGCGCCCGCGAAGCCCTGATTCCCGTCCCGTCCTCGTCCGTCCCGATTCGCAGTACCGCCCTCACCCGCCGCATTTTTCCTGGGAGGAGTTGACCGTTGCCCTCACGGTCCCGCAGTCCCGAACGTGTCTCGTTCGCCAACATCAACGAGGCGTTGCCGCTTCCTGACCTGATCGCCATCCAGCGCGATTCATTCCAGTGGTTCCTCGACAAGGGCCTTGCCGAGGCCTACCACGACATCAGCCCGATCGAGGACTTCACCGGCCAGCTCAGCCTGGAGCTCGAGTTCGACCCGACGGACGCCGACCTGCGCCCACCACCGAAGTTCTCGGTGGAGGAGTGCAAGGAAAAGGACATGACGTACGCGGCGCCCGTCTTCGTGCGCGCCCGCTTCCTCAACGCCACCACCGGTGAGATCAAGGAGCAGACGGTCTTCATGGGGGACTTCCCGATGATGACCGACCGCGGCACCTTCATCGTCAACGGCACCGAGCGGGTCGTGGTCTCCCAGCTCGTCCGCTCGCCGGGCGTCATCTTCCAGCCCGGCCGCGACGTCAAGACCGTCTTCACCGGGACCATCCACCCCTACCGCGGCGAGTGGATCGAGCTCGACATCGAGGCCAAGCCGGGCAAGGACGTCACGGCCGGCTGCCGCGTCGCCCGCAAGCGCCGGCTGTCGCTGTTCGTGCTGCTGCGTGCGCTGGGCTACGGCGACGAGGCGTTCCTGGACCGCTTCGTGCGCCACTTCGACTTCCTCGAGGGCCAGTGGGAGAAGGAGCGCAACCTGGCGCCGTCCCGCGAGGAGGCGCTGCTCGAGATCTACAAGCGCGCCCGCCCCGGCGAGCCGCTCTCGGCCGAGGCCGCCCGCGTCTACTTCGAGAACGCCTTCTTCAACCCGAAGCGCTACGACCTGACCCGGGTCGGCCGCTACAAGCTGAACCGCAAGCTCGGACCGGAGATCGACCGCCTGAGCGAGCTCTTCGGGATTGAGATCGAGAAGCCGGCGCCGGACCAGTCGGTGCTGAGCCCGTCGGAGATCCTGGCCTCGGCCACCTACATGCTCCACCTGGCGCTGCACATGGCCGACGGCGAGTCGACCTACCGCATCGACGACCAGGACCACTTCGCCAACCGGCGTATCCGCTCGGTCGGCGAGCTGATCCAGAACCAGGTGCGCGTCGGCCTGAGCCGCATGGAGCGGGTCGTGCGCGAGCGCATGACCACCCAGGACGTCGAGGCCATCACGCCGCAGACGCTCATCAACATCCGCCCCGTGGTCGCCGCGGTCAAGGAGTTCTTCGGGACGTCGCAGCTGTCCCAGTTCATGGACCAGAACAACCCGCTGTCGGGCCTGGCCCACAAGCGGCGCCTGTCGGCCCTCGGACCAGGTGGCCTCTCGCGTGAGCGGGCCGGCTTCGAGGTCCGAGACGTCCACACGTCCCACTACGGCCGCATGTGCCCGATCGAGACGCCCGAGGGCCCGAACATCGGTCTGATCGGCGCCCTCGCCACCTACGCGCGGGTCAACGAGTACGGCTTCATCGAGACGCCCTACCGCACCGTCGTCGACGGCCGGGTCACCGACGAGGTGAGCTACTACGCCGCCGACGAGGAAGAGGAGCACGTCATCGCGCAGGCCAACGCGTCGGTCGACACCGACGGCCGCCTGACCGAGGAGCGCGTCCTGGTGCGGCGTGGACCGCAAGGCACCGGCGTGCGCGTCGGCGCCGTCGGCGGCTCCTACGGGACGACGTCGGAGATCGACTTCGTGCCGCCGTCCGAGGTGGACCTCATGGACGTGTCGCCGAAGCAGATCGTCTCGGTCTCGACCGCGCTGATCCCCTTCGTCGAGCACGACGACGCCAACCGGGCCCTGATGGGCGCCAACATGCAGAAGCAGGCCGTGCCGCTGGTCGTCCCCGAGGCGCCCTACATCGGCACGGGCGTCGAGGCGCGCGCGGCGCGTGACGCCGGCGACGTGCTCCTGGCCGAAGGCAACGGAACCATCAGCGAAATCAGCGGCGACTCCATCATCGTGGACTACGCCCCGGGCCAGAAGGACCGCCTCGGCACCACGCTCGGGCGCAAGGTCTACCGCCTGTCCAAGTTCCGCCGCTCCAACCAGAACACGTGCATCAACCACCGCACCCTGGTGGCGGAGGGGCAGACGGTCTCGACCGGCGACCTGCTGGCCGACGGCCCGTCGACCCACAACGGCGAGCTGGCGCTCGGCAAGAACCTGCTCGTCGCGTTCATGCCGTGGGAGGGCTACAACTACGAGGACGCCATCATCCTCTCGGAGCGCCTCGTGCGTGACGACGTGCTGACCTCCATCCACATCGAGGAGCACGAGGTCGACGCCCGCGACACCAAGCTGGGCGCCGAGGAGATCACGCGGGACATCCCGAACCTCTCCGAGGAGATCCTGGCCGACCTCGACGACCGCGGCATCATCCGCGTCGGCGCCGAAGTGGAGCCGGGCGACGTGCTGGTCGGCAAGGTCACCCCCAAGGGTGAGACCGAGCAGACCCCCGAAGAGCGCCTCCTGCGCGCCATCTTCGGTGAGAAGGCCCGCGAGGTGCGTGACACCTCCTTGAAGGTCCCGCACGGCGAGTACGGCAAGGTGATCGACGTCCGCGTCTTCTCCCGCGAGGAGTCGCACGAGCTGCCGCCGGGCGTGAACCAGCTGGTGCGGGTCTACGTCGCCCAGAAGCGCAAGATCTCCGAGGGCGACAAGCTGGCCGGCCGCCACGGCAACAAGGGCGTCATCTCCAAGATCCTCCCGGTCGAGGACATGCCGTACCTCACCGACGGGACGCCGGTCGACATCATCTTGAACCCGCTCGGCGTGCCGAGCCGGATGAACGTGGGCCAGGTGCTCGAGTCGCACCTGGGCTACGCCGCCCGCCACGGGTGGGAAGGCATCGACGTCAACGAAGGCGTGGGCACCTCGGCCAAGGGCGACGGTGCGGCGCGCAAGACGCGCCCGCGCACCGAGCCGGCCGCCTGGGTCTCGACGCCCGTCTTCGACGGCGCCCACTGGGACGAGACCGAGGACGCCGGCGCGCACTCGACCATCAAGCACATCTTCGGCCAGCTCAACTCGGACTCGGCCGACGGCAACGTGCAGCTGGGCACCGACGGCAAGGCCACGCTCTACAACGGGCGGACCGGCGAGGCGTACGACAACCCGATCTCGGTCGGCTTCGTCTACATCCTCAAGCTGGCCCACCTGGTCGACGACAAGATCCACGCCCGCTCGACCGGCCCGTACTCCATGATCACCCAGCAGCCGCTGGGTGGGAAGGCGCAGTTCGGTGGCCAGCGCTTCGGTGAGATGGAGGTGTGGGCCCTCGAGGCCTTCGGCGCCGCCTACGCGCTGCAGGAGCTCCTGACCATCAAGTCCGACGACGTGCTCGGACGGGTCAAGGTCTACGAGGCCATCGTGAAGGGGGAGAACATTCCCGAGCCCGGGATCCCCGAGAGCTTCAAGGTGCTCATCAAGGAAATGCAGTCCCTGTGCCTCGACGTCGAGGTCCTGGCCGTCGACGGCCGTGAGATCGAGATGCACGAGCTGGACGAGGACGTGTTCCGCACCGCCGAGGAGCTGGGCATCGATATCAGCCGCAATGAGCGCGGCTCGGACGAAGAGGACGAGCGGCGCGCCGCAGAGAGGAGCTTCTCCTAATGGCTCTGGACGTCAACACATTCGATCAGCTGCGCATCGGGCTCGCCACCGGCGACTCAATCCGTGGCTGGTCCAACGGCGAGGTCAAGAAGCCCGAGACGATCAACTACCGCACGCTGCGCCCAGAGAAGGACGGGCTCTTCTGCGAGAAGATCTTCGGTCCGACCAAGGACTGGGAGTGCTACTGCGGCAAGTACAAGCGCGTGCGCTTCAAGGGCATCATCTGCGAGCGTTGCGGCGTCGAGGTCACGCGTAGCAAGGTCCGTCGCGACCGCATGGGTCACATCGAGCTGGCGGCGCCGGTCGTCCACATCTGGTACCTGCGCGGCACCCGGTCGTGGCTGGCCTACCTGCTGATGGGCACCGAGCCCCGCGAGGAGCTCAAGGCCAAGCAGCTCGAGAAGGTCATCTACTTCGCCGCCAACCTGGTCACCTGGGTGGACGACGAGAAGCGCCACGCCGACCTCCCGTCGCTCGAGAACGAGATGGCCGAGGAGATCGCGGACATTGAAAAGAAGCGCGACCTCGACATCGACCGCCGGTTCAAGGCGCTCGAGGACGACCTCAAGGCCCTCGAGGGCGAAGGTGCCAAGGACGCCGAGATCAAGGCGCGCCAGCGCGCGGTCGAGAAGGAGATCCAGTCGGCGCGCGAGCGTGCCCAGGAAGACATCGAGATCGCCCAGCGCTCGCTCGACGAGTTCCGCAGCATGCACGGCCGCCAGATCATCGAGGACGAGATGCTGTGGCGCGAGCTGCGGCTGCGCTACGACGAGTACTTCGAGGGCGGCATGGGCGCCGAGTACATCCTCAAGCTCATCGACCGCATCGACCTCGACGCGGAAGAGATCAAGCTGCGCGACATGATCGACGCCAAGGACGGCCGCCGGCCGCTCTCGGCGCAGCGCCGCCAGAAGACGATCAAGCGCCTCAAGATCGTCACCGCCTTCAACCGGCGTGACGACCACGGCCGGCGCATCAACGACCCGCGGGCGATGATCCTCGAGGCCGTGCCGGTGATCCCGCCGGACCTGCGCCCGATGGTGCAGCTCGACGGTGGCCGCTTCGCCACATCGGACCTCAACGACCTCTACCGCCGCGTCATCAACCGGAACAACCGCCTCAAGCGGCTGCTCGACCTCGGCGCGCCCGAGATCATCATCAACAACGAGAAGCGCATGCTCCAAGAGGCGGTGGACGCGCTGTTCGACAACGGCCGTCGCGGGCGCCCGGTCACGGGCCCGGGCAACCGGCCGCTCAAGTCGCTGTCCGACATGCTGAAGGGCAAGCAGGGGCGGTTCCGCCAGAACCTGCTGGGTAAGCGCGTCGACTACTCGGGCCGTTCGGTCATCGTGATCGGCCCGAACCTCAAGCTGCACCAGTGCGGCCTGCCCAAGCTCATGGCGCTCGAGCTGTTCAAGCCGTTCGTCATGAAGCGGCTGGTCGACGCCGAGCTGGCCCAGAACATCAAGTCGGCCAAGCGCATGGTCGAGCGTCGCCGGCCCCAGGTGTGGGACGTCCTCGAGGGCGTGATCCGCGAGCACCCGGTGCTGCTGAACCGGGCGCCGACGTTGCACCGCCTGGGCATCCAGGCCTTCGAGCCGGTCTTGGTCGAGGGCAAGGCGATCCAGGTCCACCCGCTGGTCTGCACCGCCTTCAACGCCGACTTCGACGGCGACCAGATGGCGGTCCACCTGCCGCTGTCCGCCGAGGCGCAGGCCGAGGCGCGCGTGCTCATGCTGTCGGCCAACAACATCCTGTCGCCGGCCACCGGCCGCCCGATCACCGTGCCCACCCAGGACATGGTGTTCGGCGCCTACTACCTGACGCTGGCCGTCGAGGAGGGCACGGGCGCGGGACGGACCTTCCGCCACATCCACGAGATCGAGGCGGCGTTCGAGGCCGGCGATGTCGGGCTCCAGGTCCCGATCACGCTGCGCCCGACGCCGGGTTCCTCGCTGGCCGGCCGCCTCGCGGCCGCCGGTGTGACGGCCACGCCGGACCCCGAGGGCAACGGCGACGGCGTGCTCACGTACAACACGACGCCGGGCCGGGTCTTCTTCAACGAGGCGCTCCCCGAGGGCTTCGCCTTCGTCAACGACGTCGTCGGCAAGCGCAACACGCCGATCGGTGTGATCGTCGAGGAGCTGTCCGCCAGGTATCCCAAGCACGTGGTGGCGGCCAGCCTCGACCGCATCAAGGCGCTCGGGTTCCGCTTCGCGGCGCAGTCGGGCCTCACCATCTCCATCAACGACGTCCAGACGCCGCCGGACAAGGCGGCGATCCTGGACCGTTACGAGAAGGAGGCCGAGAAGGCCGAGACGCAGTTCAAGCGCGGCATCATCACCGACGACGAGCGGCGCCAGAAGGAGATCGAGATCTGGACCTCGGCCAACTCCGAGGTCGGCCGGGCCATGGAGGCCCAGCTGGCGACGATCGCCTTCAACCCGCTCGACATGATGGTCGACTCGGGCGCCCGTGGGAACAGCCAGCAGATCCGCCAGATCGCCGGCATGAAGGGCCTGGTGTCCAACCCGCGCGGCGAGATGATCCCGCGGCCGATCAAGTCCTCCTTCCGTGAGGGCCTCTCGGTCCTGGAGTACTTCATCTCCACCCACGGTGCCCGCAAGGGACTGGCCGACACCGCGCTCCGCACGGCCGACTCGGGCTACCTGACGCGTCGACTCGTCGACGTGGCCCAGGAGCTCATCATCCGGATCGACGACTGCGGCACGACGCGCGGCATCTGGATCGAGGGCGTGGCGCCCGACGGTCCGGGTCACCGCAACTACCTCGAGACCCGCGCCTTCGGGCGCCTGCTCACCGAGGACGTCACGCTGGCCGACGGCACCGTGTACCCCGTCGGGACCGTGCTCGACGACGTCAACATCGCCGCCATGCGCGACGACGAGACGGTGACGCGCATCCGCACGCG
Organism: Acidimicrobiales bacterium; assembly: GCA_036490155.1. Taxonomy (GTDB): domain Bacteria; phylum Actinomycetota; class Acidimicrobiia; order Acidimicrobiales; family RAAP-2; genus Bog-473. Next base: position 49,417 of record DASXEK010000036.1, on the reverse strand, counting down.
CTCGGTGCTCACGTGCGAGTCGCCGCAGGGCGTCTGTGCCTTCTGCTACGGGCTGTCGCTCGCCACGGGCTCGATGATCGAGCTCGGCGAGGCCGTCGGCGTGATCGCGGCCCAGTCGATCGGTGAGCCGGGCACGCAGCTGACGATGCGGACGTTCCACACCGGCGGTGTCGTCGGTGAGGACATCACCCACGGCCTCCCCCGCGTGGTCGAGCTCTTCGAGGCCCGCACGCCCAAGGGCGCCGCGGTGCTGGCCCACCACTCGGGCACCGTCCGGGTGGAGGACGAGGAGACGGGTCGCCGCCTCACCGTGGTGGCCGACGACGGCACCGAGGCCGCCAACCTGGTGGCCGCACGCGCCCACCTCGAGGTGACCGACGGCCAGGAGGTCTCGGCCGGCGACGCGCTGGTCGAGGGCCCGAAGGACCCCAAGGAGCTGCTCGAGGTCAAGGGCATCCGCGAGACGCAGCAGTACCTCGTCGAAGAGGTGCAGAAGGTGTACCGCGACCAGGGTGTGTCGATCCACGACAAGCACATTGAGCTGATCGTGCGCCAGATGCTGCGCCGCGTGCTCGTGGCCGAGCCGGGCGACGCACCGTTCCTGCCGGGCGAGCGCGTCGACAACCAGCTCTACGCCGAGGTCAACCGGACGCTGGTCGAGGACGGCAAGACGCCGGCCGAGGGGCGCCCCGAGCTCATGGGCATCACCAAGGCCTCGCTCGCCACCGAGAGCTGGCTCTCGGCCGCCTCCTTCCAGGAGACGACCCGGGTGCTGACCGAGGCGGCCATCGAGGGTCGCAGCGACCAGCTCTTCGGCCTCAAGGAGAACATCATCATCGGCAAGCTCATCCCGGCCGGTTCGGGCATGGAGCACTACCGGAACATCCGACTCGAGATGCCCGACGCCGAAGCGATGCCGTTCTGGGCCATGGGCGCCGGCGAGTCCGACACCGAGGACCTGGCCAACTGGCTGCGTGACATGGGCGAGGGAGCCAGCGAGGACCCCTTCGACTCGTCGATCGACGCCAGCTGGCTCGGGGCCGCCCCCAACGCCGAGGACGCCTACGGGAATCCGATCGTCGAGAGCGGCGCCGGGTCCAACGGGGCCAACGGGTCCTTCTCGCCCGAGGAGCCGCCGGCTGCCGGTGCCGCCGAGGCCGGGGCCGGGGCGTAACTCCAAGGCCGTCGCACCACCACCCGTCCATGGCCCGTGACCAGGGCCGATGGGCGGGCGGCCGCGCCGGTGCCCCCGGGACGATCCCGGCGGGCGGACCCGGGCGGCCACCGCCAAGGTGACCTCCCACCAGCGTTTAGGGTTTTTGCACCGAAGACGTAGGGTCGGGGCGCCGGGGGGCGTCCCCGGCGGGTACCTGGAGGAGCGGCGGAGTGGCCACAGCAGGAGCAGTCACCGACCCTGACGGCGCGGACGCCGGTCCGCACTCGGGTTACCGGTTGACGCACCTGCGCGCCCTCGAGGCGCAGTCGGTCCACATCATGCGCGAGGTGGCGGCCGAGTTCGAGCGCCCGGTGCTGCTGTTCTCCGGCGGCAAGGACTCCATCGTCATGCTGCACGTGGCGCGCAAGGCGTTCTGGCCGGCGCCCATCCCCTTCCCGGTCCTCCACGTCGACACCGGTCGGAACTTCACCGAGGTGCTCGAGTTCCGCGACCGCTACGTGGAGGCCATGGGGGTCAAGCTCCTCGTGGCCTACGTCCAGGACGACATCGACGCCGGGCGCATCGTCGAAGACCCCTCGCCGCGGGCGACGCGCAACCGCCTGCAGACGCCGACCTTGCTCCGGGCCATCCGCGAGGGCCAGCACGACGCCGTGTTCGGCGGGGCGCGGCGCGACGAGGAAAAGGCGCGGGCCAAGGAGCGCATCTTCAGCTTCCGCGACGAGTACGGCCAGTGGGACCCGAAGAACCAGCGGCCCGAGCTGTGGAGCCTCTACAACGCGCGGCACCACAAGGGTGAGCACATCCGCGTCTTCCCGCTCTCGAACTGGACCGAGCTCGACGTGTGGAACTACATCGGCCACGAGCACATCGACACGCCGCCGATCTACGTGGCGCACCGGCGCCAGGTCATCCAGCGCGACGGCATGCTGATGGCCGTCGGCCCGCACCTGGCGCTCGAGCCGGGCGAGACTCCCTTCGAGGCGACGGTGCGCTTCCGCACCGTGGGCGACGCCGACTGTACGGGCTGCGTCGAGTCGAGCGCCCTCACCATCGACCTGGTGATCGAGGAGGTGGCGGCCACGCGGGTCACCGAGCGCGGCGCCACGCGGGCCGACGACCGGATCTCCGAGGCCGGGATGGAGGACCGCAAGCGCGAGGGGTACTTCTGATGGAGCTCCTGCGCCTGGCGACGGCGGGCTCGGTCGACGACGGCAAGTCGACCCTCATCGGGCGCCTGCTCTACGACGCCAAGGGCATCTTCGAGGACCAGCTGGAGTCGATCCGCCGCACGAGCGAGCAGCGGGGCAACCCCGAGACCGACCTGGCGCTGCTCACCGACGGCCTGCGGTCCGAGCGCGAGCAGGGCATCACGATCGACGTGGCGTACCGGTACTTCGCGACGCCCAAGCGAAAGTTCATCATCGCGGACACGCCCGGCCACATCGAGTACACGCGCAACATGGTGACGGGCGCCTCCACGGCGCACGTGTCGCTCATTCTCATCGACGCCCGCAAGGGGGTGATCGAGCAGACGCGCCGCCACGCCTTCCTCTCCTCGATGCTGGGCGTCCCGCACATGGTCGTCTGCGTCAACAAGATGGACCTGATCGACTGGGACCGCGCCCAGTACGAGCGGATCGAGTCGGACTTCATGGAGTTCGCGGCCCGGCTGAACGTCCACGACATCACGTTCTTCCCGATTTCGGCCCTCAAGGGCGACAACGTGGTGCAGCGCTCCGAGAACATGTGGTGGTACGGCGGCGCCCCCCTGCTCAACCACCTCGAATCCATCTACATCGGCAGCGACGAGAACTTCATCGACCCGCGCTTCCCGGTGCAGTACGTGATCCGGAGCCAGACGCCGGACAACCCGGACTTCCGCGGTTACGCCGGGACGGTGGCGAGTGGCGTCCTGCGGCCCGGCGACGAGGTGCTGGTGTTGCCGACGGGGACCACGTCGCGCATCAAGTCGATCCTGACGGCGGACGGGGAGATGCCCGAGGCCTTCCCTCCAATGGCGGTCGTCGTGACCCTCACCGACGACATCGCCGTCTCGCGGGGCGACGTGCTGTGCCGGCCGAACAACCGGCCCACCAACACGCAAGAGATCGAGGCCACGGTCTGCTGGATGGACGAGCGCTCCCCGCTCACGGTCGGTCGCAGCTACCTGCTCAAGCAGAGCACGCGGACGGTGCGGGCGACGGTGGAGTCCCTGCAGTACCGGCTCGACATGAACGGCCTGCGCCGCGACGAGAGTGCGACGACGCTCGAGCTCAACGAGATCGGCCGCGTGTCGTTCCACTGCACCGAGCCGCTGCTGGTGGACGACTACGGCACGAACCGGACGACGGGCAGCTTCATCGTCATCGACCAGCTGACCAACGCCACCTCGGGCGCCGGCGTCATTCGCGTCCTGGCGACGACGCACGCCAGCCCCAACGTGGTGCGCCACCGGGGCCGCCTGACGCGGGCCGACCGCTACAGCGCGCTGGGCGCCGAGGGCGCGACCGTGCTGTTCACGGGACTGTCGGGCGCCGGCAAGTCGACGATCGCGGCCGGCGTGGAAGAGGCGTACGTGCAGGGCGGGCGCCACGCCTTCCTGCTCGACGGCGACAACCTGCGCCACGGCATCAACGGTGACCTCGGCTTCTCGGACCAGGACCGCAAGGAGAACGTGCGCCGCGCCGGCGAGGTGGCGCGCATGTTCGCCGAGTCCGGGTCGCTGGCGCTCATCGCGCTGATCTGCCCCTTCGAGGAGGACCGGCGCCTCATCCGGATGCTGCACGACGACATCGGCCTGCCGTTCCTCGAGATCTTCGTGGGCACGTCGCTCGAGGAGTGCGAGCAGCGCGACCCCAAGGGCCTCTACGCCCGCGCCCGGGCCGGCCAGCTGCCCGGCTTCACCGGCATCGGCTCGGACTACGAGGCGCCGACCAGCCCCGACCTGGTGCTGTTGCCCAGCTCAGGGACCGTTTCTGAGCAGGTGTCGCGGGTGCTGGAACTCCTCGAGCGCACGTTCCGCTAGCGGGTGGCCCAGAAGAACCGCCGCCAGCGCCGGCAGGAACAGAGCAGGCGCGACCGGGCCCAGCGCGCGCAGAGCACCCAGAAGCGGAATCGTTGGGACCGGCGCCGCCGCCGCCTGACGTGGGCGACCGTCGCCGTGCTCATCGTGTTGGCGGCCGGTGTCGCGCTGCCGCTGCTGCTCACGTCGTCGAACACGCCGTCGACGCCGTCGACCACGGCGCCTGTGCTGTCGTCGCACACGGTCCTCAAGCTCCCGTCGGCGTCCGCGCTGTCGGAGCAGGGCGGGTCGGCCTGGGTCACCGACGACCTACGCGACCTGCTGCTGCGCTTCGACCCGACGACCGGCAAGGTGGAGCACTCGGTGCACCTGGCCGGGCGCCCGGCGGCCATGGTGTTGGCGGACGGGCACCTCTGGGTGGCGGACGCGGTGGACAACCAGGTCGTCGAGGTGGAACCCACCACGTTGCGGATTCAGCGGAGCGTGCCTGTGCCCACCGGGCCGACCAGCCTGGCCGTGCTCGACGGCGACGTCTGGGTGACGTCGCTGGAGGCGCACGAGCTGACGCCTGTCCGCCTGAAGACCGCGACGGCGGGCACACCGATCAACGTGTTGGCCGGGGCGGTGCGCGTGGCGGCGGGGTACGGTTCGCTCTGGGTGACCGGCACGACGGACCTGTTGACCCGCGTCACGCCTGCCGCGGGCTCGGCGGGGCCGCAGCAGAAGACGGTGAAGGTGGGACAGATTCCCATCGGCGTGGCCACGGGACAGGGCGCGGTGTGGGTGGCCAACGGTCAGAGCGCGACGGTGTCAGAGGTGTCGCCGTCGGGCCTGGTCGTGAGGCAGACCTTCCACGTCGGCGGGGACCCGCTCACGGTGGCGGTGTCGGGTGACGACGTATACGTGGGCGACGGGACGGCGCAGACCGTGCGGACGGTGTCGCCGACGGAGTCGAAGGCGTTGGACGTCGGCACGACCCCGCGGACGCTGCTGGCGGTCGGTGCGGGCGTGTGGGTGGGCGCGTCGGACCCGGGGCGCGTGCTGGCGGTCACGCCGGGCTAGACGTTTCGGCTTCGGTGGCGGGAATCCCGGACGTCGCATTTCCACCCCAGCGGCCCGGATGACGTTCCCAAAGGGATCAGGCTCTGGTCAGCGCGTCGGGTCAAACTGGCGATGTGGACCAGCAGCCTCGGACAGCCAGATTTGCGGGTACCACGCCGGGACGCCGCGCTGCGATCGATGTTGCTCATCAACTCGGTCTGAAGGTTGACGAGCCACAACTGATTCAAGAAACGAACCACACTGTTGTCTGGCTCAGGCCCTACCCGATCATTGCGAAGGTTGGAACCCGTGGGGACAGCGCCGAGGCCTTACTCCGTGAGCACGACGTGGCCTCGGCGCTCGCCGTAAAGGGCGCACCGATTGCACCACCATGGCCCGAGACCGGCGCGATGCGAGATAGAGAGACCGGGCTTGTCGTTACTCTCTGGAGCCGGCTGGATCATGACCCGAACGCCACGTCAGACGGTGCCAGCGTTGGTCAATCGTTGCACAGACTCCATGGGGCGCTGGGCGAGTGTGACCTTGCACTCCCGAGTTTTCGAGACGGCTTGGAGCGCACAAAGACCGCATTGTTCGATGACCTCCGAATAGCGGCCTTGGCTCCAAGCGACAGGGGATTCCTGCGCGCGGCCTTCACGGACCTGATGAGCAGGCTCGACGCGCGTACCTTTCCAGAACAACGGCTGCACGGCGAACCTCAGAGAGGCAACTACCTCCTTACGCCGAATGGGCTCCGCTGGATCGACTTCGAGGATGCCTGCATTGGGCCCGTGGAATGGGATCTCGCGTTCCTTCCGGCTGACGGTGTCGCCCTGTTTAGGGGCATTGACGTGGACCTCCTGGCGCTCCTCCAGTCGCTCAATAGTGCACGGGTGGCGACTTGGTGTTGGGTGCAAGCTCGCTTTCCTGAAATGCGGGTCCACGGCGAGCATCATCTGGCCCTCGTCCGCGCTACCTGGTCGAGGTCCACCTGAGACGGGTTTCTCCTACGGCAAACGACTGTGGTCTGGCTCCCTCCAGGACGAGGACAGCAGGATCCCGGGAGCAGAGCGTGATGCACGCACGAATGGGGCAGAGCCGTCTCCGACCGTTCTCCGGTGTGCAAGCTCCACCTGGCGAACCACCACGGCAGGTCGTGGTCGACCTCGAGGAGGCGCTGCATCTGCTGGCAGCGCTCGAGGACAGCCGGGACCTACTCATCGATACCGATCACCTCGCCGTGCCCTCCCAAGTCGAGCATCCGATCCAGATCCTGAGCCCTAAACTTGGCCTTGATCAAGGAGGATCCGATGTCCGCTGAATTGCTCAGGGCATCTGAAGCAGCACGGCGGCTCGATATGTCGACGAAGGAGCTCTTGCGCCTTGTTCACGGGCGCGAGATTCGCTACGAGATGGTAGAGGGGATCGCACACATCCCTGTCGATGCGCTTGAGGAATACCGGGCCCAAGCCTCTTGACTCCTCGTCCCTTCCGCCGGGTTCGGGCGTAGGCCCAGAGTCTGACTGACTCGACGCTCTGGCGCGATCACGCAGGACTTCTTCGAAGCTGGCCAACTACCGCAGGAAGATCTAGGTCACGTTCAGGGTCGCTGCCTGCGTAGTGACCGATCCGCCGCCGTTTGTGAAAACGGCTCGGTATCTCCAGCCGTTCTGAGTTGAAGTCGCAGAGACGGAGATCGTCGTCATAGTGGCGCCCGCAATGTTGGTCCACGACTTTCCTTCGTTGACCGACACCTCCCACTGAACCGTGGGCGCCGGATCGCCGCTGGCGGCGGTCGTGAAGGTGGCGATCCCTCCTGGCTTGACCGTTTCGTTGGCAGGTTGGCGGGAGACCTTCGGCGCTACGTCGCTCAGCACGGTGACCTTGGCAGCTGATGTCGTGGCGGTGCCGGCGGAGTTCGTGAACACGGCTCGGACCTCCCAGCCGTTCTCCGCAGTGACGAGCGACTCGGTCGTCAGGCCCGTGCTCGTCATGCCCGGGTCGTTGACCCAGGTCGAGCCCTTGTTGGTGGACACTTGCCACTGCACGGTGGGGGCCGGGACGCCGGTGGCATTGGCCGTGAAGGTCAACGTCGTCCCTACGTAGCCGGTCTGACTCGTCGGATTCAAGGTGACGCTCGGCGCCACCTTGGGTGCGACGACGGTGTACGTGATCGATGTCTGGCCGGAAAGCCCGTCCGAACTCCGTGCCGCAACGGTGTAGGTGTGCGGTCCGAGCGACGACGTATCGAGGAGGCCCGGGCTCGCTTGGTTGTTCGAATCGACACAGCTCGAGAGACCAGAGCCCCCGGATCCCTCGGTGCAGGTGAAGGCGGTAGGGACGCTTTGGTGGAGCGTGTAGGTCCCACCGGACGCGGGCGAGGTGATGATGGCGGTCGGAGGATCGGCCACGCGGTAGCTGATGGATGCTTCGCTGTAGAGCCCGTCGAGGCTCGTCGCTTCGACGGAATAAGTGTGCACTCCCGCCGAGGTGGTGATGAGAGTCCCCGGGCTCGTCTGCTTGTTCGAGTCGACACAGCTGTTCACACCAGGGCCACCGGCACCCTCGGTGCATTCGAAAGTCGTGGGGACGATTTGGCCGAATGCGTAGGTTGCACCCGACGCCGGTGAACTAATGGTCGCGGTTGGTGCGCCCTCCACCGTGTACGCAAAGGACTCTGTAGCAGTGAGCCCATCGAGGCTCGTCGCAGTGGCTGTGAGCGTGTGCTGTCCGACCGAAGAGGTATCGAGGTCTTGGGGATTCGTGCTTCCCTGTGAGTCACTACAGCTGGCAATGCCTGGCCCGCCAGGGTATTCGTTACAGCTGTAGCTGGCTGAGATCGTTTGGCCAAGCGCAAAGGTGGTCGCTTGAGTAGGAAGGTCGATGTATACGGTCGGACCACCGATCACGTTGTAGACGACTTTGCTCGTCGTCGTCAGTCCGTCGATGCTCGTCGCCGTGACGGTGTAGGTATTGATCCCCGGGCCCTGTGTGTTGAGGATGCCTGGGTCGGACGACCCGTTCGAGTCCGAACACGTCGAGATGCCTGGACCTCCGGTACCGTCACTGCAGGCAAAGCTGGTCGGAACGCTCTGGCTCATGATGTAGTCGCTGGCGGCGATTGGCGCGCCGATGGTGACGGTTGGCGGGTTCGCGACCCAATAGGTCAGCGTCGACTTCGAGGACTGACCGTCGGCGCTCGTCGCGGTCACCGTATAGGTGTGCGGGCCGTAGGTCGACGTGTCGAGCACTCCTGGGCTCGATGAGCCGTTTGAGTCCGTACAACTCGCAATGCCCGGCGCGCCGGTGCCGTCGAAGCAACTAAAGGCTGTCGGCACCACCTGATTCACCTTGTAGGAGGCCGCCGTGCTGGGCGAGCTGATGACGGCGACGGGCCCCGTGGCGGACTGGAGTGGGTATTCCGCGAAGATGGTCTGCTCGATCCCTTCAAAGGTTCCCGTGCCAGCTGCCACGCAGGCCCAACCCGGAACGCAGGACAGCAGGCCGTACCCACCGCTCGAAAAGCCGGGTGGCTCCGGTGGACCTGAGGCCGTGAGCCAGGTGCCGTTCTCGTAGTCGAGCACGAATGAGCCGGATGAGTCTGAGGCCGTGGCCATGCATGCCGTCTCACTGAAACAGTCGACGTAGCCCACCAAGTTGTTTTGACCGGCGACCGCAGCGAGTGGAATTGTCGCAGCCGACCAATTCGAGCCATCCCAGGTTTCGATAATCCCGGCGGACCCTCCTTGGGGTCCGGGAAGCCAGTTCGTACCGGTCGCTTCGCAGAACGAAAGGCTGGCACAGGAGACCGACTGCAGCGCCGCTGACCCGCTTGGGCTCGGCGTCGGCGCGATCGACCACTGCGATCCGCTGAATTCCTCAGCCAGCGTCTGCTCACCGTCGCTACCGACAGCCCAGCAGTCGCTCGCATCGATGCAAGAGACGCTGCTCAGCAAACTGGAAGGGGGGTCTTGACCGTCTTGGCTGGGGACAATCGTCCAGGCTGTCCCGTTCCACTGCTCGGCAAGGGTGGATTGGCCGTCTTGCCCGACAGCCTCACAGTTGGTGACACTCGGGCAGGTCACCGACAGGAGCAATGAATAGGCCCCATCCGAAGGCTGCTGTACCGACGACGACGTCCACGATTCGCCGTTCCACTCCTCGGCGAAGCTGCCCCCGCCGGTGTACCCGACGGCCATGCAGAACGTATCGGTCACACAGGACACCCACGTCGGCTGGGCTTGGCTCGGGACGGCCATGGTCACGTTGCTCCAAGACGAGCCGTCCCACATCTCTGCAGGTTCTGCCGGCGGCACCGGTGTGGTCGTGTCCATCGGGCCAACTGCCATGCAGAAGGTCGCGCTCACGCATGAGACGGATTGCCAACTGATCGTCTGACCTGCAGTCTGCGGTGGACCGCTCATGACGGTCCAATCCGAATCGGCGGAAGCCGCAGGTGCGGCCTGCAGCCCCACAAACGTCGTGCACACCGCAAGCGCGGCCAGACAACCAAAGACTCGGCGCACGAGTTCCCCCCCCTACGGTCCGACGCACGGCCGGCAACCTCGTTCGCCACTAGGAACTACGAGGCAACCCCTCCGGCGCCAAGTCTAAGACGATGACGCGCAAGTTTCCGTCTCCGTTTGGTTGCAGAGAGGTGGTTGATCGCGTTGTTGATGGTGCCTACTCCTGGACCAATTCGATCAGCGTCCCGAACGACGTCTTGGGGTGGACGAACGCCACCGTCGTCCCGCGCGAGCCGGGACGCGGCGTCTCGTCGATGACGCGACCGCCCGAGTCCTTGACCGCCTGGAGCGCGATCGCGCAATCGTCGACCCGGTAGCCGACGTGATGGAGGCCCTCGCCCTTCGAGGCGAGGTACTTCGCCACCGGCGAGTCGCCCCGCGTCGGCGTGAGCAGCTGGATGTACGAGTCGGCCACCTTGAGCAGCGCTTCCTCGACGCCGTCGGACTCGACCTTCTCGCGGTGGTCGACCGTGGCGCCGAAGACCTCGGCGTACCAGGCGATGGCAGCCTCGAGGTCGTTGACCGCGATCGCTACGTGGTCGATTTCGGTCAGGAGGTCCGTCACGCGCCGTGCCGCCGGAACAGCGTGATGCGGTCCTCGCCCACCTTGGCCCGGAACTCGGGGTCGTCGATGCCGAGACCCTCGCCCGGCGCCAGGCAGAGCACGCCGATCTTGCCCTCGTGCAGGTTGTGGTGCACCTGGTAGGCCGCCTCACCCACCTGCTCGAGGGGGTAGACCGCGGAGAGCGGCGGCAGCACCTTGCCGTCGCGGATCAGCTGGTTGGCGTCCCACGCCTCGCGGTAGTTGGCGAAGTGCGAGCCCTTGATCGTCTTGAGCTTCATCCAGAGGTGCCGGTTGTCGTACTCAATCATGTAGCCCGACGTCGCTGCGCACGTCACGATGGTGCCCGCCCGCTTGCAGGCGAAGACCGACGCGCCCATGGTCTGGCGACCGGGGTGCTCGAAGATGATCTCCGGCTCGCCGCCGACGAGGCCACGAATGTCCTTGCCGAAGCGGCGCCACTCGGACTCGTCCTGCGTGTGCTCGTCGGCCCAGAACTTGTAATTGGCCGCCTTGCGGTCGATCACCGCCTCGACACCGAGGTCGTTGAGCAGCTTCACCTTCTCGGGTGACGACACGACGCCGATGGGCGTGCCGCCGCCGTTGAGCACGTGCTGCACGGCGTAGCTGCCCAGGCCGCCGCTGGCGCCCCACACGAGCACCTTGTCGCCTTGGCTCATGCGCGCCCCGTTGTGCGAGACCAGCATGCGGTACGCCGTCGAGTTGCACAGCGCGTTGATGGCCGCTTCCTCCCAGCTGAGATGCGCCGGCTTCGCCATGAGCTGGTTGGCCTTGACGAGCGCGATGTCGGCCAGGCCGCCGAAGTTCGTCTCGAAGCCCCAGATGCGCTGGTTGGACGCCAGCATAGAGTCGTCGTGGGCGGAGGGATCCTGGTCGTCGACGTAGTTGCAGTGGACGGTGACCTTGTCGCCCACCTTCCAGTTGCGGACCTGGGAGCCGGTCCGCAGGACCACGGCGGCGGCGTCGGAGCCCACCACGGCGTAGTCGAGGGCGTGGCGGGCCCCCCACGGCCCCTCCTTGCCCAGGCGGTCGAGGAACCCGAAGGTCGGGAGGGGCTCGAAGATCGACGTCCACACGGTGTTGAAGTTGATGGAGGAGGCCATCACCGCCACGTACGCCTCGTCCGGGGCGAGCTCGGGGAGCGGCACCTCTTCCACGTGGAGGGAGCGGCGGGGGTCCTTGTCCGAGGACTCCATGCCCTCGAACATGTCCACCTCGCTGCGCTTGACCAGGGCCGCCCGGTAGCTATCGGGCATTTCGAGTCTGGCCAGCTCTTCTGCGGGCGCGCCGGCTACGACTGCGTCGAGGATCTCGCTCATGTGACCCGACGATAGTTGGCCGGTACGATGGGGTTTCCGTCTGGTAACCAGACCGGCGGGGCAACGCGGAGGTACAGGAATGGCTGAGGCTGTCATCGTCGCCGGGGCTCGGACCCCGATCGGGAAGCTGTCGGGCGCGCTGGCCGGCTTCACGGCCATGGACCTGGGGGGCTTTGCCATCGCCGAGGCGCTCAGGCGCGCCGGCGTGAGCGCCGACCAGGTCGACTATGTCCTCATGGGCCAGGTCCTCCAGGCCGGCCAGGGCCAGATCACGGCGCGCCAGGCGGCCGTGAAGGGGGGCATCCCCATGACCGTGCCGGCCAACACCATCAACAAGGTGTGCCTCTCGGGCCTCAACACGATCTACCTGGCCGACCAGATGATCCGTGCCGGCGACGCCGACATCGTGGTGGCCGGCGGCATGGAGTCGATGACCCAGGCGCCGCACCTGCTGCCGGGCGCGCGGGCCGGGTTCCGGCTCGGCGACGCCACCCTCGTGGACTCCATGATGTACGACGGCCTGACCGACTCGTTCGACCACATCGCTATGGGCCTCTCCACCGAGCAGCACAACCAGGGCACCGCGAAGATCACGCGCGAGCGCCAGGACGCGTTCGCCGCCGCGAGCCACGAGAAGGCCGCCGCCGCGGCGAAGGACGGACGCCTGGGCGACGAGATCGTCCCGGTGCAGGTTCCGCAGCGCAAGGGCGACCCGCTGCTGTTCGACACCGACGAGGGTGTGCGCCCCGGCACCACGGCGGAGTCGCTGGCCGGGCTGCGGCCGGCCTTCGACAAGAACGGGAGCATCACGGCGGGCAACTCGTCGCAGATCTCCGACGGCGGTTGCGCCGTCGTCGTCATGTCGGCGGCAAAGGCCAAGGAGCTGGGCGTGACCCCGCTCGGCCAGGTGGTGGGTTACGGCATGGTGGCCGGTCCCGACAACTCGCTGCTCACCCAGCCCTCGCGCGCCATCTTGAAGGCGGCGGCGAAGGCGGGCCTCGGGCTCGACGCCATCGACCTCTTCGAGATCAACGAGGCCTTCGCCGCCGTCGGCCTCGCCTCGGTGGACGACCTCGGGATCGACGAGAACAAGGTCAACGTCAACGGTGGTGCGATTGCCCTGGGCCACCCGGTCGGCATGTCCGGGACCCGGGTCGCGCTCAGCGCGCTGCTCGAGCTGCGCCGGCGTGGCGCGTCCACGGCCGCCGTGGCGCTCTGCGGCGGTGGCGGCCAAGGCGACGCCGCCATCCTGCGCAGCCTCTGATCGGCCCGGCGCCGCTCAGCTCTCGTAGGGCGGCGCCATGAGCGCCACCAGCTTGGCCGTCGCGGCGTCGACGTCCGCCCAGCGCGCCACTTTGAAGGCGTAGACGCCGAGCGCGCACGTGGGGAACCCTGTGCGCACCGCCAGCGACAGGTCCTTCTTGTTGCGCGGCGCGAGCAACCCCTGGGAGAGCGAGTGCGCCGTCGGGTTGTGCCCCACCACCATGACCGCGTCGACATCGTCCCCGAGCGCGCGCAGCAGGGCCAGGACCTCCTCGGGGTCGGCCCCGTAGAGCTCGTCGGGGTAGCGGGCGGCGGGCGGCGTTGCCATCTTCGCCAGCACGAGCTCCCCCGTCGCCCTGGTCCGGGCGGCGGGGGACACCAGGGCCACTTCGGGCCGCGGGACGCCGCGTAAGGCCGGCCCCAGGGCCTCCGCCTCTCCCGCGAAGAGACGCCCCAGCGCGGTGGCGTCACGTCGACCGCGGGGCGCGAGCACCCGGTCGAAGTCGGAGCCTCCCGGTGGCGGATCGGCGACCGTCTTGGCGTGCCGCAGCAGCCAGAGGGTCCGCACCGCCTGCGCCTTCGGTGCCATCACCCCAGGGCGAACGCTCGGTGGAGGCTGCGCACGGCCCGCTCGACGTCGGCCTCGGCCACGATGCACGAGGTCCGGATCGTCGACGTCGAGATCATGTCGATGTTGATGTTCTCGTTCGCCAGGGTCTCGAACATGGTGGCGGCGATCCCGGGGTGCGACTTCATGCCCACGCCGATCAGGGAGACCCGCGCCACGTCGGCGGCCGACGCCACGCCGGTCGCGCCGAGGTCGTTGGCGTGCGCCTGCGCCGTCTCCACGGCGACGGCCAGGTCGTCGTTGGGCACCGTGAACGAGATGTCGGTCGTCCCATGGGCCGACGTGTTCTGCACGATCATGTCGACGTTGATCGACTTGTCGGCCAGGGCACGGAAGAGGCTGGCTGCCACCCCGGGCCGGTCGGGGACACCGCTCACGGTGACCTTGGCCTCTGAGGTGTCGTGGGTCACGGCGGTGACGACTGCTTCCTCCATGTCTGCATCCTCCTCGACCACCCAGGTGCCGGGCTCCCAGGTGAAGCTGCTGCGCACGTGTAGCGGGACATTGTGGTTGCGGGCGAACTCGACGGCACGCAGCATGAGCACGCGCCCGCCGCTGGCCGCCATCTCGAGCATCTCTTCGAACGAGATCCGGTTGATGCGGTGGGCCTCGGGCACGATGCGCGGGTCGGCGGTGAAGACCCCCGTCACGTCCGTGTAGATCTCGCAGACGTCGGCGTTGAGCACCGCGGCCAGCGCGACGGCGGTGGCGTCGGAGCCGCCGCGCCCGAGCGTGGTGATCTCGCGTTCGGCCGAGACGCCCTGGAAGCCGGCCACCACGGGCACCTTGCCGGCCGCCAGCGCCTCGCGCAGGCGGTCGCCCTTGACCTCTTTGATCTTGGCCCGGGTGTGGTCGCTGTCGGTGATGATGCCGACTTGGCTCCCGGTGAAGGACTGGCCCTCCACCCCCAGGTCGGCCAGCGCCATGACCAGCAGTGACATCGAGATGCGCTCGCCGGTGCTGACGAGCATGTCGTATTCGCGCGGCGGCTGGGTCCTGCTCACCGAGTTGGCCAGGTGAATGAGGTCGTCGGTCGTCTTGCCCATGGCGCTGACCACGGCGACCACGTCCGAGCCGTCCCGGCGCGTCCGTGCGATGTGGTCGGCCACGGCCCGGATCCTGTCCGCGTCGCCGACGGAGGTACCCCCGAATTTCTGGACGACCAGCGGCATCCGGACGAGGCTACCGACTGCACACGCGCCCTATCGCCGTCCGCCCTGGCCGCGGGGCGGCGGGGTCACCTCGGATGCCGCCGAGGCCCGCGGCGACCGGAGGCCCCCCCGGGGATTGGGTAGGGTCTGCGCCCGTGCCCAGCGACAAGCGAGCCCGTCAGCGTGCAGCCCGAGAAGCCCGCCTGGCCGCCGAGGCCCGGGCGGCCAAGCGCCGCCGCCAGATCCGCAACGGGATCATCGTCGTGATCGTGGCCGGGGTCGTGATCGGCATCGTCTTTGCCGTCTCGAGCGGCAACAACAACAAGACGGTGGGGTCCCAGTCGAGCACGTCGACCACCGTGGTCACCCCGCAGGCCAAGGAGAACGCCAAGCTCCAGAAGGAGGCGAACGACGTCGCGGTGAAGGCCGGCTGTCCCGCCAGCCCCACGACGCCGGCGAACCACCAGAAGTACACCTCGGCGCCGGCGATGACGATCGACACCTCGAAGAGCTACTCCGCCACGGTCGTGACCACGGCGGGCACCTTCGACATCGGCCTCAACGCCAAGGCCGCCCCGCAGACGGTGAACAACTTCGTGTTCCTGGCCGACAAGGGCTACTTCCGCTGCAACTCCTTCTTCCGCGTCATCCCCGGCTTCATCAACCAGGTCGGCAACGCCACCCAGACCAACGCGGCGAGTGCCGCGCTCTCCTACACCCTGCCGGCCGAGAACCTGCCGCCCGCGAGCACCGCGACCAGCCCGAACTACCCGGTGGGCGCGGTGGCGATGGCCACGAGCGGCAAGGGCGTCAGCGGCAACCAGTTCTTCATCGTGGCGGGCCAGGGCCAGGGTGGCCTGGCCAGCACGTACCCGCTTTTCGGCCTGGTCACTTCGGGTATGAACGTCGTGCAAACCATCAACCAGCAAGGGTCCACGTCCTCGTCCGGCACTCCGCCCGCAGTGACCCAGCGCATCCTGTCCGTCACCATCCACGAATCCTGAGGTCGCCCCCCATGGCCACGCCCACCCCGCCCAACCCCGACGGCTCGAGCCCACAGCAGCGCAAGTTCGACGAAGAGCCGCCGATGCTCATCGACTCCTCCAAGCGCTACGTGGCCACCATGGTCACGTCGCACGGGACGATGGTCATCAACCTCGACCCCCTCGCCGCCCCGCGTGCGGTCAACAGCTTCGTCTTCCTGGCGCGCTACCACTACTTCGACGGCATCGTGTTCCACCGCATCATCCCCGGCTTCGTCCTCCAGGGCGGTGACCCGACCGGCAGCGGTTCGGGCGGGCCCGGCTACCGCTTCTCCGACGAACTGCCCCAGGCGGGGCGCTACCAGGTGGGCTCGCTGGCCATGGCCAACGCCGGGCCCGACACCAACGGCAGCCAGTTCTTCGTGATCAGCGGCGCCGACGGGGTGCGCCTGCCGCCGCTCTACTCGCTCTTCGGCGAGGTCGTCAGCGGCCTCGAGGTGGTCACCAAGATCGACGCCATCGGCAGCCGCTCGGGCACGCCCAAGGAGCGCGTCGTGATCGAGAGCGTCACCGTCGAAGAGAAGGACTGAGGGGCCTTCAACCCGCCAGGGCGGCCAGGCCCTCGGTCTGGGCCCCGCCGACGAACACCACCGGCGTTCCGACCCCCTCGGCGCGCCACGCGCCCGCCGCGTCGCGGACGAGGGCCGTGCGGGCGGGCAGCGCCACCACCGGCAAGGCGGCGGGCGCCATGGCCACCGTCCGCTCGAGCTTCTGGCCGTGCGCGTCGTCGTGTTCGTCGCCGAAATGGGGGACGACCGTGAGGTTGTTGACCAGGCCGAGCCCGAGCGTGAGCGCACCGCCGCGCGGGTCCGCCATGGGGTCGGTCAGCACCATGGCCCCGGCCCCCGCCCCCGCCACCACCGCACCGCGCAACCAGGCGGTACGCAGGGCGTCGAACACGGCGGACTTCTTCAGCACGGCCCGCAGGTGCAGAGGCGAACCACCGGCCAGGTAGACGAAGCGCGCCTGGGCCAGCGTGGCGGCCATCCCGGGGTCCTCGGCCGAGGCCCGGTCGACCACCATCAGGCCCTCGACGTGGGCGCCCAGGGGGGCGAACCACTCGGCCGCCCGCAGGACGACGCGCTCGGGGTGCTGGTAGGCGGCCGCCGTGGGCAACACCATCACGTCGGTCCCGCCCGATGCCGCCAGCAGGGTGGCGTCGAAGCTGCAGCCCTCGGTCCATTCATCGCCCCCCACCAGGGCCAGCGTGCCGGTCGCGTCCATGCGCCACTTTGACACGCCGGGCCGGGCCCTCCCGGCTTCGACTGCGGTGGTTACCGGCCAGTAGCCTACGCACCCATGTCGATCACACGGGTGGGAATCGTCGGTTCGGGAATCATGGGCTCGGGCATCGCCGAGGTCGCGGCCGCGAGCGGCTACGGGGTCGTGCTGCGGAGCCGCAGCCAGGCCGGGGCCGACGCCATGCTGGCGGGCCTCGAGAAGTCGCTCGCCAAGCAGGTGGAGAAGGGCAAGCGCGCCGAGGCCGAGGCCAAGGAGATCACCGGCCGGGTGCGCGCCACGACCCATCTGGGCGAGTTGGTCGACGTCGATCTGGTCATCGAGTCGGTGGTCGAGGACCTGGCGGTCAAGAAGGATCTCTTCGCCGAGCTCGACAGCATCTGCAAGCCCGGGACCATCCTGGCCACCAACACCTCGACCCTGCCGGTGGTGGACATGGCCATGGCAACCGGGCGGCCCGAGCTCGTGTGCGGCGTCCATTTCTCGAACCCGGCGACGGCCATGGTGCTCGTCGAGATCGTTCGACCCATCACGGTCAATGACGCCACCATCCAAGCCGCGATCACCTTCGCCGAGAAGTGCGGCAAGAACCCCGTCGAGGTCAAGGACCAGGCCGGCTTCGTCCTCAACGCACTGTTGTTTCCCTACCTCAACAACGCGGTGCGCCTGCTCGAGCAGGGCGTGGCGAGCCGGGAGGGCATCGACGCCGCCATGACGGGTGGCGCCGGGTTCCCGATGGGCCCGCTCGCGGTGCTCGACCTCGTGGGCCTCGACACGTCACTGGCGATTCTCGACGCGCTCTACGCCGAGTTCCGCGACTCCAACTACGCCGCGGTCCCCCTGCTGCGCCGCCTGGTCACCTCCGGCCAGCTCGGGCGCAAGACAAAGAAGGGTTTCTACGACTACAACCGCTAGTCGCAACCGGCCGGTGGGAAAGACGGGCACAATGGTTGGTGCGCTGCACCGTCTGGAGGTGAAGTGATGGCAACCGAGCGGAAGCGCGATGCGCCGTGGATGATGCGCACGTATTCCGGCCACTCGACGGCGCGCGCCTCGAACGAGCTGTACCGCACCAACCTGGCGAAGGGACAGACCGGCCTGTCGATCGCGTTCGACCTCCCGACCCAGACCGGCTACGACCCCGACGCCCCCGAGGCAGCAGGGGAGGTCGGCAAGGTCGGCGTGCCGGTGGCGCACCTCGGGCACATGGAGGAGCTGCTCGACCAGATCCCGGTGGCGGACATGAACACGTCCATGACGATCAACGCCACTGCGGCCTGGCTGCTCGGCCTCTACGTCGCCCACGCCGAGGACGGGGGCGTCGATCCCGGCCTGCTGGCCGGCACGACGCAGAACGACATCGTGAAGGAGTACCTGAGCCGCGGGACCTACATTTTCCCGCCCGGACCGAGCTTGCGGCTCACGGTGGACACGATCGCCTACACGGTGCGCCAGGTGCCGAAATGGAACCCGATCAACGTCTGCAGCTACCACCTGCAGGAGGCCGGGGCCACGCCGGTCCAAGAGGTGGCGTTCGCGTTGGCCACGGCGATCGGCGTGCTCGACGGGGTACTCGCCTCGGGCAAGATCGAGGAGTGCGAGCTGCCGGCCGTGGTCGGCCGCATCAGCTTCTTCGTGAATTCGAGCGTCCGCTTCGTCGAGGAGACGTGCAAGATGCGGGCGTTCACGCGCATGTGGGACCGCATCTGCCTGGAGCGCTACGGCGTCGAGGATCCGAAACTGCGGCGCTTCCGCTACGGCGTGCAGGTCAACTCGCTCGGACTGACCGAGCAGCAGCCCGAGAACAACGTCCAGCGGATCGTCCTCGAGACCCTCGGGGTCACCCTGTCCAAGGGCGCTCGCGCCCGCGCCATGCAGCTGCCGGCGTGGAACGAGGCACTCGGTCTGCCGCGCCCGTGGGACCAGCAGTGGTCGCTGCGGATCCAGCAGGTGCTCGCGTTCGAGTCGGACCTGCTCGAGTACGACGACATCTTCGAGGGATCCAAGGTCATCGAGGCCAAGACAGCCGAGCTGGTCGAGGAGGCAACCGTCGAGCTCGATGACGTCCAGGCGCTGGGCGGCGCGTTCGAGGCCATCGACGAGCTGAAGCGCCGGCTGGTGCGGAGCCAGTCCGAGCGCCTGCGCCGCATCGAGACGGGCGAGCTCAAGGTGATCGGCGTCAACTCGTTCACCGAGACCGCGCCGTCCCCGCTCCTGGGCGACGGCGAGATCGACAACATCCTCCGGGTCAACCCCCACGTCGAGGCCGAGCAGATCGCCGACATCGAGCGCTGGCGCGCCCAGCGCGACGGCGCCAAGGTGCGGGCCGCCCTCGACGAGCTGCTGCGGGTGGCCGAGGACAACGGGCCCGAGGGCAACGTCATGGCGGCCACCATCGCCCTGGCGCACGCCGGCGGCACGACCGGGGAGTGGGCCAACGCCCTGCGCGAGGTGTTCGGCGAGTTCCGCGCCCCCACCGGGGTCGGGGGCGGGGTGGGCCACCGCGGCGACCTGGCACCGATCCGCGTGCGGACCCAACAGCTGGCCGAGCGCACGGGAGGGCCGCCGCGTCTGCTCGTGGCGAAGCCTGGGCTCGACGGGCACTCCAACGGCGCCGAGCAGATCGCCGTGGCGGCGCGCGACGCCGGGTTCGAGGTGATCTACCAAGGCATCCGGCTGACCCCGGCCCAGATCGTGGCGGCCGCGCTCGACGAGGACGTCGACATCGTCGGCCTCTCCATTCTGTCGGGCTCGCACCTCGAGCTGGTGCCCGACGTGCTCGACCGGCTGCGCGCCGCCGGGAGCACCGCCGCCGTCGTGGTGGGCGGCATCATCCCGCCCGAGGACGCCGAGCTCCTGATCGGAAAGGGCGTCGCCTCCGTCTACACGCCCAAGGACTTCTCCTTCGACCACATCATGGAGGATCTGGTGGTGCTGGCCGAGCGCCAGCGCGCCGCCACTCCCGCGTGAGCCGCGCCATCTGGCGCCACGTCACGGGGACGGCACCGAGCGCAATGGCGCGCCGGCGGAGGCCCTCGGGCAGGTCGTAGTGGTTCAGCGCCGCCGAGCGCCGGTGCAGCTGGTAACCCCGCCGCGGGATCCCGAGCTGTTCCGCCATGGCGTGCAGCTCGTCGGGCTCGTCGGCCAGCAGGTGGGACCAGCGGTCGGCCCGCCCGCGCACGGTGGCCGGCTGGCGCCAGTCGTCGACGTAGACGGTCAGCGGCGGGCCCAGGGCCGGTCGCGGCTGATCGCCACCGGCTTGTTCCACCAGCGCCCGCTGAAGCGCCACGCCTCGTGCACCGGGTTCTGCGCGTCGGGCTCGGGCGGCCGCGGCCAGGCCAGCTGGACGGCCGACGCGATGGCCGCCAGCACCGCGGGGTCCGGCTCGGGCGGCGGGCGCAAGGTGAGGCGCGCCGGGTCGACGACACCGTGACTCACAGCGGCACGTTGCCGTGCTTGCGCTTCGGCAGCTCCTCGCGCTTGGAGGCCAGGATGTCGAGGCTGCGGCAGATGACGGCGCGCGTGTCGGCGGGCGAGATCACGTCGTCGACGTAGCCGCGCTCGGCCGCGATGTACGGGTTGGCGTAGCGCTCGGTGTACTCGTCGATCAGTTCGGCTCGGCGTTGCGCCGGGTCGGTCGCCTCGGCCAGCTCGCGTCGGTAGACGATGTCCACGGCGCCGTTCGGGCCCATGACGGCCAGTTCGGCCGAGGGCCAGGCGAAGGCCAGATCGGCGCCGATCGACTTGGAGTTCATGACGACGTAGGCGCCGCCGTAGGCCTTGCGCGTGATGATCTGGATGCGCGGCACGGTCGCCTCGCAGTAGGCGTAGAGCAGCTTGGCGCCGTGGCGAATGATCCCGCCGTACTCCTGGTCGGTGCCCGGAAGGAAGCCGGGCACGTCGACGAAGGTGAGCAGCGGGATGTTGAAGGCGTCGCACGTGCGCACGAAGCGCGACGCCTTCTCCGAGGAGTCGATGTCGAGCACGCCCGCCAGCACCGCCGGCTGGTTCCCCACGATGCCGACGACGCGCCCGTTCATCCGGGCGTACCCGCACGTGATCGACATGGCCCAGTGACGGTGCACCTCGAAGTACTCGCCGTCGTCGACCACCGCGGCGATGATCTTCTTCATGTCGTAGGGCTGGTTGGGCGACAGGGGCAGGAAGTCGAGGAGCTCGGTGACCGAGCGGTCCGGCTCGTCGCCCGTCGGCTCGACCGGCGGCTCCTCCAGGTTGTTGGAGGGGAGGAACGACAGCAGGTGGCGCACGTCGTCGAGGCAGGCCTTCTCGTCGGGGGAGACGAACGTGGCGACGCCCGACTTGGTGGCGTGGCTCATGGCGCCGCCGAGCTCCTCGAGCGTCACGTCCTCGCCGGTCACCGTCTTCACCACGTCAGGGCCGGTGATGAACATGTGCGAGGTCCCCTGCACCATGAAGATGAAGTCGGTCATGGCCGGCGAGTACACGGCGCCGCCGGCGCACGGCCCGAGGATCACGCTGATCTGGGGGATGACGCCCGACGCCGCCACGTTGCGGTGGAAGATGCCGCCGTAGGAGTGCAGGGACACGACGCCCTCCTGGATCCGGGCGCCGGCGCCGTCGTTGAGGCCGATCATCGGGACGCCGGTGGAGGCGGCCAGGTCCATGACCTTGTGGATCTTCTCGGCGAAGACCTCGCCGAGTGCGCCCCCGAAGACGGTGAAGTCCTGGCTGAACAGGCAGACCCGGCGCCCGTCGATCGTCCCGAACCCGGTCACGACGCCGTCGGTGTAGGGGCGGTTGTCCTCGAGGCCCATGCCGTGGGCCCGGTGCCGGGCCAGCATGTCGAGCTCCTGGAAGGACCCGTCGTCGAGCAGGTACTCGATCCGCTCGCGGGCGGTCAGCTTGCCCTTGGCGTGGTGGCGTTCGACCGCCCGCGGGCTGCCCGCGTGGAGGGCCTCGTTCTTGCGTTCGGCCAGCTCGGCCAGGCGATCGGCCATGGAGTGTTCCATGGGGTTGAGGGTACCGCTCACCGGGTACGGCCCGAAATTGAGACCGTAAGACCGGGAATGAGAAGCCGTTCTAATTTTCAACGGAAAAGACCTGGTCCGACCAGGAAAAGTTCAGGCGCCGAGGCCCGGAGGCCCGGACACCAGCCCGACCGCAATGGGGGGGACACGATGGCGCTTCTGCAAGTAGCGGAAGCTGAGGTTCGATTTGGGGGTGTGCACGCGCTGCGTGGCGTGGACCTCCACGTCGCGCCCGGCATCGTCACCGGTCTGATCGGGCCCAACGGCGCGGGGAAGACCACCCTGTTCAACGCCATCTGCGGTCTGCAGGGCCTCCACGGGGGTCACATCAGCTTCGACGACGGCGACATGGCCGGGCTGAAGCCGCACCAGCGCGCCCGCCTCGGCATCGCCCGCACGTTCCAACGGCTCGAGGTCTTCACCTCGCTCTCGGTCCGCGAGAACGTCCTCGCCGCCGCCGAGATCCGCCGCCGCTGGTCCCGCGACCACTCCGACGCACCCGCCAACGCCGACGGCGTCCTGGCGCTGGTCGGGCTCGGGCACCTGGCCGACCGTCCCGCCGACACGCTGCCCACCGGCCAGGCCCGCCTGCTCGAGTTGGCGCGGGCACTGGCCACCCGGCCGCGCCTGCTCCTGCTCGACGAGCCCTCGTCCGGCCTCGACGACACGGAGAGCGAGGAGCTGGGCGACCTGCTCTGCCAGCTGGCCGAGGCCGGCATGGCGGTGCTGCTGGTCGAGCACGACATGGGCCTGGTGATGCGGATCTGCACGCAGATCAATGTGCTTGACTTCGGCGCCGTGCTGACGGTGGGCGGGCCCGACGAGGTGCGGGCGGACGAGCGGGTGCGCGCCGCCTACCTGGGCACCGTGGACGATCCCGCCGAGCATGCGCCCGGCGCAAACGCCCCGGCGACCGTGGGGACGAATGCCTGAGGGCAAGCCCCTGCCGCCGGTGCTCGAGCTGCGCCGCGTGCACGCCGCCTACGGGCAGATCGAGGTGCTGCACGGCATCGACCTGGCCGTGTCGACCGGCTCGGTACTCGCACTTCTCGGCCCCAACGGGGCCGGCAAGTCCACGACGCTCCGGGTGGCCAGCGGCCTGATGGAACCGACGAAGGGCTGCTTCCACGTGCTGGGGCGCCACGCCAACGGGACTCCCCCCGACGCGCTGGCCCGCGCCGGGCTCTGCACGCTGCCCGACGGGCGCGGCATCTTCCCCAACCTGACCGTGACGGAGAACCTTCGCCTCATGACCTACGCCGGACCGTCCCGCTCCCACGTCGAGCAGCGGGCGTTCGCCCGCTTCCCGCGCCTGGCCGAGCGGCGCCAGCAGCTGGCCGGCACGCTCTCGGGCGGCGAGCAGCAGATGCTGGCCATGGCGCGCACGCTGAGCGTCGAGCCCGCCGTCCTCCTGCTCGACGAGATCTCCATGGGCCTGGCGCCGATGATCGTGGCCGAGCTCTACGACCTCGTGAAGCAGATCGCCGACGAGGGCGTGGCCGTGATCCTGGCCGAGCAGTTCGCCGCCACCGCGCTCGGCGTCGCGACCGACGTCGCCGTCGTCGTCCAGGGTCGCATCGTCGCCGCCGGCAAGCCCGGCGACCTGCCCGACGACCTGGCCGACGCCTACCTCGGCGGGGCGGCGGCATGAGGATCGTCCCGTCCCTGCGCCGGCTCGGCGCCCTGGCCGCCTCGTCGGCCATCCTGGTCGCCGGTGGGTCGGGGCTGCTGGCCGTCGCCTTCTCCAACGGGCCGGCCGGGGCGGACAACGCGCTGGGCGGCTTCACCGTCACCTCGCTGGCCGAGGCGATCTCCGCGCAGTACGAGCAGCCCAACTTCCCGCTGCCCTCCACCCCGTCGCTCGAGTTCGACGAGGGGTACGCCAGCACCACGGACAACTACGGCCCCACCGGGAACGCCCTGGCGTCGACCGTCTACCCGGGCGCGGTCGTGGCGGGCGCCGGCGCGCAGCT
Organism: Acidimicrobiales bacterium; assembly: GCA_036490155.1. Lineage (GTDB taxonomy): Bacteria > Actinomycetota > Acidimicrobiia > Acidimicrobiales > RAAP-2 > Bog-473. Next base: position 25,443 of record DASXEK010000036.1, on the reverse strand, counting down.
CTCGCTGCTCGTGCCCGGGGTCCCGTTGCCCCCGGCGCCGACGTGGCCGGTCCAGGCGACCAGCGACTACCCGCAGACGCCGAACTCGGCGTCGACGGACGTCCCCGGGCTGAACATGGACGCGCAGAGCACGAGCAACGGGAACAACGCCACCGCGACCATCGGCAACGACGCCTCGACCTCGGGCTCCAACGGCGGCGACCCGACACAGCAGGCGACTTCGGGCAGCGGCAACATCCTGGCCGGGAGCTCGAGCATCCTCGGCGTGGGCCTCCTCTCGGCCACCTCCTCGTCGCAGGCCCCATCGAGCACGGCGACGGCGGAGGCCACCGCCACGGTGGGTGGCCTCTCGCTCCTCGACGGGTTCATCTCCATCGGCAGCATCACCTCCACCGCCACCGCCACCTCGGACGGCACGACCGGCAAGGTCACGGGTTCGACCCAGGTGCAGAATGTCTCGATCGCCGGCGAGCCGATCACCATCACCGCCAACGGGATTCAGGCGCTCAACCTGTCGGGGTCGCTCGGCGCCCTGCCCATCTCGGCCCTCAACACGCTGCTGAAGGAGCTCGGCATCACGATCGCCGTCACCAACCCCACCGACAAGGTCAGCGGCCCCGCGGCGAGCCGGGAGCTCGATGGGCTCGAGATCTCCATCAACCTCGACTCGCTGGACACGGCGGCCAACAAGTTCGCGTCCCTGTTGCCGGCGAAGCTCGTCTCCGAGCTGCCCGTGGCCATCCCTGACGAGCAGCTGATCACGCTGTACCTGGGCCGGGTGCAGGTGAGCTCGACGGGGTCGCCCGCCTTCGTGGCGAACTCGGGCGGCACCGGCGCCGGCTCGTCGGTCGCACCGTCGACCGGCGCCTCAGGCATCGGCAACTCGGGCGCCGGCTTCACCGGCGGCACCGGCACCGGCAGCGGCAGCTTTGTCGGCGGCACCGGCAGCGGCGTGGGCTCGACGCCTTCGGGGAGCACCGGCGCCGGCACCGGGTCCGCACCCTCGACCGTGTCCCCCCAGACCTCCACCGTCGGCGCGACCTTCAAGGGGATCGGCGCCGCGCTGATCATCCTCGGCCTGCTGGCCGCCGCCGCGTTGGCCTATCTGTACAAACGCGCCGACGACCTCACCGACGCCCTCGGCACCACGTGTTCGGAGGGGGACCCGCTCATGGAGCGCTTCAATGTCACGCCCGACGAACTGCACGACTTCGGAGGTTTCGGCTGATGCCCATCTTTGGAAGGTCGTCCGACGAGCCCGACCCGGGCGAGGTGACCCGGGTCAGCGCCAGCCCCGACCTGAGCGGGCTGTCCGGCCCCGTGGTCGTGCCGCCCCCGCCGGCCGGGCCCGAGGGGGAGGCCAACGGAGCCACGCCGGTGCCGACGCGCCTCTCGCGCCTCGCCGCCGTGGTGGACCGGGCGCGCCCCGGCCGCAGCAGCCGCAACGTGCGCAAGTGGCTCGAGTGGATCGGCATGGTGCTCATCGTCTTCGGCTTCGTGGCGATCCTGCTCGGCTGGTACGGCGCGGCCAACAGCCCCTACCTCTACGAGGAGGTGCCCTACCTCATCTCGGGGGGCCTGCTCGGCGTCGCCCTGGTGATCGGCGGCGGCGTCCTGGTGCGCTGCGCCTGGAGCATGCGCCAGATCGAAGAGGAGCGTCGCAACGCGCTCGCCATCGTGCGCTCGGTCGACCGGCTCGAGCGGATCTTGCGCAGCCTGGACGAGGCGCGGCGCACCGACCAGGAGGAGCATTCGCTGTGAGGGGCATCCGGAACCGCCAACGTGTCGCCGTCGCGCTGTCCGTGGTCGTCCTCGCGCTGTTGGTCTCGGCCTGCGGCTCGCGGCTGAACGGCAGCCAGGCCGCCCTGGCCCAGGGCGCAGGCGGCCACTCGACCAACACGGGGTCCGATACGGGGACCGCCACCGGCGCCCAGGCGCTCGGGTCGGGCAGCTCGACCCCCTGTGCCTCCGGCTCGACCACCACGACCGCGACCGCGGCCACGGGCTCGTCCACCACGACCTCGACGACCGCGGCCAAGGCGAAGTCGGGCGCCAAGGCCTCGACGTCGAGCACGACCACCACCACGACGGCGCCCTGCTCGTCGACCGGGCCCGCCCTGGCCAGCGGCACGCCCGGCGGCAGCGGGTCCACGGGCGCGTCCCACCCGGGCGCGACCGGCACCGGCGGCGCGGCCGCCACCCCGGCCGCCCTGCCCGGCGTCTCGTCGGGCGCGGGGGCCTGCGGCGCCAACGGCAACCAGGCCCCGGCGGGCGGCAACGGCGGCGCCACCGCCACCGGCGTCACCGCCACGACGATCACCGTCGGCAACATCGCCAGCATCAGCGGCGTCGCACCGGGCCTCACCCAGAGCGCGCAGCAGGCCACCGAGGCGTGGGCCGCCTACGTGAACAGCACCGGCGGCATCTGCGGCCGCCAAATCAAGGTGCAGCCCTTCGACGACGGCAACGACTCGGGCACCGACTTCGCCGACGCCTCCCAGGCGTGCTCGAGCGACTTCGCCATGGTCGGCAACGCGTCGGGCTTCGACGACGGCGGCGCCACGGCCGTCAACAGCTGCAGCATCCCCGACATGGCCGCCGAGGTGTCGACGGCGGCCGCCGGCGGCACGGCCGACATCTTCGGCGCCAGCCCCGGCAACGACCACTACTGGGCGCTCGGGCCGGCGAACTACCTGAAGTCGCTGTATCCCAACGCGATCCAGCACGCGGCGATGATCTACCTCGAGGTCCCGGCGACCCAGACGCAGGCGGCCCACGAGATCGCCGCCTACACGAGCGACGGCTTCAAGTACACGCCAGCCGCGGGCATCGCGACCACGCCGACCAACGCCAACTACGGGTCGATCGTCCAGGAGCTGCAGAGCAACGGCACCCAGTACGTGACCGAGTACTCCGACGCCAGCTCGGCCGAGCGCCTGCTCCAGGCCATGCAGCAGGCCAACTACGCGCCGCAGGTGGTGGACTGGTTCTCCGAGGAGTACTCGCCCCAGTTCGCCCAGCAGACCTCGCCCGAGTCCAACGGCGACCTCGTCCTCATGTCGGCCACGGCCTCCTACGACGACGCCAGCAGCAACCCGGGCATGCAGCTCATGGAGAGCTGGCTGAACCGGGTGGCCGGGTCAGGCAACTGGCACCAGGACATCTTCGCCCCCTTGGCCTGGTCGGCCGGGCTGGCCTTCGAGCAGGCGGCCAAGGAGGTCGGGCCCGACCTCACGCGGCCCGCGCTCATCGCCAAGTTGCAGGCCATCACCAGCTGGACCGGCGGTGGCGTGACCCTCCAGTCCAACATCGGCCAGAAGATCCCGACGAAGTGCTTCTTCTACGAGAAAATTGAGAACGGGGCGTTCCAGCGCATCTACCCGACCGCACCCAACACCTACGACTGCAACAGCGGCTACTTCCAGTATTGATGCGCCTGCCCGCTCGCATGGAGTACTGACCCGGCATGCACGCCTTCCTCGAGTACACCGTCATCGGCCTCGTCCTGGGCGCCGCCTACGCCGTCGCGGCCAGCGGCCTGGTGGTGACGTACTCCACGTCGGGCATCTTCAACATCGCCCACGGCGCCATCGGCATGTTCATGGCCTTCGTCTACTGGCAGCTCTCGGTGGGCTGGCACATGAACCAGGCCCTCGCCCTCGTCTTGACCGTCTTCGTCCTGGCGCCGCTGCTCGGCGCGGTGATCGAGCGCGGGGTGATCCAGTGGATGGACCCGAACAACGTGGCCACCTGCCTGGCCGTGACGGTGGGGTTGACGCTGCTGCTCTTCGGGCTCGTCAACAACTACATCTGGAAGCCGACGGCGCGCACCGTGCCGCAGTTCTTCGGCTTCAGCGGGTTCACCTTCCTGGGCGTCCACATCGACTACGAGGAGGTCATCACCGTCGGAGCGGCCATCGTCATCGCGGTGGGGCTGCGCCTCTTCCTGTACCAGACCCGCACGGGCATCGCGATGCGCGGCGTGGTCGACAACCGGCCGCTCATCGGGCTCTTCGGAGGGCGGGCCTGGCAGCTGTCCACCCTCAGCTGGTCCATCGGTGCCTCGCTGGCCTCGGTGGCCGGCATCCTGGTCGCGCCGCGACTCCAGCTCGATCCGCTGATCCTCACCCTCCTGGTGATCGACGCCTACGCGGCCGCGGTGTTCGGCCGGCTGCGCAGCCTGCCCCTGACGTTCCTGGGCGGCCTCCTCGTCGGCCTCGCCTCCTCCTACGCCCAGGGGTACGTGCCCAATGTGGGCGCCTTCTGGGCCTCGACGCCGGTCCAGGGGGTGCTCACCTTGTCGGTGCCCTCGGTCCTCCTCTTCATCTTCGTCCTCGTCCTCCCGGCGGACCGGCTGCGCAGCGGCTCGCTCCAACGCCGCACCCCGCTGGCGCCGGCCAGCCTCCTGCGCTCGGTCCAGGGTGGGGTCCTCCTGATCGCGGCGGTCATCGTGGCGACGGCGTTCATGGACCCGGGCAACATCATCAAGCTCGGCATCGGGATGGCGTTCGCCCTCATCTGCCTCTCCCTCGTCCCGCTGACCGGGTACGGCGGCTTCATCTCCATCTGCCAGCTCACCTTCGCCGGCCTGGGCGCCTTCGCCATGTACAAGTGGGGGGCGGGCGGCTCGCTCTGGGGCATCGTGGCGGCGGCCGGGCTGGCCGGCGGGGTGGGCGGCATCCTGGCGTGGCCGACCCTGCGGGTGCGCGGCCTCTATCTGGCGCTGCTGACCATGGCCTTCGCCACGCTGTGCGACAACGCCCTCTTCCCGTGGTCGGCCATCTTCGGCTTCAACGGCTCGGCGGCCATCTCCAAGCCGTCGCTCTTCGGCCTGCACATGACCTCGCCGCGCTCCTTCACCATCTTCTTGGCCGTGGTGTTCGCCGTGTTCTCCATCGGCATCCTGGCCCTGCGGCGCGGGCCGTTCGGGCGGGTGCTGGTCGGCATGAAGGACTCCGAGGCGGCCTGCGCCACCCTGGGGCTCTCGCTGCGCACCACCAAGCTGGGTGTCTTCATGCTCTCGGCGGCCATGGCCGGGGTGGCCGGGGCGCTCTACGGCGCCGCCAGCTCGGTGGCCACGGGCACCGACTTCGAGATGTTCGAGAGCCTGCTCATCTTCGCCGTCGTCGCCATCGGCGGGGCCTCGGTCTGCAGCGGGGCGCTGGCCGGCGGCCTGGCCCTGGGCTTCCTGCCCGCCAGCGCACAGGACGTCTTCATCGGGGCGGGCACCATCATTTTGGCCTTCTACTCCGAAGGCCTGCTCCCGCTCATCTACTCGCGCTTCAACCGCTGGTGGAACGGGCTGGCGGCACCCCGCGAGGGGGCGACCCCGATCGGCGGTGGGGAGGAACGGGCCGGGGCCCTCGCCGGGACCCGGGCGGCCTAGGAAGGGGCGGTCGGCCTTCCCAAAAGGAACGGCCCGGCGCACTCCGGCGGGCCCGCGACAAATCGGCGCCGGCGCGATTGTCGGAGCCCCAGGCACCCGCTACACTCTTATCCCTGCCCAGTGCGGCTTCGGCCGGCGCGCGAGCGCCAGCACCGGGTGACCAACTTTTTTCGTTCCGAGAGGTAGCGCGTGCCCACAATTGCCCAGCTCGTCCGCAAGGGACGGCAGGCCAAGGTGACCAAGACCAAGACCCCCGCCCTGAAGGGCGCGCCCCAGCGGCGCGGGGTCTGCACCCGCGTCTACACGACCACGCCCAAGAAGCCGAACTCGGCGCTGCGCAAGGTGGCGCGCGTCCGGCTCAGCTCGGGCGTCGAGATCACGGCCTACATCCCCGGTGTCGGCCACAACCTCCAAGAGCACTCCATCGTCTTGGTCCGCGGCGGCCGGGTGAAGGACCTGCCCGGTGTCCGCTACAAGGTCGTGCGCGGCGCGCTCGACACGTCCGGCGTGCGCGAGCGCGCCCAGGCCCGCAGCCGCTACGGCGCCAAGAAGGAGTCCTAGGCATGCCCCGCAATGGACCCTCCACCCGCCGCGAGCTCGCTCCGGACCCCGTCTACCGCTCCGTCCTGGTGACCCAGTTCGTGAACAAGATCCTCTCGCGCGGCAAGCGCACGCTGGCCGAGCGGATCGTCTACACCGCCCTCGAGCAGGTGGCCGAGAAGTCGGGCGGCGACCCCGTCGCCGCGCTCAAGCGCGCCGTCGAGAACACCCGGCCCGAGGTCGAGGTGAAGAGCCGCCGCGTCGGTGGCGCCACCTACCAGGTGCCGATCGAGGTGCGGCCCCGCCGCGCCACGACGCTGGCCATCCGCTGGCTGACTACGTACTCGCGCCAGCGGCGCGAGAAGACGATGGCCGAGCGCCTGGCGAACGAGATCCTCGATGCCTCGAACAACATCGGCGCCTCGGTGAAGCGTCGCGAGGACATGCACAAGATGGCGGAGTCCAACCGCGCCTTCGCTCACTACCGCTGGTAGTGGACCGGATGCTCAGGACACCCCGCCATGGCTGACCCAATTCCCGCACGCGACTTCCCGCTCGCCAAGACCCGCAACATCGGGATCATGGCGCACATCGACGCCGGCAAGACCACGACGACCGAGCGCATCCTCTACTACACCGGCCGCAACTACAAGATCGGTGAGGTGCACGAGGGCGCCGCGACCATGGACTGGATGGTCCAGGAGCAAGAGCGCGGCATCACGATCACGTCGGCCGCCACGACGTGCAGCTGGCGCGACAACTGGATCAACATCATCGACACCCCGGGCCACGTCGACTTCACCGTCGAGGTCGAGCGGTCGCTGCGCGTCCTTGACGGCGCGGTGGCCGTGTTCGACGCCGTGGCCGGCGTGGAGCCGCAGACCGAGACGGTGTGGCGGCAGGCCAACAAGTACAACGTGCCGCGCATCTGCTTCGTCAACAAGATGGACCGCATCGGCGCCGACTTCGACCGCACGGTCCAGATGATCCGTGACCGCCTCGACGCGCTGCCGGCCGTGATCCAGTTGCCCATCGGCGCCGAGTCCGAGTTCAAGGGCGTCATCGACCTGCTCACCGAGAAGGCCCTCGTCTGGTCGTCGGACATGGGCGAGGAGTGGGAGACCCTCGACGTCCCGGCCGAGCTGGCCACGGCGACCGAGGAGGCGCGCCACCAGCTGATCGACGTCGTGTCCAACTACGACGACACCATCATGGAGAAGTACCTCTCCGAGGAGCCGATCACGGCCGACGACCTGCGCCGCGCCCTGCGCACGGCCACGCTGGCCGCCGAAGTGGTGCCGGTGCTGTGCGGGTCGGCCTTCAAGAACAAGGGCGTCCAGCCGATGCTCGACGCCGTCGTCGACTACCTGCCCAGCCCGCTCGACCTGCCGCCGACCCAGGGCCACAAGCCGCCCAAGCTCGAGGAGATCGAGGAGCGCAAGGCCGACGACGACGACGCCTTCAGCGCGCTGGCCTTCAAGATCATGACCGACCCCTTCGTCGGCAAGCTCACCTACATCCGGGTGTACTCGGGCACGCTGCAGAAGGGCGCGTCGGTCTCCAACTCCACCAAGGACAAGAAGGAGCGGGTCGGCCGCATCCTCCAGATGCACGCCAACCACCGCGAGGACAAGGACGCCATCTTCGCCGGCGACATCATGGCGGTGGTCGGGCTGAAGAACACGACGACGGGCGACACCCTGTGCGACCCGCAGCGCCCGATCGTGCTCGAGGCCCTCGAGTTCCCCGAGCCGGTCATCCACGTCGCGGTCGAGCCCAAGACGAAGGCCGACCAGGACAAGCTGTCGCGCGCCCTGTACTCGCTGAGCGAGGAGGACCCCACGTTCCGCGTCCGCTCGGACGAGGAGACGGGCCAGACGGTCATCTCGGGCATGGGCGAGCTGCACCTCGAGGTGCTGGTCGACCGCATGCTGCGCGAGTTCAGCGTGGACGCCAACGTGGGCAAGCCGCAGGTGGCCTACCGCGAGACGATCCGCAAGCCGGTCGACAAAATCGAAGAGCGCTACATCCGCCAGACCGGTGGCCGCGGCCAGTACGGCCACGTGGTCATCAGCGCGGAGCCCACCGGGCCCGGCGGTGGCTACGAGTTCGTCGACAAGATCAGCGGTGGCGTCATCCCCAAGGAGTACATCCCCTCGGTCGACGCCGGCATCCAAGAGGCGCTCACCGCGGGCGTGCTCGCCGGCTACCCGACGGTGGACGTGCGCGTGACGCTGACCTACGGCTCGTACCACGACGTCGACTCCTCCGAGATGGCGTTCAAGATCGCCGGTTCCATGGCGATCAAGAAGGCGCTGCGGGCGGCCAGCCCGGTGCTGCTGGAGCCGGTGATGGAAGTGACCGTCACGGTGCCCGACGACTTCTTGGGCGCGGTGACCGGCGACCTGGCCTCGCGCCGGGGGCGGATGGAGGGAATGGACCAGCAGGGGACGAGTCACGTCGTGAAGGCGCTTGTCCCGCTCGCCGATATGTTCGGCTACTCTACTGACCTGCGTTCGCGCACCCAGGGTCGCGCCACGTACACGATGCAGTTCCATTCGTACAACCAGGTTCCCGAGTCGATCTCCAAGGAGATCATCGCCCGGGCCCACGGGGAATAGACCGGGCCAGCAGGGCACCGGGCACCAAACCAAAGAAATCAGGAGTAGCGAGGCGATGGCCAAGCAAAAGTTCGAGCGCACGAAGCCACACGTAAACGTCGGCACCATGGGTCACATCGACCATGGCAAGACGACGCTGACGGCCGCCATCACGAAGGTGCTCTCCGAGAAGAACCCGAACACGTCGTTCACGAAGTTCGAGGACATCGACAAGGCACCCGAAGAGAAGCAGCGCGGCATCACCATCACGATCGCCCACGTCGAGTACGAGACCGACAAGCGCCACTACGCGCACGTCGACATGCCCGGCCACGCCGACTACATCAAGAACATGATCACCGGCGCCGCCCAGATCGACGGCGCCATCCTGGTCGTGTCGGCCGCCGACGGCCCGATGCCCCAGACGCGTGAGCACGTGCTGCTGGCCCGCCAGGTCGGCGTGCCCTACATCGTGGTGGCGCTGAACAAGGCCGACATGGTCGACGACGAGGAGCTCCTCGAGCTCGTCGAGCTGGAGGTGCGCGAGCTCCTCACCAGCTACGAGTTCCCCGGCGACGACACCCCGATCATCCGGGTGAGCGCGCTCAAGGCCCTCGAGGGCGACGCCGAGTGGAGCGAGAAGATCGTCGAGTTGATGGACGCGGTCGACGACTACATCCCCGAGCCCGAGCGCGAAGTCGACAAGCCCTTCCTCATGCCGGTCGAGGACGTCATGTCCATCACCGGCCGCGGCACCGTGGTCACCGGCAAGGTGGAGCAGGGCATCGTCAAGGTGGGTGAGGAGGTCGAGATCGTCGGCCTGCGCGACACCCAGAAGACGACGGTGACCGGCGTCGAGATGTTCCGCAAGCTCCTCGACGAGGGCCGGGCCGGCGACAACATCGGCGCGCTGCTCCGTGGCACCAAGAAGGAAGATGTCGAGCGCGGCCAGGTGCTGTGCAAGCCCGGCTCCATCACGCCGCACACGAACTTCGAGGCCGCGGTCTACGTGCTGAACAAGGAGGAGGGCGGCCGCCACAAGCCGTTCTTCACCCACTACCGGCCGCAGTTCTACTTCCGCACCACGGATGTGACCGGAGAGATCACGCTGCCCGAGGGCACCGAGATGGTCATGCCCGGCGACAACACCGACATGGTGGTCGAGCTGGGCAAGCCGATCGCCATGGTCGAGGGGCTGCGCTTCGCCATCCGCGAGGGTGGCCGCACCGTGGCCTCCGGCCGCGTCACCAAGATCCTCAAGTAATAACGAGAGAGCAGGCAACGCGACCATGGCCGACGGCCCGAAGCAGAAGATCCGCATCAGGCTGAAGGCCTACGACCACGAGATCCTCGACCAGTCGACGGAGAAGATCGTCCAGACGGTGCTGCGGACCCAGGCCAAGGTGCTCGGGCCCGTGCCGCTGCCGACAGACAAGCACCGCTACACGGTGATCCGCTCGCCGCACAAGTACAAGGACTCGCGCGAGCACTTCGAGATGCGGGTGCACAAGCGTCTCGTCGACATCGTCGAGCACACGCCCAAGACGGTCGACTCGCTCCAGCGTCTCGACCTGCCGGCCGGCGTGGACATCGAGATCAAGATCCAGACCGCCTGACGGCGGTGACCCCGCCTCCCCGCCGGAACGCCTGGCAGGGGGGCGGCCCCATGGTGTAACCTCGCGGGCCGCCGAATTCGGCTGCTCAGAGGCAAAATTGCGGCGCTCCGGCGTTGCATCGGACAACAGACGTGCGTGATCGCCGGTCTTCGAGGACCGGTACCTCACGCCGAACCATTCGAGCGCTCCGCTCGGGATTCCCGAGCGGAGCGTCTGCGTGTGCAGGGATACCTGTAAACGCCGGAACGACCAGCACGATCCAGCACGAAGCAGCACCGAGAACGATTCAGGAAGAAGAGGACACGTGGCTACCAAGGCCATCGTCGGCGAGAAGGTCGGCATGACCCAGGTCTGGGACGACCAGAACCGCGCCATACCGGTGACGGTGCTGAAGGTCGCGCCCGTGCGCGTGGTCCAGGTGAAGACGCCCGAGACCGACGGCTATTCCGCCCTGCAGGTGACGTGGGGCTTCCGGCGGAACTCGACGCTGAGCAAGCCCGCACTCGGCCACTACGCCAAGGCGGGCGTGAACCCCGGCCGCAAGCTGGTGGAGCTTCGTCTCGACGACGTCGCGGACTACACCGTGGGCCAGGAGCTGGCGGCCGACCTGTGGCAGGCCGGTGAGCGCGTCGACGCCATCTCGGTCTCGAAGGGCAAGGGCTTCGCCGGCGGCATGAAGCGCCACAACTTCAAGGGCCAGGGCGGTTCGCACGGCAACCACGGCCACCACCGGGCCCCCGGCTCCATCGGCGCCTGCGCCACGCCCTCGCGCGTGTTCAAGGGCACCAAGATGGCCGGCCAGATGGGCGGCACGCAGGTGACGGCCATGAACCTCGAGATCGTCTCGGCCGACGCCGAGCGCGAGATCGTGCTGGTCAAGGGTGCGGTGCCCGGGGCCCGCGGCACCGTCGTCGTCTTGCGCGACTCGGTCAAGACGCCCAAGACGGCCGGGAGGTCGCGATGACGACCACCGCGTCGGGGACGGAGACGGAGCCGATGGAACGCACGGGCTCCATCCTGCGCCACACCATGAAGAAGGAGCGTCCGGCGCCGGTCGCGCGCACGGGGCTCAAGCGCAACACGGCGGGCCACGACCTCGGCACGGTCGACCTCGAGCCGACGGTGTTCGGGCTCACGCCCAACGCCGCCGTGCTGCACCAGGTGGTCACCGCGCAGCTGGCCGGCATCCGCGCCGGGACGCAGTCGACCAAGACGCGCGCCCAGGTGCGCGGCGGCGGGGCCAAGCCGTTCAACCAGAAGGGGACGGGCCGGGCCCGCCAGGGCAGCAGCCGCTCGCCTTCGATGAGCGGCGGTGGCGTCGCCCTCGGGCCGAAGCCGCGGAGCTACGAGCAGCGCACCCCGAAGAAGATGATCCGCCTCGCCTTGCTCTCCGCGCTGAGCGACCGGGCCGAGGCCGGGCACGTGATCGTGCTCGACGACTGGCAGATCTCCGAGCCCGACACGCGGGCCGCCGCGGTGATCCTCAAGAAGCTCCGCATCACCCCCGGCGGCACGGTCCTGGCCGTCCTGGCCAACGACGAGATCGACGTGGCGCTCTCGCTGCGCAACATCCCCGAGGCGTCGATCACGACGCACGCCGAGCTCGCGGCGCACGACGTGGTGCGCGCCGACTGGCTGCTCTTCACCGAGCGCACCCTGCCCACGTCGCCGTCGGACTTCTCGGGCACCCACCTGATCGAGTCGCCGCCGCCGAAGCCGACCGGGCCGTCGAAGCCCAAGGCCGACGCCGAGCTGGCGGAGAAGCCCGAGGCACCGGCGCCCGCCAAGAAGGCGGGGCGCGCCACCAAGGCGACCAAGGCCGCGGCGGCCGAGCTGGCCGCGGACGACGCCGAGACCCCCGAGGCCCCGGCCGCCGACACGGAGGCCACCGAGACCCCCGACGCCGCCGAGATGACCGAGGCGCCGACCAAGAAGGCACCGGCCCGCAAGGCCCGGGCGGCCAAGAAGGCGAAGGAGGGCGACCCCGATGCGTGACGCCATGTCCGTGCTCATCCGCCCCGTGGTCTCCGAGAAGAGCTACTCGTTGATGGAGCACCACGTCTACACGTTCATCATCGACCCGGGCGCCACCAAGATCGAGGTGCGCCACGCCGTCGAGCAGGCCTTCGGCGTGCGCGTGCTCAACGTCAACACGCTCAACCGCAAGGGGAAGGCGACCCGCAACCGGCGCACCAACGTGCGGGGCAAGCGCCCCAACACCAAGCGCGCGGTGGTGACGCTGCACCCCGACGACTCCATCGACCTGTTCGAGCGCTGATCGGAATATCGCCATGCCACTTCGCTCCCGCAAACCCACCAGCCCCGGACGGCGCTTCCAGACGGTCTCGGACTTCTCCGAGATCACCCGCGACCGTCCCGAGAAGTCGCTGCTCGCACCCAAGCCGCAGACCGGCGGGCGCAACAGCTACGGCCGCAAGACGTCGCGTCACCGCGGTGGCGGGCACAAGCAGCAGTACCGGATGGTCGACTTCCGTCGCAACAAGGACGGCATCCCGGCCAAGGTGGCGGCGATCGAGTACGACCCCAACCGCAACGCGCGCATCGCCCTCCTGCACTACGGGGACGGCGAGAAGCGCTACATCCTGGCCCCGGCCGGGTTGAAGGTCGGCGACATGCTCCAGAGCGGCCAGGGCGCGGACATCCGCCCCGGCAACGCGCTGCCGCTGCGCTACATCCCGGTCGGCTCGACCATCCACAACGTCGAGCTGCGTCCCGGCGGCGGGGGCAAGATGGCCCGCGGCGCCGGCATGAGCATCCAGCTGGTCGCCAAGGAGGGCGCCTTCGCCACCCTGCGCCTGCCCTCGACCGAAATGCGGCGCGTCTCCATCGACTGCCGCGGCACGCTCGGCGTCGTCGGCAACGCGGAGGCCGAGCTGATCAAGGTGGGGAAGGCGGGCCGCAACCGCTGGAAGGGCAAGCGCCCGCAGACCCGCGGCGTGGCGATGAACCCAGTCGACCACCCGCTCGGTGGTGGCGAGGGCAAGTCCTCGGGTGGCCGCCACCCGGTCTCGCCCTGGGGCAAGCCCGAAGGCCGCACCCGTTCTCGCAACAAGAAGTCCAATTCGATGATCGTCCGTCGACGCCGCACCCGCGGCGCGCGGCGCTAGGCGAGGGTTGAGGAAACATGCCGCGTAGCCTGAAGAAGGGACCGTTCGTCGACGGCCATCTGCTCAAGAAGGTCGACGTCCTGAACTCGAGTGGGGACAAGAAGGTCATCAAGACCTGGTCCCGCCGCTCCACGATCATCCCCGACATGGTCGGGCACACCATCGCCGTGCACGACGGGCGACGCCACGTCCCGGTGTACGTCACCGAGTCGATGGTCGGCCACAAGCTGGGCGAGTTCGCGCCGACCCGCACCTTCCGCTACCACGCCGGCCAGGAGCGGGGAGCCCGGCGATGACTGGCGTCAAGACCAACGAGCGCCCAGGGACCCGCGCCGTGCACCGCCACTGCGGGATGTCGGCCTCCAAGGCACGCCAGGTCCTCGACCTGATCCGCGGCGAGGACGTGCAGCGGGCGGCCGAGATCCTGACCGGCACCGAGCGCGAGGCGGCCGAGGTCATCGGCAAGGTCCTCACCTCGGCCGTGTCCAACGCAGCCCACAACGACTCGCAGAACCCCGAGGAGCTCTACGTCTCGGCCTGCTACGCCGACGAGGGCACGACGGCGAAGCGCTGGCGTCCCCGTGCCCGCGGTCGCGCCACCCGTATCCGCAAGCGGTCGTGCCACATCACCATCATCGTGAGCCGGCTGCCGGCCGAGCAGCTCGAGCTGCGCCGCCGGCGCATGGAGGCGGTCAGCTCCAACCGCTCGCGCCGGGTCGACGCCTCGCGTCGCCGGGCCGACCTGTCCGGACGCCTGTCGCGCCGCCGGGCGGCGCAGGCCAAGGCGGAATCCGAGCAGGCAGCCGCCGACGACGCCGAGGATGTCGAGGCGGAGGACGCGGGGCGCGGCGAGGTCGTCGCCGGGGAGACCACGACGGACGACACGACGGCGGACGAGACGGCAACGGACGAGACGACAGACGTGGCGGCAACAGACGAAGCCGACGACACCGCAGAGGCGAGCGCGGACGAGACCACCGAGGACCGCGACGATGCGGACGAGAAGGGCAAGGGCGAGTAGATGGGCCAGAAGGTAAACCCCTACGGCTTCCGGCTCGGGATCACCACCGACTGGAAGTCCCGCTGGTTCGAGGAGCGCCACTACCGCGAGTTCGTGGTGGAGGACTGGAAGATCCGCGACTACCTGATGAAGCAGCTCGAGGCGGCTGCCGTCAGCCGGATCGAGGTGGAGCGCACGCGCGACCGCCTGCGCGTCGACATTCACACGGCGCGCCCGGGCATCGTGATCGGCCGGCGCGGCGCCGAGGCCGACCGCCTGAAGAAGCACCTCGAGGAGATCACCGGCTTGCAGAACCGGATCCAGCTCAACATCCAAGAGATCAAGCAGCCCGAGCTCGACGCCGCGCTGATCGCCCAGGGGATCTGCGACCAGCTCGTGCGGCGCGTCGCCTTCCGGCGCGCCATGAAGCGCGCCATCCAGACGGTGCAGAAGGCCGGGGCCCAGGGCATCAAGGTGCAGTGCTCGGGCCGTCTCGGCGGCTCGGAGATGTCGCGCCGGGAGCAGTACCGCGAGGGCCGGGTGCCGCTGCACACCCTGCGCGCTGACATCGACTACGGCTTCCGCGAGGCGCGCACGACGTCGGGACGCGTCGGCGTCAAGGTGTGGATCTACAAGGGCGACGTCCTGCCGTACAAGGTTTCCATCGAGGACAAGATCACCCGCGAGGCGGCCATGGCCGTCGGGGAGACCTCGGGCCAGAGTGGCCCGCGCCGTCTCATCACCGCCGGTGGAGGCCGCCGCCGCGCCGAGGACTTCGCCCCCGACGAGGTCGAGGGCCTGGTTGACGAGGAGGAGACCGAAGTGGCGGCCGCCAATGGCGCGCCCGAGGCGGCGGAGGAGTTGCAACTCGACGCCGACGAGGTCGCGGAGGCCGCCGAGGTGGCAGAGGTCGCCGAGGTGGTCGAGGCCGCCGCCGACGCCGAGGTTGCCGCAGTCGCCGAGGGCGAAGCGGAAGAGGAGCCCGAGGCACCGGTCAGCGACCTGCTGCCCCAGCCCACCGAGCCCGACGACCTGGAGCGCCAGCTGGCTCGGGACGAGGAGATGGAGCGCCAGTCCCGCCACGAGCATCACGAGGCACCGCACTTCCGCAAGGAGTCGGACTGACATGTTGATGCCCAAGAAGGTCAAGCACCGCAAGACGCAGCGGGGCCGCCTCAGGGGTGCCGCGCGCGGCGGGACCTCGGTCTCCTTCGGCGACTTCGGGATCCAGTCGATGGAGCCCGGCTGGCTCACGGCGCGTCAGATCGAGGCCGCCCGTATCGCCATGACCCGGCACGTCAAGCGTGGCGGCAAGGTCTGGATCCGCGTCTTTCCCGACAAGCCGGTCACGCAGAAGCCGGCCGAGACCCGTATGGGCTCGGGCAAGGGCAACCCCGAGCTGTGGGTCGCGGTGGTGCACCCCGGGCGCATCCTCTTCGAGCTGGCCGGCGTCGACGAGCCGCTGGCCCGCGCCGCCATGGAGCGCGCCATCCAGAAGCTGCCGTTCAAGGCCCGCTTCGTGGTCCGCCCCGGCACCCACGGTCACCCCGAGGTGGCGGTCTAGTGCCCACCGCCCACGACCTTTCCATGCTCGACGGCGACGAGCTGACCTCCCGCCTGGGTGAGTCGCGCCGCGAGCTCTTCAACCTGCGCTTCCAGCTGGCCACCGGCCAGTTGGACAACCCGGCCCGCATCGGGCAGGTCCGCCGCGAGGTGGCGCGCATGCTGACGGTGCTGCGGGGCCGCGAGATCCTCGAGGCCGAGGGTGCGTACGTCGCCCCGACGCCCGAGGAGCACGAGGCCGCCCGGGCGAAACTCGCCGCCGAGGACGCCGAGCGCGAGGAGCGCGCCGCCGCCAGGGCCGCCGCCAACGAGGCCGACGCGGGGGCCGAAGGCATCGCGCACGACCACGACCACGACCACGATCACGACCACGACGAGTTGGACGACGACGACGAAGAAGAGGAAGAGGCCTGATGGCCGACGAGACCCCACAGAACGCCGAGACAGACGAGGCCACCGAGGCGGCCAAGGCTGCGGCCGCCGACGCCGAGAAGGCGCTCGAGGCGATCGCGGCTGAAGCCGCGATCGAGCTGCCCGCCGACGACGTCGAGGCCGCGGTGCCCGTGCCGGCCACGGCGGCGAAGGCCGCCGCAGCCGCCGAGCCCGAGGGCGACGCCGCGCGGGCCAACCGCCGCAAGGTGCGCGAGGGGATCGTGGTGTCCGACGCCATGACCGCGACCGTCGTCGTGGCCGTGGTCGACCGCGTGCGCCACCCCAAGTACGGCAAGACGGTGCAGCGCACCAAGAAGCTCTACGTGCACGACGCCGAGGACACCGCCAAGGTGGGGGACCGGGTCCGGGTGCAGGAAACCCGTCCCTTCTCCAAGCTCAAGCGCTGGCGCCTGACCGAAGTGGTGGAGCGGGCCCGATGATCCAGCAGGAATCCCGGCTCCGGGTGGCCGACAATTCGGGCGCGCGCGAGGTGCTCTGCATCCGCGTGCTCGGTGGGTCGCGCCGGCGCTACGCCAGCATCGGCGACGTCTTCGTCGCCACGGTGAAGGACGCCATTCCGGGCGCCGCCGTGAAGAAGGGTGACGTCGTCAAGTGCGTCGTCGTCCGCACCAAGAAAGAGAAGCGCCGGCCCGACGGCAGCTACATCCGCTTCGACGAGAACGCCGCCGTGCTCATCAACGACCAGCAGCAACCGCGTGGCACACGCATCTTCGGCCCCGTCGGCCGTGAGCTGCGCGACAAGCGGTTCATGCGCATCGTCTCGCTCGCCCCGGAGGTGTTGTGATGCGAATCCACAAAGGTGACCAGGTGATCGTCCTGCAGGGCAAGGACAAGGGCAAGAAGGCCGAGGTGGTCCGCTCTATTCCCGACCGCGACCGGCTGATCCTCGAGGGCGTCAACGTGGCCAAGCGTCACGCCAAGCCCACCCGCGCCACGCAGCAGGGTGGGGTCATCGACAAGTTCATGCCCGTCCACGTGTCGACCGTCGCCCTCGTCTGCAAGAGCTGCGACCGGCCGACACGCATCGGGTACAAGTTCGAGGACGACGGCGAGAAGGTCCGCGTGTGCAAGAAGTGCGGGTCGACGATATGACCACCACGAACGCACCCACGCGGCCCCGGCTCAAGGAGCGCTACCTGACCGAGGTACGGGGCCAGCTCCAGTCCGAGCTGGGCCTGGGCAACGTCATGGAAGTGCCGCGCCTGGAGAAGATCGTCATCAACATGGGAGTCGGCCGGGCCACCCAGCAGGCCTCGCTCATCGAAGGCGCCCAACGCGACCTCGAGATCATCACGGGCCAGAAGCCGATCGTCACCCGGGCCAAGAAGTCGATTGCCGGCTTCAAACTGCGCGAGGGTCAGAGCATCGGCGTCAAGGCCACCCTGCGCGGCGACCGCGCCTGGGAGTTCTTCGACCGGCTGCTCAGCCTGGCCATCCCGCGTATCCGCGACTTCCGGGGCCTCTCGCCCCGCTCGTTCGACGGCCGTGGCAACTACACGTTCGGCGTCACCGAGCAGCTGATTTTTCCCGAGATCGACTACGACAAGATCGACACGACCCGCGGCATGGACATCACCATTGTCACGACCGCACGCACCAACGAGGAAGGACGGGCGTTCCTCGCAGCGTTCGGCTTTCCGTTCCGACAGGAGACCCGGTAGCACCATGGCGAAGAAAGCTCTGATTGAGAAGCAGCAACGCACGCCCAAGTTCAAGGTGCGGGGCTACACCCGCTGCCAGCGGTGTGGGCGGCCCAAGGCCGTCTACCGCAAGTTCGGGCTGTGCCGTATCTGCTTGCGCGTCATGGTGCACGCGGGCGAAATACCGGGCGTCACGAAGGCGAGCTGGTAGGCCGCTATGACCATGACCGACCCCATCGCGGACATGCTGACCCGGATCCGTAACGCCAACTCGGCGCAGCACGAGACCGTCCGGATGCCCGGCTCCAAGCTCAAGGCATCGCTCGCCGACATCCTCGAGCGCGAGGGCTTCATCGCGGGCTACAAGGTCGAGCCCAACCAGGGCAAGCCGGGCACGACGCTCGAGATCACCATGAAGTACTCGGTCGACCGTACCCGGACCATCGCCGGCATCAAGCGCGTGTCGAAGCCGGGTCTGCGCATTTACGCGCGGGCCGACGGCATGCCGCGCGTACTCGGTGGCATGGGCGTGGCCGTCGTCTCGACCAGCCAGGGGCTGGTGACCGACGTCGAAGCGCGTCGCAAGCACCTGGGCGGGGAGGTGCTCTGCCATGTCTGGTAGCGCCTCGACCGCCGTCACGATGCGAGGGGAGGCCTGATGTCGCGCGTCGGACGTGCGCCCATCCCCGTTCCTTCGGATGTCACCGTGACCCTGAGCGGGTCCACCGTCAACGTGAAGGGCCCACAGGGCACGCTCGAGCGGAGCCTCCCCGAGGGGATCACGATCGCCCAGGAGGGCGACACGCTCCTGGTCAGCCGGCCCGACGACGAGCGCCGGCACCGCGCGCTCCACGGGCTGTCCCGCTCGCTGGTGGCCAACATGGTCTCGGGCGTGACGCAGGGCTTCTCCAAGGAGCTCGAGATCGTCGGCGTGGGCTACCGCGCCACCCTGCGCGGCCCCAACGCGCTGGAGCTCGCGCTCGGCTTCTCGCATTCCGTCTCGGTCGATGCTCCCGACGGCATCAGCTTCGAGGTGCCCGTCCCGACGCGCATCATCGTCAGGGGCATCGACAAGGAAAAGGTGGGCCAGGTCGCCGCCGACATCCGCAAGCTGCGCAAGCCCGAGCCCTACAAGGGCAAGGGCGTGCGGTACCTCAACGAACGAGTGCTCCGCAAGGCTGGAAAGGCGGCGAAGTAATGGCACGCACAAGTGACCGCACCCGCCTGCGCCTCCGGCGTCACGAGCGAGTTCGCACCAAGGTGAGCGGGACGGCCGAATGCCCCCGCCTGGCCGTGCACCGCTCCAACCGGCACATTTCGGCCCAGCTCATCGACGACACCGCCGGCCGTACCCTTGCCGCCGCCTCGTCGGTCGAGCCCGACCTCCGCGCGTCCTTGGCCAAGGGTGGTGGCGGTAACGTGAGTGGCGCAGAGTCGGTCGGACGCCTGCTTGGCACCAGGGCCAAGGCGGCCGGTATCACCAGGGTGGTCTTCGACCGTGGTGGCTTCGTGTACCACGGTCGTGTCGCTGTCCTGGCTGACGCGGCCCGAGCCGAAGGACTGGAGTTTTAAGCATGGCCGAGACACAGTACGAAGAGCGCACCATCAAGGTGAATCGCGTGGCCAAGGTCGTCAAGGGCGGCCGGCGCTTCTCGTTCGCCGCGCTCATGGTGGTCGGCGACGGCAACGGCAAGGTCGGCCTCGGCTACGGCAAGGCCAAGGAGGCCGGGCTCGCCGTCCAGAAGGGGATCGAAGAGGCGCGCAAGAACCTGTTCGATGTGGCGCTGGCCGGCAGCACGATCGTGCACCCCATCATCGGTGAGAGCGGCGCTGGCCGCGTCCTGCTCAAGCCGGCCGCTCCCGGTACCGGCGTGATCGCCGGCGGCGCGGCCCGTCACATTCTCGAGATGGCCGGCATCCGCGACATCCTGTGCAAGTCCCTGGGCTCGTCCAACGGGATCAACGTGGCCCACGCCACCATCGACGGGCTCAAGAAGCTGCGGCGACCCGACGAGGTGGCGGCGCTCCGCGGCAAGGCGGCCGACGAGGTGACCCCTGGCGGCGTGCTGCGCGCATACCGCGAACGCAAGCGCGAAACGGACCTGTACGCGGCGGAGGCACACTGACCGTGGCCGCCCGCACGACGAAGAAGGAGACGAGCGGGGCCCACCTGTTGGTGACCCAGACGCGCTCGTCCATCGGATCCAAGCCCAAGCACCGCGGCACGCTGCGTGCGCTCGGCCTGCGCGGGATCGGGCAGTCCAACGACCTGCCGGACCGTCCCGAGATCAGGGGCATGATCGCCCGGGTACCGCACCTCGTGCGGGTGGAGGAGGTGTCGCAGTGAAGCTCCACGACCTGGCCCCGCCCAAGGGCGCGACCAAGCCCAAGCGCCGCGTCGGCCGCGGCACCGGCGGCAAGGGCCACAAGACGGCCGGCCGCGGGACCAAGGGGCAGAAGGCCCGGAGCAGGGTGCCGGCCGGCTTCGAAGGTGGCCAGCTGCCCCTGATGCAGCGCATCCCCAAGCTGAAGGGGTTCAAAAACCCGTTCCGTATCGACTACACGCCGGTCAACCTCGCTGCCCTCGACGCGCTCGGGGCCGACGAGGTCACGGTGCAGTCCCTCATCGACGCCGGCGTGGTGCGCCCGAAGGCACTGGTCAAGATTCTGGGCCAGGGCACCGTGAGCCGGCCCATCCGCGTGTCGGCCCATGCGTTCTCCAAGTCGGCCGAAGAAGCGATCATCGCCGCCGGCGGCAGCACCGAGCGGGTGCCGCTGCCCTACGCTCAGGGGCGCCCACCGGCTTCGGGCAATGCCCTGATGAACCGCTAGTGACCGCACCGGGTCAGGGCTAGAGGAAGGGCCATGCTCTCCCGGCTCGCCAACATCTTCAGGGTTCCCGACCTTCGCAACAAGGTCATCTTCACGCTCGCGGTCATTGCCCTCTACCAGATCGGCGCGAACGTGCCGGTGCCGGGCGTCAACTGGTCGCGTCTGCAGACCCTGGAGAGCTCCGCGTCCTCGTCGGGCGTGCTCGGCTTCCTCAACCTCTTCAGCGGCGGCGCGCTCGTGCGCCTGGCCGTGTTCGGCCTCGGCGTCATGCCGTACATCACCAGCTCGATCATCATCCAGCTGCTCTCGACGGTGATCCCCAAGCTCGAGGAGTGGCGCGACCAGGGCGCGGTCGGCCAGAAGAAGATCACCCAGACCACCCGGTACCTGACCGTGGGTCTCGCGGTCATGCAGTCCTCGGGCCTGGTCTACGCCTTCCACGGTCACGACTCGGCGCTGCTCGGGACCAACATCGACCTCATCCCCACCTTCAGCTGGCCGCTGGCCCTGTTCATGGTGATGGTCCTGACCGCCGGCACCGCCTTCGTCATGTGGCTCGCCGAGCTGATCACCCAGCGCGGCATCGGCCAGGGCATGTCCATCCTCATCTTCGCCAACGTGGTGGCGGCCATCCCGACCGGCTTCAAGGCCATCTACCAGGAGGGTGGCAAGACGAAGTTCGGGGTCATCATCCTGGTCTCGTTGATATTGCTTGTGGTCATCGTCTTCATGGATCAGGGGCAACGAAGAATCCCGGTCACGTTCGCGAGACGTGTGGTGGGCCGCCGAATGTACGGCGGCAGCTCGACGTACATCCCGCTCAAGGTCAACCAGTCGGGCGTGATCCCGATCATCTTTGCCAGCTCGGTGCTGTACATCCCGGTGTTGCTCTCCAACGTGGTCCCGTGGACCTGGTTCCAGAATTTCGTCCGCAACAGCCTGACGCCGACGAGCTTCTTCTACATTGCGGCGTACTTCCTGCTCATCGTGATGTTCACCTTCTTCTACGTCTACGTCGCGTTCGACCCGCACCAGCAGGCGGACCTGATCCGGAAGCAGGGTGGCTTCGTCCCGGGTATCCGGCCGGGTCCGCCGACCGAGCGCTACTTCGCCCACATCCTCAGTCGCATCACGGTCGTTGGTGCCGTCTTCCTGGGCTCCGTGGCGGTTGTGCCTTCGCTCCTCATGGCGCTGTGGCACCTCAACCGCTTCCCGTTCTACGGGACCACGCTGCTGATCTCCGTCGGCGTCGCCCTCGAGACGATGCGCCAGATCGACAGCCAGCTCATGATGCGTAACTACGAGGGCTTCCTCAAGTAGGCCGTCTGTGATCCCCGGGGTCAGACTGGTGGTCCTCGGCAAGCAGGGGGCCGGGAAGGGGACGCAATGCGTCCGCCTGTCGCATCACTACGTGGTGCCGCACGTCTCCACGGGGGACATGCTGCGCAGCGAGGTGAAGTCCCGCTCGTCGCTGGGCCGGCGCGCCGCCGAGCTGATGGAGCAGGGCGAGCTCATCCCAGACGAGATGGTCATGGAGATGGTGGGCGGACGCCTTTCGGAGCGCGACACCACCGGGCGCGGCTTCGTCCTCGACGGCTGCCCGCGTACGACGGGACAGGCCGAGTCGCTCGAGACGCTGGTCGATCCGTTCGGTCTCGACATGGTGATCGACCTGCAGGTGGCCACGAGTCTCGTCATGAAGCGCCTGGCCTCGCGCCGGGTGTGCGTCGACTGCGGGGCGAACTACTCGACCGCTGCTCCACCCCTGGTCAACTGGACCTGTGATGTCTGCGGCGGCGAGGTGATCCAGCGCCAGGACGACACCGAAGAGGCCATCGAGCGGCGGCTCAACCTCTATGAGGAGGAGACGGCGCCGCTGCTGGACTGGTACAAGAAGCGTGACCTCCTGGTCGAGATCAACGGCACCGGCTCGCCCGATGCGGTGACGCGGCGGGTGGTGGGTGCCATCGACATCATGCGGCACCGGGCCCGATGATCGGCGGCGCGCCATGAGGCGCAACGAGGCCGAGCTGGCGAAGATGCGCCGCGCCGGCAAGGTCGTGGCCGAGATGCACGAGAAGACCCGTGAGGCCGCCAAGCCAGGTGTCACGACGCTCGAGCTGGACAAGGTGGCCCGCGACGTCCTCGAGCGCCGGGGCGCCACGTCGAACTTCCTCAACTACCACGGCTTCCCCGCCGTCATCTGCACGTCGCCCAACTCAATGATCGTGCACGGCATCCCGGGCCCCTACGTGCTCGAGGACGGCGACATCCTCTCCATCGACTGCGGGGCGATCATCGAGGGCTACCACGGCGACGCCGCATTCACCATGGGCATCGGGAGCATCTCCAACGAAGCGCAAAAGCTGATCGAGGTGACGGAGCGCAGCCTGTGGGCGGGTATCGCGCAACTGACCAAGGGCAACGCGCTGCACGAGGTGGGTCGCGCCGTGCAGGACGTGGCCGAGGCGGCCGGCTTCAGTGTCGTGCGCGAGTACGTCGGCCACGCCATCGGCACCGCCATGCACGAGCAGCCCCAGGTACCCAACTACTGGCCGGGCAGCAAGGGTCCCACGCTCAAGACGGGCAACGTGTTCGCCATCGAGCCGATGGTCAACGCGGGCGGGCCCGAGACGGTGCTGCTCGACGACGGCTGGAGCGTCGTGACGGCGGACGGCAAGCTCTCGGCCCACTACGAGCACACGATCGCGGTGACGCCCGACGGCCCCGAGGTTTTCACCGTCCCCTAGAGACGGCCGCCGTCGGTCTACGCCAGCTCGGCCTGCAAGATCGACGCCACCGGACGGCGGGCCCCCCAACGGGCGGGGATCGCCGTGAGCACGGCGACCAGCAGCACCGCACCGACGATCACCACCAGAAGCTCAGGGACCGGCGGCATCGTCTCCGACTGGCCACCATGCTTGGCGGCGTTGTAGAGGGCGAACCCGCCCGGGATGCCGAGGAGCGCCCCGAGAAGCGCCGGCAGCATCTGCGCCAGCGACAGGCCCGCGGTGACCTGCTGCGGGGTGGCGCCCAGGGCGCGCGTCACCGCGGAGGCGTGCCGGGCATCTTGCGCGATCGCCCGCGTGATGAACACGGCGTTGACGGCGGCGAGCACGATCAACCCCGCGGTGACCACGAGCAGCACCTCGTTGGCTCGGGTGGTCCGGGGATTGACGAGCCCGGATACGCTGTTGAATTCCGAAGAGTTGAGACGGCCGTGGACGATCAGGACGGCGACGACCCCACTGACCGTGACGAAGATGCTGAGCACGCTGAGCGTGGTGCGGCGCAGCCGGCGCGCCATCACCCGCAACCCGATCAGGAGCGGCACGGGCAGCCGGGCGGACAGCCTGACGAGAAGTTCTGACCGGTGCGGCGGGCGGGCCGAGTCGGCCAGGGCGCGCACCGTGCTCGTCTGGGCCGCCCGGAGCGCAGGAACGAGCGCGGCCACCAGGGCCACCCCGAGCGCCACGCCGGCAACGATGAGGACGCTCGAGACCGTGAGTGGCGGTCTCGGAGCCGATCCCAGCAGTCCGGATCCGGGGGACGACAGCAGCGGTGCGAAGAGCCAGCCCCCCAGGAGCCCCACGGCTGCGCCGACCAAGGCGAGGAAGAGATATTCGGCCATGAGCACCGAGGCGACGAGCCCGGGGGTCCCGCCGATGGCCTTGAGCAAGCCGACCCGGCGCATCTGGTCCGCCATGCGCCCGCCGACGAGCATGGCCACGCTGGCGATGGAAAGGATCGTTAGCAGCGTGCTCCCGACGAGGACCACGAGCTGCTCGTTGACGATGAGATTGTTGTCCTCGTGAGCGATCTGCTGCGCTGAGCGCAAGTAGGGCCCACTCGGCGACCCGGGGACTTTCGTGTAGTTGTTGTTGTCGTGCGCGTTCGCGATCGACGTCGCCTGCGCCGGATCGGCCAGCTTGAGGTTCGAGAAGTAGGTCAGGGGCGCGCTGGCGGTGGCGAGTGAGCGCGCCGTCGCCTCGGTCGTCCACATGAGTCCGACCTCGTCGCTGGAGAAGGACTGCGGTCCGAAGCAGCCCGCGAAACACCCGGTCTCGGGATACGGGCTGAACGCGGCGGTGACCGCGATGCCGTCCACGGTGAACGCTCGCCCGTTCAACCTGACCACCTGGCCGACCTTGAGGCCCGCCGCCTGGGCGAAGGCGCGTTCGACCACCACCCCGCCGGGCCGGATCCAGGTGCCGGCGGTGACCAGCGGTTGGTCGACTGCGGCCGGCGACTCCGAGCGCCCCTCCACCGTTGCGCCGCCGGAGACGGTCAGCGTCCGCAGGTCCGCGGTGGCCATGGGGTACGGACCGCTCGAGGCGACCACACCCCGGGCGTGGGAGAGCGCAACGAGCGCCGCCAGGTCGGCGGGCGAGGTCGTGCCGTTGTCGAGGGTCGCGCTCTGGGCGACGAGATCGGGGCCGCCGGTCGCCGCCTGCGTCTGGCTGTAGGACTGGCCCGACGACTGGGTCGACACGTTGTGCAGCAGCAGCCCGAGGCTGAGCGTGGCCGACCCGGCCGCGATGGCCAGGACCAGCAGCAGGGACTCGCTCCGGCGGCGGCGCACATCGCGCCCCGCCAGCCGGGAGACAAGGCGGAGGCGACCGCCCACGGCGCTCAGGCCTCGATCCCGATGAGTGACGAGAGGTTCCCCGTCCCGCCGGCCAGCC
>DASXEK010000010.1:0-53126 GCA_036490155.1 Acidimicrobiales bacterium | reverse complement strand
ACTTCGAGCTGCAGGCGGCGGCGGACGACGACACCGTCGTCCTCTCGCTCGGACCGCAACACAGCTTTCCGCTCACCCGCGTGCAGTCGATGCTGTCGAGCGCGCAGGCGCCGCAGGCGCTGACCCAGGCCGTCCTGTTGCATCCGATGCTCGGCGCGCGCTGGCGGTGGAACCTGACCCGGGCGCTCGTCATGCCGCGCATGAACGGGGGCAGGCGCCGCCCCATCCACCTCCAGCGCATGGAGGCCGACGACCTGCTCGCGGCGGTGTGGCCGGGCCTCGCCGCCTGCCAGGAGAACGCGCCCGCCGGCCCCGTCGGGGTACCCGACCACGTGCTGGCGCGCCAGACGGTCTACGACTGCCTGCACGAGGGCCTGTCGGTCGAGGGCCTGGTCGACCTGTGGTCCAAGGTCGAGTCCGGCGCCATCGAGGTCCACGCGGTGGAGTCGAGCGAGCCCTCGCCGCTGTCCCACGCCATCTTGAGCGGGCGGCCGTACACCTATCTCGACGACGCGCCCCTCGAGGAGCGGCGCACCCGCGCCCTCTCGTTGCGCCGTGGGCTCGGCGAGCTCGGTCCCGGCGGCCTCCCGGTGCCGGCCCACGAGCTGGCCGCGCTCGACCCCGACGCGGTCGCGGTCGTGCTCGAGCAGCTCTGCCCCGCGCCGCGCAACCCCGACGAGCTGCACGACCTCTTGTTGTCGCTGGTGGCGTGCCGGCCCTACGCGCCGTGGGCCGACTGGTTCGGCGCGTTGGTGGCCGACGGCCGCGCGGGCGTGCACGACGGTTCTTGGGTCGCGACGGAACGTCGCGACGCGGCCGCCGCCCTGGGCACCGACGACGAGGCCGCCGCCGCGTGCTTGGCCGGGCACCTGCAGCTGGCGGGGCCGGTCACGGTCGACGAGCTCGTGGCCGCCGGCCCGTTGCCGCCGGGCGCGCCCCTCGGCGCGCCGCTCAGCGTGGCGCGGGCGCGCACAGCGTTGGCCCGCCTCGAAGGCACCGGCGTGGCGATTGAGCTGCCCGACGGGCGCTGGTGCGCGCGCCACCTGCTGGTCCGGCTGCACGCGGCCGGGCGACGGCGCCGGCGCGGCCTGATCGAGGCCGTGCCGATTTCGGACTACGTGCGTTTCCTGACGCGCTGGCAGCACGCGACGCCCGCCACCCGGTTGGAAGGCCGGGCCGGTTTGCTCGAGGTGCTCGAGCAGCTGGCGGGCATTGAGGCGCCGGCGGCGGAATGGGAGGCCCAGATCCTGCCGGCGCGCGTGCGCGACTACGACCCGCGCTGGCTCGACGAGCTCTGCCTCTCCGGCGAGGTCGTGTGGGGCCGGCTCACGCCGCGGGCCGAGCCGACCGGGCGCAGCGGCGCCCCGTCGGGGGCCACGCCGCTGGCCTTCGTCGTGCGCGACGAGCTCGTGCCGATGCTGCGCGCGGTGCGGGCGGGCGTCGCGGCGCCCGAGCCCGAGGTGGGGGCAGGGGCCGACGTGCTTGGCGCGCTGCAGTCGCGCGGGGCCTGCTTCCGCCCGGAGCTGGCGCCCCTGACCGGCCGCCTCCCCGCCGAGGTGGACGAGGGGCTGTGGGACCTGGTCGCCCGCGGCCTGGTGACGGCCGACGCGTTCTCGGCGGTGCGCTCCCTTCTCTTGGCGCGCGACCGTTGGCGGACGCGTACGGTCCGGCGCCCCACGAACCGCCTGTCGCGTCGCCGCGCCCCGGCCGGCTCGGGCATCGGCGAGGGCCGCTGGTCCCTGCTCCCGGGAGCGGAAGTGCTGGGCGCGCCGGCGGTGGCCGACGGCGTTCTGTCGCCGGGTAATGAGGAGCTGGCCGAGGTGGTGGCGCACCAACTGCTGGTGCGTTGGGGCGTCGTCACCTGGGAGCTGTGGGGCCGTGAGTCGTTCAAGGTGCCGTGGCGCGAGGTCGTGTGGGCGCTGCGCCGACTCGAGGCGCGCGGGCTCGCGCTCGGCGGCCGTTTCGTCGCCGGGCTCTCGGGCGAGCAGTACGCGCTGCCCGAGGCGGCCGAGGAGTTGGCGACCGTCCACCGTCGTCCCGCCGACGGCGAGGAGGTCACCGTTGCCGGGGCCGATCCCCTCAACCTGACCGGCTCCATCCTCGGTGGCACCCGTGTGCCCACGCGCCGCCATCAGCGCGTCGTCTATCGCGACGGGACGGTGGTGGACCGCCTCGAGGCGGGGTGAGTGGTGTCGCGGGCGCGGCACATCGATCTCAACGCGGACGTCGGTGAGGCGACCGACCCGGACGGTGTGGAGACCGAACGCGCGCTGCTCGGACTGGTGACCACCGCGCACGTGGCGTGCGGGGGCCACGCGGGCGACGAGGAGACGATGACGGCGACCGTCGCGGCCGCCCGCGAGCACGGCGTGCGCGTCGGCGCGCACCCCTCGTACCCCGATCGGGAGGGCTTCGGGCGTCGCCCGATGGAAATGGAGAGCGACGAGCTGCGCGGCGCGCTGCGCGAACAACTGCGCGCGTTGGCCGCCGTGTGCGCGGCCGCCGGCACCGAGATCGCCACGGTCAAGGCGCACGGCGCGCTGTACGACGAGGTGGCCAAGGGTGGCGTCATCTACCAAGTGCTGCGCGACGTGGCGGCGGCGGAGTGTCCTCCGCTGACCGAGCTGGTGCTGCGGTCGGGCTGCCACGCCATGGCCATGGCCGTGCGTGACGGCGTGGCCGCGATTGAGGAGGGCTTCTGCGACCGGGCGTACCGGCACGATGGCGGACTGGCCGATCGCACCACGCCCGGCGCCGTGCTGCGCGACCCCGGCGAGGCGGCGAGCCAGGCGCTCAGCCTCGCCCGCGGCGCCGTCGCCGCCAGTGACGGATCGGTCCTCACCTTGTGGGTCGACACGTTGTGCATCCACGGCGACTCGCCGGGTGCCGTGCCGATCGCCACCGCGGTGCGGCGCGCGCTGGCCGAGGCCGGCATGGAGGTGCTGGCGCCGGCACGTGCATGACGCGCTCGGTACCGTTCGGCGAGGTCCGTCTCTTTGGTGACCGCGCGCTCCTGATCGGTGTCGCCGGGGCGCGGAGCGCGCGGCTACTGGTGACAGTGCTCGAGGACGCGCTGCGCGGCGCCGACGTCGAGTTGGTAAGCGGCCAGGACAGCGTCTGCATCGTGGCGCGCGACCCCGACGCCGAGCTGGGTGCGTTTCGGGCCGTCGTGCACGACGTCCTGGGCGCGGCGCCGGCCGCACCACCACCGATGGCTCTCGACGAGCCCGAGGGACGTCTCGTCACCATTCCGTGCGCCTTCGACGGGCCCGACCTGGCCGAGGTGGCCGCGCTCGCCGGCTGCTCGAGCGACGAGGTGGTGGCCCTGCTGACATCCGAGCCGTTGACGGTCGGCGTGGTCGGGTTCTCCCCCGGCTTCGCGTATCTCGACGGGTTGCCGGCGCCGTTGCGCGAAGTGCCGCGGCGGGCGCGCCCGCGGCCGGTCGTGCCCGCCGGGTCGGTCGCCCTGGCCAACGGGCACGCGGCGGTGTACCCGACCGCCTCGCCGGGCGGCTGGCAGCTCGTGGGGCGGACCGGTGTGCCGCTTTTCTCCCTCGACGAGCCGCCCTACGCCGCGCTCGTCCCGGGCGATCGCGTGCAGTTCACGGTGGGAGGCGCCGGGGAGCCGGCCGAGCCGGCACCGCTGCGCGCACGAGCCTGGTCGCCCCCGTCCGGGGCGCGGCCCGTCTTCGAGGTGCTGGCGCCCGGGCTCCGCGCCGTGGTGCAGGACGCGGGACGTCGCAACGTGGCGGCGTCCGGGGTCCCCGGGGCGGGCCCGGCCGACCCGGTGTCGTGCGCGCTCGCCAACGGCGTGGCCGGCAACGCGCCGGGGGCGCCGGTGCTGGAGGTGACGGGAGGCGGGACCCGCGTACGCGGCCTCGGACCGTGCCACGTCGCCGTGGCCGGCGCGGCGCCGCCGGTCCGGGTCGACGGCCGTGACGTCGCGCCGGGGCAGCTGGTGCCGTTCGCCGAGGGACAGGTGCTCGAGATCGGCGCGCTGGTTCGCGGCTGCCGCACCTACGTGGCGGTGGCCGGTGGCCTGATAGGGCCCGCGGTGTTCGGGAGCCAGTCGAGCGACGAGCTCAGCGGGCTGGGCCCGGGGCCGCTCGGGCGTGGCGCGCGCCTCTACGCCGGGGCGTGGACGCCGCCGCTCGGCGACCACCTCGCCCCGGGCGCGGCGACCGAGCTGCCGGCCGGCGGCGAGCCGGTCGAGCTGCGCGTGGTGCCCGGGCCCCACGCCGAGCGCTTCGACCCCGGCGTGCTCGATCGCCTGGCCGCCGCGGCGTTCGAGGTCGGGAGCGCCAGCAACCGGGTGGGGCTGCGCCTGCAGGCCGACGGGGCCCGCGAGTGGGGGGAGGCGGGAGGCGAGCTCGACTCCCAGCCGATGGTGACCGGGGCGGTGCAGCTGCCACCCGGCGGCGAGCCGGTCGTTCTGTTGCCCGACCACGCCACCCTCGGTGGCTACCCCGTGCCGGCGGTGGTCATCGCGGCTGATCACGGCGTGCTCGGGCAGTGCGGTCCGGGCACCGTGGTCCGCCTCGTCCCGGTGGGTCAGAAGGATGCCGCAGAGGCATTGCGGGCCCGGCGGCGGGCGATGGCGAAGGCGGTCCTGGGCCACTACCCGTTAGCCGCCGGCTGAGCCGGGTGGCCGAGGCCTGGGCACCGGGGTGTCGGCGCCCGTGACTGAAGAGACCGTCGACTGCTTCGATGCCAGTTTTGTTGGCCCAGCAGCGAATGGTTCCCTGTCTTGGTTCGTTTGCGGTTAGAGCAAATAATGCTTTATAGGAAATAAAACCCTGATATGCTTACATTCCTGTGGCAGCGAATGTAGCTAAAGAGGAAACGGATCTGGTTGATATGGCGATTGTCTGGCTTCAGGGCCAGCTTCCGGCGACCTGGACGGTTCAGCGTTCGGTCAGATCGGTCGCTAGCCCTGACCCGAACAGGCCGCCTTCTCAGGTGGATGCCATAGTCGAAGTTGTTGGACCACAAGGCGTCGTCACACTTATCGTCGAGGCAAAGCGCACCTTCATGCCCAAGGACGCCGAACAACTCTTTTCTGGTCTCGCGAGGCGAATCCGGGACCTGAATCCTGGTTATCCGATCCTCATCGTGGCTCCATGGCTGAGCAGCCGCACGCGCGACATCCTTGCAATGGAGGGCGCCAACTATCTGGACCTCACCGGCAACGCTCGCATCCGTCTGGAATATCCCACTGTCATCATCAACTCTCAAGGAGCGAACAGAGATCCAGATCCCCTGCCACGAGGAAAGGCTCGTGTGCGGGGACCGAAAGCAGCTCGATTGATCCGACTTCTCTTGGATGTGTCACCGCCATATGGCGTCAGTGACATTGCCAAGTTCACCGATCTCGCGCCTGGCTACGTTTCGCGCCTTCTTGAAACGCTTGACGAAGAGGCGCTTGTCGAACGCTCCCGTCGGGGTCAGGTGGAGTCGGTTGACTTCCCTGGGCTCCTAAGACGCTGGACAGAAACGTACGACGTCCTTACATCAAACATCGCGTCAAAGTTCGTCGCAGCCAACGGACCGGAAAACGCATTGCAACAGATAACAAGTATCGGTGCGAAGGCCCACGTTGCAGTCACTGGATCTTTCGCAGCAAGTCGGATAGCGCCCGTGGCTGCGCCAATGTTGCTCATGGCGTACTGCGGCGATGTGCAGGCAGTTGCGCAGACGCACTCCTTTCTTCCCTCTGATCGGGGTGCCAACGTCATCCTTTTGGAACCATTCGATTCTGTTGTGTGGGACGGCACAAGGACAGTAAGTCTTGTGACGTACGCATCGGTCTCGCAGGTAGCCATTGATTGCTTAACCGGGAACGGACGCATGCCCTCCGAGGGCGAGGCTTTGCTGAGCTGGATGATCGACAACGAATCGGAGTGGCGATCGCCCTCCATGAATGACGTGACAAGGTCGAGCATCTGACGTGTCCTTCGACCCTCTCTATGTCGAAGCCCGCAAGATTCTGCTGGATGCCTTGGTCGCACTGGCACCACACGGCAAGGCCGTCATTGTCGTTGGGGCGCAGGCGGTGTATCTCCGTACCAACGAGACGGAGCTGGCAGTCGCTCCATACACGACCGACGGTGACCTTGCGCTGGACCCGTCTCTGCTCGGTGACCATCCCGAGCTCGAGAAGGCAATGGGCGATGCCGGCTTCCGCTTGCAGCCACAAGCGGGCGGCAACATCGCGCCGGGCGTCTGGCTTGCGACAGTCGAGGTCGATGGACAGACACATGATGTCCCCGTCGATCTCATCGTTCCGGAGGGTGCAGCAACGAGTGGAGGGCGGCGAGGTGCACGCCTTGGAGCGCACGGCAATCGGGCAGCACGGCGAGCCGTTGGACTCGAGGCAACGCTCGTCGACCACTCTCGCGTGCTCATCACCGCATTGGATCCAACCGACCGGCGTTCCATAGAAGCCGAAGTCGCCGGTCCCGAAGCTCTTTTCGTGGCCAAAGCCCACAAGCTCAACGACCGAATCGCCTCCAGGAAGACGAGCCGGATTGACGATAAAGATGCAGCCGACGTGGTACGGCTCATGCAGTCGGTCCCGGCACCGGAGGTTCGAAACACCCTGAATGCCCTCGCCAATGATCCCATGGCTGGCGAAACCGTTCGTGATGGCATCGTCTATCTGAGGGACCTCTTTGCACGACGCAGACGACCCGGTATCGAGATGGCAGCTCGGGCGATGCGCGTGGCCATGGACGCCTCCACTGTGGAAGTGATTTGCACCGCCTATATGGCTCAGCTCGACGAGTCCTGATGCGAGAGTACAAGGCCAGAAACGAGTTGCGTCGTCTAGCCAGAAACGTGAACGCCACGCCGGAGGACCCAATGGAGGGGGCTCCGCCGCCCGCTCAGAGCAGCAGCTTTACTGCCGTCCCGACACCGATCAGCACCACGGCCACCCGGAGCGCGGAGACGGGCAGGACCAGGGCGAGGCGGCCCCCGGCGTACCCGCCGACCAGGCTGCCCAGGGCGAGCCAGGCCACGGCGTCCCAGACCAGGCCCCCGTGCACCAGGAACACGATGGCGGCCACGCCGTTGACCACGATGGACAGGATGGCCCGCATCCCGTTCGTGTGGGCGAGCGAGACGGGCAGGGCCAGGCCGAGCACGGCCAGGAACATGACGCCCATGGCGGCGCCGAAGTAGCCGCCGTAGACCGAGGCGGCGAACACCCCGGCGACCAGGAGCACCGGCCGCGTGCGGGGATGGACCGAGTCACGGTCCAGGGCACGCCGCAGGACCGGCTGGAGGCCGAACAGCACGGCCGCCCCCAGGACGAGCCAGGGCACCACGTCGTCGAAGGTGGCCGACGACGTCGTGAGCAGGAGCAACGCACCGGCGACCCCTCCGGCCAGGGCGACCGGGGCGAGGCGGGCCAGGCGGCGGGACTGGTCGCCGATCTCGCGACGAAAGGCCGTGGCCGACCCCAGGTAGCTGGGCCAGATGCCGATCGTGTTGGTGATGTTGGCCGTGAGGGCCGGATAGCCCAGTCCGAGGAGGAGCGGGAAGGTGATGAGGCTGGCGCCCCCGGCCACGCCGTTGAAGATGCCGCCGACGACCCCTCCGAGCAGGAGCAACAGGGCGTGCGATGCAGGCATGCTGCGCCAGAGTACGGGACTCTCGCCGTTTCTTTGGTGTGCGCAGGGGTACCTGTGCACGGCATCGCCCTACAAACAGGGGTTTCCAGACCCGAATTTCTTCACCCCAATACGAAAGATTGTCTGACCTCCCCCGTTTCATTCGCAAGAACCGAGGAGTCGGCGCGTGTGGAGGCCGGCGGATAGGGGTAAGGCAATGAAGGGTCGCATCCGAATCGCCGCAGTAGGGCTGGCCATAATGGCCGTCCTTACTGCTCTGACCTCGACCGCTGGTGCGGCGACGCCAGCCACTTCGTGGAACGTCACCGGCAACGGAGGGTTCGTGTCGCTGGACGTACTGAACGCACTGCAGCTGGCCGGCGGCGGCTCAGAAGCCGATGCCAGCAGTGCGGCCCTGGCCGAGGCGTCGGGCACCGGCCTCTGCGCCGACACGGCGGTCACGACCAACCCGTGCCCGACGAGCGCCACGGCTTCGACGTCGGGGAACCTCCTTGGCTCGACGCAGGACGCCATCGCCAAGGGCGCCGGCGTCACCGCCACGCCCACCGGCGGCGGGTGCACCCTGCCGCTCAACACGGGCATCATCGACATCGATGTCTCCTGCGGGACTGCGTCCGCGGCGGAAGACGCGACCGGCAACCCGACCGCGAAGGGCACCGGCAGCCTGGCCGGCGTCTCGGTCAGCCTGAGTCTGGGCTCGTTGCTCGGGCTGGGCTCGTCCGCCGGAACGCTCTGCAGTGGTGCCTCGGCGGCGACCACCTCGGGCGGTGCCGGCCTTGGTGGCCTTACCGGGACCCTGGGCACGCTGCTCGGGACGGTCAACGGCCTGCTCACCGGCCTTTCGCTCCCCGGTCTCAACGGGTCCACCGTCGACTCCAGCACCACCTCCACCGGTGCGTGCTCGCTCCTGGGCGGGCTGCTCAGCTCGCTGACCGGCTCGAGCAACAGCACGGCGGGCCTCGGCATCCTGACCTCGGTCCTCAACCAGGTCCTCGGTCTGGTCGGCGGGAACAGCTCGCTGGGCATCTCGCCGCTCACGATCAATGTCGGTGGGTCGAGCACCTCGGTCACCACCAACGGCAACGTGGTCACCGATGCGGTGACGCAGCAGGCCGTCGACATCAACGTCTTCGGCCTGGCCGACCTGCAGGTGACGCCAACCACGGCCTCGGTCGCCCTCGACCGCAGCACGGGCGTCGTGACGCCCGCCTGCAACGCCGGCGTGCTGTCCTTGTCGACCGCGAGTGGCATCCAGCAGTTCCTCTCGCTCCCGCCGGCGCTGACCTCGGCGCTCAACAGCCTCCTGGGCCAGCTCAGCACCACCCTGAACAGCCTGACGTCGTTCCTGTCGTCGCTGATCGGTGACCTGATCGACTACAACCCGACGGGCAACCTGATGACCTGCGACGTGTCGGCTCCGGGCCCGACGGCCCACGCCGACGTGAGCACCGCCAACGTCAACGGGCTGCTGACCGGGCTGATGGGTGGCATCGGCCTCTACGTCGGGGACGTCAGCGCCTCGGGTAGCGCCACGACGGCCACGCCGGCCGCCGTGACCACCGCCGCGGCCACACCGGCCGCTCCGGCGGCCGCTGCTCCGGCGCCGACCGCAGTGCCGAACGTCACCACGGTGCACACCGGCGAGTTCTGGTCCGGCAGCCTGCCGATCATCCTCCTGGCGGGGATGGGCCTGGCTGGCGTCATGTTGATCGGCCGTCGCCGCATCTTCTCGGTGGCCCGCTCGATGAACCCACTCACCCGTCGCCGGGGCGGCCAATGAGCCGCCTCGACCGATCCAGCCCCTCGGATCGGGCGACGGACCGCCACCGGGCCCGGCCTTCGGGACCTCCTCCGTTCCCCCTCCGGTCTCGGGGGCCGGCCCGGCGGCAGCCTTCAAGCACACCACTCACCGGCCGATAGGCCGCACAGAACCTGGGCCGGAGTGATCCGCACTCCCGGCTGAAAGCAGGAGACACACAGGCAGACAACACAGATCTCGGAGGATCTGGAGGGAGAAGCAGATGCAGCGGGAACCGGTGCTGCGAGCTGCTCGGAACGGGAAGGCGGAATCCCGTTCCGAGCAGATGCAGCCGGCGACAACCAGAGAGCCAGGCCGATGACGTCCACACGCGACGCGCGGCGCATCGGCGTCACCCTCGTGGGTGTCCTGCTGCTTTTCCTCGCCCTCTTCGGGGGCACCTACGCCCTCACCCACCAGCTCCACCAGGACCACGCGGGCAACGTCCTCCTCGCCAGCCAGAAGGCGAATGCGAAGAAGGTCCAGTCCCAGGGCAACGGGCCCTGCACCGTTTCCAACGTGAAACAGGGCCAGCTCTCGGGCATCCTCTCCATCCCGGCCATCAACCTGCAGGCGCCGGTCGAGGAGGGGACCGACGACCCCGAGCTCAACGTGGCGGTTGGGCACGCGCCCGCTTCGGTCTGGCCCGGCCTGCCCGGCACGTCGGTGTTCCTCGCCCACGACGTGAGCTACTTCGTGCACCTCAACGCCCTCAAGGCCGGCGACGTGATCACCTATGCGACGGCGTGCAACACCTGGAAGTACGTGGTGAGCGACCAGCAGGTCGTCGCGGCCGGCTCGCCCGTGGCCAACACGACGAGCAACACGATGGTGCTCGACACCTGCTGGCCGCCCAACGCCCTGTTCTTCACCCCCGACCGCCTGCTCATCCACGCGACCGAGGTGGGCGCCGCCGCCAAGGGCGGCAGCCTCAACAAGGACAAGGAATTCATCGACACGGTCCAGTCGACCAACTTCACGACCTCGGCGCCGCCGCAGCTCCAGGCCCAGGGGCTGACGTTGGACCAGAACTACGCACCGATGGGGACGATGAACCTGGTCAACGCCTCGGTGTCCTTCGCCCAGTCGCCCGGGCCCCTGTCGCTCGAGGCCGCCGCCCTCGACACCTACTTCGGGGGCCTCCATTCGGGAGCGCAGCGCAATACGCAGTTCTGGGACGCCATGGCGCCCACGGTGCCCATGCCGCCCCAACTCGACGGGGCCTCGATCTCCGACCACGAGTCCCCCCTCAACGTCGAGATCGACTCGACCAAGGGCGTCCCGAGCCAGGTGGTCCTGCACGAGACCGTGACCCTCTCGGGCGGCTCGGACCCGGGCACCTACAACGAGACGGTTGTTCTCCCTGTTCACGGGTCTGTGGTGACGATCGGAAGCTGGACGTTCAGTTGAGCCGGGGGGATGGGGGCAGGTCGGGTGAAACCGTAAGTGTCGCCCGCCATACCCGTTCCCGGAGGGAGAACCCGGGAGAGGGATCGCGGAGGAGGATGGGATTCGTATGAGCTTCGACGAGATGTACGACGAGGTGCTGCACGACGAGTTCAGCTCGCGTGGCAAGCACCAGGCGAAGGCGCCGGTCGTGGCCGTGCCGGCGGACGCGGCGCCGCGGGCTCGCCACGCGGCGGCCGACGCACCGGCGGTCGAGGCCGATGGGCGCCCCCGCGGCTTCCAGCGCTACCGCACGGCCGCCCTGGTCGGCGCGGGCGGCATGGCGTGCGCGGCGGCCGGAGCCTTCCTCGGCGGACTCGGCGGCTACTTCACCGTCTCGCCGGCGGCGGCCCACCCGGTGGCCTCGCCGACCGTCACCCAGGACCTCCCACTGGCCCAGGCCGCCGACCACGCGGCGGACGTCGCCGCCTCGTCGTCGGCCAAGGGCACGGCCGCCCTGGCGACGGCCTCCTTCTCCAAGGCCTCGGGGTCGCTGACCGAGGGCATCGCCCCCTTCTCGACGATCACCTCGGAGCCGTTGCAGAACCTCCCGGTCAGCCTGCCGGGATTGCCGGGCACGTCCACCGGGACGGATGACAGCACCGGTACCGGTACTGGCACCGTTGGCGGTGGCAGCACCGGTGGCGGCGGCACGGGGACGGACGGCGGCACAGGCTGTGCAACCGGCTCGAGCGATCTCGGCCTCACCTGCATCCTCCAGAGCCTGACCGGCGCGCTCAGCAACCTCGGCTCGCTCTCGGGCGGCGACCCCGCCAACCTGTTGACCGGCCTCGTCCCCACCCTGACCGGTGTCGTCAGCGACGTGACGGGCACGTTGGAGGACCTGACCTCGCTGATGCCGATCGCGTCGCTCCCGACCGCGAGCGGGGGGAGCCCGACCACGGTGCTCGCCGGCCTCACCAACCCGGTGACCGGATCGGCGGCCACGACCGGAGGGAGCGGCGGGTCTTCGCTGGCCTCGCCCGCCGGGGGTGCGCTGGCTCCCGTTCTCAACGGCGTGACGTCGTTGGTGGGCGGGGTGCTCGGATCGAGTTCGCCCTCCCTTCCCTCGCTCCCGCTGTCGGGACTGACGGACGGCATCTCGTCGGTGCCGAGCCTGCCGGTCACCACGCCGTCGGGCACGACGGCGGCGCCGCCGACCGTGAGCACACCGAGCGCGCCGACGACCGGTGGCTCGAACACGATCAACGTGCCGCTGCCCCTGCCGATCTCGCTGCCGACGATCTCCATCGGCGGCCTCTCGCTCGGGATCAACACCACCTCGGGCTCGGGCCTCACCCTCACACTCCCTTAAGGCCGCTGCCGGTCCAGTCGCATTAGGGTGCCGGCGGGCCGGGCCCGCCGCACGGCGGGTCCCGGGACGCCCCGAGGAGGTCCGAATTCTGATGGTCCGGTTGACCTGCATCCTGCGGCGCAAGCAGGGTCTCACGCCCGCCGAGTTCCACGCGCACTGGCGCGAGGTCCACGGTCCCCTGATCGCGCGCAGCGCGAGCGGCCGTCATGTGGTGCGCTACGAACAGCATCCGCGTCCGCTCGAGGACTACGCGGGCGACGACGATCCCGGCTTCGACGGGGTGACCGTCCAGTGGTTCGAGAGCATGGACGACTACCGGGTCCACATGGGAGAGCCCGACTTCTCCGAGATCTGGTCTGATATTGAGCAGTTCCTCGACACCGACCAGCTGCACTTCATCCTGACCGAGCACCCCCGCGTCGTCATGGGCGACGACGCGGGCTCATTCCCGTTGGCCTGAGTTCCAGGGGCTCGGGGGCGACAAGGCGGTGAGGCCGCCCCCGGCGGCCGGGTGCCCCGCGGTGGCGGCGGGCGATGCGTCGGTCCCGGGTGGCGCCGTCTCAGGCACCGGAGGGGGCACGGCCCGCAAAGTACGCCGGACGGGTGGCTGCGCCGACTCGACCTCGTCCCGGCGCTGCTCGAGCAGGGTCTGCAGGTCGCGCCATTCGCGCCCGCCGACGCGCGACGCGTGCTTGGGCAGCCGGCGCAGGAATCGGCGCACGGCGCGCCGCTCCCGTTCGGCCACCCCACCCATCACGAAGATGGTGGCCGCCGGCAAGGCGGTGTCGCCCGTCGCCAGATCGGCCAACCGCAGCGACGCCACCTCGGCATCCTGCATGAGCCCCAACTCGTCTTGCACCGCGGTGAGCTCGCGGACGTAGCGCGCGGTGCGTCCCCGGTAGACCTCTGACGCGAACTCGAGCGAGTAGCGCAGGCGCTTGCACCGGATGCGCAGACGATGGAAGTCGGTGACGACCCCCGACTTCTTGGCGCGCCTGGCTGCCTTGGCCACGACGTCGTGGCGCGCCACGATCAGCTCGGGCATGGCGATGACCGCGGGGACCCGTGTCGCCAGCGCGCGCCGCGCCGGCCCTTGCTGTGCCATGGCGGCGAGGCCCTTGGCCAGCCGCTCCCAGCGGACCGAATCGAGCGCGCCGAGCATGTCGGCCCGGGCCGCCTCCCGCTCGCGCGTCAGGAGCTCGGACAGGTCGTTGAGCGGATCGTGGCCATCGTCGCGCACCGCATCGCTCCAGCCGGCCCTGGCGGTGGTCATCTCGTGGAGCCCGGCCAGCTGGACGTCGAGGTCGCGCACGGCGCCGAGGGCCCGGCCGAGCCATCCCAGCTCCTCGCGGAAGACCTGGGCCCGCACGGGGAGGACCTCAGCGAACAATTCCAAGGCCGCGCGCAGGCGCCGGGTGGCCACCCGCATGTCGTGGAGCTCCTCGGGGTCCTCGCCCAGCCGGGTTCCGGGCTCCCTGGCGCGCAGCGCGGCGAGCTGGCGCCGCACGACGGCGAAGGCGAGCTCGCCCATGGTCGACTCGGGCGTGATGTCGGTGGGGCCCAAGTCGGGCGAACCAGGGATCTCCAGACCGACGGCAAGCAGTCCCGCTTCGAACTTGGACAGCCGCGCCGGCTGCAAGCCGCACGAGGCGCGCAGTTGCTGCACGATCGGATCGAGCGCCTCCACCCATTCGGCCTGTACCTCGACCTCGACCCGGCGTAGCTGCATGGGCCGCTGACCGCCGCCGACCACGATGACGGTTTCGTCGAGCGCCACTTCGGCGACGTCAACGCCGCCGATGCGCAGCGCGAACGGGCGTCGGCGGGTGCGCACCTGGAGCACCTCGCGCAGCCGGCGCGTGCCCACGATGGCGCGCAGACGGCGACCCACGGGCCCCGCGGACCCCAGGTCGCTCACACCGCCCGGCGGGAGCACCTCGGTCACCTCGAGGCGCCGGCGCAGGCCGTTGCCCTGCGCCGGGCGCATGTCCTTCATAGTGACCTCGTCGTGGCGGCCGCGATGGCGGGTGCGGGCGACGAAGCCGGCGCGGGCGACGCGCCAGTCGTCGGTGTCGAGGTACGAGTCGACGAGCCGACGCGGCGTCTGCGCCAACGCGGTCACCGTGCCGCCGTCGCCCGTCTCGATGGCGAGCGTCGGCAAGGTGGCGAGCCAGCGCTCCACGGGCCGTAGGTCGAGCGCATCGAATTGCCACTCGATCTCGACGGGATCGCCCTGGTCCGCCGGCCCTTCGACCCTGGTTTCGGACATCGTCGTTCAGGCTACCGCTCGACCCGAGCATGCTCTTGCGGCGCTGGCGAATCCGCCAACTCCGCGCGCGGTGCCGGTAGTCTGCGAAAGCAGTGGCGCGACGAACGATGACCGCGGAGATTCCCTCACCAACTGATGTCGTGCAGGCGGCCGGCGGGCTGGTCGTGCGCCGCCACAACGGAGCGCTGGAGATCGTCGTCGTGCACCGGCCGGTGCACCAGGACTGGTCGTTCCCCAAGGGCAAGCTCGAGGAGGGCGAGACATTCGAAGGGGCGGCGCTGCGCGAGGTGAAAGAGGAGACGGGCATGACCTGCCGGCTCCTGCGCTTCATCGGCCACACCGAATACGTCGATCGCAAGGGCCGCCCCAAGGCGGTGGCCTACTGGGTCATGGCGGCCGACTCCGGCGACTTCGAACCCAACGAAGAAGTGGACGAGCTGCGCTGGGTGACCCTCGAAGAGGCCTCCGACCTGCTCTCCTACCCCCGCGACGCGGAGCTCGTGGCCGTCCTGATGGCGGCTGACCAGGTCGAACCCCTGATCTGACCCTCATTCAGGTTTTTCTGAAATTTTGACGTTTAGGGCCTCCTGGATCGGGAATAATGGGGCTT
Source organism: Acidimicrobiales bacterium (assembly GCA_036490155.1). Classification (GTDB taxonomy): domain Bacteria; phylum Actinomycetota; class Acidimicrobiia; order Acidimicrobiales; family RAAP-2; genus Bog-473. The sequence goes on along the minus strand of DASXEK010000010.1, from coordinate 38,054 downwards.
AGCGATCTACCGCCTGATCGCACTGCCGGCGTGCGTGCCCCAGTCGAGAGCTCCAGGACCTATCGCCAAGGGCCCTGAGACAGCGTTTTGACGTCAATCGACTGGGGCACCGTCGGCGCCTTCTCTTTTCATCTGAGTTTTCGTGCGCGCTGGCGCGCGGCGACGCCCGACGATCGCGGACGCGCGGAGGGCTCAGGCCCAGCTCACGCAACCAGTACGGCGGCGCCGTTGACCCGGTCGTGGGCCAGGTCCCGCAGGGCATCGGCGGCGCGTGCCATGGGGTAGGGCGTGGTCGTGACCCGGACGCCGATGCGTGCCGCCTCGGCCAGGAAGGCCTCGCCGTCGCGGCGCGTGTTCGCGGTCACGCTCTGGAGCGTCCGCTCCTCGAAGAGGTGGCGCTCGTACTCGAGCGGCGGGATGTCGCTCAGGTAGATGCCGGCGATGGCCAACGTGCCGCCGCGATCGAGGGCGGCTAGGGCGGGTGGGACGAGCGTGCCGACCGGCGCAAACAGGATCGCCGAGTCGAGCGGTTCGGGCGGCAGGGCGTCCGCCCCGGCCGCGCTGGCGACGCCCAGCGTGCGGGCGAGTTCTTGCGCCGCCTCCGAACGCGTCATGACGTGCACGCGCGCTCCCCGTGCAAGCGCCACCTGCGCGGTGATGTGCGCAGAGCCCCCGAAGCCATAGATGCCGAGGCGACCACCGTCGGGCAGGTTGGCCCGCTGCAGCGCCCGGTAGCCGATGATCCCCGCGCAGAGGAGAGGTGCGGCCTCCTCGTCGCCGAAGGCATCCGGCACGGCGTAGGCGTACGCCTCCTCGACCAGCGTGTACTCGGCGTAGCCCCCGTCGACGTCCCAGCCGGTGAAACGCGGCGCCAGGCACAGGTTCTCGCGGCCTGACGTGCAGAAGGCGCACACCCCACACGTGTGTGCGAGCCACGGGATCCCGACGCGGTCGCCGACGCGCCAACGACTGGCGTCCGGGCCCAGTTGATCGACCGTCCCGATGATCTCGTGCCCCGGTGTCACGCCGTGACGGTGTGGCGGCAGGTCGCCCTCGGCCACGTGCAGGTCCGTGCGGCACACGCCGCAGACGCGCACCCGCACGCGCACCTGTCCCGCCGCCGGCTGGGGTACGTCCGTCTCCACCCGCGCCAGCGGCCCGCCGTCGACCGGGCCGGGCCGCTCGACCACCCAGGCCTGCATGCGGGCTGCGCACATCGCGTTCAGCGTAGGGGCGGTGGGTCCGGGCGGTGACCGGGAGATCGGCCCGTAGCATGACCGGATTGAGGAGTGGGTGCCATGTCAGCACGGTCGACATCCGAGGGAGCGCCGCCACGCTCCGAGCCGCCCGGTTACCCGAGTGACCTCGAGCGCGACGTCGTCGCCGACGGCGTGCGCTTTCACGTGCGGCCGATCCGGCCCGGCGACGGCCCCGGACTGGTCGAACTGCACGCGCGTCTGTCGCCGCGCTCGGTCTACCTGCGCTTCTTCGGCGCCCACCCCAGGCTCTCCGACGCCGAGGTGGACCGCTTCACCTCCGTCGACTACGCGGACCGTCTCGCCTTGGTGGCGACGGTGGGCGAGCACATCATCGGGGTGGCCCGCTACGACCGTCGGGCGGACGACGATGAGGCCGAGGTGGCCTTCGTCGTGCTCGACGAGTACCAGCACCACGGGGTGGGCTCACTGTTCCTCGACGAGCTGGCCCGCGCCGCCCGCGGGAACCAGATCTACGCGTTCCGGGCCGAGACGCTGGCCGAGAACCGCGCCATGCTCGGGGTGTTCCACCGCGCCGGGTACCCCGTCGCCTCCACTACGTCTTTCGGCACCGTGACGGTGCGCTTCCCCATCGCTCCCACCGCGAGTTCCGAGGCGGCGCGATCCGCGCGCGAGGCGCGACGTCGCGTTGGCGCGTCGGCGACGTGAGCATCCTGGTCCTGGCCGGACCCTCGGGGGCCAACGAGCACGACGGGGGAGGGCGCCATCCCGAACGCCAGGACCGGGTGCTCGCCGTTATGGAAGGCGTGCGCGACCTCGCGCTCGACGAAGAGGTTGCCACTCCCGACGTCACCGAGGCCCCGATGGACGCGCTAGCCCGAGTGCACGCGCCGTCGTACCTGGCGCAGCTCGAGGCGTTCTGCGCGCAGGGGGGCGGGCAGGTCGACGCGGACACCTACGCGCGGGCGGACTCGTGGGGGGCGGCGCGCCGAGCGGCGGGCGCCGGCCTGACCGCGCTCGACGAGCTGGAGGCTCGGGGCGAGGGCGTGGCGTTCGTCCCGGTTCGCCCGCCCGGCCACCATGCGCTGGCCGACCGGGGCATGGGCTTTTGCCTATTGAACAACGTGGCGATCGCGGCGGCGTCGCGCACGGCGCGCGCGGAACGGGTCCTGATCGTGGACTGGGACGTCCACCACGGCAACGGCACGCAGGACATCTTCTGGGACGACCCCGACGTGCTCTACGTCTCGACCCATCAACATCCCCTCTATCCCGGTACCGGCCACCCCGCGGAGGTGGGTGGCCCGGCGGCCGCCGGGTTGACGTGCAACCTGCCGCTGCCGCCGGGGGCCACCGGTGACGTGGTCCTGCGTGCGCTCGACGAGGTGGCGCGGCCGGCGATCGAGGACTTCGCCCCGGATTGGGTGCTCGTCTCGTGCGGATTCGACGCGCACCGCGCCGATCCTCTGAGCAACCTGGACCTCGAGAGCGGCGACTTCGCCGAGCTGGCTCGCGCGGTGGCGGAGTTCGCCCCGCGTCCGGGCCGGGTCGCGCTCTTCCTCGAGGGCGGCTACGACCTCGACGCGCTGCGCTCTTCGGTAACGGCAACCCTCGGCGCGCTGCTCGGCCGGACCGGTGCCGATCGCGCGCGCAGGAGCGGTGGGGGGCCCGGCCTGGTGCAGCTGCGCGAGGCCGACGAGGTGCGTCGGCGCGCCGTCAACCAGCTGCTCGACGGAGCGGGGCCCTGAGCGGACCGTGCGGCGCGGGGTGGGGTCAGCCCGGCGCCCGGTGCACCAGCACGGGGCACGACGCGTGCGCGGCGCAGTGCTCACTGACCGAGCCGATGAACATGCCGACGAACTCGCCGTGGCCCCGACTGCCCACGACCAGGAGCTCGGCCCCCTTCGACGCATCCACTAACACGGGAGCCGGATGACCGTTGATGACCCTTTCGGTGACCGGGACCCCAGGGTGGGCGGCGCGCACCGGCGCCACCGCGGCCTCGAGGGTCCGGCGGACGTCAGCCTCGGGATCGAAGTCCTCGGGCACCGGCACGGCCCAGCCGTAGCTTGACGGCCATTCCCACGTCGTCAGGACCTCGAGGCTGGCCGACGTCAGGGCGGCCTGCCGCGCCGCCCACGACAGTGCGTCGAGGGACGACTGGGAACCGTCGACGCCGACCACGATGCGTCCCGGGGCGGTCTGTGGTGCCGATGTCATGGGTCTCTCCTCTTCGGGTCGGGCGGCGCACGGCCGGACCCCTTGGACCATAGGCCCCACGGCCCGCCGACCAGGTCGCCCCAGGGCCGGGTGGCGGGGGTAGCCGGACCTTCGGTGAGATGGGAGGATGGGGCCCCGTGACACTCGGCGTGTTCCTCCTGGACGACCACGAGGTGGTCCGCACCGGCCTGCGGGCCCTGCTCGAGGCGTGCGACGACATCGAGGTGGTGGGTGAGGCCGCGACGGTGGCCGACGCCCTGGCCCGCATCCCGATCGCCCGGCCGAACGTGGCCATCCTGGATGTCCGGCTCCCCGACGGGAGCGGTGTCGAGGTATGCCGCGAGGTCCGTTCAGAGTCGCCCGAGATCGCCTGCGTCATGCTCACCTCGTACGCCGACGACGAGGCCCTGATCGCGTCGATCATGGCCGGCGCGGCCGGCTACGTCCTCAAGCAGGTGGGGAGCCTCGATCTGCTCGACACAATCCGGCGCGCCGGGGCGGGCCAGTCGCTGCTCGATCCAGCGCTGACCGAGCGGGTGCTCGAACGTTTGCGCGAGGGGCCGAAGGTGGACCCTCGCCTCGCCAGTCTCACGCCCCAAGAGCGCCGGATCCTTGACCTCATCGCCGAGGGGTACACCAATCGCCAGATCGCGGAGACGATGTTCCTGGCCGAGAAAACGGTGAAGAACTACGTCTCGAACCTGCTGGCAAAGCTCGGCATGGAGCGCAGGACCCAGGCGGCGACGTTTGCGGCGCGCCTCAACGAACGTTCGGCGCAGGACGCCCGCTCCGACGCGGGCGGCACGTGAGCCGATCGTGGCTCAGACGCGTGTGGGATCCGCCTCGACGCGCGGCGTGGGCGAGGCATCCAACACGTCCAGAATGACGCCGACGTCGCGCAAGGCCGTCCGCAACCGATCGCGCTCACGTTCGGGTTGCTCGAACCGGACGGGACCGCTGTCGATGCCCACGACCGCCGCCAGGTCGATCAACGCGACGTCGTAGCCGATCTGTAACGCCAGGGCTTCCGACACCGTGTCGACCTCGCCACCAGGCAGTCCCAGCTCGAGCTCGGCGCGGCGGCGCCGGACCTCACCGAGCGCGTTCTCGCGGCTTGGGGAGTCGTCCGGGGGCGGACGCTGTTCGAGCGCGGCATCGAGGAGCCGGGTGTACATCGACATGAGCGGAGCGAGGGAGCCGATCAGCGTCGGCTGCCGTTGCCGGCGCGCTCCAGGGAAGGGTCGAAGATGACCGGGTCGGCGCGAGGCGGAAGCAGATACGCAGGAAGTACGGCAGGGTAGAGCGCCCGCCGCCGACGGAACCTTCGCCTTATCCTTTGCACACTCCCCTCCCCTTCCTCTGCTGTCGCGACTCTCGTCCCCGATGGCCAACCTTCCGGGTTGCAACCAGCATGCGCCTCCCCATTCCCGCGTGACAGGGCCGGATGTCACATGGGTGGCAGACCGGCAACGCGGGGCGAAGCGCCGGCGATCGCGCGCAGACAGCCACGGCGAGAACCCGGTATCACCCTCCCGAATTGGAAAATGGCGACCGAGGGGGGTGGCCGCCATTCTCCAAGCACCTTTGTCTGGGAAGAGGAGGGTGTCTCCAGAATTGTGCTGCTCCCACGGGGCGAGTCGATAGGGCCGAAAGTCATGGATTCTCGGCAAACGGCCCTCCGACCGGGGGAAACGGTCGTTGGCCCTCGCGAGGGCGTGGTGCGAAAGTAGGGCGCATGACTCAGGTCGTCTCCCCGCAAGAGGCCGTCGCGCTGGTGCGGCCTGTCGACAGCATCGGGTTCGGGTTGGGCCCGGCCAACCCCGACACGTTTCTCGCCGCGCTCGGTGCCCGTGACGACTGGCAGGACCTGCAGGTCGGCGGGGCGCTCTGCCTCAACTACTACGAGGTCTTCACCAAGCCCGGCGTCTCGTACCGTTGTGGATTCTTCGGCCCGGCGGAGCGGTTACTTCACGACGGGGGCTTCAATGTCGAACTGGTGCCCGGCGGGTTTCGCCAGATGGGGCCCATCCTGGCCCGGTTCGGCCCGAGGGTCATGGTGGCCCAGGCGGCGCCGCCGGACGACGACGGAAACGTGAACCTCTCTCTGCACGTGGGAGGGACCCGAGACGAGCTGCTCCGTGCCGGCCGCGACCCCGAGCGGCTGTTGGTCATCGAGGCCAACTCGAACCTGCCGCGCACGAAGAGCCTGGCACCGGCGTACGACAACACCATCCCGCTCGAGCTCGTCGACGTGCTGATCGAGACGGACGCGACCCCGTTTGCGCTGGCCGACTCGCCGACCGACGACATCGACGCCGCCATCGCGCGTCACGCGCTGGCGTACGTGCGGGAGGGTTCCACGTTGCAGACCGGCATCGGTGCGATCCCCAGCATGATCGCGACCGAGCTGGCCAAGGGTCAGCTGGGCGGCTTCGGCATCCACTCGGAGATGTTCACCACCGGGCTGATGCAGCTCCAACGGGCCGGCAAGGTCACGAACGAGGCGAAGGGCGTGTTCGACGGGGTTTCGGTCACCACCTTCGCGCTCGGGACGGCCGAGCTCTATCAATGGCTCGACGGGAATGCGGACGTTGCCTTCCTCCCTGTCGACACGGTGAACGACCCGACGGTCATCTCCAAGAACGCCAACCTCGTCTCCATCAATGGGGCCCTCTCGGTCGACCTCTACGGCCAGGTCGTGGCGGACAACATCGACGGCCGGCAGATCTCGGGGGTCGGCGGGCACGAGGACTTCGTGGCGGGGGCGGAACTGCAGCTCGACTCCCACTCGCTCATCTGCCTGCGCTCGACCACCCTGCGCCAGGGCGAAATCGTGTCGCGGATCGCCGGCCTTCTGCCCCAGGGCTCGGTGGTGTCGACGCCGCGGCACCACACTGGTGTAGTCGTCACCGAATATGGCGCGGCGGAGCTGACCGGCCTCACCGTGCGCGAACGGGCGCACCTGCTCGTCGACATCGCACACCCGGACTTCCGCGACGAACTGCGCAAAGTGGCGGAGGGCCTCGGCCGCGGCTGAGGCGGATCAGTCGGTCGGCGGCGAAGGGCGGAGCTGGCGCGGGAGCTTGTCGTCGGACCAGTCGGGTGCCCCGGCCACGAGCTTGTGGATGAATCCTTGGAGGCGCCGGAAGACCTCGCGGCTGTCCTCGAGCCAGGGCATCAGGATGGGGAAGACGTGGAACAACCCCTCGAATTCGTGGGCCTCGGTGGGCACCCCGGCGGCGCGGAGCCGCTGCACGTAGCGACGGATGGGGTCGCGGAACATCTCGTCGCCGCCCCAGGCCACAAAGGTGGGCGGGAAGCCGCTCAGGTCCGCGGTCAAGGGCGAGACCGACTGGCTCGACGCGTCGGCGCCATGGAGGTACGAGGCGGTCGGGATGTTCCACGGCAGGATGTCGTGCTCGGCGTTCTCGGTCACCGACGGCTCGTCGAGGCGTAGGTCCACCTCAGGGGAGAACAGCACCAGGCCGGCCGGCTTCATGTCGTCGTGGCGCTCGGGGTCGAGCAGGACCGTGTTGGCGAGGCCGCCACCGCCCGAGTCACCGGCGACCAGGATGCGTTCCGGAGGGATGCCGAGGTCGATCAGCGCCGCGAAGACGGCACCCGCGTCCTCGGCCCCGGCCGGGTACGGGAACTCCGGGGCCAGCCGGTAGTCGGCCACGAACACGGCGCACTCCGTCTCCTTGCACACCCGCGCCGTGAAGAAGGCGTACATCTCGGGCGACGTTCCGATGTACCCGCCGCCGTGCAGATAGAGGATGACGCCGAGGGGCTCGCGATGCCGTTGGCGGTAGAGGATCCCGGGCACACCACCGAGTTCGGTCGGGTGGCTCTCCACGTCGAGTGCGCGGACGAACGGCGGCATGACAACCGAGCAGATCCCATCGAGGAACAGTTCGAGCGAGCGGAACTCGGGGATGCGCAGCGCCGAGGCGTACCCCATGAACGAGCGGATGACCTCGTGGGTCACCGAGACACCGAGATTGGACAGCGGTGAGAACTTGCCGGCCAGGGGACGACGGAACGGCAGACGGGCCAGCGCGGTCGCCATCTGCTCGACCCCCAGCATCACGTCCAGCGCCACGACGGGCGCGGCCGCCGTCTCCACCTCAGGACGATTGCCCATGGCCATACGCCTTGCCTCCTGTTATGTGGTGGCGGCCTCGCCCGCCGCGGGCTCGTAGGGACTGGGGATGTCCTCTCCCAACGTCAACTGCACCATCCCCTCCGGTTCTACCCACTCGAATTCGAGGTCGCCCAACGCGGGGAGCCCGAGCACGAGGATCCCACACCGTTTGGCGCCGATCGGCGCCTGCAGCCAGTCGGGTAACACGGCCCAGGTCGTGGTGGCCCACAGGTGGGTCATGGCAGCGACGTCGAGTTGGCGCAGTTGATGGACGTGGCCGCTCACCACGACCTCCACGCCGGCGCCATGGCACAGCTCGATGAGACGATCACGCGCCGGCGACGGGATGAAGCGATTCGGGGGGGGCCGTCGCCAGCTCCGCCTCGCCGGCGGTGAGCGCCTTGTGCGTGACGAGGACGGTCCGGCGCGGGACCCTCAGCGTCTGCTCGAGGAACGACCACTGGTGGTCCTCTTCTGGGAGGCCCGAACCGAAGAGCTGCGCGTCGACCCCGACCAGCCGCCACGCACCGAGCTCGACGGCCCAACGATCCGACCCGATGGCATCGCCCCAGCGCGCCAGGCGTTCGCTCGTGACGTCCTCGTCGCTCACCACCCCGTGTCCGGGGTTGTCACCGACATCGTGGTTCCCCGGCACGGCCGCCCAGGGTCGGCCGAGCAGGTCGAGTTGCCGGCGGGCCAGCCCAAGCTCGTCGGGCACGCGGGCGCCGTCGATCGACACGTCGCCGACGTGTACGACCAGGTCGGGTTCGCTGACCTCGACGTAGCGCACGACGGTGGCCCAGTTTCGCCCCGCCTCGGGGGTGCGATCCGAGAAATGGCTGTCCGAGACCACGACGACCCGCGGCGGCGTCACGGCGTCAGGCTAGAGGAGAGACCGCCGCGGCGTTCCTGGGCCAGGGGGTGCACTCGCTTCAGGGAGATGGCGGTGGAGCTCTCGCTGCAGTTCTCGACGTCGGGCGCGGCGGCGGCTCGCGGACCGCGGACCGCTGGGGTGGATGCTCAGCGGTGCCCGTACGCCTCCTCCTGGGCCTTCACGTCGTTGACGAGATTGCCCAGGGCGAGGTTGATGTCATCGAGGTGGTACCCCCAGGTGGGACCGAGCGCCTCGCTCACGACGGGCCGGCCGGCGACATTGAGCGGCGTGATCTGGAGCCAGGTCGCTCCGCCGCCCTGTGCGCAGGCACCCGAGTACAGGTCGGGGTAGTTGATCCACGGCGTGCTGACCGGCGGTGGTGCCGGGGTCGACGAGGCAGTGAGGAAGTAGGACTTCAGGTCGGCCACGCCTCCTCCGATGGCCGCCGGGTTCACGCAGGCGACCTGCAGGCCGGCGGTCGCCGTCTGATTCGACTGGAGGCTGACCCCCTGGCCCGGTCGGCCGAAGTTGGAATTGGCGGGCGGCTGCGAGGGGAAGCTGGAGTAGGCGATCACGCACCCGGTCTGGGTGGTGGCCGTGCAGAGCGGGAGGTGGTGGAAGGTTGAGCCGACCGTCTTGCCAACCGGCACGGTGACGTTGCCCCCCGCGAGGATCGCGGTGACGGTACGGGCACGGAGCTTCACGTTCGGGTCGACCTGCGATGACAGAAGCCGGATCAACATGGCCGAGCCCTGCGAGTGCCCGATGAAGATGATGGGTCGCCCGTCGTTGTCGTGGGCCAGGTAGTCCTTCCACGCCGACAGCAGGCTCTCGTAGGCCACGGCGTCGGCGTTCGGGTTGGCACCCAGTCCGCTGGCCAGCGATGCCGCGGTGCGTTGGCGGTACATCGGCGCCCAGACCCGGCACACCTGCGAGAAGCGTGACGCCTGCGCGACGGCTGCAGCCACCTCGGCGGGCTGCACCTTCAGGTTGGCGTTGGCCGATTTTTCGCTGCTGACGGTCGGGTACACGTAGAAGCAGTCGAATTTCGATGCGGCGTCGTCCGGCGCGCGTTGGGTCGTGCGCGCGCCGGCGGCCGGGACAACGGTGGCAGCCAGGGGAGCGGTGCAGGGATCGTTGGCTGCGCCGGGGCGGCAGAGCCACACGGTCGACCCTCCCTCTGACGACGGAGAAGACGACGAGCCACTCGATGCGGTCGACGAGGCGCCCGCGCCACACCCCGCCACCACCAATGTCAGTAGCGCCACCAGCACGACGACCGGAAACCCGGCCAGCGCACGTCCCCGTCCTCGCGGCGAGAAATATACGCAACTTAGTTGCATATATTCTAGAATGGTCGAGAGTGACCGGGAAGTCAACCAGCCCCTACCGCTTCGGCGACCTCCTGGCCCTCGCACGCCAGAGTTGGATCACCCAGATGGCCGAAGCGTTGGCTGCTCGCGGCTATCCCGACTATCGGCGGAGCGACGCCGCCGCGGTGCGCCAGCTGCAGCGGGGACCGATGTCGATTGGTCGCCTCGGCTCAGCGCTCGGCGTGACCCGTCAGGCCGCCCGGAAGGTGGCCGATGGTCTCGTCCACCGCGGCTTTGCCACCATGGCGCGGGACGACGTGGACGCCCGTCAGGTCAATATCACTCTGACGCCCGAGGGCGAGGCCTACGCCGGGGCGGTGACCAAGGTCATCGAGCGCCTCAACCGTGAGGTCATCCGGCGGGTCGATCCGTCCGACCTTGCCGCCGCCGACGCCGTGCTGCGCGCGGTGTTGGCGGACGCGCACACGCAGCGACTCGCCGAGTTCCTGGGACGGCCTCCAGCTCCCTTGGCCTGATGGAAGACCTCCACCGCGCCGCCACCGATCGGCGGTATTGAGTCTGGGCCGTCAGTCCGATTCGGGGATGGAAGCCGCTGCGGGAGCCGCGCTGCGGCGGCGTCGCACAATGAGACAGGTGCCGGCGCCCAACAAAATCACCGCTCCGCCGGCGACGAGCGCCACCATTTCACCCGAGAAGCCAGACCCTCCCGAGCCGCCGGTTGAACCAGAGGCTCGGGCCAACGGGGCCAGAGCCGTCGCCAGCTTGGCGTTGGCCTGGTTCCCGACGTAGGTCGTCGAGCACGAACACCGCCGGCAATCCCCATTGAGGTCAGAGAGCGGTTGACCTCGAGCTCATCGCACGTCGAGGTGGGACCGCGACGATCTCGACTTGCTCCGATGGGGCTTGAGCTGCCCGCCCTTCCGATCCTTCGGACACCGAAACGAATGAGGCGAATTGCTCCGATCGAGGCCCATCGGGTCGTCGATGCCACCCTCACCCGCCGTGCGGCCCGACGCCGGACCGGGGGTTGCGGATTGGACCTCCCGTGGTACCGTACGCGGGCAGCATCGATTGCTGTAGCTGTACTGCCCGTGAGGGGAAGCCGGTGAAACTCCGGCGCTGGTCCGCAACCGTGAATGGTGCGCCAACTCAGGCGACGCCATGAGCCGGGATACCTCGAGGTCAGGTGAGTTCCCACCGTCGAGACACAGGGTTCGGGGCTCGGTGCGACCCCGTGCAGTTGCGGAGTTCCCGGGTCAAGAACCGGGAAGCGAGAACCATGCACACCGTCCGCCGCACCCTGATGGGTGTTTCCGCCGTCGGCCTGGCCGCTCTTCTGGCCACCGCCACCCTGACCGCACTCGCCGCACCGGCGGGTGCCACGTCGGTGCCGCCGCAGATCCCCCAGGTGGCCGTCGCCGATTCGGCCGCCACGTGGATCGCCGGCCAGGCAGCGCCCGACGGGAGCATCGGAGGATCGCTCTCATCCACCGTCAACGCGATCTTGGCGTTGGCCGCCGCGCACGTCGACATGCCCGCGGCGCAGGCAGCCCTGTCCTACGTGGAGGCCAACGCCAGCTCGTACATCACGGTCGACAGCGCCGACGGCCCGGCTCAGTTGGCCGCGCTGATCCTCGATGCCCACGCCATGGGCGTGGACCCGACGAATTTCGGCGGGACGAACCTCGTGGCGCGTCTGCAGGCAACCGAGCAGACCTCGGGTCCTGACGCAGGACTGTTCGGGACAGAGACGCAATTGGGCGACTATTACGTCGGCACCTACGACCAGGGCCTCGCGTTCACCGCGCTCAAGGCGGCCGGGCAGGCGGCCAATGCCGCCGCCATCAGTTGGCTGACGAACCAGCAGTGCCCGAGCGGCGGTTGGGCCTTCCCGAACCAGGCCATCGGCGTGTGCGCAGAGGACCCCTCCAGCTTCGAGGGCGCGGACGATCAGACCACCTCCCTGGCCGTGCAGGGCCTTCTGGCCCAGGGAGCGCTGACACCGGGGATCGCCGCCAGCGCGCTGTCCTTCTTCACCGGCGGACAGGACGCCGACGGTGGCTGGAGCTACTACCCCAATTCCGTCGCCCTGCCACAACAGACTGACTCGCAATCCACCGGGCTGGTCATCCAGGCGCTGCTCGCGATGGGTCAATCACCGACGAGCCCCTCCTTCAGCGGTTCCGGGACCTCTCCCGTCGGTGCCCTTCTGTCCTTCGTGGTGACGTCGGGAAGTGACAAGGGTGCTCTCGGGTATCAGGACAACTCGTCAGGGAACCTTCTCGCCACCAATCAGAACGTCCCGGTTCTGGCCGGACTGACCTACGGCTTCGGCCCGACCGATTCCTACTGGGTCACGACGTCCACCGGGGCGGTCGAGCCATTCGGTTCCGCCAAGACGTATGGATCGCTCACGGGCACCGTCTTGAACAAGCCGATCGTCGGCACCGCCTCGACGCTCAATGGGCTCGGCTACTGGATGGTGGCTTCCGACGGTGGCATCTTCAACTACGGCGACGCCGGATTCTTCGGCTCCCGCGGCGGCCAGCCCCTCAACGAACCGATCGTCGGCATGGCGGCCACCCCCGACGGGCGCGGTTACTGGCTCGTGGCCTCCGACGGTGGCATCTTCAACTACGGCGACGCCGGGTTCTTCGGCTCCCGCGGCGGGCAACCCCTCAATGCGCCGATCGTCGGGATGGCAGCGACCGCCGACGGCGGTGGCTACTGGCTGGTCGCATCGGACGGTGGGATCTTCAGTTACGGCGACGCCGGGTTCCTCGGCTCCCGCGGCGGCCAGCCTCTCAACAAGCCCGTGGTCGGCATGGCAGCCACCCCGGATGGCGGCGGCTACTGGTTGGTCGCATCGGACGGTGGGATCTTCAGCTACGGCGATGCCGTCTTCCAGGGCTCGACGGGGAGCATCGTGCTGAACAAGCCGATCGTGGGAATGGCCGCCACGCGCGACGGCGGTGGCTATTGGCTCATCGCGGCTGACGGGGGCGTCTTCAACTACGGCGACGCGCTCTTCTCGGGGTCGGCCGCTTCACTCGGCATCACTGCGGTGGGCGGAACGGACAGCGCCTCATAGGGTGCGCGGCATGAGGGGCCGGGCTCGAGTGCTCTCGTGGGGTCTGTTCCTGGGTGGAGCCGCCGCCGTGCTGGCGCCGGTCGGTCCCGGGGCACTGATCCCGCTGAAGCTGGCGATCGCATCTGCCGATTCGGTGGGCAGCGACGTGTACGTGGCCGTCGTCGTCGACTTCGGGAACGGATCCTCCACGTCGACCATCTCCAAGTGCGTCCCGGTGGCGTCGACCGCCCACGACTCCGACGCGCTGGCGGCGGCCGTGGGGCAGGACAACGTGGCCTACAACAACTCGGGCCTCCTGTGTGCCATTGACAACCAACCTTCGACCGGGGTGCAGAACTGCGGCGAGGGCGTCGGATCCGGGGACTACGACTACTGGTCCTATTGGCACGGGACGTCGGGGTCGTGGGTCTACGCGAGCAACGGCCCCACGGAGCAGTCGGTGTCCAGCCCGACCGACGACGTCGAGGGCTGGAGGTTCCAGGTCGACGAACCGGCCAATCCAACGGATCCAGCACCCGGGCCCAGCGCTTCGTATGCGCAGATCTGTAACGCGTCCACCGAGGTGGCGCCACCCCAGTCGCCCGCCTCGTCACCGGCGACCACCACCACGACCACATCGTCGCCTTTTGTGACAACCCCAACGGCCGGGAAAACGTCGACAGGGCCCGGCCGGACGGGCACCACCCCCACTACGCGGCCGAATTCCGGGGTGGCCGGCAAGAGCGCGACGCCGATTACCACGACCACGACCAGCAGCGCCGGCTCGCAGACGGTGGGCGGAACCGGCTCCGGCGGGCACTCCGCATCCGGCAAGCATGCGACCGCCCTGGCCAGCTCCTCTTCCCACCACAATGCGGGAGGGTCCAGCAGCCCACTCGTCCCCGTCGTCCTGGTCGCCGCCGTTGTTGCCGTCCTCGGCGGCGTCGCCTTCTTCCGATGGCGTCGTAGGCCGGCGGAGGAGTGACTCGGGCCGCCGCTCCGCGGCGCCGCTCGCTGCACCCGGTGGCGTGGTGGTTATGGGCGGCCGGCTTGGCGATCTGCGCCATGCGGACGAACAACCCGTTCCTCCTGGCTCTGATCGGAACCGTTGCCTGTTTCGTGGTGTCCGTCTGTCGGAGTAGCGCGCCGTGGGCGCGTTCCATCACTTTCTTCCTCCGCCTGGGGCTGCTCGTCATCGTGATCCGAGTGGTGATCGAGATCCTCTTCGGCCAACGCGGTGTGCCGGGACACGTGCTCTTCGACCTGCCCCAGGTGCCACTGCCCTCTTGGGCCGCGGGGGTGAGCATCGGCGGTGCGGTGACGCTGGAGTCGATGCTCAACTCCTTCGTCGAGGGTCTGCAGATCGCGGTGATCCTGCTGTGTTTCGGGGCCGCCAATTCGCTTGCCAGTCCGTACCGCCTCCTGCGCTCGCTGCCGGCTGTGCTCTACGAGACGGGAGTGGCGGTCACGGTCGCGTTGGCCTTCACCCCGGAACTGGTTTTGTCGATCGGCATCGTGCGACAGGCGCGACGTCAGCGCGGCATCCCGATCAAGGGCCTGCGGGGCATGCATGGCGTCGCTGTCCCGGTGCTCGAGAGTGCGCTGGACAGGTCGCTGCAGCTCGCCACCAGCATGGATGCACGCGGGTACGGGCGGCGGAGCTCCCTCGGCCAGGGCGCACGCTGGTTGGCGAGCGGCGCCACCTCGGCCGGGTTGCTGCTGATTGCCGTCGGGTTGTACGGCGTCATCGACTCCGGGTCACTGTTCGGTCTGGGCCTGCCGATCATGGCCGTGGCGGGCGTCCTGTGTGGGATAGGGCTGGCCGTTGGTGGCCGGCGCTCGACGCGCTCGCGCTATCGGCCCGACCCCTGGCGCCAGCCCGAGTGGGTCGTGGCCGGGTCGGGGCTCGTGGCCCTGGTGGCCCTGATCATCGCCCACGTCCTCAACGTGGCGGGGCTCACTGTCTCATTTACGCCTTTGGCGTTCCCGAGCATCCCGGTGCTTCCCATTCTTGGGATCCTCATTGCCGCGATCCCGGCGCTCGCCGCGCCCCGGCCGATAACGCCGTCGCCGGGGCAGAGCCTTGGGAACGCCGCGGTTGTCGAGCCGGCGACCTTGGCCCCAGGTGGTCGTCCTACCTCGCCTGATTTGTCGGGGGCTCGGGCATGATCCGGTTCGACGACGTGTCCTTCACCTACACCGACGCCCTCCGACCGACCCTGAGCCGGGTCACCTTGGACATCCCCGAAGGCGAGTTGTGCGTCGTCGTGGGGGAGACGGGCAGCGGCAAGTCGACCCTGCTGCGCGCCATCAACGGGCTCGTGCCGCACTTCAGCGGCGGAACTCTTGCCGGCACGGTCACGGTGGACGGCCGGACCACGAAGGACAATCGGCCGCGTGATCTGGCCGATGTCGTCGGCTTCGTCGGGCAGAACCCGCTGGCGACCTTCGTGACCGAAACGGTCGAGGACGAGCTGGCCTACACCATGGAGAACCTGGGTGTGCCGACCGATGCGATGCGCCGCCGAGTGGAGGACGCCGTTGATCTGCTCGGGCTCCAGGATCTGCGCGATCGATCGCTGCGGGCGCTGTCGGGCGGCCAACAGCAACGGGTCGCCATCGGAGCCGTGCTGACGGCGTCACCTCGCCTCCTGGTGCTCGACGAACCAACCTCGGCCCTCGACCCGGCGGCGGCGGAAGAGGTCCTGGGAACCCTGGCCCGTCTCGTGCACGATCTCGGCCTGACCGTCGTCATCGCAGAGCATCGGCTCGAGCGCGTCGTGCCGTTCGCCGACCGCATCGTCCTGGTGCCTGGCGCTGGCGCACCGCTCTTCGACGGCTCACCCGAGGTGATCATGCGTTCGTCCTCGGTCGCCCCGCCCCTGGTCGAGTTGGGTCGCCTGGTCGGCTGGGACCCGCTGCCGCTCTCGGTTCGCGACGCTCGTCGACGAGCCACGCCCTTGCGTGAGCGGCTGGCGACGTTGACGCCCCCTCGCCCGAGGACGGCGTCTCGCGCACCGTCGGCGGTGACCGAAGCAGGCGCGGCCCGGAAGTTGAGTGTCGCGTACGGACGCGTGATGGCGCTCGACGGTGTCGACCTCTCGTTGTCCCGGGGCGAGGTCCTGGTCCTCATGGGGAGGAACGGGTCTGGCAAGTCGACGCTGCTCACCACTCTGTCGGGAGGACGACAGCCGACTCGCGGCACGGCGCTGGTGGACGGACGCGACCCGCGATCGTTTCGCGCGGCCGAATTGATTCGTCACGTAGGGCTGGTGCCGCAGGACCCGGGCCTCCTCCTCTACGGCGAGAGCGTCCGGGCCGAGTGCCGTACCTCCGACAAGGTGTCCGGCCTGGACGAGGGGGCGACCGCGCGCACGCTCGAGCGGATCCTGCCCGGTATGCCCGGTGATCGTCACCCCCGCGATCTCTCGGAGGGACAGCGGCTTGCCCTGGCCTTGGCGATCGTGTTGGCACCGGCGCCCGCGCTCCTGCTGCTGGACGAACCCACAAGGGGGCTGGACTACCCCAGCAAGGACCGCCTCGTCGGTGTCCTGCGAGAGCTGGCGGAAGGCGGGCATGCCGTCGTCCTGGCGACCCACGACGTCGAGTTGGCGGCTCGCGTGGGCGATCGGGCCGTCGTGCTGGCGGACGGCCAGATCATCGCGGACGGTCCGGCGCGCGAGGTGGTCTGTCATTCCCCCGTGTTTGCACCCCAGGTGGCCAAGGTGTTGGCCCCCGAAGAGTGGCTCACGGTCGACGAGGTGCGACAGGCCCTCAGCGGCGCGGTGCCGGCGTGACCATCTCGCTTCCGCGGCCCGCTCCGCAGCGCAAGCACCGGTTGACCCCGGCCGTCCGGATCGGCACCCGTTCCTCCTTCTTGTTGCTCTTGACCACGCTGTTCGGCATCGCCGCCTTTGCCTGGCCGCTGCTGATCCATCAATCCGCCGGCCCGAACACGGCCCACAACGGCGATGCGCCCTGGATCTTCGTCGGCCTTGTCCCGCTCCTGTTGGCGATCGTCATGGCCGAGCTCTCCGAAGGAGCGATCGACGCCAAAGCGGTCGCGCTGTTGGGGATCCTTGCTGCGTGCTTTGCCGCCCTGCGGGTGCCGAGCCCGGGGATCAGCGGCTTCGAGCCCGAATGGTTCCTCCTCATCCTCTCGGCGCGCGTGTTCGGGCGGGGCTTCGGCTTCGTCCTCGGCGCCACCGCGTTCTTCGCCTCGGCCCTGATCACCGGCGGGGTAGGGCCCTGGCTTCCCTTCCAGATGCTGGCCGCGGCGTGGCTGGGATTCGGCGCCGGTTGCCTGCCGCCCATGCGCGGGATCCCGGAGCGCCTCATGCTCGCCGCCTACGGGGTGGTCTCGGCGTTGGCCTACGGTCTCCTCACCAACTTCTGGTTCTGGCCCTTCGTCGGTGGGTCGACGACCTACTCCTTCGTGCCCGGCCTCGGCACCATCGAGAACCTGCACCGGTTCTTTCTCTTCGACCTGACCACTTCGATGGGCTTCGACCTCACCAGGGCGGCGACCTGCGCGGTGCTCGTGCTCGTGCTCGGTCGTCCGATCCTGGCGGCGCTGCGTCGCGCCTCGCGCCGGGCGGTCTTCGAGCCCAAGGTCCAGTTCGTCGACCACGCAGCCCGCGAATCGGTTCTCGACGGGCCACGCAGAGAGGACGCGGGGTGATGGAGCGGTGAAGATCATCTCCCTGCTGCCGTCAGCGACGGAAATCGTGTACGCCCTCGGTTTGGGCGAGCACCTTTACGGCGTGAGCTTTGAGTGCGACTTTCCAGTGGCCGCCCGCTCCGTGCCGGTGGTGTCGGGCACCGCTCTGCCGACCGATGGCTCCCTCAGCGCGCAGGAGATCGACGCCGAGGTCAGTGCCCGAGTGGCCGCCGGCGAATCCATCTACACCCTCGACGACGCGCGGATCCGAGACATCGATCCGGACCTGATCCTGGCGCAGGACCTGTGCCAGGTGTGCGCCGTGCCGTCGGGCGCCGTCGAGGAGGCCCTCCACGTCATCGGGTGCCACGCCGACGTTGTCTCGTTGGATCCGGGCCGGCTCGACGAGGTCATCGGCTGCATCGGCCTAGTGGGAGCCGCGACGGGCACGACCGCACGGGCGGACGCACTGATGGAGAGCCTGCGCGCCCGGGTGGACGCGGTGCGCACGAGGGTCGAGGGGCGCGACCGACCCAAGGTGCTGGTGTTGGAGTGGTCCGACCCGCCGTTCAACGCCGGGCACTGGGTGCCCGACATGGTGGAGGCGGCGGGAGGAACGCCGGTCCTCGCAGTCGCCGGGGCCCGATCACGGCGACTCGTGTGGGAGGAGATCGTGACCGAACCGATCGACCTCACCGTCTTCATGCCGTGTGGGTTCGACCTGGATGGGGCGGTCGCCCAATCTTCCAAGCTCTTGTCTCGTCCCGACGCCGCCGGTCTTGGCTCGATCTTCGCCGTCGACGCCAATGCGTACTTCTCTCGTCCTGGGCCTCGGGTGGTCGACGGGGTGGAGCTGCTCGCAGGATTACTTCATCCTCCGGATACTGGTTGGGTGCCAAGTGGAGCCCGCCTGTTGCGGACTGCTGACGGCAGCCGGCGTTGACATGACGGTGGGCGAACTGGCCGAAGAGTTGAGCTCCTTCGGGTTCGTTCGGATCGCCGGTCCGCTCCGAACAAGCGACGCGGACGAGGTCGCCGGCGCCCTCGTCGAGGTGTGTCGGATCCGCAATGGTCTTGCTCCCCTGACAATCATCGGAACTTTTGAACTCGCGCCGTTCGATAGCGAAGAGACCCGGGACTTTCAGATGCTGCACTTCGATTTCGGACTGCCGATTGACCCGAAGATTGAACAGGAGGTTGCTCGATATACATCGCTCTACGTACCAGCCGACGTTGCGGACGTCCAGGCGGTCACCAGGTTGGTGTCTTTGGTCGCGCTGCTGGGCCAGCGCCCCTGGCCCTCGCCGAGGGAGTTAGTTGCCCGACTGACGTCCTATGGCCGCACGCATGGGGCCTGGGATGACAAACGAGGCTACGTCGAGGGAAGCCTCGCACGCATCATCGAGGGAGCTTCATCCTGGCATGCACCGGTTCTTCCGAGCGTGAAAACCGCACCAGGCTTTCTCTGTGGGTTGGAGTTTGACAGCCTCGTTGCCGAGCAAGCGTTCTTTGCGCGCCATGGTCTTTGTTTGGACGAGGTTGAGGTCTGTGTCAACTTGCAGCCAGGAGAGTTACTGGTTTTTGACAACCTCGCGCTCGCGCACGGCCGGTGCGGCACGCGCAAACCGGGCGAGTTACGCCAACGCATGTTCGGACAGAACCTTCACCCGCCGGACCTGAGGGAGCTGCGCGCCGATGTGCTGGCCGCGTTCTACCCGGTGCGCTATGAGGAATCCCCGCTCTCGACTGCGTCGATGCCCTAAGCAGCAACGAAGTGTCCGCCTGGGTCGTCCACGCCTGAGTGGAGCACCAAATTGGCGGTGAACGCGAGTCCCGCTACGCAGGAACCGCAGCGGGCGGGAATGGACACTGTGAACGCGCGCTCCATGTGCGCGAGTGGCTCAGCGACTCGAACGTATGAACCGTCCGATATGAGGTCGACATCAAAGGGGTCGATGTCCAGAAAGTGCACGGTTCGCGTGTCTTCGGAGCTGAGGTTCAGAAGCAATCTCGCAACTCGACGCTGCCTGAGTGTCGTGACATCACCGCTCAGCGCTGTCGCTGCGTCTGAGTCGAGATGAAAGACCGGATCCGCGCTCTGCTGAGTCAACGACAGTCGAATGAAATTGAACTGATAGTTGGCGCCAGAATGCTCTATCGAAGGCAAGTGATCTCTGAACACACGACACGCGGGCAGCTCGGTGACCATCCCGCGTACACCCTCGAGCGCCGGGAAGTAACCACAACATCTGTTCTGATCCAAAGCGGCGCGGTCGCCAAGCTCCGCTTGGACTCTGGCGATGCGGTCGATCAGTCCGGAGACGTCAAGCGTGATGGCGACCGGCCGATGCGTCGTGGGGAGTCGGGAAGGAACGGACATCTCCGGGTGGCCGGGGCGCGTCAATCTTCACCCCAGAGGTCGTGGATCGGTTCGACGCGCTCCGCTCCGAGACACGCGTGGCGCTGAGAGGCGAAGTCTCCGAGGCTCCCCCAGGTCGAGGAGGAAGCGGTGCCGGATGGCAGGCCGAGGAGGGTGACAAGATTCATCCTTGCCGACCTACCTGCTCGACGCCGGGTGTCTGATTGCGGCCCAGACTCGCGGTAAACCGCACCAAAAATCCGCGTTCGTTTGTTGGAGCCGGCTTCGAAGGGACGAATCGCTCTGCTGACTCGGACACATGTGGAAGACGACCTTGAGGCCGCGTCCCCCAAGCGGGTCGAGAGTGGGCGTACACCGTTTGCTGATTGCCCATTTGGGTCTCGCGCGTGGTGAATGCGAGGGGAGGCGAAGCGCCCGGGGCGGACCTCGCGGCCCCTGTCGATCCCGACGCGCCTCATGCGGGGCCCAACATCTCCTACATTCCCGCGCTCGACGGGATCCGTGGCGTCGCGATCATCGTCATCATGGGATACCACGGTGGGGTCTTCCTGACATCAGGGGGCTTCTACTCCCTGGACACCTTCTTCGCTCTCTCGGGATTCCTCATCACTTCGCTCCTGATCTCCGAATGGCAGCGTTCGACCACGATTCGCCTCGCGCGCTTCTGGGCGCGACGCGCGAGGCGGCTCCTGCCCGGCCTCTTGGTCATGCTGCTCGGGGTTGCCCTCTTCGCCGCCTTCATCGTTCCCGCCGGCACCTACCCGACGCTCCGCGGTGACTCGTTCTCGGCGCTCTTCTATTTCGCCAACTGGCACTTCATCGCGAACGGCTCGAACTACTTCAACCAGACTGCGCTCACCTCTCCGCTGACCCACACGTGGTCACTCGCCGTCGAAGAGCAGTTCTACCTGGTCTGGCCGCTGGTCGTCCTTGGCGTCTTCAAACTCTGGAAGTGCAAGTGGGCGCTCCTCGTGGTGTGCGTCGTCGGGGCGCTGGCGTCGGCGGTCGAGATGGGCGTGCTCTATTCACCCGGGGAGGTCAGCCGCTTGTACTACGGCACGGATACCCGCGCCCAATCCCTGCTTGTGGGCGCAGCATTGGCGGCGGGCCTCTCGTTGTGGGCGGACCGTCGCCACCGCGCCGGAGCCGTCCCGCCCGCGTCCCAACGGGCCCGACGCCGGCTTGGTGGCGATCCGGCCTGGGCCGTGCAGACGCCACGCGGGCGGGCCGCGGTGCTGGCTCTCGGGCTGGCGGGCGTTGCGGTCAGCGCCCTGCTGTGGACGCTCGTCTCCTACAACGACGCGTTGGCCTACCGCGGGGGTTTCTTGCTGGCCGCTCTTGCCACTACCGCCGTGCTCTTCAGCGTCGTCTGCTCGCAGCGTTCCATCCTCGCGCGCTGCCTCTCGGTCGCCCCGCTGCGCTACGTCGGTCGGATCTCCTACGGCATGTACCTCTGGCATTTCCCGCTGTTCATCTACCTCGACAACGCCCGGACCGGGCTCACTGGGTACCCGCTTTTCGCGGTGCGCGTTGCCGTCACCCTGGTCGTCGCCACGGCGTCCTTCTACTTGATCGAGCGTCCCATCCGGCAGGGCACCCTCCTCACAGGGTGGCGGTCGTGGGCGATCACCCCGGTGGCCGTGGTGGGCACCGTGGCCGCGCTCGTCGTGGCGACGTCGGTCCCTGCCGTGGCGGCGAAGGCGCCGCCTCCGCGTCCCGCCTCCGCCACCAAGACGCCGGTCCGGGCGCTCGTGGTGGGGGACTCAACGGCCCTGACCCTTGACATTGGCCTCAACGAATACGCCCGGGACTACGGCATCGATCCGTTCAACGAAGGGATCTTGGGTTGCGGCGTCACGGACGGCGCCGAGTACCAGGAGAAGGGTGTGGACGCTCCGATGGCAGTCCAGTGCCGCGGCGCACCGGCGCGCACCCAATGGCCGGCGCTGTGGAAGGCGGACATCGCCAAGGACCACCCGAACGTGGTGATGATCCTGGCCGGTCGCTGGGAGGTCTCGAACCGTACTTACGACGGGCACTGGACCAACATCGAGATCCCGACCTATGCCGCCTACGTACAGCGCCAACTTCGCTATGCGGTGGGCGTGGCCGGCTCCGGGGGGGCGTCAGTCGTCCTGTTGACGGCCCCGTGCTACGACACGGGCGAGCAACCCGACGGCCAGCCGTGGCCCGAGGACTCACGAGCCCGCCTGGCCATCTACAACGGCATCGTCCGCCGCGTCGTCGCCTCGACTCCGGGCACCTCGCTCCTCAACTTCAATGCGATGGCCTGTCCCGGCGGCCGGTACGAGGAGTACATGGACGGCCAGCAAGTGCGCCTCGCCGACGGCATCCATTTCACGTTTACCGGGGGAAATGTCTTTGCGCCCAAGATCTGGCCGTTCATCGTGCGGCTCGGACGCGAGCAGATAGCCCGAACGCGCTGAGTCGCCCGGCGAGCTCCTCGCCACGCGGAATCCCTGTTGGAGAGGTATGACCCCGGCCAGATCGGACGCACTGCGAACCGGCCGGCAGCAGGTCATTGCGCGGCCGACGGTCGCCGACAAGGCTCTGGTACGTGCGGCGGAGCTCCCCTTGAAAAAGTTGACGCTCTCGGAACTGATCGCCCGTACTGGCGTCCCGGCCAGCACGATCCACAACTACCGCCGGAAGGGGCTGATCCCCCCGCCCGAACGCACGGCCCCAAACCGCTTTGCCTACGACGAGCGCCACGTGGAAGCCCTCGTCGCGATCCGGTCCCAGTCGGCGGCCACGCTACCCGAGTACCGCGATCGGATCGTTGCTGCGGCCATCGAGGCCTTCAAGACCCGCAGTTACAGCGAGGTGACCGTCAGCGACATCGCGGACGCCGCAGCGATGGCAAAGGGGAACGTCTATCGGTACTTTCACTCGAAGGAAGATCTCCTTACGGCCGCCATCGAGACCCTTTTGGAAGAGACGGACGGCCGCTTTCATGCGGCGGTGAACTCGCTGGGCGGGCCCGATGGCCTCCGCGACGACCCAGAGAAGACCATCTTGATGTTCGGTTATCTGGTGGCCGACGTGCTGCCGATGCTGCTGGAGCTGGGTGCCCGGGCGGCCAAGGGCCATGAGCCCAGTGCGGACCTCGCCCGCAAGGTGCTGCGCACGCTGGCGGAGACGGCGGGTCGTCCGTTCACCGGGCCTGACGTTCCCGTGGACGAGGCCATCAACGCCGGCCTGAAGCTGATCGAAGACGCCTTCGCCATCGTGTTGGCCTGGTCGGTCGGGCCCGATTGGCCCCCCGACAACGTTCCGGCGGGGACCAACATCCCCCAGCTCTGACGCCGGTGCCGGAGGGCGCCGTCCGCGCCGGTCCGCGCCCTCCGTAACGAATCAATCGTTCCCGGGAGCCGGACTCAAGGCGCCCCGACAGGCGACGGCGGTTGCTTGACAGCGGGGGCCGCGATCGCGTACATGTTGTGACCATCCGGTCATTCCCTTACACACAGACAGATGTCGCCGCCCGCGCCCGCACGGAGAACTTTACCGTTGCGTCGCGCGTCCTGCCCCGCCCCGTCCGGGGGCACCTCCAGGCGTTCTACGCCTACGCCCGGCTGGTCGACGAGATCGGCGACGCCTACGAAGGCGACCGGCGCGCCGCGCTCGACGAGGTGGAGGAGCAGACCAGGGCGGCTCTCGTCGACCCCAGTTCGCGAGACGTGTGGCCCATCGTTGCCGACGGTGCTCGTTCGGTCTCCGAACTCGGCGCCGACCCTGCGGCGCTGTTCGACCTGATCGCCGCGAACCGCCAGGACCAGTCCATCTTCGAGTACGCCACCTTCGACGACCTCCTCGCCTACTGCGCCCTCTCGGCGAATCCGGTCGGCCGTCTGGTCTTGGCCGCCTTCGGAGCCTCCGGCGACGACACGGCGCGCTCGTCGGACTCCCTGTGCACCGGACTGCAGCTGGCCGAGCACTGGCAGGATGTCGCCGAGGACGCCGCAGCCGGTCGGATCTACGTACCGAAAGACGACCTGGAGCGCTTCGGAGTGGACCCCGCCGCGCTCACCGCCGGCCCGCCGGCGAGCCGAGCCTTTCGGGCCCTCATGGTCTTCGAGGTTTCCCGCGCCCGTCGGTTCCTCGACGGCGGCCAGCCGCTCATCGATGCCCTCCACGGGACAGCCCGCTGGGCGGTGGCCGGCTTCTGGGGCGGCGGTCATGCCGCACTGGACGCCATCGCCGCTCGGCGCTTCGACGTGCTGGCCGGTACCCCCCGAGCGTCTCGCGCCCGGGCCCTCACCCGCGCCGTCAGCGCCCTCATCCGACCAACGACCCGCCAGGAGACCGCGTAGTGGACGTCGACGAGGCCTACCGGGTCTGCGAGGAGATCACCCGCGTCGAGGCCCGGAATTTCAACTACGGCATCAAGCTCCTGCCAGAACCCAAGCGCCAGGCCATGTGTGCCCTGTACGCCTTGGCCCGGCGCATCGACGACATCGGCGACGGTGACGCACCGGAACCGGAGAAGCTGGACGCGCTGGCTCGGACACGCAAGGACCTGGCGACACTCGAGGACGCAACTGATGCGGTGCTGGTGGCGGTCTCGGACACGCGCCGCCGCTACCCGATCCCGATGTCAGCCCTGGACGAGCTCATCGATGGTTGCGAGATGGACGTACAAGGAGCCGTCTACGAGACGTTCGACGAGCTCGTCGGCTACTGCCGGCGGGTCGCCGGCACCGTCGGTCGGCTCAGCCTCTCCGTGTACGGCTGCGCCGAGCCGGAGCGAGCGGCGCCGCTCGCCGACGACCTCGGGGTGGCCCTGCAGATCACCAACATCCTGCGCGACGTGGTGGAGGACCGCCGGGACCTGGGCCGGGTGTACCTGCCGTCCGAAGACCGGGAGCGCTTCGGCGTCCCCGCCGACCTCAGCGGCCACGCCGACAATCTGATCGCGCTGCTCGCGTTCGAGGCCGGGCGGGCCGAGGAGTGGTACGAGCGGGGCCTCCAGCTTCTGCCGATGTTGGACTGGCGATCACGGTCGTGCACGGCCGCCATGGCGGGGATCTACCGGCGCTTGCTGGTCGCGATCCAGCGTGATCCGGCGGCAGTGCTGCGCGGGCGATTGTCGCTGCCCGCGTGGCAGAAGGTGGGCGTTGCCTGCCGCGCCATGAGCGCGGGGGCGGCATGAGCGCGCCGCCCCACGTCGTCGTCATCGGCGCCGGCCTCGCCGGCCTGGCCGCCGCCCTCGTCTCCGCCGACGCCGGAGCGCACGTGACGCTGCTCGAACGGCGCAACCGGTTGGGCGGATTGACCGGGTCGTTCCAGCACGGGGACTTGTGGGTGGACAACGGGCAGCACGTCTTCCTGCGCTGCTGCGAGGAATACCTGTCCTTCCTGAATCGGATCGGAGCGCGCGGCGACGTGGAGCTGCCCCCCCGACTCGACATCCCCGTGGTCGCACCGGGGTCACCGCCCAGGATCGGCCGGCTGCGCCGGTCGGCGCTGCCTGCGCCCCTGCAACTCGCCGGGTCACTGCTGCGCTACCCGCATCTCGGAATGCGGGACCGGCTGCGGCTCGGGCGGGCGATGCTCGCGCTCCGTCGCCTGCGCATGGACGACGCCTCTCTCGACGACATCAGCTTCGGCGACTGGTTGACGTCGAAAGGGCAGTCGCCCGAGGCGATCGCCACCGTGTGGGACCTCATCACGGTGCCGACCCTGAACCTGCCCGCAGCCGAGGCGTCGCTCGCCCTGGGGGCGATGGTGTTCCGGACCGGGCTCCTCGAGGACTCGGGGTCAGCCGACATCGGCTGGAGTCGCGTGCCGCTCGGCGTGCTGCACGGTGAGCGGGCAGGCGTCGCGCTGGCCCGTGCCGGCGTCGATGTCCGGATGGGGACACGGGTCGAGTTCGTGCGACCCGATCCGATCGGTGGCTACAGCGCCGGCGGCGTGCATGCGGACGCGGCCGTGGTCGCCCTCCCCCACGAGGAGGCGGCACGAGTCCTCCCCGCTGGTGCCGTCCACCACCAGGCGCGCCTGGCTGAACTGGGGTCGTCGGCCATCGTCGACTTCCACCTGGTCTACGACCGCCCCGTCACCGCCTGGCCCCTGATGGCCGCGGTGTCCTCACCGGTCCAGTGGGTGTTCGACCGGACGGGCTCCTCGGGGCTGGCCTCGGGCCAGTACCTCGCCGTGTCGATATCTGCCGCGGACGGGTTGCTGACCGAGCGCCCCGAGTCCTTGGTGCAGCGGATCGCCGGCGAGCTGGGTCGCTTGCTGCCGCTGTCGAACGAGGCTCGCCTCGTCGACTCGTTGGTCACCAAGGAACGTCGAGCGACCTTCCGTGCCGCGCCCGGCACGGCGTCCTTGCGGCCGGCAGCCCGCACGTCGTTTCCCGGTCTGGCGGTGGCGGGGGCGTGGACCGACACCGGATGGCCCGCGACCATGGAGGGCGCGGTGCGCAGCGGGCGGGCAGCAGCACGCGCCGCCCTCGACGCAGTGCAAAGGATCCCCGTCTCAAAGGAGGTGGCATGACCGCGCCCACTGGAGTGTCCGATGTCCTGGCCCGCTGCCGGCGGGCGATCGAACCGGCATTGGCAGCCAGCGTCGAGCGGCTCTCGCCTGAGCTGTGTCTGATCGCCCGGTACCACCTCGGCTGGTGCGATCCCGAGGGCCGCCCGATCTCGGCGCCGGCAGGCAAGGGCATCCGGCCGACGCTCGCCATGTTGGGTGCCGAGGCGGTCGGGGCCGATCCCGACGTGGGTGTCCTCGGCGGCGCGGCCGTGGAGCTGGTGCACAACTATTCCCTGATTATCGACGACGTCATCGACGGCGACACGGAACGTCACCATCGACCCACGGTCTGGTCGGTCTTCGGCGTGCCGCAGGCCATCGTCGCCGGCGACGCCCTGCAGGTGCTGGCGCACCAGGTTCTTCTCGAGGCACCGGCCGAGGTCGGCGCGGCCGCGTCGGCCGCCTTGGCGGCGGCCACCGCGACCATGATCGCCGGCCAATCCGACGACATCGCGTTCGAAACCCGTCCCAACGTGACCGTCGAGCAGTGCACGGCGATGTCATCCGCCAAGACGGGCGCCCTGCTCGGCTGCGCTACGTCCATCGGGGCGATCCTCGGCGCGGCACCCGGGGACGCGGTCGCCGCGTTGCGCGACTACGGCCGCAATCTGGGCCTGGCGTTCCAGGCGGTCGACGATCTGCTGGGCATTTGGGGCGATCCGGCACAGACGGGCAAGCCCAAGGGGAGCGACCTGCGCCAGCACAAGAAGTCGATGCCGGTGGTGTTCGCATTGACGACCACCGGGTCCGAGGCCGAGGAGCTGCGGGCCCTGATCGTGGGACCGGACGACGCATCCAACCTCGGCGCGCCCCTCTCGGCCGACGAGGTAGCGCGAGCGACCTACCTCGTCGAAGCATGCGGAGCGAAGGAGTGGACGACCATGAGTGCCAAGACGCACCTGGACGTCGCCCTGGGCGCGCTGGAGCGTGTGCCCTTGTCCCGCGCCGCCCACCGGAATCTGGCCGATCTTGCGGTATTCGTCGTCGAGCGCGAGTCGTGACGGTCACCGCTGACGCGGTAGGGCAGCTGCGCGTCGAGGGCGCGCGCGACGCCGCGTGCGAGTTCCTCCTCGGGCTCCAATCACCGCGCGGCTGGTGGAAGGCCGAGCTCGAGACCAACGTCACCATGGACGCCGAAGACCTCATGCTCCGTCACTTCCTCGGGAACCTGGAGCCGAGCCTGGCTTCCGAGACGGCACGGTGGATCCGTCACAACCAACGTGTGGACGGCACGTGGGCGACCTTCCATGGCGGTCCACCCGACCTCTCCGCCACCGTCGAGGCGTACGTCGGGCTGCGCCTGGCGGGCGATCCACCTGACGCCGCCCACATGGAGGCGGCCGCCGAGTGGGTGCGGGCGCACGGCGGCATCGCCGGCACGCGCGTGTTCACCCGGATCTGGCTTGCCATGGTGGGCCAGTGGCGCTGGGAGTCGCTCCCGGTGTTACCGCCCGAGATCATGCTGCTCGGGACCAGGGCCCCGCTCAACATCTATGACTTCGCCTGCTGGGCCCGCCAGACGATCGTGGCGTTGAGCGTCGTCATGTCCTTCCGGCCGAGCCGCCCCCTTCCGTTCGACCTCGACGAGCTCCGAGGCCAGAGCCCGCCGGCGCCACGCGCATCGCTCCGCACGCGAGCCGGGCAGTTCCAGTTCCTCGACCGGCTCTTGCATCACTACGAGCTCATGCCCGCGTGGTTCTGGCCTCGATCCAAGGTTCGCCGGCTGGCCCTCGCCGCGGCCGAAGGCTGGATCGTCCAGCGCCAGGAGGCCGACGGACTGTGGGGCGGGATCCAGCCACCCGTCGTCTATTCCATCATTGCCCTCCACCTTCTCGGCTATCGAGCTGACCACCCGGTGCTGCGCGCTGCCTTCGCCGGCCTCGACGGGTTCACCATCCACGACGAGAAGGGCCGGCGCCTCGAGGCGTGCCAATCGCCGGTCTGGGACACCGCCCTGTCGATGGTCGCGCTGGCCGACGCACGGCTGCCGGCCGACCACCCCGCCATGATCGCCGCACGCGACTGGTTGGTCGCCGAGGAGATCCGGGTGCCGGGCGACTGGTCGGTGCGCCGACCAGCACTGACGCCCAGCGGTTGGGCCTTCGAGTTCGCCAACGTCAATTACCCCGACGTGGACGACACGGCCGAGGTGGTGCTGGCCCTCCGCCGGGCGGCGCCCGCCGCTGCCGCCGGCGCGGCGTGTGACCGTGCCGTGCGCTGGACGTCGGGGATGCAGTGCGCCGACGGCGGCTGGGCCGCCTTCGACGTCGACAACGACAGCAGACTGGTCGCCGCCCTGCCGTTCTGCGACTTCGGGGAGGTCACCGACCCGCCGTCGGCCGACGTCACCGCCCACGTCGTCGAGATGCTCGCCGGCGAGCCCGGAACCTCGCCCGAGGCGCTTTCTCGGGCCGTCGAGTGGCTCTGGAGCCGCCAGGAAGCCGACGGGTCTTGGTTCGGGCGGTGGGGTGTCAACTACGTCTACGGGACCGGAGCCGCGATCCCCGCGTTGGTTGCCGCCGGTGTCGACGCGACCGACGGACGGATCCTGCGCGCCGTGAGGTGGCTGGAGGAGCATCAGAACGACGACGGTGGTTGGGGTGAGGACGTGCGCTCCTACGTCGACACCGAGTGGATCGGACGCGGCGAGTCAACCGCCTCCCAGACGGCGTGGGCTCTCCTCGCGCTCCTCGCCGCGGGTCGTCGCGAGTCCGAAGCGGTCGCACGAGGGATCACCTGGCTGGTGTCCCATCAGACCGCGGACGGCACGTGGGACGAGCCCTGGTTCACCGGAACCGGTTTTCCGTGGGACTTCTCCATCAATTACCACCTCTACCGCATTGTCTGGCCGCTCATGGCACTCGGCCGCTACCAGCGGCCATGAAGGACCCCAGGGAACGAACCGGTGACGGGCCCCGCGTGCTGCTGGCCGGGCCGCGGTCCTTCTGCGCTGGCGTGGAGCGGGCCATCCAAACGGTCGAGCGGGCCATTGCGCGGTTCGGGCCTCCGGTCTACGTCCGCCGTCAGATCGTGCACAACCGCCACGTTGTCGGCGAGCTCGAGACGCGGGGGGCGGTGTTCGTGCACGAGCTGGACGAGGTACCCGATGGTGCCACGGTGGTGTTCTCCGCACACGGCGTGGCGCCCGCGGTGAGCAAGACGGCACGCGCCCGCGGCATGAACGTGGTGGACGCCACCTGTCCGCTGGTGGCCAAGGTGCATCACGAAGTGCGCCGCTTCACGGAGCAGGGCTATCAGGTGGTGTTGATCGGACACCGCGGCCACGACGAGACGGAGGGGACGCTCGGCGAGGCCCGCGGTGTCGCCTTGGTCGAGGACCCCGCCGACGTGGCCGCACTGGAGGTACGCGATCCGGAACGGGTCGCGTACATCACCCAGACGACGCTCTCTCCCCAAGATGTCGCCGGTGTGGTGCGCGAGCTGTCGAACCGCTTCCCGTCGGTCGTCGGTCCCCACTCGGCTGACATCTGCTACGCGACGCAGAACCGCCAGGATGCGGTGGTCGCCATGGCCGGCGAGTGCGACCTGGTCCTCGTCGTCGGCTCGAGCAACTCGTCCAATGCCGCCCGCCTGGTCGAGGTGGCCACACGTGCCGGGTGCCCGGCCACGCTGATCGAAGACGAGTCACAACTCGGTCCCGAGCTCGTCCGCGGGGCGAACACCGTGGGCGTCACCGCAGCTGCGTCAACCCCGCCCGCCGTCGTCGAGCGCGTCGTCACCGCCCTGCACCCGACGTCGGTGGAGGAGCGGGTGCTCCGCACCGAGCACGTCAATTTCCCCCTACCAGTGGAGGTCCGATAAATGCCCGTCCCACTTCGCCAGAGCCTCAAGGTCGGGACGTACCTCGCGCGTCAGAAGCTGGCCGGGAGGGACAAGTTCCCGCTGATCGTCGAACTCGAGCCGCTGTTCGCCTGCAACCTCGAATGCAGCGGCTGCGGCAAGATCCAGCACCCGACAGAGATACTCCGCAAGCGGCTCACCGTCGACGACGCGGTCGGGGCCATCGAGGAATCCCGGGCACCGATGGTCTCCATCGCCGGAGGAGAGCCCCTGCTGCATCCCGAGATCGACAAGATGACCGCCGCACTGCTCGACCGGAAACGTTTCGTCTACCTGTGCACCAATGCCCTGCTGCTCGAACGCAAGCTCGACCGGTTCGAACCGCACCCGCGATTCAGTTGGGTGGTCCACATCGACGGGCTGCGCGAACGGCACGACGAGTCCGTCAGTCGGGCCGGGACCTTCGACAAGGCGATCGCGGCGATCAAAGCGGCCCAGGCCAGAGGTTTCCGGGTCACCACCAATACCACCTTCTTCACCACGGACTCCCCTCAGACCATCCGCGAGGTGCTCGACTTCCTCAACGACGACGTGAAGGTGGACCAGATGATGATCTCACCCGGCTATGCGTACGAAAAGGCCCCCGACCAGGTGCACTTCCTGAGCCCCAGGACGTCGAAGAACTTGTTCGCCGAGGCGTTCGCCGACGGACGGCGCAAGCGCTGGCGGCTCAACCACAGCCCGCTGTTTCTCGATTTCCTGGAGGGCAAGGTCGATTACCAGTGCACCCCGTGGGGGATCCCGAGCTATTCCGTCTTCGGGTGGCAGCGGCCGTGCTACCTGATGGCCGACGGCTACGCCGAGACCTACCAGGAGCTGATCGAGACCACCGACTGGGACAAGTACGGCCGAGGCCGCGACCCGCGTTGCGCCAACTGCATGGCGCACTGCGGCTACGAGCCAACGGCGGTCCTGGCCACGACCAAGTCGCTGCGCCAGTCGCTGCGGGCGGCGTTGGGAAACTGAGCCCGAAAGCCGTTTGACCGACGCTTTAGTGAGGCCAGCGAGACCAAGGCGTGGGCGGTTCGCCCTTGCACTGGCAGACGATCTGACCGAATGCCCATCCTCGGACGGCGAGAGCCTCGTCAGTCGGAGCGATGGTCAAGAGTTGCGCCTGCCGGCAGTACTCGTCAGCTTCGTCAAGGAGCTGGTTGTACCGCATGACGGGGGGGCCCGCTTCGGGCGGGACCCGGAAATGCAGGTCGACCGCGTCTCGGTTTTCGGCGACGGCCGTGTCCCATGTCTCTTCGACGGCGCGCCCGACGCCCAAGAAGGAGGTTCCCAGTGCGTCGATCAACCTCAGCAGACGGCCCGGTACGGCTTGAAGGTGCGCAGGGTCAAGTTCCAGGATCAGCCGAAATTCACGGTAGAGCGCGTCGTAGTGCGCGGCGGTCCGGATCATCCCTTGTATCGGCGCGTCGAGAAGGGCAATCGGTGTCCCGTTCGGATAGGGATCCTCATAGGACCTCCGTTTGGCGCCAGGGGAGAAGGCGTCATCTAACGGCTCCGGTAGATCAAACCACACGACCTTGCCGGTGCCGCTCGGTTTCCAGCCCCACGCGGCCGCAAGGCAGTCCAACAGCTCCAAACCACGGCCAGTGGCATCGTCCACCCGATAGCCCTTTTGGGCCGGTGGTGTCCTGCTTCCATCAGACACGGCGATCCGGTATGCGCTGCCCTTTTGCCGGACTTCGACGGTCGCTGGTCCGTTCGCGTGCAAGAGGGCGTTGGTCACGAGCTCTGAGATAAGAAGTGACGCATTCGCGCGGACGTCATCGTCTGCCTGGGCGAGAGCCTCTCGAACAAAGCGACGCGCCGTCGAGCAGCTCGCCACGTCGCCCGTCAGCTCAATCTTCTGCAAAGGCGTCACAACCTCTCGGACAGCCCCGGACATCAACGTTGCTATGCCCGTTTCAGCGGGACCTAATCATTCTCGTGCTTCTCGTCGAGCGTCTCTGCAGTTCCCCCTCGGATCGAAGCCGAGGGTCGCCCGCACCCGCCGAACGCCTGGTCGGGGTCACGTACGCGCCCTCCGTCAAAGCGCGTCGTCCCTGCTGGTGACGTGCGAGAGTGGCCGAATCGGACCCACGGCGAACCATCCCCCGACGTGGTGCTGGCACGAAGGCGACACGAGGGGTTGACCCCCTTGGTCCTGGCTCTGCGCTGCAGCACACTGGCGATGGAAGAAATAGGCGGGCCGCGGGCGAGGAGTACCCAGCGATGCAAATATTGGGCGACGCGTGGCCCTGACGAGCCAGAGCCTGCGCGTGGCGAGCTATCGCTCCCGGGCCACGTTCCGCCATCGGTTGGGTGGGTATCTGTCCCTGATTGTCCTTGTCGGTCTGGTGGGCGGCCTGTCGATGGGGGCGTTGGCGGCGGCCCGGCGTACCCAGTCGTCGTTTGCCACCTACCTGGCCAGCACCAACCCCTCGAACCTGGGCATCACCGTGTTCGGCGGGGTCGGCAACGGCGGCGGGATCGCTCCGACCTATTCGTCGTCGGCCGTTGAGGCGATCGCTCGCCTCCCGGGCGTAAAGCGCGTCGAGGCCGCCATCCCGGTCGCCGCCGCCCCGTTGGCCCCGAACGGCGCTCCCCGCATCGCCAACCTCAACGACGTCCAACCGGTCGCCAGCGTCGACGGACTGTTCTTCAACCAAGATCGGCTGGCGGTCACCGCCGGGCGCATGGCTGACCCCGACCGGCCTCACGAGATCGTCATGACGGCGTCAGCGGCGCAATTGCTCGGCCTTCATGTCGGCGAGGTCTTTCCTTACGGGGTCTACGCCGAGGCGCAGATCGGGCTGCCGGGCTTCGGCACGGCACGCGTCGCACCGCGCATCCGCTTCGACGCCACACTCGTGGGCCTGGTCCAACAGAGCAACGCCATCGTCCAAGACGACATCGACCGGTTCCCTACGTTTGTCTTTTTCACCCCGGCCCTCGGCAAAGAGGTCGTGGCCGACGAAGCAGGACAAGGCGCTATCACGTACGGGCTCCAACTCGATCACGGGAACAGCGACGTCAACACAGTGGAGCGGGAGTTCGCCCGGGCGGCACCGACGGGGAACACCTACGGATTCCACGCCATCGCACCGGTCGAGGCCAAGGTCGATCGAACGGTCAAGCCATTGGCCATCGCCCTCGGAGTCTTCGGCGGGGTCGCCGCGCTCGCCGCGCTGCTCATTGGTCTTCAGCTCATGTCTCGCCAACTTCGTGACGCCGAAGACGATTCCTCCGTCCTGCGGAGCCTCGGCGCGGGACCCACGATGATCGCCGTTGACAGCCTGGTTGGCCTCCTTGCCTCGATCGTGCTGGGCTCGCTGTTCGCCGTCGCAATCGCGCTCGCGCTCTCCCCGCTCGCTCCGCTGGGTCCCGTCCGTCCGGTCTACCCGCATGCGGGTATCGCCTTCGATTCGACGGTGCTTGGTCTCGGTCTCCTCGTGCTCATCGTCGGTCTCGGAGCAATGGCTCTGACCCTGGCGTACCGAGGCGCGCCCCATCGAGTGGCGGCTCGTTCGAGGATCGCCGTGCCGAGAACGTCGAGGGCCGTGGAGGCGGCCGCGTCGGCGGGGTTTCCGCCGTCGGCCGTCGTCGGGGTGGGCTTCGCGCTCGATCCGGGACGCGGCCGCACCGCGGTACCGGTGCGCTCGGCCTTGTTGGGTGCCATCCTGGCCGTGGCGCTGGTCGTGACCACTCTGACCTTCGGCAGCGGTCTGCAGTCCCTGGTGTCGCATCCGGCGCTCTACGGCTGGAACTTCAGCTACCTGCTCAACGCGAGCAACACGACGCCCCCGCAGGCGCTCTCACTCCTCGACCACGATCCTGACGTCGTCGCCTGGGATGGCTACGACTACAACGACGCCGAGATCGACGGCCAGGGTGTTCCGTTCCTCTTCGAGCACAGCCACTCCGCGACAAAGGCGCAGATTGGCCCGCCGATACTGGCCGGGCACGCCGTCGAGGGCAAAGACCAGATCGTCTTGGGCGCGGCCACCTTGGCGCAGTTACACAAGCAGATCGGCGACACTGTCGTCGCCACGTACGGCACACCGGGGAACCCTGTGTACGTCCCGCCGACTCGTCTCGTTGTGGTGGGCACGGCCACGATGCCCGCCGTGGGGTACTCGAGCGTCATCGACGACCACACCTCCATGGGGACGGGGGCGCTCATGTGGGAGTCCGCGCTGCCGGCCTCGTTCGGGCAGGCGCTGGCAAGCTCCGACCCGACGCTCAATGGTCCGAATCTTGTCTTCGTACGGTTGCGCAGCGGTCTCCCCGCCGTTCGAGGTCTCGCCAACCTGCAACGCATCGCCACCGCGGCGGACCACGTGTTCGCCGCCGTGCCCGATGGTGATGCGCAGGGGGACACCGTGTCGGTCGTCGGTGTCCAGCGTCCCGCTGAGATCGTGACCTACCGAACCATGGGTCTCTCCCCAGCCCTCCTCGCATCGGCTCTCGCCGTCGGCGCCATTGTTGCTCTCGGTCTCACCCTGGCCGCGTCGGTGCGACGACGTCGGCGCGACTTGGCGCTGTTGAAGACGCTCGGCTTCACCCAGCGACAACTCGTGACGGCCGTGGCGTGGCAGGCGTCGGTGGCAGCGCTCATCGGCATTGTGATCGGTGTGCCACTTGGGATCGTCGCCGGGCGTTGGCTGTGGACGCTCTTTGCCCGCCAGATCTATGCCGTTCCCTTGCCCAGCGTGCCGATTTTGTCGGTCGTCCTGGTAGCGCTCGGCGCGCTCGTCCTGGCCAACCTGGTCGCCGCCTGGCCGGGGCTCCTTGCGGCACGGACACCGACGGCCCTGCTGCTCCGGGCTGACTGAATGTCATGAAGGGGCCTGTTGGAGTCCCAGCCGAGCAAAACCCCGACCCTCCAAACGCCTGGCCACCGCTCACGTAGGCTTTTCGCCTG
Organism: Acidimicrobiales bacterium; assembly: GCA_036490155.1. Lineage (GTDB taxonomy): Bacteria > Actinomycetota > Acidimicrobiia > Acidimicrobiales > RAAP-2 > Bog-473. The sequence continues at coordinate 2,824 of DASXEK010000010.1, read as the reverse complement.
GAGCCAGTCGGCGACGATGGCCGGGATGTGCACAACGGTCCTCGTCGTCAGACGAAACTCCTGCTGGAGAGGTGCGAGAGCGGCCGAATCGGACTCACTGCTAATCCGAGGTTTGGGAGACTCAGGCACGAATCTCCCGACACCCGAATCGCTTACCAGGCACGATTCGTGGGTTCCGGCGAGCGGTGGCTCCAAAAATATAGGCCCGCTTATAGACCAACCCCTTTCGAGCGCATAGCTGTCGCTGACGCCGATTCCCGCCATCAGTTCACCCGCCCCTCGTACGTATTCGCTTTTGTTGCCCTCGCATAGGTGGTGTGGTGGTATCATGACACCATGACGAAGAATCTGACCGTCCGACTCCCCGACGACGTGGCCGCCGACGCCGAAGCCCTTGCACGGGTCGAGGGCACGAGCCTGAACGAGACGGTGAAGCAGTCCTTGATCGAGGCCGTGGAGCGGCGGAAGAACAACGCCAAGTTCAAGGCCCGCCTGGCCAAGATCATCGAGGAGGACAGAGAGCTGCTCGAGCGCCTCGCTCGGTGAGCGTCGAGTACCCCGATCTGGCCGACTATCTAGCGATCTCGGTTGAGGTCACCGGCACCGACCTCAAGACGGTCACGGGCGCCGCCAAGCTCGACCTGGCCGACTCGGCCCTACATGCGCCCCTGGCCAGTTTCGGGGGAGAGGAGTTCTATCCGGACTTCTGCGACAAGGCTGCGGTGCTCCTCGTCCGCCTGGCCAAGAACCACCCCCTTCTCGATGGGAACAAGAGGGCCGCCTGGGTGACACTTCGAATGTTCATCGAAATGAATGCATGGCAATGGACGGACTATCCGTCGGTTGACGAAGCTGAACGAGCGGTACTGGCCGTGGCAGACGGCGAGTGGGACGAGGAACGGACATCAGCGTGGCTACGTGAGCGGATCACCCCGCTTTCGACTGATGAGGACCGCCAACAGAGTGACTAAATAGCGGCACACTCCCGGCGATAGGGGTCATGGGTGGTCTCAGACTGTTGCCTTCTGACACGAAAGCTGTCCGCAAAGGACGGGGAGTCTTGGGGACTGGCGCGGATTATGAATGTAGATGAAATGATCCCCGCTGGTTACTGCCTCGCAGAACCCCGCGGTAGAACACGCCAATCCTTGAATGCCGTCGTGCTGGTTGGCGTAGAGCTGCGCGAAGCTGCCCCAACCTTCACTGTCCCACTGCTGAGCGAACCCGTTGTTCGTGACAGCTAGACAGTTGTTGGGCGCTAGACAGCTAACGAATCCGTTTCCATAGGGAGAGCTCAATTGGCTCGAACCCTGGGAGCGCCAAGAGTGGCCGGTCCATGTGAACGTTTCGCCCCCGGATCCACCGGCTGCGAGGCAAAAGCCCTTCAACGTGCATGAAGCTGAGAACGAGTCAAAATCACCCGTCAAGGCACTTGGTTGGAACCATGCTTTCCCGTTCCATTGCACGACACGGTCGTCTCCATCAGCGCCGACACACAGCGTGGGTCCTCCGCATGACATGGAGCTGATCTGGGTCTTGAACTGCTCGGGGAGATCCGGCAAGACAACTTTCACAGGAGACCATACGGCGCCGTTCCAACGGGCAACTACCCCTGCGCCGTCTTGGGCACCACCTATCAGCCCGCCTCCTGCCATGCAGAATGTCGATGACGTGCACGAGATGGACTGCCAATGCGTATTAGAACCCCGTCCGTATTCGAGTGGGTATCCCCTTGAGCCAGTGGCGCTGATAATCAGGGCTCCGTCATCTCCTACGGCTGCGCAGAACGTGCGAGTCGGACAAGAGATGGCAAAGGTCGCAGTACCGAAGGAGCCGACTAACTCAGCATGTGGCCCACTCAAGACAAAGAACTGTCCGCTGTAATCGATGGCGACGCATGGTCCTTCCGGCGTGCAGGTCACACCTGTGGCTTGGTCACTAGCGCCAGGGAGCGATCCAATCGAATAGGCAAGCTCGGGTTGACTTGCACGAGCTGATGCTGAGGAGGCAGTCCCCATCGATAAGGTCATGACACCGAGGAGAACAAAAACCACGGTAACGAGCGGGCCCTTGGAGGAACGAAGTAGCTGTAGTTTGCGAATACGCCCTCCGCGACCGTGAACCATGTCGGATCAGAAAATAGTTGAGTTGGTGACTGCCTGCGGCATCTGCGGCGGACTTCCGGAGTTACCTGATATGAGGCTCCGAGCCGGCGTTATACATGTGATCCGTAGGTCCTGGGCTGTGCCCTATGGAAGCACACTCACTGGGCGTCGGCGACTCCTTCGATCAGCCCGTCGAAGAGCTCGCTGCGGTCGCTCTGACCGCGTTGATCGGCATGCTTGCGCTGGCGCTTCAAGATGGTGACGAACTGCGGTCCGGTCTCGAAGAACCCGCACCGTTCGCAGACGCTCTCGAAGGCGCAACCGAGCAGAGCCGGCCTCGTGCAGTGACCGTTGGCGAGCAATCGGCGATGGTCACTGACCGGCGGCGGGGAGCTCGAACGTGTCGCTCGAGGAGTGGTGGCACCGGAGAGCCCGTAGTACTGGGCCTCGACGGCTTCGGTCACCTTGAAGTACGCGTCGGCGACGGTGTCGCCCGAGATGCGCGCATAGATGAGTGTCATGTCCATGGAGCGATGCCCGAGCAAGGCGGCAATGGCCTCGAGGCTCATGCCCGCGTTGCATCTCGGTGGCGGCGAAATGCCGAAGCGAGTGCAGGTGCACGTGGGGAATATTGAGTTCGGCGCAGAGCTTGTGGACGACCGAGGAGAAGGTCTCGGGGTTGACCGGCCGGCTGCCGTCCGGCAGTGGTGACACCACGA
>DASXEK010000004.1:0-19260 GCA_036490155.1 Acidimicrobiales bacterium | reverse complement strand
ACCGCTAACCTGGTGATCCGGTGTCCCACCAGGGCGGACGCCGGAGGAGTGACTGGTGAGCACCATTGAGCACGTGATCGGGCGCGAGGTCCTCGACTCCCGCGGCAACCCGACCGTCGAGGCCGAGGTGCCCCTCGATTCCGGCGCCCGCGGTCGGGCGATTGCGCCGTCGGGCGCCTCGACCGGCATCCGCGAGGCCGTCGAATTGCGTGACGGCGGGGAACGCTTCGGCGGGAAGGGCGTCGAGCGGGCTGTCGCGCACGTCAACGGCGAGATCGCCGCGGCCGTCGCGGGACTGGACGCGCTCGATCAGCGGGCGGTCGACCACGAGTTGATCGACCTGGACGCCACCCCGGACAAGGGCCGGCTCGGGGCGAACGCCATCCTCGCCGTGTCGCTGGCGAGCGCCAAGGCCGTGGCCGACGACCTCGAGATCCCGCTGTACCGCTCGATCGGCGGTGCGAACGCCCACGCGCTGCCCGTGCCGATGCTCAACGTGCTGAACGGGGGCGCGCACGCCAAGAACTCCATCGACTTCCAGGAGTTCATGCTGATGCCGGTCGGGGCCGCCTCGTTCAGCGAAGCGCTCCGCTGGGGTGCGGAGACGTACCACACGCTGCGCTCGGTGCTGGCTGACCGGGGTCTCTCCACTGCGGTGGGGGACGAGGGCGGCTTCGCTCCGGACCTCCCGAAGAACGAGGACGCGGTGCAGCTGCTGATGGAAGCGATCGAGCTGGCCGGCCGGGTGCCGGGCGACGAGATCGCGTTGGCGCTGGACCCCGCCACGAGCGAGCTCTGGCACGACGGCGCCTACGTCCTGGCGGGGGAGGGGCGGACGCTGTCCCCGGCCGAGCTGGCCGACTACTGGGTGGACCTCGTCGACCGCTACCCGATCGTGTCGATCGAAGACGGCATGGCGGAGGAGGACTGGGACGGTTGGTCAGCGCACACCAAGGCACTGGGCGGGCGGATCCAGCTGGTCGGCGACGACATCTTCGTGACCAACCCCGAGATCCTCGAGCGCGGCATCCGAGAGGATGTGGCGAACGCCATCCTCATCAAGCTCAACCAGATCGGCACGCTCACCGAGACGCTCGACACGGTGGACCTGGCTAACCGGTCGTCCTACCGCCCCGTGATCTCGCACCGCTCGGGCGAGACCGAGGACACCACCATCGCCGACCTCGCCGTGGCGGTCAACGCGGGACAGATCAAGGCGGGTGCGCCGGCCCGCTCGGACCGCGTGGCCAAGTACAACCAGCTGCTGCGGATCGAGGAGGACCTGGGCGAGTCGGCCACCTACCCGGGTCGCGCCGCGCTGGCGGGCGGAGGGACAGGGCGTGGCGCCTAGCAAGGGACGCAGCAAGGCGCGCCAGGCGGCCGCGGGCGAGGCTTCGAGCACCGCGGGTCGATCACGCCTCTGGTTCCTCGGCGCGCTCGTCGTGTCCGCGGTCGTGCTCTTCGCGTGGTTCCCGGCCAGCTCGCTGCTGCATCAGCGCTCTGATCTCTCGAACGCCCAGGAGCAACTGGCCGCGCTCCACAAGCAGGACAGCGCGCTGGCGCAGGAGAAGAAGAACCTCAGCGACGCCGGGGAGATCGGCCGCATCGCCCGTGCGCAGGACCAGCTCGTGAGCCCCGGCCAGCAGGCGTACGAGGTGCTCCCGCCTTCGGGCGCGGCCGCGGCGGGGTCGCCCTACGCCGGCGATCCCGGCTCGTCCAGCCCGGCGACCCCGTCGGCCACGCCCGAGTTGCCGCCGGGGGGCGTGACGACGACGACCACGCCGGCCGATCGCGCCGCCCACGCGACCACAGCGGCCAAGGCCCCGGAGTCGAGCCTGCTGGACCGCATGCTGCACGCGCTCGAATTCTGGGGCTGAACCAGACGGCGGGCGTGGGGGACGAGGAGGTCGTCGCGGCGCTGCTGGGGCGCGACCCCGGCGGCAGCTTCACCGTGGTCGTCCGCGGTGGTGACGGCGCACCGCTGGTCATTCAGAACGAGCCGTTTCTCCGGGACGGGACGCCGATGCCGACGCGCTATTGGCTCGTGGACCCCGGCCTGCGCGCCGAGGTCGGCCGCCTGGAGGCCGCCGGTGGTGTCCGCGAGGCGGAGCGCGAGGTGGACACGACCGCAATCGCCGAGTCCCACCGCCGCTATGCCGCCGAACGTGACGCGCTGATCCCGCCGGACCACACGGGCCCACGCCCGAGCGGAGGGGTGGGCGGCACGCGCCAGGGCGTCAAGTGCCTCCATGCCCATGTGGCCTGGTGGTTGGCGGGGGCCGACGACCCGGTCGGTGCGTGGGCGGCGGCACGTCTCGGCCTGTCCCGAGCCACGCGCTGAGAGGCTCCCGCGGCTGTGGTAACCACGCGGGATGAGCGAGACCACGGCGGTCGCCGCAGTCGACTGCGGGACCAACTCCACCCGCTTGCTCGTGGTCGCGACGTCGGGGGAGGTGGTGGCGCGCGAGATGCGCATCACCCGCCTCGGCGCAGGCGTCGACGCCACCCGTCGCCTCCAACCCGAGGCGATCGCACGCACGCTCGAGGTGCTCGGGGAGTACCGCGCGATCATGGACGCGGCGGGCGTGGGACGGGCCCGCCTCGTCGCCACGTCGGCGGTGCGTGACGCGGCGAACCGCGACGCGTTCTTGGAGCCGGCCTCCGGGGTCGTGGGGGTGCGGGCCGAGCTCCTCAGCGGAGAGCAAGAGGGGCGGTTGTCCTACGCCGGCGCGACGGCCGACCTGCCCCCTCTCGACGGGCAGACGGTCGTGGTCGACATCGGCGGCGGGTCCACCGAGATCGTGACGATGGCGGGCGGGGACATCGCCGCGGTCTCCCTGGACATTGGTTGCGTCCGCCTGACCGAGCGTTTCCTCCGCGGCGACCCGCCGTCGCAGGCCGAGGTCGCCGACGCGGTGGGCGCGATCGGGCGCGAGCTCGACCGGGCGACGAGCGAGATCCCGTCGCTCGGGGCCCTGGGCCCGCGCGACCGTCTCGTCGGGCTGGCCGGCACCGTGTCGACGCTGGCCGCGCTGGAGTTGGGGCTCACCGGGTACGAGCGCGACCGGATCCATCACTCGGTCCTGTCGCGCCATGCGGTGGAGAAGTGGTGCGACGTGTTGGGGACCGAGCGGGTGCGCGAGCGGGCGCAAAGGGTGGCGATCACCGAAGGCCGCCAGGATGTGATCTTCGGCGGCGCGCTCGTGCTCCGCGAGTGTCTCTCCCGTTTCGAGCTCGCCGAGTGCATCGTCTCGGAGGCCGACATTCTCGACGGCCTGGTGCTGTCGCAGGGTGCAGCGGGATCGCAGGGAGCGGCCGCACGGTGAGTGGGCGCGCGGAGCGGGCCCGGCGCTACGACGCGAGGTCCCGCCCGAGCCCGTACCAGACGTAGACCCCCTGGCGCGGCACCGGAGCCCGCCCGAGCACCCACGACACGAAGCTTCGAGCGTACGTTTCGTTCGGCCCCGGGCCCACGATGAAGGTCCGGGCGTCCCAGGCCCGCCACTGCGCGCGCAGCGCATGGCGGAGCGTCGTCGTCTCCGGGACCTGGCCCCCGCCGACGATGGTCTGCAGCGTGCCGCCCGTCAGCGTCGGCGTCCCCCACTGAGAACCGACGGCGCCGGGGGCGGGCACGAGGGCGTACGCCCCCGGCATCTTGAAGCGCATGTCCGAGGCGGCCTGCCACAGCGTCGAGTCGGCATCGATGGGTGTCGTGAGCGGGTACACGACCGCCACCGAGCCTGCGGGCACCGACTCGACGGCGGAAGAGGTGAAGAACGCCGGGGTGTCGACCGCCACCACGGGGTACGGCAACGCCGGTACGAGTGGGAAGAGCACCGCACCCGCCACGAAGACGGCGATCCCCGCGCCGACCCACCCACTGGGCCACCGGGGCCAGCGGCGCAGGCGTTCGAGTGCCACGCCCAGCACCAGGGTGGCGAAGAGGACGACGAAGACCGACAACCGAGCCGCCACGGCGCCCTTGAGGAGGGGCAGATGGTGCAGCAGCGCTCCCGGCAGATGCAACCAGGTGACGTAGCTGTTGTCGAGGAGCAGCGGCGACCCGAGCGAGAGAAGATACGCCGCACAGGCCGCCAGGAAGGCGATGACGACCACCTTGGATCGGCGACAGAGGATGGCTGCTCCGAGCAGCAGCATGACGAGCGGTATGCCCAGGTACGACCCGTTCTCGGACAGGTTGTTGGCGAAATGGTCCGAGATGGCGGTGGCACCCGAGGGTGCGAGCAGTTGGTTCGAGGTGGGCAGCACTGCGCTCAGCAGATCCGCTTGGTACTGGCCCCCCGGGACGATCAGCGTGTACCGCATCGGCCCGTGGAGCGAGTACGCGATCGGATAGACGAGGACGACGACGGCGATGCCGAGCGCGATGCCGAGCGCCGGCAGCGCGCGGAGTACCTGGTCACGGACAGCGCCGAGGTTGCACAACGCGACGAGGACGGCGGTGATCCCCGCGACGATCGCCGTGGTCGCGAGGACCTCGCTCGAGACGAAGTACTGCAGCACGACGAGGAGACCGAGGAGCACGCCCAGGAGGCGCGGCGAATAGCGCTGCCGCACGAAGATCTCGTCGAGCACGATGAAGATGAACGGAATGAGGGCGACGAACATCGTGTGGATGTGGGCGCCGCCTTCGGAGACGACGTAGGGAGAGAACCCGTAGAGGAGCCCACCGACGAAGGCGGCCGGTCTCCAGGTCGTCCAGTGCCGGACGAAGCAATAGCCGCCGACGCAACCGGCGAAAAAGGAGAACGAGAGAAGGAAGTTCACGCCGGCGACGGGGCCCCAAACGGCCGTGATGGGGCTCGCCAGCAAGGCCAACAGCGGGATGGCGACGTTGGCCGCATAGTTGGCGCCGAACGGAACGTTGACCCAGTGGCTGAAGAACGGGTTCACGCCGTGTGCGAGGGCGAACGGCGTCCACGCTACGGTCCAGGCGTTCAACTTCGGATCCTGGGTCCCCTCCAGCGCGTGCGCTCCTCCGGCCGACCAGGCGTTCCAGTTGGCCAGCACGGCCAGCACGGCATAGACGGCGGAGGCGGTAGCGATCCATGCCCTGGGCGGCCAGGGACCGGTCCGGACCGGTTCCCGCTCGAGGCCGGAGGAGGCCGGCTGCACCTCGGTCGACGCGGTCGCCGTCACCGCGTCAGCCAGGCCCTGATGGGGTCGCGCAGGTCGATCGAGGCCCTGCGGTCCAGCTGCATGATCGGGAGAAATCTACTCGGGCGTGCGGCGATTGATCGGATCCACGACTAGATGACGCCGAGCTCCAGCAACGAGTCGCGGACCCCTTCGTGATACGCCTCGGCCGACCACAGGCGCGAGCTCTCGAGGAGATGTGCGCTCAGCTCGGCCGAGCCCTCCGGATCGGCGAGGAGGGCCGCCACGATCTCGACGCACTGCTCGACCGTCGTGAACGCGGTCGGACACCCGAGGCGCTCGAGCACATCGAGCGGACCGCCGGCACCGTAGACAACCGGGATGCAGCCGAAGCTGGCCGCCTCGATCGGGGTAATGCCGAAGTGTTCCAGCCGCTCGGGCCATTCGTCGGGATCGACCCCGAACCCGGCGGCGTGGATGAGCACGGCGGAACGTTCGTAGAGGTGGCCCAGATCGGCGCGCCCAACGTTCGGATAGAAGGTGCAGTTGAGCCCGTCGGCCAGTCGCAGGAGTTCGTGGAACCTTTGTCTGCCTTCGGGGCTCGGGTGGATGGCGCCGGCGAGCGCCAGCTCCAACCCCGTCGTCCCGTTCTCGGAGAGACGGCGGAAGGCCTCGATCACGACGTCCTGGCGCTTGTTGTGGCCACCCGCGAAGAAGCGTCCGACCGTGAGGAGGGTCCGACGGTCGGGCCAGGGGACGATCTCTTTCGTGCCGGGCCAGATCGCGTGCGGGGACAAGAGCCGGATCGGTGGGGCCGGGAGCTGGTAGTGACGGATGAGGCCGTTGACATTTCGGCGGACGAACTCCGAGTACACCCAGATCTCGTCGTACTCGCCGAGCCAGTGGCCGCGTTCGTCCACCTGCTCGTCGGGGACCCAGAACGGGAACTGAATGTGGTACACGCGGCGCCGGCCGAAGGCCCGTACGGGTGGCAGGATCGTGTTGCCGATGACCGCCGCAAACTCGCATCGGTCCTCGTCGAACTCGGCCCACGGCAGGGTGGATCCGACGACGTCGGCAAACCCGAACGTCGCCTCGATCTGTCTGAGGCGCAGGCTGCTGTAGCGGTGCGGGGACACGAAGGCGACGTTGCCGGCGCCGACGCACGAGGACAGGACGGACGCCAACTCGACGAGCATGCGTTCACCGCCACCGGGTACCAGCTGGTACGGCGAGTACAGGACGAATTGGGAGCGCGCGGAGCTGCGGGACACGACCGGTTCGACTGCGGCCGCGACCGGGAGCTCGCTCGGCACCGAGCGGTCCGGGGCATCGAGGTGCGCGACCTGGCGGGCCTCGAGCCAGGGTCCCCACTTCTTGACGAACCGGGCGCGATTGATCTCAGAGATGTCGTGCAGCTGGAGACGTCGATCCGAGGTCGTCTTGCTCTCGATATGGACGACCCTCGCGTGGGGGTTGACCATGACCTTGCCGCACTGGGTCCAGAGCTTCAGGCACAAGTCGGTGTCCTCGTAGTAGGCCGGTTCCCATTCCAGGCCGAAACCACCCACGGCGAGGAAGTCCGCTCGGCGCATCATCAGACAGGCGGCCGAGCAGTAGTCGACCGCGCAGGGCGTGTCGAAGTGGTCCGGTCCCCACACCGTCCCCTTGCCGATCTGGACGGCATCGCCGGTCGGAACGACCAGACCTCCCACCTCCTGCACCCGCCCGTCGGGATACAGGAACATCGGTCCCACCGCGGCCACGGTCGGATCGTCCCGCATGGTCGAGCTCAGGGCTTCGATCCATCCCGGCTGCACGAAGGCATCGTTGTTGAGGAACACGATGTACTCGCCGGAGGCAAAGTCCACTCCGATGTTGTTCCCTTCGCCGAAGAAGCGGTTCTCGCCGACCTCGACCAGCGTGAAGTCCGCGGGCTGTTTCGGCCGGCGCAGGAGGGCGACCTCATCGGGAGCCGACCCGTTGTCGACGACGATGATCTCCCGGATCAAGGGGCTCTTGGCTCTTGCCAAGGCATCGAGGCTCTCGAGCGTCGTCTCCGCCTGGTTGAAATTGAGGATGATGACCGAGACGTTGTCGAGAAACGGGTCGGGCTCCTGGGCCAAAGCGACGCCCGATTCAGTCGCCCGAGGTGCCCCGGCGGGCCAGAAGCCGGGACGCCAGGCGGACAGGGATGGTCAACCGCCACGAAGTGGATCGCCGCATGTCCTCGATCACGTTCTGGGCGTTGGCGGCCTTTCCGGCGTACGCCTCGACGCGGTGATCCTTGTCCATGATGATCGCGTCCTTCTCGTCGAGCTTGGAGTTGAAGCGAGCGGTCGACGTGGACAGCTTGGCCGAGAGTTGGTCAACGCGGTCCAGGAATTCACCGATCAGGTGCTCGCGCTCGGCTCGGGACGCCTCGATCTGTCGGCCGAGGTCCGCCCTTGCTTCGGAGACCTCGAGGGTCAGGCGCGCCGTCTCCTCCTTGTAGACGCGGAGTGCGGCCAAAAACGTCTCGCGCTCGGCCTGGTGCTGTTCCATCATCCGACCGACGAAGGCCACGATCGCGCTGGGGAGGTCCGATTCTCGACCGAACTCGAGCCGCAGCAATTCCTCCGCGGTTCCGTCGTGCGCCGACTCAACGCTGGCCGCGGCCACCACGGTCTTGCTCGCCTCGGAGGAAGGGTCAGCCGTCACGGGCACCTCCTCGAGGGGGCGTGAAGGACCGTCGACGTGTTTGGGAAGAAACCGAATCTGACCAGGACATTTCGTACTCGGGAGGCAGCACGAGCGCACGGACCGCCGGAGTACACTCCTCGGCCGGGCATCTTAGTGACTGCCGGTCGTCCGGCCCGGCCGCCGATCAACCCCGGGGTGAGCGGAGGATCCCCGTCAGCCGCTCGACAAAGCCGGCCGGGTCGCCGAACAAGGCCTCCGCGTAGGCGCGTCCTTGGAGCGCCGCCGATGCCCGATTGGCTTCGTTGCGGTACTTCTCTATCGCCTCGAGCAAGCCCCACGCATCCGAAAAGGTCGCGCCGGCGCTGGCTCGGGCGTGCTGGGCGGCCGAGGACGCGTGGTCGGGCACGACGATCGGGGTCCCCAGCCGGAGCGCCTCGACACACTCACGGGCCACCAACGGTCCCGGGGCCAGGTCGACGCACGCGACGGCATGGGCCATCAGGCGCCACAGGTCCATGCGTGTGTCGACGGACGTCGTACCGCGCAACGACCGACCCTTCCAGGCCGAGGCCAGTGCGCGTTCGACGACCACCACGTGGAGGTCATGGAACGCCGCGGTGAGCCAGGCCGCCGGGTCGGGTGGCCCCTCGCCGGGCGCAGATCGGTCGGAGAGCACGAGCAGGTAACCGGTGAATCCGAAACCGTGATGGTGATGCCGCGTCGCCAGGGGATTGATCGGGACGAACAGGCCGACCGGCGGCGCACCGTCCCCGTCGACGAGCGGGATCGCCCGCCAGGCTTGGTCGCTGTTCCCCCCGGGTGCGGGCGACAACGTCCAGCCGCCGCTGCGGAGCGCCCGGACGCCGGGGCTCAGCTCGTCGACGATGAGGGGGCAGCCCGCCGGGAGGTCGGCCGGCCACACGAGGGAGTCGTCCTCGCCGAACCCCGTCAGGTCGAACGCGCCGTCCGGCTCGCGCCGGCCCGGGGGTCCCGGGACCAAGACCGCGACCGGTCCTGCGCGCGACGCGGCTCCGGCGAGGGAACGAGTCACGAACGCGCGCTCGCTCGCGTGCGCACGCCAGTGCCGAGAGACGACGACGGTGGGCCGATCACTCATGCGGAGGGTGGAGCGACGCGGGTCAGCGCCTGCAGGTGCAGCACCTCGGCCCTCAGCCGGGCCAGCTCCTCGCCCAGGGTCGCAGCGACGTCCGCGGTGATCTCCTCCTGGGCCATCAACCGCTCCGCCAACAGGTCGCAGTGTTCGGCCAACGCGACGGTTGCCGTGCCCAACGAGAGAACGAGGCGCCGACGGGATCGCCCGGTGATCCATCCCGCCAGGGACCGGGCCCGGCGGCGGGCTGAGGTCGTCGCCCCGCCCTGGCGGATCGACAGCTCGTGTCGCAACCCCTGCACGGACTCGATGTCGGCGACGCGCTCGAGACGGGGGGGCGCGTCGCTCGGGCGTCGGAACAGGCCGGGCGCCGCGTCGGACCCGGATTCCGGCGTCACTACGTGCTGAGGGTCGAGTGCCATCGACTCCACGCCTCCCTTTCACCGGGACTCACCAGTGCACATGAGGGATCTTCACGGGTGAGATGCGGGTTGAGGTAGGGATCCCGAGCGTCAATGTATTCGCTCCACCGGTCGAGAAAGTTGATGATGTCGCCCACGCCGCCCGCCGTGCCTCGACTGGGCGACTCGTAGTGGATGAGCTCGGCGCGCGGTTCGTAGACGACGCGGGATCCCTCTTGCCACGCGCGCAAGCAGTAGTCGACGTCGTTGAGGTCGACCCCGAGGGTCTCGTCGAACCCGCCCAAGCGCTCGAACACCTCTCGCCGGCTGGCGAGGCACGCGCCGGTGACGGCCGCACATTCCCGCCCCACGGTGGCCATGTGCAGGTAGCCCTCAGCGCTCGGGGCCAACCCGACCAGGGGGTGGCCCGCCGCTCCGGTGAGGCCGACGACGACGCCACAGTGTTGCAGCCTTTGATCCGGGTACAGCAGCCGCGCTCCCACCACTCCGACCTCGGGGCGCAGGGCTTGCGCGCAGAGGGCGTCGAGCCACCCCGCCCGTAGCGCCTCGATGTCGTTGTTCAGGAAGAGCAGGACCTCGCCTCGAGCTTGTCGCGCCGCCACATTGTTGAGCTCGGCCCAATTGAACGGTCGCGGATCGGTGATCACCCGAATTCCAGGCCGAGCCGAGAGCTCGTCGAGGAGGGTCGCCGTCTCCGGCTGGCACGACCCGTTGTCGACCAGGAGGAGTTCGAGGTCGGCGTCGCCCGCGGTCGCCTGGACCGAGTCGACGCAGGTACGGAGAAAACGCGGCTCGTCGCGGAAGGGGACGACGACGCTGACCGCAGTGCGTCGCGGCGCGGTCCGGAGAATTTCGAACGTGCCCGGCGCCTGTCCCGGCCGCACGTCCGAGCTGTCGCCTCCTGCTCGCAAGGCGGCGCGCACGTGCTCGACGTGACGAGGCGGTGTGCGCGGCTCACCCGTCCAGTGACACAGCACCTCGGGCACGTGGCCCACCGCCCCGGCCGCCTCGCAGGCGCGCAGGGCGCACTCGTGCTCCAGTTCGGCCAGGTCGGTGGCCACAAAGTCGGCCTGTCCCACGAGGTCGGCGCGGAACGCGAGAGGCCGGCCGACGTAGGCTGCCGTCAACAGGAATTCGGGGGAGTAGGCGGGTTTGAGCACCGGGTCGACGTGACGGCCGTCCCGATCCACCCGGTCTTCGTCGGCGTAGGCGACGTCGTGCGCACGCAGCGCGGCGCGGAGCAGCGCCACTGCCTGCGGCGCCCACACGTCGCCGGGGAACAGCAACGCGACGATGGCGCCGACGTCGGTGGGCAGTCCGAGCCGGAGCAGCGCGCCCAGCGACGTGCCGATGGGAGCGGTGATCGTGTCCACGCGCCGCGCCCGCCGCCGCGTGGACGCGGCGAGCCGGCCGTACGCACGAGCCGCGGGCTCCGGCGCAACGATGGTGAGGGCCCACCGGGCATCGCGCTGCGCGTCCAGGCTCTCGAGGGTGCGGACCAGCGACTCCTCCGTGGCGCCGGCCGCGACCATCACGAGGCGCAGCGTGGGGCCATGCTCGGCCCGCGAGCGGGAAGGCTCGGAAGGCGCTCGGCCGCGGACCCAGGCGTCGTACGGCCGCGGGTCCTCCGAGACATCGGGGCGGAGGGGTGGCAGCTCCCGGGGAGCGAAGAGCACCCGTTCCACACAGGCAATCTACCGGACCCGCGCCAGGCGTTCGGGCGCGTTGGCGCAGGTGAGCGTGGACCTGTCACGATGCGCCGGTGAGCATGACGGAACGCTTGCTGATGGGACCGGGACCCTCGAACCCCTATCCCGAAGTCACCATGGCGCTCGCCGGGCCGGTCCTCGGACACCTCGATCCGCAGTTCCTGGCCCTCCTCGACGCCACGAACGAGCGCCTCCGCCACGTCTTCGCCACGTCCAACCCACTGACCCTGCCGATCAGCGGCACGGGGTCGGCCGGCATGGAGGCCTCGTTCGTCAACTTCGTCCGACCCGGGGCGCCCGTCGTCGTCGGCGTCAACGGGGTGTTCGGCGAGCGCATGTGCGAGGTGGCCGGCCGCCTCGGTGCCGAGGTCATCCGGGTCGACGCGCCCTGGGGCGAAGCGATCGAGCCGGAACGCCTCCTCGCCGCGCACCCATCACCGTCGATCATCGCCGTGGTGCACGCTGAGACCTCGACGGGGGTCCGCAACGACATCGAGCCGCTCGGACGACAGAAGGGCGACGCCCTGCTGCTCGTCGACATGGTCACGTCGCTGGGCGGCATCGAGGTTGCCGTCGACGACTGGTCCGTCGACATCGCGTACAGCGGAACCCAGAAGTGTCTCGGCGTGCCGCCGGGCCTCGCACCGCTCACCGTCTCGCCCCGGGCGCTGGAGCGACTGCTCGAGCGCCCCTCGAGCTGGTACCTCGACCTCAATCTCCTCTCGCGATACGTGCACGACGGCTCGGGAGGCGGGCGCGTGTATCACCACACCGCGCCGGTCTCCATGGTGGCGGCGCTGCACGCTGGGCTCGGCGTCCTCCTCGAAGAGGGGATCGCAGAGGTGCAACAGCGTCACGCCGACTGCGGGGGGGAATTGCAGGGTGGCCTCGAGGCGCTCGGGTGCGAGCTGCTCGTCGAGCCCGGCCACCGGCTGCCCCAGCTGACGACCGTCAAGGTGCCGGCGGGAGTGGACGACGCCACGTGCCGCAGCCGGCTGCTCTCCGACTACGGGATTGAGATCGGGGCCGGCGCAGGGCAGCTGGCGGGGCAGATCTGGCGGATCGGTTGCATGGGCAACACGGCGCGGCGGCGCAACGTGGTGACGCTGCTCGCCGCACTGAAGGAGGTACTGGGTCGGTGAGCGCGGCGAGGGCGGTCCGGCACGCGCCACTGGAGCTGCGGGGCAAGCGCGTCTTGCTGCGCTCGCTCACCGAGGACGACTTCCCCGCGTGGCACGAGGTGCGGACCCGCTGTGCCGACTGGCTCGTGCGCTGGGAGCCGCGGCCCAAGGGTGCGCCGGTGCCCTCGGAGGACCGGCCCAGCTTTGCCGCGCGCTGTGGCCTCAGGGAGCGCGAGCGGCACCTCGGTACCGGCTACGGCTTCGGGATCTTCGTCGGCGAGCGCTTCGCGGGAGAGGTGACGCTGTCGTCGATCCAGCGCGGGCCGTTCCAGAGCGCGTTCGTCGGCTACTGGGTCGACGAGGCGCTGGCCGGTCGCGGCCTCGTCCCCGAAGCCGTCGTGGTCACCTTGCGGTTCGCCTTCGAGGCCATCTCGCTGCACCGCGTGGAGATCTCCATCATCCCGCGGAACCGGGCCAGCCGTCGCGTCGTCGAGAAGCTCGGGATCCGGGAGGAAGGCATCGCCCAGCGCTTTCTCGAGATCGACGGGGTCTGGGAGGACCATGTGCGCTACGCCATCACGTCCGAGGAGTGGGCGGTGCGCGAGGAGAAGCTCGTGGCCGAATGGCTGGCCGGCTGACTCAGCCTTCCCTCGTCCCGACGATCGACGGGGAGTGACGGAAGAACTGCTCGATGTCGTGCTCGTAGGTGTACGAGTTCGGCGTCCGCCCCGACTGCCGGCGGAGCCGCACGGCTTGGATGAACGTCCGCACGGCACCCGCGCTGGTGGCGTTGTAACTGAAGCCGGTCGCGGCGAAGCGGCGCGTGTCGACCCCTCGTCCATAGCGCAACAAGTCCTCCAGCTCGGGGGGCAGGTCGAACAGGCGGGACAGGGGACGCAGCTTGAGCGGGCTCCACGGCGAGAGTGGCACGAGACGGGTGCCGCAGATGCCGGACACCTCGCTCCACGGAAGCCGCCCGTCGGCGGCGACGTTGTAGAGGCCGGGGATACCGCCGCGGGTGACGTGGACGAGGGCGCGCACGACGTCGTCCTCCTCCACGAATTGCAGGAGCGGGTCGAAACCGAAGATGGCCGGGCAGAGCGGCCGGGCGAGGTTGCGACTGATGGGAGTGGTGAGGTGCGGGCCGAGGACGTTGGCGAATCGGAGCACGGTCACCTTGGTGGCGGGATTGTCCTCCGAGAAGTCACGCACCATCGCCTCGGCTTCGACGAGGGCGCGTTCGACGCTGTTCCTGACCGGGCTCGTCCGAGGTGTGTCCTCGGCAAAGCTGTTGGGGTCGCTGGCGGCGGACCCATAGACCAGGGTGGACGACTTGACGACAATGTGGCGCACCGATGATCCGGCTGCACCCGCGGCGGCGAGGAGGTTCATCGTCCCGATCACGTTGATCTCGTGCATGGCGCGTCGCGGCACCGTGGTCGAGTTCGTGATCATGAACGTGTGGAGGATCGTGTCGACCTGGGTCGCCTTCACGATCCGGTTCAAAATGGAGTAGTTCTGATCCGACCGGACGAATTCGGCGCGCTCGAAGGGTACCGATGGCGTGTGCGTGCCCATCCCGAGAATCACGTCCACGCTCGGGTCGTTCTCGAGGGCCTGAATCATCCGGCCACCCCAGAAGGTGTCCGCTCCGGTGACCAGGACGCGGCGGCTCATCCGAACCAGACGCTGCGCCGGTCGCGCAGCATGTCGTACACCGCCTCTTGGAGCTGGGTGCGGATGCGCTCGGACTCCTCCATGATGCGGCTCTTCGAATAGCGGTCCTGGTCGGGTGGGACGTCGAAATGCACCGGATCGAGGACGCGCAGCTTGAACTTGGCCGGGAACGGCATGACCACACCGACCGGGCCCATGGTGAGCAAGTTGGCTGTGATCGGAAAGTAGGGGAGGCCGAGCGCCTTGGCGAGCGTCGGCAAGCGGAACACGACCGGCATCGCTTCCTCCGAGCCGACGACGGCGATCGGGATCACCGGGACGCCGGCCCGCATTGCGATCTCCACGAAGCCCCCGCGACCGAACCGCCGGAGTTGGTAGCGATCGGTGTAGGACTTCGACGGGCCCTTCGTCCCCTCGGGGAACACGAGGGCGAGCTGGCGCTGTTCTTTCAGGAGCCGGTATGCGTTGGCTGGGCGCGCCGACACGCCCCCGGCGCGGGCCCACAGTGTCCCGACCACCGGAACGGTGCGGAAGAAGTAGTCGGCCAGCCCGTAGACGGGACGCTCGAGCTCTTTCTCGATCCCGTGCATGATGACCGGCGCGTCAGAGGGGATGGCACCGGCGTGATTTGCGACGAGCAGCGCACCGCCGTCGGCCGGGATCTTCTCGAGCCCCTCCCACTCCGTGCGGAACCATTTGGAATAGATGGGCTCGTAGAGGGCGCGGGCCAGCGCCCGCGTGCGCTCCGAGCGGCCCCATTCGTCCACGTCGGACAGGCGCGGATCCTCGAGCTCCTCGGAGTCCCCGCTGTTGACTCGCAGCGCCACGATGGCCGTGGTCCGGTTCTTCTCGCCGACGACCGGGCGGCTGTTGGCCATCGGATCATCGTACCGAGCGCAGGGAACGGCAAGGCCGGGCCCGAGGCCGCGGCCCGGTTCGTCAGGGACGGGCCGCTCCGATCAGTCCCTCGGTGAAGATCGGCGAATAGGAGACCGTGCTCCCCGTGAAGGGCGCCTGGATCACGGTGTCCGTGCCGTAGGGGCCTGAGCCCGTGTACATGACCACGTGATCCACCTGGTTGTCGCCGTCCAGGTTGTAATAGAAGAGCAGGTCACCGGGTTCGAGGGCGTTCAGCGCGACGTGGGCCAGCGCCGGCCACTGCGTCTCGGTGGTACGGGGGATGGAGACCCCGGCCTGCCCCCAGGCCCATTGCACGAGCCCGGAGCAATCGAAGCCCGCCCCGGGCGATTCGCCCCCGAAGACGTAGGGAACGCCGAGCTGCGACACGGCCGCCTGTACGGCCGCCATCTGCGTCCCGTCGCCCGAGGCACTGCCGCCGACCGGGCCGACGTTGCCCGCCGCCTGGTTCGCCGCGTCGGTCGCCGCCGCGCCACTGCCCGAGCCACCGACGGCGCCCGCCACCGTCGCGGCGGCCTCCGCCGCGGCCTCGGCCTGCTGCTGTTGGGCGGCGCTCGCTGCGCGCGCCGCGGCCTGCGCCTCCTGCTGCGCCTCTGCGATGGCTGCCTGCGCCACCTCGCCGGCCAGTTGCCCCTGGACCTGACCGAGGGTGCTCTTTGTCGCCGCCGCTTCCTGCTCGTTCGCCTGCGCCAGCGACTTCGCCTGCGCGGCCACGGTCTGCGCCTGCGCGGCCACGGATTCCTGTTGTGTCTCTTCGCCCTGCAGATGCGTTTCTGAATTCTGCAATGCGTTCTCGTCGCTGGTCAGGTTGCCGACGATCTGGTCCGTGTACTGGTTGCGCGCCTGGTTCATCGTGGCGGAGGAAGAGAAATAGGACGTGAAGCCGGTTGCGGAGGTGCCGTACACGTACGCCGCCACCGCGTCCGTGGATACCAGCTTCTTGTCCACCGCCACTTCTGACTTGGCCTGGACCAGGCTCGCGGCCAGCGCCTGCAACTGGTTCTGTGCGTCCTGGAGGTTCTGCTCTGCGGTGTTGTACTTGTCGTCGAGGATCGAGGTCTGCTGCTCCTCCTGGGTGAGGGTGCTCTCGATCTGGGCCACCTTCGTCTGGGTCGCGTTGATCTGGGACTGGTTCGGCGCCGGCCCGGGCAGGGTCGTCGAGGTCGCCGCGTTGGTGGCACCCGCGTTCGCAACGAGCGGCGCAATGACCGCGCCGAGCAACCCGATGACGATGGCCACACGGGTGGCCGGGGTGACCCTGCGGACAGTGGCCCGACATTTCACTGTTCCCACCTGGGAAAGCGTAACGGCTCTGACGTGGCAATTTCGGCACCCGCCACGTGGCCGTCGGGTTGCGACCCCAGTTGGCGACCCGTTCACCTTCCCGTCGATTGCGTCGCCGGGCGCCCGTTCGTAGGGTCAGCGTGCGTGAGGGGCGTCGTGTCGACAGCGCAAGGGAGAGTGCGAGGCACGTGGCGGAACGACCTTTGGTCGTTCTCGGGCGTGCCGTACGCCCGGGCGCCCATCGGCCCCCTGCGCTGGCGCCCGCCGCTGCCCGCCGAGCCGTGGGACACCATCAGGGACGCGTCCACGTTCGGCCCCATTGCGCCGCAGCCGGCGGCCGCGCCCGGGGTGACGAGCCCGTCCGACCCCGACGCCTCGGAACCGCAGAGCGAAGACTGCCTCTCTCTCAACGTGTGGACACCGGCGCTGGAACCCGACGCCCGCCGGCCGGTCATGGTCTTCATCCACGGCGGCGGCTTTACGGGGGGCAGCGGTTCCGTGTTCCTCTATCGAGGTGGCAACCTCGTCCGCAACGGCGACGCGGTGGTCGTCACGATCAATTACCGCTTGGGCGCGCTCGGCTTCCTCGGCCACCGGGGGCTCGTCGATCCGGACGGTCTGGTCGGCAATTGGGGGATCCACGATCAGGTGGCCGCGCTGGCCTGGGTGCGCGAGAACATCGCCGCCTTCGGCGGCGATGCCGACAACGTCACGATCTTTGGCGAATCGGCCGGCGGCTTCAGCGTCGCCACGCTGTTGGCCTGCCCCGTGGCGCGAGGACTGTTCCGCCGCGCCATCGTGCAGAGCGGCGGCGTCCACGTGCACTCCGTCGACGACGCGGCGCGCGCCGCTGACCGGCTGGCCGAGGTGCTGGGGATCGTGGACCCCGACCGCGCCACGCTGGAGCACGTTCCGGCCACCGAGCTCGTCGCTGCCACCGCGGAGCTCGGTCAGCGGCGTCCGGATCCCGGCCTGCTCCCTCTGCCGTTCCTGCCCGTGGTGGACGGGACCTTCCTGCCCGTGCATCCCCTGCACGCGGTCGCCGCCGGCAGCGCCGCCGGCATCGACCTCATGATCGGCACCAATCGCGACGAGCTGACGCTGTTCGGTCTCGGCAACCCCGCCCTCTTCGCCATGGACGAGAAGGGGCTCGAGCGCTGGATGGCCAACTCGGCCCCTGAGATCCCGCCGCTCGAGGTGATCGAGGCCTACCGCGAGGCGCGCCGCGCCCGGTCCGAAGCGGTCGAGGTCAGGGACGTCTGGGTCGCGGCCGGCACCGATCTCGTCTTTCGTTGGCCCAGCCTGCAGCTGGCCGCGGCCCACGGCGACGACGGCTCGAAGACCTTTGCCTACCTCTTCGACTGGGAGTCCCCGGCCTTCGACGGCCTGCTCGGCTCGACCCACGCGCTCGAGCTGCCGTTCGTCTTCGGCGCGGTGCACGTGCCCGTGGTCCAGATGTTCTCGGGCGGTGGCCCCGCCGCCGACACCCTGTCCCGGCAGATGCAGATGGCCTGGCTCGCCTTCGCGACGCGAGGAGACCCGTCGCACGAGGGCATCGGTGAGTGGCGGCAGTGGGAGCCCGCCGGTCGCGCCACCATGGTCTTCGGCGCGCACACCGGGCTCGTCGACGCGCCGCGCGACAGCGAGCTCGCCGTGTGGGAGCGCTTTCGTCCTCTGCCGCCCGCCGCCGTCAGCTGATCACGCGGTGACGCGCGTCACCCGGAGCGGTAGATGGCGGATGCCCGAGTGCCGATTGCTGCGGGTCCACTCCACCGGGCCCGCGAGCTCGTAGCGGTCGACCGCGCCCAGGACCTCTTCGAGCGCCACCCGGATCTCGAGGCGCGCCAGGTGGGCGCCCAGGCAGAAGTGGACGCCGTGGCCGAAGGTGAGGTGGGGGTTCGGATCGCGTCCGAGGCGGAACTCGTCGGGCGCGGCGAAGTGCCGCTCGTCGCGGTTGGCCGAGCCTTCCCAGACCACGACCTTCTGCCCGGCTTCGATCGTCTGGCCGCCGAGCCGGCACCTGACCGTCGCCGTACGGCGTTTGGAGGGCGATGGCGTCGTCCAGCGGAGGATCTCCTCGACGGCCGTGGTCATCGGGACGCCTCCCGTCCGCAGGAGGTCGAGCTGGTCGGGCCATTCGAGGAAGGCGACCATCGCCCCGGCGATGGCGTTGCGCGTGGTCTCGGCCCCCGCCGAGAAGAGAAGGGAGAAGAAGGCCGACAATTCGTCGTCGCTCAGCCGCGGCGGGTCCTCGTCCGGCAGCTCGGCGTGGACGACGGCGGACAGCATGTCGGGGCGCGGCTCGGCGCGTCGCTCGCCAATGAGGGCCCGGCCGTACTCGTACATGCGGTCCACCGCCGCTTGCCTCTGGGGCGTCATGGCCAGAAAGTCCGAGTCGTCCGGGATGTCGAAGATGTGCTCGACCGCGTCGAAGAGAAGGTGCCGATCGGCCTCGGGGACGCCCAGCAACAGGCAGATCGCCTGCATGGGGAGCTCAGCCGCCACGTCGACCAGGAAGTCGAGCTCCTCGCCGACGGACTCGAGGAGCACCCGCATGCGCCGGCGGAGCTCCCCCTCGAGATTCCGGACGGCCGCCGGCGTCAAGCCCTTCGTGACGAGCCGCCGGATGCGCGCGTGCCGCGGGTCGTCCATCATGTTGAGCACCACGCCTGCCACCGGGAGGTCCTGGATGATCGTCCCGCCGTAGGGGCGGTCGCCGCCGGTCTCCGACGAATAGGTCACGGGGTCGTGCAGCACGGCCAACACCTCGTCGTACGTGGCCACGGACCAAAAGCCTTCACCGTCGGGTGTGTGCCGGGTCGGCTCGTGCCACCAGACCGGGGCCACCTCCCGGTGCAGCCGGAACACGCCGTGGGGGAACCCCAGGGCAAAGGCGTCGAGATCGGTCAGGTCCACCTCGCCGAGGTCGTCACCCACCCGGACATCCTCACGGCGGTCCCGTCTGGGGTCAAGAATGGGCCGGCGCGGGGGGCGTAGCCCAACTGGCAGAGGCAAGGCGCTTAAACCGTCTCCAGTGAGGGTTCGAATCCCTCCGCCCCCACGCTGTGATGTCGCGCGACATCATGGACGATTCTCAGCCCGCTTGGGGCTGATAGATCCGCTTGGGGTCCAAGGTGAGGTGCCTGAGCACTTCGCCGTCGTGGGTCAGGATCCGCACATCGCGATCCTTGGTGAGGATCAGCACCCTTCGGCCGCTG
>DASXEK010000093.1:0-151469 GCA_036490155.1 Acidimicrobiales bacterium | reverse complement strand
ACCCGACTCCATCGCCCGGGCAAGGGTTGACCAGACGCGTCCAGACAGAGGAAGCCGCGGAGCTCGGGGCGTCGAGGGCGTGAGATAACCGCCTGCTACAACAAACGTGAACATGGGTGAGGTCTAAACGTGAAGACCTCTTGGTGGGCGCTGCGGGACTCGAACCCACGACCTCAGCCGTGTGAAGGCTGCGCTCTAACCAGCTGAGCTAAGCGCCCCCGGGGAAATGCGAACCCAACCGTAGCCTCTGGCAGGCCCGCTGCCTGCGGCGGAGGGTGACTTTCGGGGGCCCAGACGGCGCCAGTACCCTGAGGTGCAGATGAGCTCGACTGACGATTACGACGACGAAACCATCGGGCCAGAGCCCTGGACCTTGAGGGTCAAAGAAGCCTTCTGGCCAGCTCCGGTGCCGAAGCCGTCGAATGACCCCGACCAGCCCGACCTCATCCCCTCCCAGCAACGCAGAGAGGTGATGCGGTCGCTCGACCCCCAAGAGACCAAGTTCTCGTTCGGTGCCTTCCTCTTGGCGACGATTGCCGGCATTGCGATCCCGGTCTACATCATCGCCACCAACAGGATCACGAAAGAGGGCAAGGACTCCATCGCGGTGGCCCCGGACGCCAAGTTGCTCGGCGGCGTCATCCTCATTCTCTGCATCCTCGGGTTCATCTCGCTGTGGAGGCGGAAGAGAACCTTCGTCGCCTTCGACCTGTTCCTGATCGGTTTCGCGTTCACCCTCTTCATCGGGTTGGTCGGATTCGTGTTCATCCTCCTCGGCGGTTGGCTCATGCTGCGCGCCTGGAGGATCAACAAGTACGGGACCACCAACTCAAAGGTCATCGCTCGACAAACGGCCAGCCGGCCACGCGGAAAGGCCGCCAGGGAGGCGACGCCGAGGAGCACGGGCAAGGCATCGTCGCAGCCCGGCAACCGCACGCCCCCCACAGCGAGCAAGCGCTATACGCCGAAAGCGCCGGCGCGCAAGAAGGTCCCGAAGCCCACCCAGTAGACGGTTGGAACGGGTCGAGTCGCAGAAGCCGGCCCGGCCGGCGCTCAGCGATCGGGGTCCACCAAAAGGGCCGAGCGCAGCAACCGCAACGCGTCAGTTCGGCGGCGCACCAGCGACCGCGCGGTCGGCTCCTCCCCCAGCGCTCGCAAGACCTCCACCTCGGTGACCATCCCGATGACGGTCGAGTAAATGGCCAACAGAAGGAGGCGCGGGTCGTGCCGCCGCATCGAACCGGCTTCCATCTCCGACTCCAAGAACGACGAGGCGCGGTGCACGAGCGGTTCGAGCGCCAGGGTCATCTGCGTCGCCGCGGGGGGACCGAGGCGACCCACCTCGCGCAGGAAGCCCAACAGCTCCGGTTGGCGCGCCGCCAGCCGGAAGACCGACCGCACGACGGCTTCGACCCGCCCCCACCCCTCCCCCGCGCGCTGCAGCGCCGACTCGAGCGCCTCGCAAAGGTCGCCCGCACTGCGGGCGATGACCGCCTCGAGCAGGGCGTCCTTCGAAGGGAACCAGTAGAGAATTGACTGCTTCGTGAGCTCGAGCTCCTTGGCGACGGCGTCGAGGGAGGTCGCCTCGTAGCCCCGGCTGGCGAACGAGGCGAGGGCGGCATCGAGGATGCGGTCACTGGTCGTGGAGCTGGGCACTTACCAAATGGTAGACAGAATCGGCCGGCAGTGGTAGACAATTTCGGTGCCCATCGAGCGAGATCTGTGCGGCAAGCGCTTCTTCATCACGGGCGCCACCGGGTTCCTGGGCACCGCGCTCGTCGAACGGATCCTGCGCTCCACCCCCGAGGCTGACATCACGGTCCTCATCCGTCCGGGGCGCCGGGCCGATGCCAGCGCCCGCCTGGCGCGGGAGGTCATCAAGAACGACTGCTTCGACCGGCTGAGGAGCGAGCTCGGCGACGGCTTCGCCGAGGAGGTGGCCCGCCGGGTGCGCGCCGTGCCGGGCGACGTCGGCCAGGACGGCCTCGGCCTCGACGACGAAGGGCGGGTCGCACTGGCGGCGTCCGACGTCGTCGTCCATTCCGCCGCCACCGTGTCCTTCGATGCGCCGCTGACCCAGGCGGTCGAGATCAACATGCTCGGCCCGTCCCGCGTGGCGGCCGCCGTGGCCGAGTGCGGGTCGAACGGCCATCTCATCTCAGTGTCCACCGCGTACGTCGCCAGCACGCACCAGGGTGAGGCCAAGGAGGAGCTGCTCAGCGAGAACCCCTTCACCCTCGACGTGCCGTGGCGAGACGAGGTGGCGTTCGCCCGCCGCCTGCGCGACGACCGGCAAGCCGAGTCACGCATGGCCGAGAGGTTGAAGGAGTTCACCAAGAAGGCCCGCTCGGAGGTCGGTGCCGCCGGTGACCATCTCATCGCCTCGCGCGCCGAGAAGCTGCGCGAGGAGTGGGTGAGCGACGAGCTGGTCAAGGCCGGCACCGCACGCGCCCTCTCGCTCGGCTGGCCCGACGCCTATCCCTTCACCAAGGCCCTCGGCGAGAAGGCACTGGTGGAACAGTGGGGGGGCAAGGTCCCCATCACGTTCGTGCGGCCGTCCATCATCGAGTCCGCGCTGGCCGAGCCCCGACCCGGATGGATCAGGGGCTTCCGCATGGCGGAGCCGATCATCATCTCCTACGCCCGCGGGCTGCTCGCCGAGTTCCCGGGTGTGCCCGAAGGCATCATCGACGTGATCCCGGTGGACCTCGTGGTGGCCGCCCTGCTGGCCGTCGCGGCGCGCGGGCCGGAGCCGGGGCGGCCGAAGGTGTACCACGTCGCCTCGGGCGTGCGGAACCCGTTGCGCTACGGGCGCCTGGTCGAGAACGCGACCGGCTTCTTCCAGCGCAACCCGCTCTACGACGACCGGGGACAACCCATCGGTGTGCCCGAGTGGTCGTTCCCCGGGCGCGGGCGCGTACAGCGCCAGCTCCGGCGCGCCGACTCACTCATGACGTTCGCAGAGAAGCTGATCACTGCCTTGCCGATTCGAGGCAGACAGGCGCAGTTGGCTGCCCGCATCGAGGACCGCCACGCGATGGCCAAACGCGCCCTCGGCTACGTCGAGTTGTACGGCGCCTACACCGAGACCGACGCGCGGTACCGGGTCGACAATTTGCTCGAGCTCTCCGCACTGGGCGACGCCGAGGACCACCAACGGTTCGGCTTCGACCCCGGGGTTATCGACTGGGATCGCTACGTGCTCGAGATCCACCTGCCGTCCGTGCTCGAACACACGCGGGTGCGCACGAAGCCGGGGCGCTCGGTGGTGGAGAAGCGGCCCGACCGGCAGCGGCGCGCCATCCTGTCGCCCGAGCGGCATCTCGCCGTGTTCGACCTCGAGCACACGCTCATGTCCTCCAACGTCGTCGACACGTACGCCTGGCTGGCCAGCCGCCACCTCCCGCCGGCGCGGCGGGCGCGCTTCGTGGCCGACCTCGTCCGCCAGGGCCCGGCGCTGCTGGCGCTCGACCGGCGCGACCGCGGCGACTTCCTGAGCTCGTTCTACCGGCGCTTCGAGGATGCGCCGCTCGGGCGCCTGCGCGAGGACTCGTGGGAGCTCTTCCACCTGCAACTCCTGACGCGGTCGTTCCCGGACGGCTTCGCCCGGGTGCGAGCGCACCGCGCCGCCGGCCACCGGACGCTGCTGATCACGGGGGCACTGGACTTCATCATCGAGCCGATCCGTCCGCTGTTCGACGACATCGTCTGCGCGGAGATGGGCGTGCGCAACGGGCGCCTGACCGGACAGCTGACCACGTTGCCGCCTATCGGCGAGGCGCGGGCGCTCTTGCTGGCCGACTACGCCGACGAGCGAGCGCTGTCCTTGGAGGAATCGGTCGCCTACGCCGACTCGACGTCGGACCTGGCCATGCTCGAGGCGGTCGGGTTCCCGGTCGCCGTGAACCCCGAAGCGCGCCTGTCCGCAATCGCCCGGCGCCGGGGCTGGCACGTCGAGCACTGGGCCAAGGCCGAGGGGGGCTCGCACCGGCCGCTGCCCCTCGGGCCCTTCGACGTGAAGGCGCCCAAGGCGGTCATGGGCCGGTGACCCCCACGGTGACGGACTCGTGAGCACGTTGTTGTTCGAGCGCTCACTGCCGCGCTTCGCGGCGGCCCGGGTCGTGTCGTCCTTCGGCTCCGGGCGCGGCGCCGGCATCGGCCCGTTGCGGTTGGTGGAGCAGGACGCGCCGGACGCGCCGGCCGTGGACTGGGTGCACATCGACCCCGTGCTGTCGGGCATCTGCGGCTCCGACCTCGCTACCTTGGACGGGCGGAGCTCGCGCTACTTCGAGGACATCGTCTCCTTCCCGTTTGTGCCGGGCCACGAGGTGGTCGGCGTGGTGACCGAGGACGTGGTGGGCGCCGAGGGGATGGCGCTGGCCGCCGGCAGCCGCGTCGTGTTGCAGCCGGTGCTCGGGTGTGCGGCCCGGGGCATCGAGCCGATGTGCCCGGCCTGCCAGGCGGGCCAGGTGGGGAACTGCGGGTACCTGGCCTTCGGCCACATCCGGCCCGGGCTGCAGACCGGGTTCTGCGCGGACACGGGCGGCGGGTGGTCGACGTCCGGGCTCGTGGCGCACACGAGCCAGCTCTACGCCGTGCCCGACGCGCTGAGCGACAAGGACGCGGTCACGGTGGAACCGGTGGCGTGCGCGGTGCACGCCGTGCTCGGGGCGCCGATCGCCGAGGGCGACGTCGTCGCCGTACTGGGCGCAGGGACGCTCGGCCTCCTGGTGACCGCCGCCATCTCGCATCTCGCTGCGACCGGGCGCTGCCCGACGCCGACCGCCGTGTTGGTGGGGGCCCGCTACCCGCACCAGCAGCGGCTCGCCCGCGAGCTCGGTTGCACCGAGGCGCTACCGCCCGACCAGCTGCCTCGCGCCGTGCGCCGCTCCACGCGCTCGCTCTCCTACGGCGGTGCCTCCGGCGTGACGGCGACGCTCTCTGGTGGGGCAGACGTCGTGCTCGACTGCGTGGGCAGCCCAGAGTCGATTGAGCAGTCGCTGGCCATGGTGCGCCCGCGGGGCACGGTGGCGCTGGTCGGCATGCCGGGCAAAGTCACCGTGGACCTGGCGCCCCTGTGGCACCGCGAGGTGCGCCTGGCGGGCGCGTACGCTTACGGGACCGAACGTGGGACCGGCGCGGCGGGCGCGGCGGACGGCGTCTCCACGTTCACCCTCGCGCTCGAGTTGGCCGCCGCGCTCGGCACCGGCCGGCTCGTGTCGGCCACCTACCCGCTCACCCGCTTCGAGGAGGCGGTGGCCCACGCCGGCGCCGCCGGCCGGCGCGGTGCCGTCAAGATCGCATTCGACGTACGGAAAGGACAGACCCGATGAGCCGCCGACCCGGCTTCGTGCTCGAGGTGGACAAGTCCGCGCCACCCACCTTGTTCTGGAACGGCGAGGGCTTCACGCTCGAGACCTTGCCCGAGGGCAGCCGGGTGATCTACGCCCCCGAGCCGATCGATCCGATCGAGGACCCCTACGGTGCCATCCGCAACGCCCTGCTCCACCCGCTCGGCGACCGCGAGCCGCTGCCCGCGCTGCTCAGCCCGGGAATGAAGTTGACGATCTGCTTCGACGACGTCTCGTTGCCGCTGCCGCCGATGGAAGCGCCCGACGTCCGCCAGATGGTGATCGAGACGGTGCTCGACCTGGCCGCCGAGGCTGGGGTGGACGACGTGGTGTTGGTCGCGGCGCTCGCGCTGCACCGCCGCATGACCGAGGCCGAGCTGCGCCACGCCCTGGGCGACCGGGTCTACGACGCCTTCGCCCCGCACGGGCTGTTGACCCAGCACGACGCCGAGGACCCCGACAACCTCCTCTACATCGGGCAGACCGACCAGGGCGAGGACGTCGAGATCAACAAGCGGGCCGCCACCTCCGACCTGCTGGTGTACGTGAACATCAACCTCGTGTCCATGGACGGCGGGCACAAGAGTGTGGCCACGGGCCTGGCCAGCTACCGCAGCCTGCGCCACCACCACAACCCGCAGACGATGCGCCACTCCAAGTCCTTCATGGACCAGCCCGCCTCGGAGCTGCACACGTCCAACTGGCGCATGGGCCGCTTGATCGCGGAGTCGGGGGTCAAGGTCTTCCAGATCGAGACGACGCTCAACAACGACACGTTCCCCTCGAACTTCGCGTTCTTGATGAAGCGCGAGTGGGAATGGTCGCTGCGCGACCGGGCTACCTACGCCGCGACGTCGACCGCGCTGGCCAAGACGCCGCCGCGGCTGGCGCGCCAGATCTTCCAGTCCATCCGCTCGCCGCACGCGCTGACCTCGGTGCAGGCCGGTGAGGTCGAGGCTGTGCACGAGCTGACCACCGCCAACGTATGGGCCCAGCAGGGCGTCGAGGTGGAGGGCCAGACCGACATCTTGACGATGGGGCTGCCGTTCATCTGCCCCTACAACGTCAACTCGATCATGAACCCGATCCTGGTGGCGTGCCTCGGGCTGGGCTACTTCTTCAACATGTACCGGGGCAAGCCTCTCGTGCGTGAGGGCGGCGTGCTGATCATGCGCCACCCGACGCGGCCCGAGTTCCACCCCGGGCACCACCCGAGCTACATCGACTTCTACGAACAGGTGCTGACCCAGACGGTCGACCCCATGCGGATGTCCAAGGAGTTCGAGGAGTCCTTCGCCACCGACCCGTGGTACATCCACCTCTACCGCACGGGCCACGCCTACCACGGCGTCCACCCCTTCTACATGTGGTACTGGTGCGCCCACGCGCTCCAACACCTGGGCCGGGTCATCATCGTGGGCGGCGACCCCAAGGCGGTGCGACGGCTCGGCTTCTCCCCGGCCAGCTCGCTGAACGACGCGCTCGAGATGGCGACCGACGTCGTGGGCCCTTCCCCCACGCTCACCCACCTGCACAACCCGCCGATCTTCATGGCGGACGTGCGCTGATGGCGCCGTCCATCTCGCCGTCATCGGTGTCCTCGTCGTTGCTCGGCCGGGTGCGCTCGGCCCGCTTCCCGTTCGCGGCCCCCTCGTGGCCGACGTCTGTCCCCCGGCCCGACCCCGAACGCCGGCTCGGCCTCGAGTACGACCACGAGTGGTCGCGGCGCTACCCGGTGCGCCTGGCCCGCGCCGTCGTGCTCGACAACGTGGCGCGGCCGGCGGCCCGCCTAGTGGCGCCGGCGACGTTGCGCGGGCTGGAGCACCTGCAACACCTGGAGGGCCCGGTCATCTTCGCGGCCAACCACGCCAGCCACATCGACACGCCGCTGTTGCTCACGACCCTGCCCGTCGAGTTCCGCCACCGCACGGTCGTGGCCGCGGCGTCGGACTACTTCTTCGACCGGACCTGGAAGTCGGTGCTGTGGTCGTTCGCCTTGGCCGCCATCCCGATTGAGCGCAGCCGGGTCAACCGCAAGTCCGCCGACACGGCGGCCGAGCTCATCGCGGACGGGTGGAACCTCGTCATCTTCCCCGAGGGCGGGCGGTCGCCCGACGGCTGGACGCAGCCCTTCCACGCCGCCAGCGCCGGCTACCTGGGCAAGCGCACGGGGCGACCCGTCGTCCCGGTGTACCTGCACGGGACGCGCCACGTGCTGCCGAAGAAGGGCGAGGCCGGCGCCCGGGCCCCGGGCGGCTCGGGAAGCGAGTCGCGCCGCGGCGGGCGCCTGCGCCGCTCCCCCATCGCCGTCCTGTTCGGGGCGCCCATGACGCCCGATGAGGGCGAGAACACGCGGCGGTTCTCCGAACGCATTGAGGCCGCCGTGGCCACCTTGGCGCGCGAGGTCCAGTCGGACTGGTGGCAGGCCCGGCGGTCCGTCAGCGCGGCCGACCCCGTCGCCGGCGCGGCGACGGCGCACCGCGGGCCGGAGGCCTCGTCCTGGCGCCGCTCCTGGGCGCTCGACGAGCCGCCGGCAAGGGACCGGCGCCGGGAGTGGCCGGACTGAGCGGGACCCTCTGACGGCTACATCAGGGGCTCGACGTAGCCGTCCGTTCCATTGACGCGGATCCGCTGCCCATCGCGGATCAGTCGGGTGGCGTCCTCCACGCCGACGATGGCTGGCAAGCCGTATTCACGTGCGATCACCGCACCGTGGGACATCAGACCCCCCACCTCGGTCACCACGGCCGCGACGGAGACGAACAGGGGGGTCCAGCTGGGGTCGGTGTAGGCGGTGACGAGGATGTCGCCCGGCTCGAGATCGGCCTCCGCCATGTCCAGGATGACGCGGGCACGTCCCTCGGTTACGCCGGAAGAAACCGGTAAGCCGACCAGCGCGCCGGCCGGCACTTCGTCGCGTCGGTACGCCCCGGCGACGACCTCGCCCTCCGACGTGGAGACCCGGGGCGGCGTCAGCGCCTGATACGACCTGAACAAGTCCCTGCGCTCCGAGATGAGCTGGTCATCCGCGTGGCTCGTGCGCACCACGTCGCGGAGCTCGTCGAACGTGAGGAAGAAGATGTCTTCCTTCTCACGCAGCACACGGGCCTGCACGAGGTGCCCGGCCTCTTCCAGCAAGGCCTGCTTGTACACGAAGTAGCGGCTGACCATGCCGTATTTCGGGTACTCCCGGTACCCGATGAAGGTCCGGACGCGGTCGATCTTCTGCTTGGTCTCCTCGGCCTTCCACTCCCCCTCCGGCAGGCCCCTCAGGCGAGCCAGCAGCTCCACTTCCTTCTCCCAGGCCTCCTGGCGGCCTTGCTCGAAGCGCCGCTCGCCGGCGCCCGGCTCGAAGTTCTTGACGTTGCCGAGGACCAGGGGCACGAGCGTGGTGGGGCGTTCGCTCCAACGTGGCCTCGTGATGTCGATCTCACCGGCGCAGCGCATGCCGTACTGGTCGAGGTAGGCCACGATGGCATCTCGTGCTACCCGCCCGCCGTCGAGCCTGGGCAACTCGTCCAAGAAATCCTCGTGCGCGACGTGCTGCAGGAAGGCCACCACCTCCGGATACGGACGGATCACGTCCGCGACGTCCAGGAGTGCCAGCCCCATCTCCGACGTGACGTTATGGGGGACAGATTGTGTCAGCGTGTCGGCCGCGTTCTTCTCGCCCAGCCACGCCTCCATGTGCTCGTTCAGCCACCACGTCGCCTCCATGGCCGTCATGAACACCTGATGGCTGTGCGGATCGAACAGGATCCGCTTCAGCTCCACGATGTCCGCCAGGATGAAGTCGAGCAACGCGGCGCCGGACTTCCCACGGATGTCACGCTGCAACTTGGCGATGGAAGCCTCACTGTGCTCGATCAGTCGAGTGACGATGGCCGGATCGGTCTCGATGGGCGCGAGCGGGCCGCCGCCCGGCGCGGGAGCTGGACCTTCGTCGCTGCGGGCGCGAATGAAGTCGTCGCGCTCGAGGATGGTGTCGAGCGCGTCCCGCATCAGGGGATCGGACTTCCCAAAGGTCTCCAAGAGACCGGCGCGGCGCGCGGGCGACGCCAGGTCCGCGGCGACGTCGACGAACAGCCTCGCACCGGCCACGTGCATCGGCCGCGGGGTGGTCAGCTGCCAAAAGGACAGCCCCAGGGGCTTCATGGCGTCGGTCATCATCTGCGCATGGCCGACGGACAGGTACACATGGTTCTCCTGGTCGCCGGGCGCAGGGAGAGGGAACAGCGTGGTGATCGGCCGGCTCTGGACGATCTGGAACTCGTCGTCGACCAGGCACCATTCGATGTCCTGGGGGCGAGCGAAGTGCGCCTCGATCTGCCGGCCCAGCTGCACGAGCCGCAGTACCTGCGCATCGGTCAGTGCCGGCTGGCCCCGACGCTCCGCCTCAACCGTGACTTCGCACGTGCCTCCCGTCGACGAGGCCTCGATGGCCAGCCGCTTGACGCCGACTGCCTTGGCGACGAGTTCGCCGTCACGCACCTGGTAGACGTCCGTGTTCACCAGCCCCGAGACCAGCGCCTCGCCGAGCCCGAAGCTGGCCTCCACGGAGGCGACCTTGCGGTTTGAGGTGACAGGGTCGGCCGTGAAGAGAAGGCCCGACGCCTGCGGGAACACCATCTGCTGCACGACCACGGCCATGTGGACCAGCCTGTGGTCGAACCCGTTCCGCAGGCGATAGGTCACGGCGCGCTCGGAGAACAGGGAAGCCCAGCACCGGCTGATGTGTTCGAGGATCGCCTCGGACCCCACGACGTTGAGGTACGTGTCGTGCTGGCCGGCGAAGGAGGCCCCCGGCAGGTCCTCGGCCGTCGCGCTGGACCGCACGGCGTAGGCAGCGGGCTCGCCGAGCCGGACGACCGCGCCGTGGATCGCGGCCACCAGATCTTCGGGGATGGCGATTCCTTCGATCGTCCGGCGGATCTCCGCGCTGTACGTGCGGATCGCTGCACGGTCACCGGGGCTCAGGCGTGCCAGCCGATCACGCTGCTCTTCGATCGACGGCGCGTCCGCCATGATCCGCCCGAAGGCACGCGTCGTCACGCAGAAGCCAGGCGGCACACGGATGCCGTCGATCCGCGCAAGCTCTCCTACTTGCGCGCCCTTGCCACCTACGACCGCGACCTGCGACCGGTCGACCTCGTCGAACCGCAACACGTACCCACGTTTCGCCATTCGCCACCCCTCCTCTTTCCGTCTGTTTTCGTGCAGCCGGAGATTCTGCGCACGCCCGAGGGCCTTGCTGCAAGCGGCCGGCGCGCGCTACATTGAGAGTGGCGACGAGTTGGCGCTCCACCCCTATCCTTCGTTTCGTGCGGGCAAAACCCTTTGCGACGAGGCTGCGGTCGCAGTCCTCGGCCAAGCGGGAGGCGTTACCGGTACCCGCGCTTGAGGAGGTACTTGGCTCCCTCTTCGAAGCCCTCGTCGTCCAGGACCTCGAAGTCGAAGGCATTGGCGAGCCGGTCGGTGACGTTGAAGGCGAACGCCACGGCGAGCGCGTCGTGGACCTGGGCCGGCGAAGCGCCGGCGTCGAGCACGGCGCGCATGTCGGCGGCACTCACGCTGCCGTCGCGGCTCAACGCCCCGAGCATGCGCAGCGTCTCCCGGAGCGGCGCTTCGATCGGAGCGGTGTCCAGGTCGGCGAGCACGGAGGCGACAAGGGTGAGGTCGTCGTACGCCGCGGCCGCGGTCGCGGTGTGGGCGCCGATGCAGAAGGGGGCTTCGTTGATCTTCGAGACGTACGCGGCCATCAGCTCACGGTCGCCCACGGACCACGCCGACGGGCCGCGCATGGCCTCCTGGGTGAGCGCCTTCGCGAACTTGCCGTAGAAGTCGGGCCGGTAGAAGGTGAGCTTGGCCGCATCGGGCATGGGGCTTCCCGCGAAGAGGCGGACCATTGCGAACAGCAGCTTCGTGGTTGGCCTGTACCCGCTTTGGAGCACGGAGGGACGCATCACGCGCCTTTCGCCTGCTCGGTGGCCGCAGCCAGCGCAGCCAACGCCGCTTCGTACTGGCGGTTGGCCTGCCCGACGGCGGCACAGATCACGAGCTCGAACAGCCCGTCGTCGCCAAAGCCGGCCGCGGCGGCCCCGGCAAAGTCGGCATCGGTGATCTGGGCCGAGCAGGCCGCGACCTTGTCGATCAGGTCGCCGAGTGAATCAGGGGTGTGCTCGTTGTTGAACGCAGAAGTTCTTCGCTCTGGCGATGCGTGCCCGGCCCCGTGCAGGATCCGGTCCACCAATGCGCTCGGCGTGCTTCGCCTCTCGGAGTCAGCCATCATGCGTTCTCCCGATCAACTTGGTCGGCTCGCCGGCGTGCAGCGTGCTCCTAGGTCAAGAGCTCCCGACGGCCATCGGGAAAGCAGCGCTCGGCACGAAAGACCGGCGTGAGGTCATCGAACCCGCCGAGCGCAGTCATTTCCGCCGGCTTCCGGTCGGGAAAACGGAAAAGCGGCACGAAGGTCTCCGCCGTCTTGTCCGAGCCGCTGCGGCGGGCGATCGCCCCCGCGCTCTGGCTGGCCAGCTCAATGCGCAACCCTTCGGTCTGCACGAGCCTGAGCGGTGAGAGCCACACCACGTCCTGGGCCCCGTCCAACTGGACGTACTTGTCCAAGAACTTCTGCATGGGCGCCTGGTCCGTAAAGAAGTAGACCCGTTGATTCAGGAGGCGAACCCAGTCACCCACGTCGGTTCCGCTCTCCAGAGCCGATTTCAGGTCCTTGCGGGCGAAAAACGGAGCTTGGTCCCTGAGCGTCACGTCTTCGCCGCGGACACGCAACCGAACGGACTCGGGTCGAGGCGTCGAGAGCAAACCTTGGCGCTCTTCGTCGCTCAGATCGGCCTCGAGGATCAACTGCTCCGCCGTCTGGAACCCGGTTTTGCTGATCTGGTCCCAGACGCCAGCAGCACCAACGTGACAAATCATCTTGCAACGGGTGAGAAATTGCTCTGGGGTCATTACCTGAAGAATGGCACAGCTTGAGCCTCCCCGACAGCCGGGAGGGTGGTTTGGCCAAGGATCAGGCCCCTACCTCGAGCCGGGGCCGTAGGCCCGGCGAAACCCTTTCGCTAGTGCGTCGTGCTGAGCTGGTCGAGCCGCTCCAGTGTCTCGGTCATACCGGCCAGCCAGGCCTTGCCGTTGTCCACGGCCTCACGGACGCTCTCGGGGGAGCCCGAGCAGTCGTATGTTTCTGTCACGACAGTTGCGCTCGCGCCATCCGGGGTGAGATCGAACCTCCAGCGCGACCCGTTCCGGGCGAGTTCGGCGTTTTCCGGTTCCCAGGCGATGGTCCGGTCCGCCTCGTACGCCACGATGCGGTTGTGCATTTCGTAGTCGCCCATCGCGGGAAAGTACATCTTCGTGACGAACACGTCCCCCACGCCAACGATGACCTTGTTGCTGGCACCGAGCCGTAGCATCTCTGAACCATCGAATTCGGGATGCCGGTCAGGGTCGGCGAGCAGCTTGAAAATGTCGGCGGCTGCGGCCTCGATGCGTCGGGATACCGACACGGGCTTGCACTCGTCGTCTGCCATCGTGGCTCTCCCCTGTCCGTTGCCGGCCTGTGGCACGTCACCAAGGGTAGCCCCACAGCCACGCCCAGATCCCTAGAGCACGGGTGGGCCCGATCGCTCTTTGAGCATCCGCTGGCGGTCCGCCGCGCCGAGACGGGCGGGTTCCGTTGCGTCCACGAAGTCGACCAGAGCACGGACGAACTCTTCTGGCGCCTCGATCTGCGGAAAGTGGCCCACGCCCTCAATGATCACCAGTCGGGACCCTGGAATGGCTGCGTGGGCGGCATGCGCGTGACTGAGCGGGATGATGTCGTCGCGGTCCCCCCAGATGATCAACGTCGGCATCGAGGCGGCCAGGTAGAGACGATCCATGGCGCTCACCGTCTGGCCGCCGGGGTCGATGACGGACCTGAGCGTGCGGGCAAACGCCTGACGGTTCTCCGCCTCGGCCAGCGATGCGTAAGCACTCCACATCTCCGTGATCCGACCCAGCCGGATGCCGCGGTCGTTGATCGTCCGCAACAGGCTGTCTCCCCAGTCACGAACGAAGCCCGGGAAGATCAAGGGCATCAGGTACTCGCTCCCCGGCAACGTCATGAACCGCAGCATCCAGTTCACTTCTCGCCCGAGACCACCACTGTTGACGAGCACGAGACGGTCGCAGACCTCGGGATGCTGGTAGGCGAGCTGCATGGCCACGCCGCCGCCAAACGACTGGCCGACGATGGATGCCCGCTCGATGCCGAGGACTTCGAGAAGGTCACGAACCCCACTGGCAAACGCACCGAGCGAGTAGTCCCCCACCGGCTTTTCGGACAGACCGTGACCCATGAGATCCGGCGCGATCACGGTGAAGCGATCCGTCAGGAGGGGGAATGCGTCCCGCCACGTCCGTGAACTGCCGGCGATGCCGTGCAGAAGGAGGAGTGCGGGCCCCCTTCCCTCCATCCGGTACACCATGTCGTGACCGTGGATCGAGACGTGTTGGGTTTTGCCCTCCATCCCGACATCATCGCCCAACGGGGGCGAGCCGCGTTGCCGTGGGAGCGCCACTGCACGCGCGCCCCGACACATGAGGGATGCAGTCGTGCGAGGCCAGAGGGAGTCCCCTGCGCCGCGGAAAGCCCGAGTGCCCGAAAGCGCCTGGACCAGGGCATTCACTGCGACTCTCCGCTGTCCGGGTGACGACGTGGTGTACCGTCGGGGCCATGCCAAGCGCCCCGCAAACTCGATGGGAACGATTCAAGCTCTGGCTTGCTCGGCGCGTCTCGAACAGGAAGTACTAGGTCTTCACGGCGGCCACCCACTGCACCGTTCTGGCGAAGGTCCCCGATATCGTCCGGGGAGAAGCCACACCGCGTGCTAAGGGCCGGCTGAGGCCGCCTGCAGCGCGGTGATGGTCTCCGCCACGGGCGACGGGAGGCAGAGATGACTGCAACGGGCGCACGAGCGGTGCGCTTCGATCGCTACGGCGGCAGGGAAGTGCTCTACGTGGCCGACGTCGCGATGCCCACACCGGCGCGCGGTGAAGTTGTGGTCGCCGTCGAGGCGGCGGGCATCAATCCCGGGGAGACCGCGATCCGATCAGGCGCCCTGGAGGCTGTCTATCCGACCACCTTCCCTTCCGGAGAAGGGAGTGACCTCGCCGGGCTCGTCACCGCCGTCGGTGACGACGTGCAGGACTTCGCGGTCGGCGACGCAGTGCTCGGTTTCGCCTGGAACCGTTCGAGCCACGCCACCCACGTGGCCGTCCCGACCGCACAGCTGATCCCCAAACCCCCCGAGCTGACTTGGGAGGCCGCAGGCTCGCTGTACGTCGTCGGCTGCACCGCCTACGCCGCGGTGCGTGCCGTCGACGTCAAGGAGGGAGACACCGTTGCCGTCTCGGCGGCGGCGGGCGGGGTGGGGACCATCGTGGTGCAGCTCCTCTCCCTACGCGGCGCCTACGTCCTGGCCATCGCCTCGCCTCCGCACGACGACTGGCTCCGATCCCACGGCGCCGTGCCCGTCCGCTACGGCGACGGCCTGGCGCAGCGCCTGCAGGCGGGGGCCGCGGACGGGATCGACGCCTTCATCGATCTCTTCGGGCCCGAGTACGTCGACCTCGCGGTCACGCTGGGTATCCCTCGGGATCGCATCGAGACGATTGCGGCCTTCGCGAAGGCGAAAGAACTGGGCGTCAAGGGAGACGGCAGCATGACCGCATCCACGAAAGAAGTCCTCAGCGAAATGGCGCAGCTGGTCGCGTCCGGTGCGGTCGAGATCCCGATCGCGGCGACCTATCCCCTCGATCGGGTGGCCGATGCGTACGAAGAACTCGAACGTCGCCACACCGAAGGGAAGATCGTCCTCGTCCCCTGACGTCCCTTGCCGTGTGGAGGGACAACCTGTCGAACGACCTCGCCCACGTAGTCCGTGGCGCTGGCGTAGGTGACGGTGATCGCTGTGCACAGCGCCGTCGAGCCGGCGACCGCAGATCGCCACTGAAGTCCCGGCTGGCAGCATCCCCACACGCGGAGCGGCCCGGCTCCCCGTTCGGGGGTCGGGCCGGCTGCGCTGAAGGTCCTGTGCACGAAAGTGCTCGTTATGAGGCTCCAGTTGCCGTGGAGCCGCCGTAGTCCGTGGTGGCGACATAGGTCACCTTGTACGACCCGGCCGAACGCACAGCAATCTGCTTGGCCAGCCCGATGGTGCAGCTGGCCGTCCCCGTGGCGTCGGTGACCGCCGTGCACAGCTGCGTCGTGCCGGTCGTGAAGACCAGGGTCTGATTGGCGAGCGGACCCTGCGCCGTGGTCAGCACCGCCGTGAGGATCCCGCCCGTGCCCTCCGTGTCGGCGGTGATGGACGTGGGCGTTTGGTTGACGGTCTGCACGAGGGCCGCCGCGGTGGCGCTGCCATCGTGGACGGAGTCGCCCGAGTACGACGCCGTGATGGAGTGACCGCCCACGCTCAGCGTGGAGCTCGTGATGGATGCCGTGAAAACGCCGCCCGTGTTCTGGAGTGGCGCCGTCCCGATCGGGGTGGAACCGTCACTGAAGGTGACCGTGCCCGTCGGGTTCGGACCGGCGGCCTGCGGGGCGACCGTGGCGGTCAGCGTCACTGACTGCCCGTAATCGGACGGATTCAGGCTGGAGGCCAGGTTGGTGGTCGTGGTGATCCCCTCGACCGTGTCCGAGATGGCACTCGACTGGCTGGGCAGGAAGTCCGCATCGCCCACGTACGACGCCGTGAGGCTGTACGCGCCGATCGCCAGCGAGCTCGTGGTGATCGCCGCCTGACCCCCGCTCAGCAACGCAGACCCGAGCAGGTTTGGGCCGTTGAAGAAGTCGACCGTTCCGGTGGGATTCCCGCTGCCGGGCGCGACCACGCTGACGGTCGCCGTGAGGGTCACCGCCTCGGAGAAGGTCGACGGGTTGGGCGAGGCCACCAGGCTCGTCGTGGTGGCGGCGAGACCGACAGGCTGGGTGACGGTGCCGGTGCTGGTGAGGAAGTCGGTGTCACCCGAGTAGATCGCCGTGATGGTGTAGTAGCCCGGGGTGAGGTCGCTCAGGCTCTCACTGGTGGCCACGCCGGCGGACAGCGCGACCGGTCCGCCGATGGGGGCGCCGCTGAGCTCGAAGGTGACCGTCCCTGTGGGGATGCCCGAGCCCGGGGGGTTGGCGGTGACGGTCGCCGTGAAGCTGACCGCCTGGCCCGGCTCCGTCCCGCCGTTCTGGGTGATCGTGGTCGTGCTTGGGTCCTGGTTGACGGTCTGTGTCAGCGAGTCGTTACTCGTGACGAAGTTGTCGTCACCGCTGTAGGTCGCCGTGATGGCGTGCGTGCCGACCGACAGGGCGGACGTGGTCAAGGTGGCCTGGTCACTGCCGCCGACGACCGCCAGGTTGACGGTGGAGAGCGGCGTCGAGCCGTCGGCGAAGGTGATCGACCCGGTTGGGGTACCCGCGCCGGGACTGTTGGCGGCGACGATGGCCGTGAACGTGACCGTCTGGCCAGACACCGAGGGGCTGACCGACGTGGTCACCGCGGTCGTCGTCGGATCGGGGTTGACCGTCTGGAGCAACGTCGTGTTGCTGCCCTGGAAGTCGGCGAGCGGGGAACCCTCGTACGTCGCGGTGACCGTGTAACTGCCGGCCGGCTCGTTCGGCAAGGCGATGCCGGCACTCCCACCGGAGAGCGTCACGTCGCCGAGATCCGTAGCAAGCGAGCCCGGCGCGTTGTTGACGATCTGGAAGTCGACCTGACCGGTGGGGTTGCCTGCCCCTGGCGGGTTAGCGCTCACGCTCGCCGTGACGCTGACCGGTTGGCCGTAGACGGAAGTGGGCACCGTCGAACTCAGGCTGGTGGTCGTGGTGTCGGGCGTGACGACCTGGCTGATCGTTGCGCTGCTCCCGGTGAAGTTGGAGTCGCCGCCGTAGATGGCCTCGACGGTGTAGACGCCGGGGTTGAGCGTGGAGATGCTGGGGCTCGATGCGGTGTTGCCGTTGAGCGCGCCAGCGCCGAGGTCGCTGAAGCTGCCCTGGCTCGTCGTGCCGGGGCTCGCGCCCTCGAACTGGAAGTCCACCGAGCCCGTCGGGGTCCCCGTGGAGTTGGGCGAGTTGTCGCCCACCGTGGCCGTGAACGTGATGCCCTGGCCGTAGACGGCAAACGGCGACGCCGAAGTGGCTTCGCTGGTGCTCGAGGCGGCCTTCCCCACGGTGTAGCTGACCGAGGTGGAGCTACCGGCGAAGTCGGTGCTTCCGTTGAAGATGGCAGTGATCGTATAGCCGTTGGCTCCAAGCGTGGAGATGGACTGACTCGTGGCCTGGCCCGAGCCGTTCAGGCCTACGGGGTTCCCGAAGGGGCTGCCGTTGATCTGGAACGTCACCGTGCCCGTCGGGGTGCCGGCACCTGGCGGTTGCGTCGCGACGGTCGCGGTGAAGTCCACGGACTGGCCGAAAAGGGTGGAGGCCGGGTTGGCGGCCAGCGTCGTCGACGTCAAGGCCGCGCTGACGGTGACGCCGATGCTGGCAGAGTTGCCGGAGTAGTTGGTGTCGCCGCTGTAGACAGCTTTGATGGTGTAAGCAGCGGCATTCCCGATCTCGGGGTCGGTGATGCTTGCGGCGCCTGCGGTCAACCCAACCGCGGACCCGTAGTTGACGCCGCCTACCTGGAACTGGACGTTCCCGGTAGGCGTCCCGTTGGGGTTTGTCCCGAACGCCGTGGAGTTGACCGATGCTGTGAAGGTATCCGACTGGCCGTAGGCGGGCGTCGTGGTGCTGGCGACGAGCGACACGTTGGTCGGATCAGGGGTCACGACGAAGGCGGGCGCGGTGCTGGAGGCGGGGTAGTCGAAGTAGCCGCCGTTCCATGCAGCGGTGATGGTGGCGTTGCGGGGAGACCCCGTGACCGTCAAGGTAGTGGACGCCACGCCGGAGCTGTTGGTGGCGGCGCTCACGGAGCTTTGGCCCGAAAGCGAGAAGGTGACCGTCTGTCCCGCCGGCGTGCTGATACCGCTGAGGCCGAGGACCGCCGACACGGTGATCGTCTGCCCCGGGGAAGCGCTGGTGGGGCCGGTGTACGTGACGGTGCTCGAATTCGCGAAAGTGACCGTGTTGGTGTAGGTGTTCGTGTCGTGGCTGCAGAAGGTTCCCGTGTAGTACTTCTCGGTATCCACCACCTTGTAGGTGCCGTTGGGTTGCTCGTAGGTCGGATACGTGAAGCTTGCGGGCGACGCGCTCTCGCTGAGGAAGGCCGTCGAGGTGGAGTCCGAATCGAGCACGGTGCCCGAGGAGTTCTCCAGTTGGAGGACGGTGGAGGGAGTGAGGTCGAGCACGCCACACGACCCGGTGTTGGCCGTGCCGGTGGCGTTGAAGCTGGCGACGCCGGTCAGGGCCGCCCCGTTGGAGGGGGTGGTGATGGTGGCGCCCGCGGGCGTGGCCAGGAACACCGCCGCCATTGCGGCCATCAGCGCTGTGGTGGCGGCTCCGGCGAACAACCTGCGCACGGTCGGGATCCTCTTCTTCATGATTCTCCTCGGTAAGACAGCGGGCGGACGGGCTTACAGCTTGATGTCGAGCAGGAGCAACTTCCCGCTCGCGGAGGACGACTGATACCCGGTGTTCCCGGCGTAGGAGACGCTGTACCCGTCGGTGAGCACGATCGCCAGCAGACCCACAAGGTTCGGAGTACAGGTCGCCATCCCCTGGAC
Organism: Acidimicrobiales bacterium; assembly: GCA_036490155.1. Classification (GTDB taxonomy): domain Bacteria; phylum Actinomycetota; class Acidimicrobiia; order Acidimicrobiales; family RAAP-2; genus Bog-473. The sequence continues at coordinate 132,408 of DASXEK010000093.1, read as the reverse complement.
GTTCGTCGTCGTCGAGCACAACACCACCGAACCTGCGCTGAACGTCAGGGGCTGGTTCGCCAATGGGTTTCCGGACGCATCGGTGAGCGTGGCCTGCAGCGGGATCTGGAGCGTCAGCTGTTGGGTGATCGGCAGCTTGTTGAGCAGCAGCTGCTCCTCGATCTGCGCCGACGTCACGGTGAGGTTGGTGGCCTCCCGGCCGACTGTCAGCGTCTGCGCGGAGCTGGTACCCCCGGCGTAGTTGACGTCGCCCGAGTAACTGGCGGTGATGCTGTGCGGTCCCGGCGCCAGGTTGGACACCGTCAAGTGGGCCTGGTTCGAGCTCCCGGACACCACCACGGGCGAGGTGCCCAAGAGGGTGGACCCGTCGAAGAAGCTGACGTTGCCGCTGACGGGTGCGGGCCCAGCCTGTGCCGGTGCAACCGACGCCGTCAGCGTGACCGCCTGGCCGAAGTTGCTCGTGGACGGATCGGACAGCGACGTCGTCGTCGAGATGAGCCCGACGCTGAAGTTCGTCGACGCACTCGTGCCCGCGAAGTCCGGGTCACCGGAAGTGATCACCGACACGATGTGGGTCCCCGCGCCGAGCGAAGCGGAGTCGGTCGCGGTGGCGGTGCCACCGGAGACCGAGACGGGGATCCCGAGGTCCTGGCCGTCGACCAGGAACTGCACCGTGCCACTGGGAGTGCCGGCGCCGGGGGCGAGGGCGGACAGGTTGGCCGTGAAGGTCAGCGGCTGCCCGAAGCCAGCGGGGTTCGGCGACACCTGCAAAGCAGCGCTGGTGGCGTCCTCCTGCACCGTCTGGGTGGTCACCGCGCCACTCACGGTGTACTGGTCGGTCGGCGTAGTCGCCCCGTTGTAGGCCGCCACGACGAGGTGGGCGCCCGGAATGAGGGACGAGATCGCCGGGCTCACGGCCTGGCCGTTGGCGTCCAGGCCGAGCGGGGCGCCGAGGTTGGCGCCGTCGACAGAGAACTGCACGGTGCCCGACGGGATCGTGCCGTCCGAGGCGGTCACGGTCGCGGTGTAGGTGACACCCTGGCCGAACGAGGAGGGGTTGGCCGACGAGCCGACCACCGTGGTGGTGCCGACCAGCGGAGGCGCCGAAAGGACGACCTGGTTGAACGCGCTCGAGGCGGAACCGAGGAAGTTGAGGTCCCCGGGATACGTTGCGGTCAGCGAGTCGCTGCCCTCCGGCAGGTTGGCCAGACCGATACTTGCCTGGTCACCGTTCGACGTCACGCTGAGCGACGCCGCGCCGACCGAGGTGCCGTCGTCGAAGAAGGTGACCAACCCCGTGGGATTCCCGGCACCGGGGGCCACCGGGGCCACGGTGGCGGTGATGGTGACCGCCTGACCCGTGACCGAGACGCTGGGGTTGGTCTCGAGCACCGTGGTGGTACTGGCCTGATCGACGTTCTGCGGGATCGACTGGTTGCTGCCAGCAAAGTCCCCGTCACCGCCGTAGATCGCCTCGACGGTGTGATTCCCGGCGCCCAGCCCGCTCAGGTCGATGGTGGCCCCACCGCCGGAGAGTGTCGTCGAGGCGGCAGGTGAACCGTCGACATCCAGCTCAAGGCTGCCGGTCGGCGTGCCCATACCGGGCGTGTTGGCTGACACGGTGATGTCATACGTGAGGCCCTGGCCGGAAACCGGGGTCGCGGCCGGCGACGCCAGCGTGATCGTGGTAGTGGTGGTGTCTGCGCTCACGACCTCGGTGACCGGCGGGGAGTTGCTGCCGGCAAACGTCACGAAGTTGTCGCCCTGGTATTGCGCGGTGAGCGAGTTGCTGGCGACCGGGAGGTTGGACACCGAGATGCTGGCTTGGTCGTTGCCGGGTGTCTGATCCAGCGTGGCCGTGCCCAAAAGCGTGTCCCCGTTGAAGAACTCGACTGCGCCGTCGGGCGTCCCGGTGGCGGCACCGACCGTGGCCGTGAGCCCGACCGTCTGGCCGAACACCGAGTTGGTCGGGGCGGGCACCAGCGCGGTCGTCGTGGAGGTCAGCTGTGGGTGCACCTGTTGCGTCAATTGTCCGATGCTGCCGGAATAGTTGGTGTCACCGGAGTACGTGGCCGTCACCGGGGTCGCACCTAGGCCGAGGGTGGAGTCGACTTGGCTGGTTGCCGAGCCGGTCGGACTGATGGTGACCTGCGAGCCGAGCTGCGCGCCGTTGACGGAGAACGTGACCGTGCCCGTCGGCGCCGTGGCGATGTGGGATCCGCTCGGCGAGACCTGAGCGGAGAAGGTCACCGCGTCGCCGATCTGTGCTTCCGGCTCCGACGAGCTGATCGTCGTCGTGGTGGCGTCCTGGGTGACCGCGAAGACGGCGCTGGAGGAGCTGGCGGTGAGCGCGGTCGTCCCCGCCATCGATGCCGTGATCGTCTGGCTTCCGGGAGGCCCCGCGATGGGCAGCGTGGTGGAGGCCATGCCCGAGGCGTTGGTGAACCCTGTGGCCTGCGCGCTCTGGCCGGTGAGGCTGAACGTCACGGGCGTGCCGCTCGGGACCGCTCCACCACTCGCTTGGTCAGTGACGGTGGCCGAGACCGTCGCAGACCCGCCTTGAGGCGCGGATGTCGCGCCCGTGTAGGTGGTCGTGGTGCAGTCCTGCGTCGTCACTTCGAGCGTGGCGGCCGACTTCGCCGAACCTGCACTGACGAGGATCGCATAGGAGCCGCGGATGCCCGACTTCTGCAGGTTGTCCGACGCCGAGGGCGCAGTGATCGTGGCCGAGTACGCGCCACCCGAACCCGTGGTGGTCGACGTGGAGGTCAGATCGCCCGGGCTGGCCGGCTCCAGATCGGTCGTGACGGTGACGTTGACGCCCGAATTTTGGGGACTCAGCGCACCGGACACCGTGATCGGGCCGCCGGCGCACGAAGTGGGCGCGCTGAGACTCTCGCTCAGCGAACTGGCGGGTGTCGGAGTGTTGTGACTGCTCAGGGTCTGGGTGATGTCGATCCCCGAGGACGTCATGTCCAAGTTGAGGAACGCCAGGTTGTTATCCGAAGGGGCCCAGTCACCGGTACCGGAGAAGCCATCGGTGGTGTCGCTCATCGTGACCTGATCGACCGCAGTGCCGCTCAAGGTCGTCGACGTGTCATTGGCGGTCGCGGCGACCGGCTGGTTCCCGCTGATCGGTCCGCTGCCCGATCCGAAGCTCCCGGCGTCATAGGTGTAGCTGCCGCTCTCCGCGATGTTGCTGTTGACCTGCCACGCGTCACCGCTGTGCAGTCTGAAGTCGGTGATCGGCAGACCCGGCGTTGATGCCAACCCGATGTTGAAGGTGGCCGAAATTCCGACAAGACCCTCGGCTTTGCCGCTGAGGTTCTGGCTCTGGTCCTCTTCGATGAGCGCGAGGTTGCCGACCTCGTACCACGCGGTTCCGGTCGCGGTACCCGTGCAGCTCCCGAGACTGGCGCCATCTGCGGATCCGGTACAGCCGGTGATGCTGCCGGTGATGTTCACTTGGTAGGCCTGGCTGTAGCCGTCCTTCGGAACGATGCCTGCAACGGTGTACGTCTCGTTCTCGGTCAGCGAGGCGGTGGCGGCGGACGTGTTGAGGGCATACGTGGTCGCATACGTCCACGACCATCCGGTCTGCCATGCCGGCACATCGTCGCCGCCGACCTGTGGCGCGGCGCCCGCGGGCAGCGTGCCCGGGCCCAAGAGGAGAAATCCGGCCATGCATCCAGCCGCGACTAGAGACACGGACATCCGTCGAATGAGCCTGCGCACAGCCCCGCCCTTTCTGCACGCCCAACCCTTAAACCCGCCAAGGTTTTCCTGTGGAACGTGACTTAGAAGACTTACGTCAGCACTTGTGAACCGATGGTAATGAATGTCGCATTACAAAAGCAACCTTCGGTGCGCCGTTGCGCGGCGCGATGCGTACAGCCGGATGCTTCATCACGCGTGACGAAAAGATGTCGACGCCACACCCGATCAGGAAGAACGCACACCGGCGTCGCGGCCGCGCGCACGACAACGGAGACCGCCACGCTCTCGGAAATAAATTAACGGAACACCCAGGGAAAACGCTTGTTTGGCTGACATTGCGTTCACAATCCAAGTGCTCGGACTCTGGCATCGCGCGTTCGCGATCGACACGCGCGACGACGGAGCGGACAGACGCGCCGGAGAGAACTGTGGGCGCGGTGTGGGCCACGTATGCGACGTCGTCATCACCATGCGGATGAACGCCAGTTGCGGACTCGTGGCTCGGCCTACCGCAGCCACTACGTTGCAGCCGTGGGGATCGAGCGCGTGGGGGACTTCACGCTCGGCTGGGGCGAGTCACTCGTCTGGGACGAGCGCAGCGGCCGCCTGTACTTCGTCGACTGTGCCGCCCAGACGCTGCACTGGCTCGTCGGTGATGACGCCGAGCTCCACACACTCCGGCTCCCCTCCATGCCGGCAGGCGTCGTGCCCACCGAGGACGGCGCGCTCGTCGCCTGCCTCGACGACGGCCTCCACCGCGTTGATCCCGACGCCGGAACGAATGAACTGGTGGCGACCTATCCGGCCGGCCTCGGCCGACGGGCCAACGATGCCTGCGCCGACCTTTCAGGCAACCTCATCACCGGCACCCTGAATCTGCAGAAGGCCGAAGGCTCCTCGTGGTGGTACTCATCTCGCGACGGGTGGCGTTTACTCGACCCCGACATCGCCAACACGAACGGTCCCAACGTCGGTGTACTCGACGGGTCGATGACGCTCATCATCGGCGACACCTCGGCGCAGTACTACGGCTATTCCTATGACTCCGAGCACGGCACCGTAGGGGCGCGCAGCGTGTTCGGCGACGTGTCCGCGCTCGACGGCCTGCCCGATGGCGCCACGCTCGACGAGGACGGCGGCCTCTGGTGCGCGCTCGTCGGCGGAGGCCAGCTGGCGCGCTTCACGAGCACCGGCCTCGATCACACCATTGCCCTGCCCGTCACCAACCCGACCGACGTCACCTTTGGCGGACCCGCGCTCGACCGGCTCTACGTCGTGAGCGTGGCCTCGGGCGACGCCGACAACCCCGGGCTCGATGGCGCGCTGCTCGTCGTGGACGAACTCGGCGCACGCGGCCGTCCCGAACCACGCTTCCTCTTCGGCGAGGCCAGGTGATGCTGCGGCGCGATGTTGGCGACGTGACCACCGACCGGACGCCTTTCGGGCCTCGCCGCGGCGTGCGGTGGTTCCTCGGCGGCTGCACCGGCGTCGGCGGGTTTCTCGCCCTGGAGACGCTCGTCCGCCAGCCGGGTTCGGCCTCGGACCTGCATGCATCGAAGGACGACGACGCCAGCACCCGGTACCTCGTGGTCGCGTCCGGCCTCGCGCTGCTGAGCGCACCGTTACTGCGGCGCCTGCCGGTCCGTCCACTCCCTGTCCTCTGCGCGCCGTTAGGTCTGGCCGTCCTCGTGGCCGGTCTCGCCCTGCGTGCCTGGTCGATGCAGACACTGTCCGAGGCGTACACCCGCACGCTGCGCGTCACCAATATGCAGACGGTGACCGACCGTGGGCCCTACCACCACGTCCGTCATCCCGGGTATCTCGGCTCGCTCCTGATCTGGTGCGGGTTCGCGTTCTCGTCGGGCAGCGCCATCGTCGTAGGTGCCGTCACCGCCCTGCTCGTCCCGGCGTATCTGCACCGCGTCGAGGCCGAGGAACAGCTGCTCGATCGCGAGCTGCCCGGCTACGCCGAATACCGCGGCCACACCAAGCGGCTCGTCCCCCACATCTGGTAACGACGAAAGGACGCACATGCAGACGATCATCCTGGGGAGCGGCGTCCCGTTTCCCGATCCCGAACGGGCCGGTCCGTCCACGCTCGTGCGGACGTCCGCCGGCGACCTTCTCTTCGACTGCGGGCGCGCCGTCTTGATGCGCGCCGCCGCCGCCGGCGCGAGTGCGGCCGCCTTGCGGGCCCAGTTCCTCACGCACCTGCACAGCGACCACATCACCGATTTCAACGACGTGATGACGACGCGTTGGATCATGTCCCTCCAACCCAACCCGCTCCCCGTCTTCGGCCCCGTTGGCACCGCTACCCTGGTCCAGGCGACCGAGGCGATGCTCGAACCCGACATCCGCTACCGCCTGACCCACCATGACGACCTCACCTGGCCCCCGTCGGCCGACGTCAACGAGTGCGAACGGGGCGAGATCCTCCACGACGCGGCGGTACGCGTGACCGCTGCGCCCACGGATCACGCGCCGGTGCGCCCCACCGTCGGCTATCGCGTCGATGACGGCGACGCGTCCGTGGTCATCGCCGGCGACACCGTGCCGTGCCCCGGTCTCGACGAGCTGTGCGCGGGCGCCAACATGCTCGTGCACACCGTGATCCGTCGCGACCTGCTCGAGCCGCTCAACATCCCGCGGCTCAACGACGTCTTCAACTACCACTCCACGGTCGAGGACGCGGCCCGCACCGCGGCGCGCGGTGGTGTCGGCACCTTGGTCCTGACCCACCTCGTTCCCGCACCCCGGCCCGAGGCGGAGCACGAGTGGGCGGAGCGGGCACGCGTCCATTTCGACGGCGAGGTCGTCGTGGCTCGTGACCTCACTGCCCTCGACGTCGGCGTCGAGGCGGCCGCGCCTCCGGATCAGCCCTAAAAGACGATCGCCCCCGACCGCGCGCGCTGGTCGTTCGCCGGGACGATCTCCTTACCCAGCGGTGCGATGGCCACCGCAGCCAGTTTGAAGTTCCCGAGGCCGAGCGGGATCCCGATGACGGTGAGGCACAGCACGATTCCCGACAGCAGGTGGGCAATGGCCATCCAGAGCCCGGCCACAATGAACCAGATCATGTTGGCGATCGCCGAGGGCGCGCCGGCGTCCGGCTTGCGCACCACGGCCCGCCCGAAGGGCCAGAGCACGAATGCGGCGAGGCGGAAGCAGGCCATGCCGAACGGGATCGTGACGATCAGGACGCACAGCACCAGGCCCGCCAGCGCGTAACCAATCGCCAGCCACAGGCCTGACAGCACGAGCCACAGCACGTTGAGCACGGTGCGCATCCCGGTTCTCCTGGTTATCCCTTGCGTTGCCGGTGAAGACGCCGCCGGCGACGCGAGGCGCCGAGCCGCTCCTCGCGCAGGTTCTCGGCGGCCTGGTCGTCGAGCGGTGCCAGCGGCGCGTCGTCGAGTGCCCACGACAGCAACAGATCAGCCAGCGCCGGGTTGCGCGCCAGCACGGGTCCGTGGAGATAGGTCCCGACGACACGGCCCTGCACCGCGCCCTCGCTGCCGTCGCCGTTGCCGATGCCCGTCGTGACCCGGCCCAGCGCGACCGTGCCCTCTGACAGAACGCTCACCCCGCCATGGTTCTCGAACCCGGTCAGCGGCGGAAGATCCACCAACCCCACCGGTTCGGCCACTACCTCGCCCACCGCGCGCGGGCCGTCGCCCTTCACGGTCTCGATGTCAAGGAGCCCGACCCCCTCGTGCGCCTCGCCCATGGCGCCCGGGAAGCTGCGCCCCACGACCTGGAACCCCGCGCAGACCGCAAGCACCACCGCCCCGGCCGCCACGCGCGCCGCCAGCGTCCCGTCGTCGATGAGCGTGCGGGCGGCGCGCACCTGCGGCCCGTCCTCTCCCCCCCCGAGGCAGTAGACGTCGGCTGCGGGCAACGGTGCGTCCGAGGCCGCCTGCAGCAGCTCGACGTCGTAGCCGCGCCACTCGGCCCGCCGGGCCAGGATCAGCCCGTTGCCGCCGTCCCCGTAGGTGCCCAACAGGTCGGGGAACACCACCGCCACACGGAGCGCCGCGCTCATGCCGGCGCCTCGAGGAGGTCATGGAAGGCCGTGTAGTTGCCAATGACATCGACCAGCCTCCCCTCGTCACCTCCGGCCGCGACCACGGCGCGCACCGGGTCCGGCTCGGTCGTGTGCGCCACGCCGGCGTAGCGCAGCCGCACCGACAGGTCGCGGAAGCGATCTCCCGTGGCTACCACCGTGCGCCCGGCGAGGCGCTCGAACGGCACGTCCCACAGCCAGCTCGGGTCGGCGCCGTCGGCCACCCGCGCGTTGATGCTCACGACGAGCGGCGCCGACCCGTCTGCCACCAGATCGAGTAATTCGTCCCAGCCGGCCGGGTTCTTGGCCAGCATCAGCCGCGCCCGCAGCGCGCCGAACGCGCGCACCGTGAAGCGCCCGGCCACCTCCGTGACCTCCGCCATGACCTCGAGCGCGGCCGCAGCGTCGAGGCCACACGTCTCCGCTGCCACTGCGGCGAGCAGCGCGTTCGCCTGGTTGAACCGTCCGGGGAGCGCGAGCCGGATCTCGCGGCGGCGTCCGTCGGCCCACACCGCCGTGGGGACGCCGTTCCCGCTCGCCACGAGCTCGACCTCCACCGCGGGCCGGGTGAACTCGCAATCCCGGCACGCCCACGAGCCCTCGCCGAACTCGATGCGCCCCTCACACGATGGGCAGCCCACCGCGTCGTGCTGCCAGCGCATGCCGGCCCCCACCCAATGCACGTCGGACGCCGCGCCGGCGCCCCACACCACGAGGGGGTCGTCCGCGTTCGCCACGACGTGGGTGCGCGGAGCCGCCGCCAGCGCGGCGCGCCAGCGACCGGCCACCATTCGCACCTCGTTCGTCCGATCGAGCTGGTCCCGAGACAGGTTCAACAGGACAACCGTGCGAGCATGCGTCGCACTCAGCACGCGAGGGAGGTACACCTCGTCTACTTCGAGGACGACGCGCGGCGCGTCGGTGCCGGCGAGCGCCGCCACGTGCCCCGGCGGCATGTTCGAGCCCGTCTCGTTGCTCACCACCGCGTCGCCGCTCGTCGCCAGCGCGACTGTCAACAGCCGGGTCGTCGTTGTCTTGCCGTTCGTCCCGGACACCAGCGCCACCTGCCGGCCGGCACTCAGGTGCTCGAGCAGCCGCGGGTCGACGCGCAAGCCGGCCCGGCCGCCGGCGACCGTCCCCCGGCCACGCCCGAGCCGGCGCGACGCGACATTGACCGCGCGCGTGGTCGCGCTGGCGAGCCGTGTCCTCACTGAGGAGGCTTAGTGCGCGCCAGTTCCTCGGGCGTCGGCTCGTGGCGGATCCGCGCTTCCGCCGGGAGCAACGCTCTGATGGCCTCCATGATCGCCTCGGTGTCTGCGTGGGCGTCGGTGAGCGACAGCGGCACCGGCTTGCCCACCCGCACCTTCACCTTGGGCGGGTTGCGCACGAGCGTGAAGTCCGGCACCCGCGACGAGCGCGGCCAGACGTTTTCGGTGCCCCAGAGGCCGACCGGGACCACGGGCGCACCGGTCGACGCCGCCAGGCGCGCCGTGCCGGTCTTTCCGTGCAACGCCGGGTCGAAGAAGTCGTATCCGCGCGGGATGGTGCCTTGCGGCAGCACGATCACGACTTCCCCGGCTTTCAACGCCGCTTCGGCCTCGCGCAGGGGTTGGCCGCTTCCGCTACCGCGGTCGACCGGGATGCCCCCGATGGCGCGGGCGATCTGCCCGACCACCGGCGCGTCGAACACCTCTTTCTTGGCCAGGAAACGCACGGGCCGGCCGACGGCGCGCGCCACCAAGGCGAGCGCGGCCACGTCGAAGTAACTGCGGTGGTTGGCCGCCAGCAGCACCGGGCCGCGTGCAGGCACGTGCTCGACCCCGGCGATGTCGAAACGCGCATAAGGGAAGGACAGCTGGCGGACGAACGGCCGCAACATGTGATACGGCTCGAGTCCGACCACGCTCGGCACCCCCGGCGGGCGGTCCCAGTGCTCCACCGGCCAGCGTCGCGCGGTCGCGACCACGGTGAGTGAAGGGTCGGGATTGACCGCATGCGCGGTGCCGACGCTCGAGAGCAGCGGGACGTCGAAGATGCTGTCGCTGCACGCGTGGCAGTCCGCCAGGTCGACGATGTGCTCGTCCGCCCATTCCCGCACGGCGCGCAACTTGCCGGTCCCCCAGACGAATCCTTCGTAGAGGCGGCCCGTGTACAGGCCGTCGCGCGTCTCGTAGACCGTGGCGATCAGGTCGTCGAAGCCGAACGCCTCAGCGAAGGGGGCAATCATGTCGACCGGCGTCGTGGTCGACATGACGAGCTGGTGACCTTCGGCGCGGAAGGCGGCCAGGCGCTGGGGGGCGAACGGCGCCACCAGCTCACTCAGGGCGGAGACGGCCCGCCGGCCGGCCGCCTGCACCTGCTCCTGGTTCCAGCCGCGGGCCACCCGGGCGGCCGCCCGGACCAGGCCCATGGAGAAGAGGTTCTCCCCCAGCCGGTCGTTGATGGCGTAGAGGATCTTGTCGCCCGGCAGGGACCGCCCCTCGGGCAACACCCCCTCGGCCACCAGGGCCTGGTTGAGCACCTGGCCCGAGGCGTGGCACAAAAGGGTGCGATCGAGGTCGATGAAGACGGCGCTCTTGGGCACGGGCTCAGCCTAAAACAGATGGCGTCTTGTTCCGCGGGGTGCGATCTACCCGAAAAAGGGTCGGAAATTAGGAGAAGGGATCGCCGGGGGGGAGGGCGATCCCTTCTCAAGACTCACCAGGGGTAGGAGGGGGGGCATCCGATTCCCTGTGGTCTGAGATCCATTTTGTAGGTATCTCGGCAATCAGTCAACCAGTTTTGAGAGATACTTGCTATCAGTTATACTGATGGGTAACAGAACTCCGGCAAGCGTTTTCCTGAGGAGAGGCCCGTGGAGCTCAAACACCTGCAAGCACTACTCGGCATCGCCGACACCGGCAGCTTCTCGGCCGCCGCAGCCTCCATCGGCACCGTCCAGTCCAACGTCTCGGCCCACGTGGCCCGGCTCGAGGGTGAGCTCGACGTGCAGCTGGTCGACCGGGCTTCGGGCCGGCTGACCGAGGAAGGCGAGGTCGTGATCGAGCGGGCCCGACGGGTCATGAATGAGCTCGATGCGATGGTCGCCGACGTCACCGCCCTGCGGGCCGAGGTGGTCGGGACGGTCCGCCTGGGCATGATCGGGACCACCGGGCGCTGGCTCGTACCGCAGCTGTTCGACTTGCTGCGGGAGCTCCACCCGCACATCCACCTGAACGTCGCCGAGGGCTCGAGCGTCCAACTCGAGCAGCAGCTGGCCTCGGGCCAACTGGACCTCGCTGTCGTGACGTTCCCGCTCAGCGGCGACGAGATCATGGCGGCCCAGCTCTTTGACGAGGACCTGGTCCTCGTGCTGCCGCCGGACCACCCGCTCGGCGCCGGGACCTCCGTCCACCTCGAGCAACTGTCCGAGCTCGAGCTGCTGCTGCCAGCTCCGGGCACCGCGTTGCGAGCCGAGATCGACAGCGCCACCGTGCCGGCTCGCATCACCCTGCGGCCGGCCATGGAGCTCGACGGCGTCCGCCTCATTGCGGCGCTCGCGTTCGACGGCTACGGGCCGGCCATCCTCCCCGCCACGGCGGTGCCCGGCCACCTGCGCGGCCGTTTTCCCGTTTTGCCGGTCGACGGGCTCCCCCGCCGGCATGTCGGTGTGGCCCAGCGCCGTCGCGGACTGCCCTCGGCACCGGTGCGAGCGGTGGTCGACGTGCTGGGCGTCGTAGTGAACGACGCGCTCTCCATGCCCGAGGGCATCCACCCGACCTGAGGGTTGCCACCTCCACATCACCCGACGGCAGGCAAATGCCGACGAGGCCGAACGCTGTGCGCGAGTGGGTTGGCGTTGGGGTTCCAACTTCTGGAGAGATTCGAACGACAGCGTTCATGGCTTGAACGCTGTCGTTCAAGGAACCACCTTTTCTCGAACGGCAACGCCAATACACTCGGCGCGACCGACCGTTGTCCTTCGAGTGCCGGGCCGACTCACGCCACCGGCTGGGGCTTCCTCCACATGGTCCAGATCTTCGGGCCGTCGTCGGGCAACGCGACCTCGCGCACGACCTCGAAGCCGTGGCGCCGGTAGAACGGCACGTTGCGCTCCTTGGACGATTCCAGGTAGCACGGCAGTCCCGTTGCGTCGCAGTGGGTCAGCACGGGCCGCATGAGCGCGCTGCCCACGCCCTTGCCCTGCAACTCGACCACCGTGCCCAACGTGGCCAGGTACCAGTGCGGCTCGTGCGGGTGCAGCGACTCCATCTTGTTCAAGATGCCCAGCGTCGTCGGCAGCCGGTTCCAGACGTACGGCAGCACCGGCAGCATCGTGAGGAGCGCAGTCAGCCCGGTCAGCAACGGTTTGCCCGCCGGGGCCCAGATTGCCGACCCTGCGTACCCGTCGGTCGTGTAGCACCCACCAAAGGGGAGGTAGTCGGCCCGCATCTGGGTGGTGAAGTACGCGCGCAGCCCGGCGTCGCGCCGCTTCTCCCCTTTGAAGATGTGGCTCGTGACCGGGTCGTCCCAGAACGTCTCGGCCAGCTGCGCCGCCATGGCGTCGACGTCGCCCGCGACCGCCCGCCGCACGACAGGCACCCCCACACCCGCACCCGCACCCGCACCCATGCCCAGGCCCGCACCCGCCCCGGCGACGGACGCCGCCGGCGAAGGCTCTACTGGCAGGGCAGGCTCGGGAACCATGACGGTGTCGATGGTGGCATCGTCCCCGGCCACGCGCCACCCGGCAGGGCGGCGGCGTGCGCCTGTCCCAGCGCCACGATGTCGGGGAGCAACCGCAACCCGACGTAAATGCCTCCTGACTGCGAGAAGTGCACCCCGTCACCGCAGCGGATGTTGATCTGCCCGATGCTGGCGTCGTACCTGTTGCCCGGGTCGACCACCGAGTTGAGGTCGAAGACGTAGACCTTGCCGTCCGTCGGCGTGCCCGCGCCCGTGGTCGAGATCGACGCCACCTGATGGATGGTCGAGTTGTCGATCTGCACCCGGACCGGCGCGTCCTCGGGCCACGGCCCGCCCGAGGGCGAGGTCCCGCTGTCGTAGTACGGCGATGTCATCAGCACCACCGTCGCGCCCTTCGAGCCCAAGACGCTGATCCCCTCGCGATAGCGACTCGCCACGTAGTTGTCGAAGGAGGCCTGGCCCAGGTTCTGCCACTTGCCGCCGACCTGTTGGTCGAACGTCTCACCGCGCGCCACGTACAGGACGACGTCGGGGTTGTAGGCGTCGACCCATTTGCGCCACGTCGTGAAGAGCGCGTCCGGATTGGTGCTGCTGCACGGCGGGCCCGGCGGCAGTGTGTACCACAGCGCCTTGATCTGGGCCTGCATCGACACCGAGCAGCCCGGGTCCCCCTCGTTCGCGAACTGCACCTTGTAGTGGCCCTCGCTCGCGTACTGCGCCAGCCCGACGCCCAACGTGCCGGCGATCGAGTCGCCCACGAGCAGCACCTTGATCGGCTTGTCCGACTTGCCCGTGGACGCCGGCAGCGGCAGCGACAGGTACGTGGGGGCCGGCGGTGCGGTCGTCGTGGTGGTGGGTGGCACCGTCGTGGTCGACTGCCCGACCACCGCGGGCTGCGTCGTGGTCGTCGGGGCCGTGGTCGTGGTCGTCGTCGGCGACTGGATGCTGATCGGCGACCCCGCCAATTCCGTCGCCCCCACCGGCACCAGCGTGCTGATGAAGACCGCGAGGATGGCCGCCCCAGCGCCCACCGGCGCCGCCACCCACGAGCGCCAGTTCTTGAGCGCACCACGGCGGATCGGCATCTCGACGAGGTCGTAGCTGAGCGCGGCGATGGCCACGGTGATGCCGACGCGCGCGAGGAAGAGCGGATAGACGCCCCAATGCAGACGCTGCCCGGTCATGACCAGCAACACCGGCCAGTACCACAGGTACATCCCGTAGGAGATCCGGCCCCATTGGGGCAACGGCGGCAGCTCCAAGAACCGCACCGCCAGCGAGCGGGGCGCCACCGCACACGCCAACACGACGGCGCCGGCCGCCATGCTGGCCACCAGGAAGCCACCGCTGAACGCAAACGTCGACGTCTCCGATGCCGTCATCCACAGCGCGGCCGTGCCGACCGCGCCGAACACCCCCAGCACCCCCGCGGAGCGGGTGAACCATGGCCGGTGGCTCCCCTCGCGCCACAGCGTGAGCCCGATGGAGATGGCGGCGCCGACCAGCAGCGCCTGGGCCCGGCAGTCCGTGCCGTAGTACGCGCGCGTGGTGTAGCCGTTCGGCGCCAGGACCACCATCCAGATCGCCGACGCCAGCGAGCCGAAACACGCCAACGCGAACAAAGCCTGCAGGCGCCGCCGGCGCTCCCACTCGGGGTCGAGGCTGGCCGGTGCCGGGGCCGGCTTGAGCAGCAGCGCGCCCCCGCCGAGGACCTCGATCGAGCGCTCCGCTCGCGCCGCGAGCCCCCGGCGCCGCGCCCGGCGCGCCGCGTGCCCGGCCCGGCCGCCCGCACCGCCGGCGCCCCAGCGCCACTGGTAGAGCCGCCCGCGCCCGAGCTTCAAGACCGCCAGGACCACCAACGGCCACACCAGATAGAACTGCTCCTCGATCGCCAGCGACCACGTGTGCAGCAGCGGCGAGGGTTCCGAGGTCGCCGAGAAATACGTGACGCCGTTGTGGATCGAGAACCAGTTCGAGAAGTAGAAGACGGTGGACAGCGCGTCGCTCAAGATGTGCGGGGTCTGGAGCAAGCGCGGCACGACCGCCATCACGATGCCCATGACCGCCACCAAGAGGAACACCGCGGGCAAGAGGCGCCGCGCCCGCCCGGCCCAGAAGCGGCGCAGGCGGATGGAGCCAGTCCCCTGCCATTCCTTGACCAGCAGCGAGGTGATGAGGAAGCCCGACAGCACGAAGAAGGCGTCGACGCCGTAGTAACCACCCGGCACCGAATTCAGCCCGGTGTGGAAGGCGATGATGGCCAGCACCGAGAGCGCGCGGATGCCGTCGAGCCCCGGGATGTGCCCAAGACTCGGCCTGGCCCCGCGTGCGTTAGCGTCCGTGCTCATGCGTGGCCGCAACCTACTTCCGGCACACCAATTTCCTCCTCCATCCCACCTTGTAGGAACGCCCGTGCACGTCTTGCCTCACTGCCCACCCGGGGCCCTCGAGTCCGATACCCGGCCCGGGTGACACCCAGGAAGAACCAGGTGAGCGCCACGTGCTGAGGATCGGCATCCTTGGGGCGGCCAATATCGCCCCCACCGCTCTCATCAAGCCTGCCAGCCGGACGGGCCGCGCGGTGGTCGCGGCCGTGGCCGCTCGGGACCGCACCAAAGCGGAGGCGTTCGCCCGCCAGCACGGCATCCCCCGGGTTCTCAGTTCCTACGACGACCTCCTCGCGGACCCCGAGCTCGACGCGATCTATAACCCGCTCCCCAACGGCCTGCACGGCTACTGGACGATCGAGGCGGTCAAGGCGGGCAAGCACGTCCTGTGCGAGAAGCCGTTCACCGCCAACGCCGACGAGGCCCGGACCGTGGCGGCCGCGGCCAACAGCAACCCAGGTTTGGTCATCATGGAGGCCTTTCACTACCAGTACCACCCGCTGGCCCGGCGTCTCACGGAGATCGTGCGCTCGGGCGAGCTGGGCAACATCACCGACATCGACGTCGCCTTCTCGGCGCCCATCTGGAAGAAGGGCGACATCCGGTACCAGCTTGCCCTGGCCGGCGGCGCCACCATGGACATGGGCTGTTACCCGGTCAGCCTGTTGCGGCTCCTGGCGCCGGCTCCCCGCGTCATCAGCGCCTCGGCCAAGCTCTCCTCGCCCGGCGTCGACCGCGCCATGGACGCGCACTTCTCGTTGCCCGACGGCGGCCGTGCTCACATCGGCTGCTCGATGTTCTCTTCCTCCGTACTCCGCATGCACGCGCAGGTGACCGGCGACAACGGCAAGATCTCGGTCTTCAACCCCTTCGCCCCCCAGTACTTCCACCGCATGAAGGTGACGACGAACCTCGGCACCCGTCGCGAGCGCTTCGGCCGCAAGGCGACCTACGACTACCAGCTCGAGGCGTTCGTCTCCGCCGCCGAGGACGGCACGTCGTTCCCGACCACCGCGGCGGACGCGATCCGTACCATGGAGCTCATCGACTCCATTTATTTGGCGGCCGGCCTCCCGGTGCGCCAACCGACCCCTCCCCGAGGACCCACGACCGGACCGCCCACGACATGAGCCCGCTCCCCGCCGACGAACTCACCGCGCTGACCGATGCCGCGCTGAGCGCGGCGGCGGGATGCGAGGCGGCCGAGCTGCGCGTCGAGCGCGTGCGCAGCCAGGTGGTGCGCCTCCACGATGCGCAGCCCGAGACGACCGCGGACGGCACGGATTTCGGCATGGGCGTACGCGTCGTGCACGACGGTGCGGTGGGCTTCGCCGCCTCGGTCGACGTCCGTCCCGATGAGGCCGCCCATCTCGTGCGCCAGGCGCGCGAGATGGCCCGCGTCACCAGCCAGGCCGGAGGCGGCCGCGTCGAGCTCGCACCCGAGCCCTCGCACGGCGAGGTGACGTGGTCGAGTGCGTTCGAGGTCGACCCCTCGACCATCCCGACGGCCGACAAGATCGCCCTCCTCGCCGAGTGGAGCCGCCGGCTCGGCGAGCGCGAGGTCGTCGCGCACACCAGCGCCTCGCTCCTCGCGGTCTCCGAACAGACGTACCTGGCCGACCTCAACGGGACCCGCGCCACGCAGCAACGGGTGCGCCTGCAGGCCCAGCTCGAGGCGCTCGCGCTCTCCGAGTCCGGCTTCGAGACGATGCGCACGATCGCCCCGCCCGTCGGCCGCGGCTGGGAGTACCTGGCGGGCCCCACCTCGGCGGGCAATTGGGACTGGGACGCCGAGATCCACCGCATCCCCGAGTTGCTGGCCGAGAAGCTTGCCGCACCGTCGGTCGACGCCGGGGCCTACGACCTCGTGGTCGACCCCTCCAACCTGTGGCTGACCATCCACGAGTCGATCGGTCACGCCACCGAGCTGGACCGGGCCGTCGGCTACGAGGCCGCCTACGCCGGCACGTCCTTCGCCACCTTCGACAAGCTCGACCGCCTGCAGTACGGCTCCCCTGTCATGCACGTGACGGGGGACCGCACCGTCGAGCACGGCCTGGCCACTACCCGCATCGACGACGAGGGCGTCGAGGGCCAGTCGTTCGACCTCGTGCGCGACGGCATCCTCGTCGGCTACCAGCTCGACCGGTCCATCGCCGCGTCGATGGGCTTCGCACGCTCCAACGGGTGCGCGTTCGCCGACTCGCCGATGCACGTGCCGATCCAGCGCATGGCGAATGTGTCGCTGGCGCACGCGGGCGACGACGGTCCGAGCACCGACGAGCTCATCGCCGGTGTCGACCGCGGCATCTATGTCGTGGGCGACAAGAGCTGGTCCATCGACATGCAGCGCTACAACTTCCAGTTCACCGGGCAGCGCTTCTACCGGATTGAGAAGGGGAAGCTGGCCGGCCAATTGAAGGACGTGGCCTACCAGGCGACCACCACCGATTTCTGGGGCGCCATGGAAGCGGTCGGCGGCGCGTCGACCTGGGTCCTGGGCGGGGCGTTCAACTGCGGCAAGGGCCAGCCGGGGCAGGTGGCCCCGGTCTCCCACGGCTGCCCCTCCGTCCTCGTGCGCGGCGTCAACGTCCTCAACGCCCGGGCCGAGTCGGGACGCTGACCGTGCCGACCCCACACCCACGCCCACGCCGCGCCGGAGTGCCCGCGTGATCCCCGCGCAAGAGGTCGTCGAGGCCGGCCTCGACGTCGCCTCGAAGGCCGGCGCGGACGGGTGCATCGTCCTCGTCCAAGAGGGCAGCCACGCCGACGTGCGCTTCGCCCTCAACACGACGACAACCAACGGCGTCCAACGCTCGCGTGAGGTCAGCGTCGTCGTCATCGCCGACAACGCGGCGGCCACCGCCAGCCGCGCCGGGGTGGTCGGGACCGACGGCGTCGCCGAGATGGTGGCCGACGCCCTGGCCGACGCACGCCAGTCCCCTCCGGCCGAGGACGCCTTCGCGCTCGTCGATCCCGCCCAGAGCACGGCGAGCGGCCGGCCCTTCGACCGAGGCCCCGAGGAGACCGATGCGTCGGCGCTCGACGACGTCCTCTCGTCTTTGTCGGGTGCCTTCGGTCGCGCCCGCGCCCGCGACGCCGTGCTCGCCGGGTTCGCCGAGATTGACGTCGCCACGTTGTACCTCGGCAGCTCCACCGGGCTGCGCCTCTCACATGGCGAGCCGACGGCGGCCGTCAACCTGGTCGGGCGGACGTCCGACGGGAGTGGCTCGGCCTGGGTCGGCGTGCCGAGCATCGACCCCGCGTTCGACGAGATGGAGCAGGAAATCTGGCGCCGCCTCGACTGGGCCAAGAAGCAGATCGCTCTCGAGGCCGGCCGCTACGAGGTCATCCTCCCGCCCTCAGGCGTGGGCGACATGATGGCCATGATCGACTTCGACGCCCTCGGGGGCCAGGACACCGAGGACGGACGGACCGTGTTCTCCAAGGAGGACGGCGGAACGCGGCTGGGTGAAACGATCACGTCGCTGCCCTTCACGCTCTACAGCGACCCGGGCGAGGCGAGCGTCGAGTGCACGCCCTTCGTCGCGACGGGTGCCTCGAGCTCCGAGGTCTCGGTGTTCGACAACGGGCTCCCTTGCCCGCGCACCGACTGGCTGCGCGACGGGGTGCTGACCCATTTGCGCTACCACCGGGCCGGCGCCGCCAAGTCGGGCGCGGAGATGGCGCCCTACGTCGACAACCTGATCCTCCGTTGCGGCGGCGCCGCCGGCGGCACCATCGACGACATGGTGGCGCGCACCGAGCGCGGCCTGTTGCTGACCTGCCTGTGGTACATCCGCCCGGTCGATCCGGCGACGCTCCTGATGACGGGGCTTACCCGCGACGGCGTCTATGTGATTGAGAACGGTCAGGTCGTGGGCGCGGCGAACAACTTCCGCTTCAACGAGAGCCCGGTGGACCTCCTCGTCCGGGCCACCGAGGTCGGGACGCCCGTGCGCTCGCTCGGGCGCGAGATGGGTGAGTACCTCAACCGGACGATCATGCCGCCGCTGCGCATCCCCGACTACAACATGAGCACAGTGAGCCAGGCCAGCTAGCCAGCGCCCTTTCTACCTCAATTGGTGCGGATGACGATGGTGTTCGCCGCCTTGTCCTGCAGGGTCTGGTTGACCGGGTTGTTGAGCGGCCACAGCGCGGTCGTGACGAGGGCAGCGGCAGAGAGGAGATCAAACAGCACGCCGCCCGTCGGCGTCGTCGTGCCGGCGGTGGTGAAATTGACGATGGTTGCGATCTCCCCCCAGAACAACACGAGGAAGAAGAACGTCAGGACACGCCGCCAGGTCTGCGGCATGGTGAGAGGGCCGCCGTTCACCCGGTCGATCGTCCGGATCCCAAAGGCCATCATGCCGAGGGTCTGCCCCCGATAGCGCAAAAACAAGAACGGATAGCCAATGTTGAGTACGACCGCCGTGAGGACCACGGCCACGAGGGCGCCATTGCCGTTCGTCCGCTGTCCCGACACATCAGTCGACGCCACGAGCGAGAACGACCCGACGATCAGCCCGACGATGAAGGCCGGAACTCCGACGACGAGCGCGTCCACCACGTACGCGCCAAAGCGACGCCACCAGCCCGCCAAGATGACGGTCCCCATCTGCGTCGTCACCTGTGGGGCCGCAGGGCCGTAGTAGGCGGGCGGCGGGGGCGCGCTGACGTGTTCGGTCCAGCGCGCTCCATCCCACCAACGCGTGCCCGCCTGTCCTGAAGGGTCGGGGTACCACCCGGGCGGAGGTCCCGAAGTCGGTGGTGGAGGCGGTGGTGGCAACGACATCGGGCGCACCATAGGTGAATCCCGGTCCATCGCTCCCGCGGCTCATCCTCATGTTCGCACCCTTGAGGAGGCGCCTCCTCAGGCTGGCTTGTGGGCTTCGATCAGCAGCCGCTGGGCGGTCGAGACGAAGGCGCCCTCTCGCACGATGAGCTCGTGCATGGCGCCAAGCCGGTCGGCGTACCGTTCGGGCGTGAAATCCGGCACGGTCCAATGGACCTTCCGGAGGAAATGGACCACCGCACCCACGTCGAAGAACTCGACGCGCAGCGCACAGGACCGCAGGTCGACGACCTCGAGGCCAGCGCCCTCAGCCGCCGCCCGCGCTCGCTCGGGGCTGCGGCTGTCGTTGACCGGTTGCGGACCCATCATGAAGTCGGTGAGCTCGCGGTTGGTGCCGGGCCCGATCTGCTGCGACAGGTAGGTGCCACCGGACCGAAGCACGCGGGCGATCTCTTGCCACAACGCGACGACCGGGTGACGGCTCACCACGAGCTCGAAGGTGTCGGCGACGAAGGGCAACGTGGGCGCGTCGGCCACCGCCACCACGTGAGCCCCCAGCGGGCGAAGTCGGTCCCGCGCCACCTGGACGTTGGGCGCCCACGACTCGGTGGCCACGAGGAACGCGGGCAGGCGAGGGGCGGTGGCCAGGACCTCACCCCCACCCGTCTCGACGTCCAGCGCCGAAGCCACGGCGCCCATCCGTTCCCCCAGCAGCCGCGCGTAGCCCCAGGGCGGCCGCTCTTCGGTGGCCCGTCCGTCAAACCAAGAGAAGTCCCATCCCTCGACGGGCACGGCAGCGCCCTCGGCAACAAGGCCTTCAAACGTGGTGGTCATGGTCAGTAGTAGACGTGCGCGTTCAACGCGCGCAACAGCCTATTCGTCTGGCGCGGGAGCGAGCGTAGGCGGGCGTTGACGTGGTTGGTCACAAATGTCATTGCGTAGGCGTCGGAGTCCGCGCTGTGGGCCAACCGGTTGAAGATGGCCGTGAGCTGTGCCGTCTCGCGCGCGAGGACCCGGAGCGGACCTCGCGCGTTGCCGGGGACCGACAGCGATCTGAGGTCGGACTCGAAGTCGTCGAGTGACGTCGCCGCGGCCTTGTGCGACGCCCTGACGACGCTGAAGCACACCGCCGTGACCTTCGCCGAGCATCGGTTCCTGTCGCGGATGGCACGGTCGATCGCCACCCTCGTCTGGTTGAAGCCGTTGACCACGGTGTTGCCCTGGGACGTCGCCGTCACGCTGCTCGAGATCAGCACCGTCTGCAGCACGAGGTTCCCGACGAAGAGGATCGAGCCCCAGACGATGGCCACGATGAGCCAACGTCTCGCGGCGCCCGCCACGACCAGCCCGCCCCGGTCGGGTGGTCTCGGCGGACGGGGC
Organism: Acidimicrobiales bacterium; assembly: GCA_036490155.1. Classification (GTDB taxonomy): domain Bacteria; phylum Actinomycetota; class Acidimicrobiia; order Acidimicrobiales; family RAAP-2; genus Bog-473. The sequence continues at coordinate 111,377 of DASXEK010000093.1, read as the reverse complement.
GCCGCCGGAAGCCACGCCGGCTGGGCGGGCGGCGGAACCGGGGCGGCCGCCTCTTCTGGGCTCGCGGTGGCGACGGCGGGAGCGCCGGGGACCTGGTCGCCCAACATGCCCCACGGGTACTCGGGGGTCAGCAGGAAGGCATACGAGCGAAGGCGGAACAGGTAGCGGACCAGCGCGGCGTACGCCCCGTGGAGCGAGGCGGGCATCTGGCCTCGGGAGAGGACGATGAGCCAGGTGACGACGAACGCGGGGACGATGAGCCCGAGTAGGACGACCGCCCCGAGGGCGGCAGCCGGGATGACCAGGATGAAGCGGAAGAAGACCGCCGAGGTTCGCAGCGGCCCGTTGGGTGGCACGACCGGGCGGGCCGGGTAGTCGCTGTCGCCAAGCGAGATGCGTGGGACGCGGTCCGTCAGCAGCAGTGCATAGGCCTCAAGGAGGGCCTCGTAGCGCGCAACGCCGCCGATGAAGATGTGGGCCCACCTGGGCAGGCGGCCCAGGAGCAGCGCGACGAGCCAGCCGATGACGGCCACGAGCACCAGGACGACCTCGAGGATCAACAAGAAGACGAGCGGCGGCAGGACCAGGACGATGCGCAGCAAGACAGACCAGCGCCGTTGTGGCGCGGGGTCGTCGAACCAGATCTCGGCCCGCCGGCTCGGCTGCGAGACTGCGGTATCCGCCATTGCACTCCCGGTCGATCGAACCGCCGGGGGCGTGGCGGCGACGTGGACGGAACGCTAGAGCACGCTTCAGGTCGGACAGGTCCCGAGCCGGCCGGTCTCGAGGAAGACGCGACCGAGGGCGACCCAGGCGCTGGAGTAATAGGTCGGGTGCGCGTGATCGAGTGCCTCGGCGCGTGACAAGAGGGCGAGCGCCGCTCCATGGCGTCCGGTCGCCCAGCCGCTCGCGGCGGCAGCGACAAGGCCGACCGGTGAACTCACCGCGTTGCGGCCCTGTTTCGTCCCTCGGCGAAGGGCCAGGTTGACGGTGGCGCGCCCGCGCTCGGCCGGCGGACCGAGCACCGGCCACAACGCGGCCGCGGTCCGGCGGTCCGACGCCGTGCACGACGCCGCCCAGCGGATCGGGAGGCGGACCGCGTCGAAGCCGTAGTTGTCTGTCGCACCGTCCTGGGGGGCCACGTCGGCCGGCGTCCCGCTCGTCAGCTGCACCCAGTCGGGCGGCAACGCCGTCGCCGCCAGGACCTGTGCCACCAGCGCACGTGTGCCCGCGGCCAGGGCGGCGAAGTTCTGGGCTTGACCGGGCAGCTGTCCCAGCGCCGCCAGCTCGGACGGCGAGGCGTAGCTCGGGTTCGCAAACGCCGGGGGCCCGACCGCCCACGGGCCGGCGACGAGCACCCGTCCCATCGGAGCCGCAACGGTCTCGTCGTTCACGATGGCCGAGGCCATAGCCGATGCCGCAACGAGATCGGTGGGCTGGTGGAAGCGCGTGGCCGCCAGCTGGAGGGCGTAGGCCGCGTCGACGTCGGCGTCCGCCGCCGGTTCTGAGCTGAGCACGCGCCCGGCCGCCCAGTGCCACGCCAGCAGGCCCGAGGATTGGAGGAGGTGCGTGCGGGTCCAGGCCCAGGCCGCATCGAAGCGGGTGCGGTCGCCGGCGGCGACGCTGAGCAGCATGGCGTAGGCCTCGCCCTCGCTGACCGTGTCCGCTCCCTGGTCCCAGCGCACGACGCGGCCGCTCGGCAGCTCGTAGCGCGACAGGAAGGACATCGAAGCGCTGAAGGCCTGGTCGGCGGCCCAGGTGGGCACGCGGGCCGGGCCGGACGAGGGTACGGACGACGACGCCGTCGTGGGCCGTCCGGCCCGGCGGTGGGCCGCCGGGGTCCTAGGACCACCGGAGGTGCCGATGCCCAGCGCGAGCGCGGCGGCGAGGACGGCCAGGACGGCCAGCGCGCCGAGCGCGCTGCGGGCGACGACGGGCGCGCGGCCGCGAGCGGGCGGTTGTCCCGGCGCCGACGCGGGTGACGCGACCGGCGACGCTGGCACACGCCACCGGGTCGGGCTCAACGGGTCGACGAGGCCACCTTTCGCCGGGTCGGCTTGGCCGCGGCGGCGGGCAGCTCGACGACCATCGTGTCGTCGCCGGGCTCCTCGTGCGTCCCTGCCGCCTCCGCCGTCTCCGGCTTCGCCGCCGCCTCGAGCTCAGCGTGCCGCGCCCGCTGCTGCGCCGGCTGGGCGTGCTGCGGCGCCGCCGGGGCCGTGAGGCCGTCGCCGATGTGCCCGAGCCGCTGATGGAGCACCCCGATCTCCTCCATGACGCGGCCGCGGTGCTCCTCGAGGAGCTGCAGTTGCTCGCGCCGCACCTGTTCCTCCTGCCCGGCGCGGCGCGCCAGTTCGCGCGCCTCGTGGCGGGCGCGCTCGAGCAGGTCCTCGGCCTCGGTCACCCCGCGTGCCCTCGCCTCGTCGACCTCGCGGGCCGCCGCAGTACCGGCCTTGGCCAGCGCCTCCTGCGCCCGCACGAAGAGGTCCTCGGCGGCGCGAGAGAGATCCTCGGCGCGCGCGGTGGCCTCCGCGACGGTCTGCGCCGCCGACTCCTCGGCGGCCGCCGTCCGCCCGCGCACCTCGTCCTCGGCGCGGCGGTGGACCTCCTTGGCCGCTTGGAAGGAGGACTGCATGATGCTGCCCACCCGATCGCCCAACGCCTTCATTGACTCGGGCGTCGCCGTGAGCGTGCCCGCGTCCACCGACGCCAGCCGGCGACGCAGCTGGTCCGCCTCGGAATTGGCACGCGTCGCCGCGACCTCGCACTGCTGGGCGCGGTAGTCGGCCTGCTCAATCCAGCGGTGTAGGTGCTCGACGTAGTCGTCCACCTGCAAGCGGTCGTAACCGCGCACGACGGTGGCAAACCTCGGGGTCGGGGTGGGGGTCTCCTCAAGGGCCATGGGTCTCTTCCTTGCTCTGGGTGCTCTGGGTGCTCTGGGTGCTCTGGGTGGGATGGTGGGTGGGCGTCGTGGTGCCGGGGGCGGCGGGCGTGACCGATATGCGGCGAACGCTGATCGTGTCGACCCCGCTCCCGAAGGAGGCGACCGACTTGGAGTGGTCGACCGCCTGGGCGACCTGGGGCAGCGCCTGGGCCCCCGATCCAGCGAGGGCAGCGCGCATGGAGGGCGTCTCGATCACGTACTGGAAGTCGCGCCAGCCGCCCCCCAGGGTGCGCCGGACCGACGGATCGAGCTGGTTGACGTAGCCCAGCTTGTAGAACCACACGACCCCGTAGGGGCGGTTGAACCCGTGGTCGACCAGGTCCACCCAGACGGTGTCGTCGACCAGGAGCCGGTCGCTGTGCGGCACGTGGTGCTCCACCCACGCCTCGGCCTGGGCTGTCGGAGCCACCTGGTTCGTCTCCATCTGGGTGTGCAATCCGGAGGCCCACGCCGGCACCACGAGGGCGAGGAGCACCCCGGCCGCGCCGAGGAGCACCCCGGCCTTGACCGCGATCCAGGCGCGGCGGTCGGTCGTCCAGCGCACCAGCCCGCTCAAGGTCGAACCGGTGGCGGCCACGAGGAGGGCGGAGAAGGGCAGCAGCCCGATGATGTAGGGAACGGGCAGGTACCCGCCGCGCAGGACGTCGAGCAGCGCGATGGCCTCCGCCACCGCGAGGGGCCGGTAACGGCGTACCGAGAACCCCACGGGCAGGCAGATCAGGCCGGCCACCGGCAGCCACGGGTCGAGGTGCAGCCAGCCGGCCACGAGCGAGTGGGCCTGGCTGGTGGGATTGAACGGGTTGCCGGTGCCCTGGCGGCCGCTCAGCTGGAAGGCGATCGAACTCGCGAGGCTGACGTGGCCGGGCCCCGGAATCAACTCGCCCTTCAACACCGCGAGGAGCGGGTAGATCGCGACGACCAGGCCGAACACCGCCGCCACGGCGGTCACGCAGAAGGCTCGGGTGGTGCGGTGCGCCCGCTGCCAGACCTGGTACACCAGCGCCGGCGCGAACAGGAGCATCGTCTCCTTGCTCAGCACCGCCACCGCGAGGCACGCACCGCTCGCGCCGAAGGTCCACAGGCGACGGCGCGGGGTGAGCGCCAACGCGAAGGCGGCAAGGAGCCACGGCATGGCCAGGTTGTCGAGGTACACCATGCGCTGGTAGTCGACGGCGAGGGGACTGAGCGCGAAGGCGAGGACGCCCACCGAGGCCCACACACGCGACAGGCGGAGCCGGCGGGCGATGAGATACACCAGCGCGGCGTCGGCGAGCGCGTACAGCAGCATGATGCGCCGCCCGGCCACGATCGCAAGGGTCGAGCCGGAGAACGCGTGCGTGATGAAGGTCCAGCCGGCGAGTTGGATCCAACCGACCGGCGGGTGGTCGTACCAGTAGGTGTAGGGCGTCAGGGTGTGACGGACCTGCACCGCCCACGCCTGCGCCATGTAGGTCCCCTCGTCGTCGACGGGGAGCGGCATGCGCGACAGGCCGACGCCGTGGACGATGCCCACCACGACGAGCAGGCAGCTGAGCAGCAGCAGGCTGATCCGGTGCCGGCGTATCCAGGCGCGTGCGGCGCGCACCGACCGCGCCCGCAGGGGCGGTCGGACCGACGCCTGGCGCGCCCGCCCGCTGACGAGGTCGTCGACGGAGGGGACGCGCCGCGGCGGCGCGCCGAGGGGACGGGGCGGCAGCTCGAGCGGGCGATCGAGCCGCGGAATGTCAGGGGCTTGCGTCACGAGCCCTCCGCCGTCGCCGCGCTGAGCACGGGCTCGGGCTCTGCACGGACGGAGACGCGCTCGGCCGGCCGGGCGCTCGCTGCGGACGTGACCGCCGGGCGGTGCGCGCCCGTGTGGGCCGTCTTCTCCCAGCCGCGCCGGCCGAGCATCTCGCGCACGACGGCCCGCACCGCCGCCCCGGCGAGGAACAGCTGGTACGGGAACAGGCCGAGCACCAGGCGGACGTAGTCGTAGGCGCGTGGCTTGAGGTAGAAGACGCGCCCGAACTCGCGGAGGCCCACCAGCTCGAATGCCAGGGCCGCCAGGGTCGGGATGACGGGGAGAAAGGAGACGAGCGCCAGCGCGACCGGGATCTTCAGGGCGACGATGGAGTAGATCGAGACGGGGATGACCAGGCCGGTGAAGGCCTGGAGGAAGGGCATGGCCAGCGTGTAGCGCGCCAGGGCCCGCTGGCCGCGGGTGGGCAAGCGGCGCCATTCGCCCTTGCGCAACACCTGAAGGAAGCCCTGGTTCCACCGGGTGCGCTGCTTGAGCAGGCCGCGCAGCGTCCCCGGGGTCTCCTCGCGGGTGACCACCATGGGGTCGTAGGCCACGTCGACGCGCGCGCCCAAGCTGGACAGCCGTACGCCGAGCTCGCAGTCCTCGGCCAGGCACTGCGGGTCCCAGCCGCCGACCGCGACGAGGAGATCGGTGCGCACGAACACCGTGTTCCCGCCCAGCGGGATGAACCGACGCTCGGCATGCAGGTGCAGCCGCGAGCGGAACCAGAAGAAGTATTCGAGGCAGTTGCGCAGCGCGTACCAGTTCGACTGGAAGTTGACCAGCTGCACGCCGCCCTGCACGACATGCGCCCCGCTGCGGTCGAACGCCCCGGCCACCTGCCGCAGGAGGCGGGGGTGCACCTCGTCCTCGGCATCGAAGACGCCCACCACGTCACCGCGGCACTCGGCGAGTGCGGTGTTCAAGGCGGTCGGCTTGTTCTTCGGCCACGAGTGGTCGATCACGACCCGGATCCGCCCGCCGTGTCGCTGCGCCGCGGCGTTGGCGACCTCGGTGGTGCCCGGGTCGTCGTGGCCGACGACGGCCAGGACCTCGAAGGCGGTGTAATCCAGCTCGGCCAGCCGGTCCAAGGTGGCGCCGAGTACCGCCTCCTCGTGGCGCGCCGGGACGATGAGGGAGAAGCTCAGCGGCGACTCGGCGCGGCCCGCGGCCACCTGGCCGAACCCGAGCGAGCGGAAGACCTCGGGGGTGCGCCACGCATGGAGCATCCACCACAGCGTCGCCATGGCGACGGCGAAGAGGCAGAGCGAGACGACGAGCAGGGCGATGGCGACGAGCATCGATCAGCGCCCCTGCCCCAACCCCAACCCCACACCTTCGGAACGGGGCGCGCGCGGGCCGCCCAAATTGCCACTCGGACCGGCCTGGATCGAGGAAGGAGTGGACGACGAAGTCGTGGTGGAGGCCGGCACGGTCGTGGTGGTGGTCGTCGACGACGTGCTCGTCGTGGTGGAGCTCGTCGTGGGCGAACTCGATGTCGTCGTGCTGGGCGGCGGCGTGGTCGTCGTGGACGCGGCCGGGGGGAGCGTGCTGCTCGTCGCCGGCGTGTGCGCCGGGACCGGGCTTGGGATCTCGCCGGCGCCGGACCGAGCGGCTGCCGCCTGGTCGGCGAGTCGAGCGGTCGTTCCGGCACCGCGCGGCGCCTTCGGTGCCGACGCGGCCGCAGGCGGAGCCGAGACCTGGGGGACGCCCGGATCGGATCCGGGGCAGTGCGGCCCGACGCAGCCGGACGCCTGCGTGGTCACGGGGTGAACGCCGAGGCGGGCGCTCGCGCCGAAGGCGCCCGAGAGCCCCAACCCGGCCAGCACCGCTGCGCCCGCGGCCACCACGACCAGCGCGGCGCGGCGGCCCTCGGAGACCTCGCGGTCGCGGTCGACGGCGCCGCCGCCGCGGCCGCGGCCGCGGACCGACGCCGGTGAGGATGCCGGAGCTTCGACCACCAGGCGCCCGGACAGCGCGGCGGCGCAGTCGTCGCGCAACTGGGCGGCCTCCCCGTACCCACCGCGGGCGGGCGGGGTCAAGGCGCGGTCGGCGATGGCGACCGCGCTCGGCGCCCGCACGGACAGTTCGCGTTCGAGGTTGCCGACCTGCTCACTCGAGAGCACCGGCGGCCCGGCCAGCGCACCGAGGAGCACGGCGCCGAGGGCACGGACGTCGTCCTCGGCGGTGGCGTCGCGCCACTCCTCGGGATCGCTGCCGAAGCCGCCGGGGCCGCTCCAATTCTGCGGCCGGGGTGCCAGCGGCCACGGGGACAGCGCGGTGTCGCCGGACTCCGCCACCGCGACCGAACCGGGGTGGAGATCACCATGGACGACACCGCGTCCGTGCAGGGCTTCCAGCGCGTCGCCGAGCGAGCGGCCGGCGACGAGCACATCCTCTTCCTCGAGCGGCACCCGCTCGTCCGAGAGGGTTGCTGCGGGCAAGCTGAACACGACGAAGTCGTTGGGCGTCGTTCCGATGTCGTAGGCACCGACGAGATGGGCGGACGCGTGATCCATCACCGCACTGGCCAACGCGGCGAACCGCGCGTCGCACCCCGGTTCCGGCGTGACCACCAGGACCCGTTCGTCCAGCCAGGTGTCGCGCGCCTGCCACGTCGTCGACTCGGGGGTACAGGTGACGACACCTCCAAGGCGATAGCGCGATCCAATGACGTCGGAGCTCATGGTGGTCGTCGTCCCCTCTGTGGATGTGATCGATTGGCGCAAGTGTCGGACCCGCATGTCGCGTCCCGAACCGCTTCGGGACGCGACGCGACGGCGTCACCTGCCTAGTGGAGCTCGAACGTGTGTGGCCAACGTCCGACGCGCACGGCCGCTGTATCACCCGTTTGGTCGCGGCTCGCACTGCCCTATACCCCTGAGGCCGCGCGCTATGCGGCGGCGCGGATCAATTCATCGATGCGCCACATTCGCGAAACCCACGGTTCATCCGTGCCGCAAACTCCGGTTGAAGGAGTTACAGCGCTGCGTAGACGGCGTCGATCAAGGCACGATTCCGCGTACTCTGCCAACGGGGGATGACGTGGTTCATGACATAGCCGAACGCAACCCGTGCGTCGGGATCGGCGAACCCAACGGCACCGCCGGTGCCGAAATGACCGAAGCTGCGCGGGTTGGGGCCGAACGGCCGCCGCGGCACGGTGGGTTTGAAGCCGAGCCCGAACGTGACGTCCTCGTGCAGAATCGGGCAGAAGCCCTCTGACTGCGGCGAGACCGCCTCGGCCAAGAGATCGCTCGACAACAGCAGGCCATGCTCGAGCAGCGCGCCGTACAGCAGCGCGACACCGCGCGCCGTCCCGTGGCCGTTGGTCGACGGCACCGCGGCGGCGCGCCATTCGGGTGTGTTCACCACGCCCATCGATGAATAACCCGGCGGGTTGAAGTAGCTCAGCATCTCCATCAGCTGGTCGCCCTCGAGCGCGCCGACGTCGAGATCACCAGACGGCAAGGGCGCGGCGAAGATCACCGACGCGCAGCGCCCGCTCTCCCCCGACGGCACACCGATGTGCACGTCCGCGCCGAGCGGTCCCGTCACTGCGGCAAGGCGTTGCGCCACCGCTTCGCCGCTGACCCGGCGGATCACCTCGCCGACGAGATGCCCGTACGTGTTGGTGTGGTAGGCGTGGCGGGTGCCCGGCTCCCACCAGGGCTCGGTCGCCGCCAGTGCGGCCGTCATCCGGTCCCAGCGCCACAGGTCCTCGTTGGTGAGCGGCTCGCGGATGGCGGGCACCCCAGCCCGGTGACAAAGCGCGTGGCGCAGCGTGGCTGCGTCCTTGCCTGCGGCCGCGAACTCGGGCCAGACGCGGGCGATGGGATCGTCGAGCCCGACGAGACCCGCGTCGACGAGCTGCAGCGCGCACAGCGCCAGGAAGGCCTTCCCGACCGAGTAGAAGTCGACGAGTGTGTCGAGCCGCCAGGGCAGCTGGGCCTCGGGGTCGGCCCAACCACCCGCCAGATCGACGACGGTGATCCCGTCGACCATCACGCAGACGGCGGCGCCCACCTCGTCGCGCTCGGTGAAGTTGCGGGCGAACTCCTCTTGGACCGCCACGAAGCGCGGGTCGCAGGTGCCGACGAGCGGGGTCTCCACGGGCCGACTCTGGCGTGGCGGCGATGGTGGAGGCAAGCCGCCCCGTCAGAACGGGACATCAGGGCGAAGTCGGTATGGCTCTTCCCTGCGCGTGTACCCACAAGTGGGTAGGAATGCCGCGTAAGCGGTCAGAGTCGACCCGCCCAGGTGGGGCCGAGCCAAGCGCAGACCCCGCCGGACCGAGGTCAGACCTTGACGCCCGACCGCCGGATGGTCGACTCGTCCGTGCCGAGGTAGGACTCAATGACCGCCGGGTGCTCGAGCACCTCGGCCGGCGTGCCCTCGGCGATGACCTCGCCCAGCTCGAGCGCGATCATGCGGTCGCAGATCGCCGTGAGCAGTGGCATGTCGTGCTCAACCACCAGAATGGAGCAGCCGGTGTGCTGCTGCACCCTGATCAGCAGCGGTGCCATGGCCTCGGACTCGCGCTGCGCCACGCCACCCGAAGGCTCGTCCAACAGCAGTACGCCGGGCTCCTGGCCCAGCACGCACGCCAGCTCGACGATGCGCCGGGTGCCCGTCGACAGCTCGCCCACCAGCTTCTCGCGGAAGGCGCCCAGGCCCATCAGCTCCACGAGCTCGCTCGCCGTGTGCGACGCGTCCGCCTCCGAGTCGAGCGATGCGGGCAGGCGCAGCCCGGCCGCCACCATGTCGCGCGACTTCAGGTGCCGCTCGAGCGCCACCTCGATCGTCTCCATCACCGTCAGCGACGGGTACAAACGGGCCTCTTGGAACGTGCGGCCGATCCCCGCCGCGGCGCGCATGTAGCCGGGCCAGGCGTCGATGTCGACCCCGCCGAGCCGGATGCGTCCGCCGTCGAGCGCCAGGAAGCCGGACACGCAGTCGAAGAACGTCGTCTTCCCGGCGCCGTTGTGGCCAATGAGCCCGAGGATCTCACCGTCGCGCAGGGTGAGGCTGATGTCCTGGATGGCCGCAATACCGCCGAAGCTCTTGCGCACCCCGTTGCACTCCAAAATGGCGGGCGCCTCGGCCGACGGCGGGATGCGCTTGTGCGGGTCGGCGACGAGCAACGCGGACCCAGCGCTGGCGTGCTCGTGGTGGTCGGTCGGCCCGGCGTCGGGTGTCACCACCGTGCCCTCGACCGAGCCGGCACCGGCACCGGCAATGAAGACAGAGCGCAGGATGTCAGGGCGCTCGAGCAGGTCGACGGTGCGGCCGCTGAAGCGCACCTCGCCCTTCTCGAGGAAGACGGCGCGCTCGGCCATCTCCAGTGCGACGTTCACCGACTGCTCCACCACGATGATCGTCGTCCCGGACTCGTGCAGCTGCTTCACCACACCGAGAAGCTGGCTCACCACGGTCGGCGCCAGGCCCAACGAGAGCTCGTCGATCATGAGGACCTTGGGCGTCACCATGAGCGCCATCGACAAGGAGAGCATCTGCTGCTCGCCGCCCGACAGGTTGCCGGCCTGCTGGTGGGACCGCTGCCGCAGGATCGGGAACAGGTCCAACACCCGCTCCTTCGCCTCGGCGACGGCGTGGCGGTCCTTGCGGATCATCCAGATGCCGAGACGCAAGTTGTCCTCGACGCTGAGGGTCGGGAAGATGCCGCGTCCACCGGGCATGAGCGAGAGGCCCTTGCGGGCGATGGTCTCGGCCTGGTCCCCGCCGATCGACACGTCGCCGAGCCGGACCGAACCGCCGCCGACTTTGACCAGGCCGCTGGCGCCCTTGAGCAGCGTCGACTTGCCGGCGCCGTTCGTGCCCAGCAACGCGACGATCTCGCCCTCGTGCACCTCGAGGTCGACACCGAAGAGGATCTGCACCGGCCCGTAGGACACCTCGACCTTGCTGCAGGAAAGGGCGATCGGCGTGTCGGGCATGAGCCCGTTCGAGCCGTTGGTCGAGAGCCCGGCCCCCCCACCCGCCACCTCCGCCGGCACCGCCGGCACCGCCGGCACCTGGTCCGTGTCCTCGTCGCGGGCGGCCGGCACGGGCACGAATTCCTGCCCGAGCGAGGCGGCGACGCCGTCGCCCTCCTCTTCGCTCAACGCGTGCTCGAGGAGCGTCGTTTCCTCCGGTGCGTGATCGATCAGCTCGACCCGCTTGTCAGCCACCAGGCTCGGCACGAGGATGTCGCGCCGCTGCGCCACCAACTTGAGCAAGCGGTCGCGGACCCACTGCACGCCGGCCGCCAGTCCGCCCGGCAGGAACAGCAGAATGATCATCAACCCGAACCCGGTGAAGACCAGCTGGTACTTGGGGAACGTGTAGCTGAGGAACTCGATCAACCCCACGCCCATGAGGACGCCGTAAATGGTGCCGAGCCCGCCGATGACCGCCATGGAGAAGACGACCAACCCGTAGGAGGGGTCGAACGTGTCGAAGCCGACCGCTCCGAGCAGCACGGCGTACAGGCCGCCCGCCACCCCGGCGATCGCGCCGGCGAGCACGAAACCCGACAGCTTCGTGCGGATGGTCGGCACGGACATGGCCGCCGCGGCCTTCTCGTTGTCGCGCGTCGCCAGCAGGACCCGGCCGGCGCGGGCGCGCCGCAAGCCCTGGATGAACAGGATCGTCAAGACCAGCAACCCGAGACAGGTGAAGTAGAAGGCCTTGTTCGACTCCAGGTTGAAGCGTTGCCAGAGCACGGGACGCAGGAACTGCTGCGGGATGATGTTCGGGTAGTACGTCGGGTTCAAGAAGAAGGTGTTGACCGCGACACCCAACGCAAGGGTGACCGCCGCCAGGTAGGCGCCCCGGATGCGCAGCGCGGGTACGCCCACGACGACCGCGAGCACCGCCCCCGCCGCACCGGCGGCCGCCAGGCTCACGAACAGGTCGGCGTTGGCCTTCTCAATGAGGTCACCCGCCAGCACCCCGCCCACGCCGGCGAACGCGAACTGACCCAGGCTCACGTTGCCCGACCATCCCGTCAGGACGACGAGCGAGATGGCGATGATCCCGTAGATGAGCGCCGCCGTGTATTCGAGCGTCTTGCCCGGGCCCGCCACGAACGGGATCACGATGAGTCCCGCCCCCACGACAGCGAGGATGCCCAGCCGCCCGGCGACGACCTCGGGCAACTTGCGCAGCGCCTCGGGGATCGGCTTCAAGATCCCGGTGGCCGAGAACGTCTCTTCGGCGTCGTCGGCCCGGCTCCGCCGCTTCTGCAGGAAGAGGAGACCGAGCAGAATTGCGACCAGGTTGACCACGTCGCCGATCGCGCTGCCGTAGCGCGGCAGGTTGAACTCGAAGAGTCCCGTCGTGATGCCGAGACCCACACCGGCGCCGAAGGCCAGCGGCAGGCTCTCCATGCCGGCGATGATCGCCGCCGCCAGCGCGGGCAGGATCAGTGTCGGCCCCGCCCCCGCCGCGATCGTGATGCCGGTCGAGGGCGCACTGAGAATGCTGGTCAGCCCGGCCAGCAAACCGGCGAGCACCCACACCAGGGTCGACAGCCGCCGGACCGGGATCCCGAGCAGCCTCGCCCGGTCCGCGTTGTCGGCCACCGACCGCACCGCGATGCCGGCGTCGGTGCGCAGGAGGAACCAGCCCAACGCGATCAGCACGACCGGCACGACGATCGCGATCAACAAGTCGTTCCCGTTGAACAGCACGGGGAAGAGCTCCACGTGGTGCGACGAGAGCGGCGTCGTGACGCCGCCGATGATGGAGGGCCCGTTCATCCAGCCCGGCACCAGCAGCTGGATACCGCCGAAGAGTTGGGCCAAGGCGATGGTGACCACCATGACGATCAGCCGCGGCGCGCTGAAGAAGCGCCAGCGGATGATGAAGTCGACGAAGAGCCCGAGAGCGGCCCCGACGAGCAGCGCGATGGCGATGCAGACGAACCAGTTGACGTGGTGGGCCAGGTTGAGCTCGACGGCCACGGTCGCCGCCAGCGCGCCCATGGCGCCGTAGGAGAAGTTGATGACCCGAGAGGCGCGATACGTGAGCACGAGGCCCAAAGCGAGCAACCCGTTCACCGCGCCGAACTCGGCGCCGTTGAGGATCTGGCCCCGCGGCGCGCCGTGCGGCCAGATCGCAGGGACCGCGAACAACAGGATCAGGGCCGCCGCGACCGTGAGCACCGTGCCGCGCAGACGCGCCGGCAAGCCGTCCCACAGGTTCGAGACCCTGGCCCAGGCGTCCTCCATCTTCTCGGGAACCTCGACACGCATCGGCCGCTACCCGCTACCGGTCACTCGCCACGCGGCGTCCGTATTTCGTCACCGGATGCACCCGCTACGAGCTCGACGGCGTCAACGGGAACCCGGCAGGCAGCGGCAGCGCGCCCCCGGCGTAGGAGCCGATCTTGGTCCGGGACTTGGAGAAGACGTACGCACCCGTCTTGTCGTTGTAGGGCGAGACCATGTTGGGGTTCCAGTAGATGAAGGTCCAGTCCAACTGCGGCGTGAAGTGCCCCGCTGGGAAGCCCCACGTCCCGTACAGGGCATTGGTCGCGCCGGCCTGGCTCCCCGGATAGGCCCGCATGCCGTTCTCGAAGGTTTGCGGGGTCAGGTCCGGACCGGCCATCTCGAGCCCGATCGCCATCTCGTACATCTGGGCGTAGATCACGTCGACTGCGTTGGCCGGCTCGGTGCTCGGGCTCACCTGCTTGTAGGCCGCGTAGCCGAACGTCTGCTGCTTGGGCAGCGTCTGGCCCGCGAAGCTGACGCCGAAGGCGTGCGACCACTCGCTCTGCTGGAAGAGCTGGCCCACGATGTCCTGGTCGGTGAAGGCGACGCCCGCCACGACCCACTCGGGGAAGTAGCCCTGCTCGGCCGCCCGCGAGGTCAGGTAGACGGGGGTCACCGGGTCGCACCCGCAGATCACCGTGGTGATGCCGTCGTTCTGGAGTTGGCTCACGATCGTGGCCGCCTGGCTGGAGAGGGTGGACAAGTCCAGCTGGTACTGGATGTTGTCGGTCACGGGGTAGCCGGCCGCCGCGTCCTCGGCGACGGCGCTCTGCGCGGCCGTCTGGTACCACGGGTTGCTCGGGGCGATGATCGCTATCTTGCGCGGCTTGCCCTGCAGGCTGCCGCCGGCGTACTGCGCGTTGCCGCCGGCCAGCGACTTCAGGTAGAGCTCCGAGGTCGCCGCCACGACGTCGTTGGACTCGGTGTCGAGGCTCCACATGTACGGCGCGTACTGGGCCATGAACTGCCCGGAGAGGTAGGGCGCCCCGAAGTTCACGACGTGCTGTTCCGACAGCGCCACGGCGTAGGGCTCGGTCACGCCGTCGAGCTCGGCGAAGGCGTGCAGCTGCTGGGCCGACGTCACGGCGTCGGCGTCGGCCTGCTGCTGGCCGCTGCCGAGGAGTTCGTTGGTGATGGAGCCCTGGCCGTTGAAGTACTCGATGTTGAGCTTGCGGCCGTAGAACTGGAAGTGGTTGTCGAAGTACGTCGCCAGCGTGTTGATCGTGCGCTCAATGTCCGCCGTCGTGTCGGTGATGTCGGCGCCGCCCAGCGACTGGAGCGTCTGCTGGAAGCTCTGCGAGTCCGAGGTGAGGCGGTAGCTGACGTTGATCTGGCTGGCCGTCACGCCTGCCGACGTCGCGCCCCCGTTGCTCCCCGAGAACTGGATGCACGGCGGCGAGTAGGGATCGCCCGGCACCTGCGCGCCCGAACAGGCGCTGGTCTTGCCGGCGGCCGTCGACGGCACGGCTCCGGTGCCCGTCTTGGCCCCGGCCGCCGCACCCCCGGCGGTGCCGCCGGTGCCCGAACCGGCGGTCCCGGCGGTCCCGGCCGTGCCGGCCGTGCCGCTGTTCCCGGTCCCGGCGCCGGTGCCCGTCCCGCCCCCCGAGACCTGCTGGGTCTCGTGCACGACGTTCTGCTGCGGGGCCTTGGTCGGTACCAGCATCGCCATCAGGACGAAGGCCACGAGGAGCGCGGCCAGCGGGCCGTACCCCTTCAGCAAGCGGCCATTGGCCCGCGCGGCCGACAGCCGCAGCTTGCTCGAGCTGCCGTCTTCGCTCACGTTGCTCCCTCCACTGCTCCCGTCAAACGGTCACGCCGGCGCTGGCGCAGGTAGTCCCAGACGAAGAGCGCGACGACCAAGGCCAGCGCGGCCAGGCCGATCGGCACCGCCGCGTTGCCGCCGTTACACCCGCCACCCGACGGGCCCAGGCTCACGCAGGCGCTCGACTTCGAAATGGGGCCCAGCGATTCCTTGGCCCCCTTCCCCGATCCGCTGGTCCCGGGCGTCGCCGCGGTCCCCGCTGTGCCCAGACCCGCCCCGCTGCTGCCGGTCAGCGACGCGCCACCCAACCCGGTGTTCCCGGTGGTCCCGGTCGACGCGGTGACCGGCGCCGTGCCGGGGAGTGACGGGGCGCCGGCGGCCCCGAAGGGCGAGGCCTCGGCGAGGTCGTTCGTCTCGGCGCTCGCGCCGCCGAGCTGGAGGTTCAGGTTGCCGCCGCCGGCGAGCACACCGATGCCGATGTCACCGATGAGGATCGGCTCGGCCAACTGGCAGCTGGTGGCGAGCAACGCGTTGACCAATGCGGTGCGCACGGTCTGGATCGAGCTGAGGTTGGCCCCGACGATCTCTTGCCCCAGCGTGTTGTTGTCGATGCCGACGGTGAGCGGGCTGATCTGCACCGTGCCGTCGGGCAGGGTCGACTGCGCCGGCCACTGGATGTTGAGGCCGACCGGCGACAGGGCGGTGTTGATGATGCCCAGCAACGTCTGCGGGCTGAAGTTCGCCGTCGAGGTGTACTTCGAGAGGTCGATCTTGACGCCGGCGACGGTCAGCGAGCCGATGCTGAACGTCCCCGTCGAGGTCGTCGTCGCACCAGACTGCTGGGTCGCCGTCCACTGCAGGCCGCCGAGCTGGACGGCGCCGTTGGCGATCGAAATCGAGGCGATGCTCGACGTGGCCGTCGCCGTCCGGGTGGCGTTGTTGTCGATTGAAGTGTGCGAGGTCGACGACAGGCCCGAGATGGTCAAGAGCCCGCCGGGCACCGGGATGTCCGCCACGGCGGTGTTCGAGGTGGCCATGGGCTGCGTCGTCACGTTGGCCGACTCGGTGCCCACCCCGATCGGCGACTGCGCCGGCGTGATGGTGTCGGTCAGGTTCTGGCTCCCGTTGGTCGACTCGGCCTGGATCGACGGCGGCACGTCCTTGGCCGGGAGGTCCGCCGGGCCACAGGCTGTGGCCGTCTCGAGTGCCGTGCCGATGGCGCCGAGGTCGATCGTCTGCGACAGCGACTGGGCCTCCATGTCCTGGTAGTCCGAGAGGGAGATGCCGAGGCTGACGGTGTAGTTGAGGCCACCCGTCGTGGGTGCCACGGCGATCGCCTGCGCCTGTGCCGTCGCGTTGCCGGGGACGAAGGCCGTGTCGGCGCCCGAGCTGGCCCCGAACTCGACGATGCACACCGCGGCCACCACTGCGCACGCCAAGCCGATGCGGAACATGGCGGGGGTGTAATGACGCTCCCGCACCCGCGTCAACAGCGACCGGCGTGGTCCTTTCACCAGGCGTGCCCTCCCCTTGGATCCCTTCGATCCTGGGAGCACAACGAGCGCTGCGCTGGTTCCCTACGGGTAACTTTCCCGCGCTCGCGCTGCGCGAGCAGGTCGGGCGACCACCTCGGTTCCGCCGGACCGCCGCCCGGTGGGCGGACCGGTGACGCCACCAACACCGCAGGCCAGGAGCGTGCAGACGTCACCCGCCGCTCGCTGTGGAACGCCCAGCCGTTCCCACCGCTCATCTCTGTGCACACCCCCCGCAGGATGCCGCCCCGAACGCCCGTCCGGGCGCCGCCTGACAGTAGTCAATCGGCGCGCTCGGCGCGCGGGCGTCCGGCCCCCCCGTACAGCCCGGAGACCTGTCGCAGGAGTGGTACCCATCCCTCGAGATCACCAACCACCAGGCCATCGACCTTGCCGCCGTCGTCGGCCCGGCGCAGCGTCACCGCGTCGGCCGCCCAGGGCAGGCCCAGGAAGGCCGTGGCCCCGCGCTCGTCCAGCGCGCCGCCCTGCCGCCCGAGCGAGACCACGCTGTCGCCGGCCAGTCGCACCTTGTAATTGGCGTCGGTCGCGACCAGGTAGCGCTTCGCCTCCACGTGCAGCCCCACGAGGCCCGCCACCCGCTCCCCCAGCGCCGCCCGGACCGCCGCCGCGCCGTCCGTGGCGTGCGTCTCGTCCCGGGCGCCCGGCAGCAGCTGGCCGAGGTCGTGCACCAGCCCGGCGACCGCGAGCTCGAGATCGTCGGGCTCGTCGCGCCGCAACACCGCTGCCGTCTGCAGCGCGTGGTCGAGCTGCGTCACGGGCACGCCCGGGCTGAGCGGGTGCTCGGCGCCGGTCGCCAGCAGGGCAACGATCTCGTCGACGCGCAGCTCGGCTCCCTGGGGCACCCCGACATTCTCCCCCTTGCGGGTACCGTGGCGCGTGCCCTGGTCCCCGCCGCCTCGCAGCCCCTGGACCGACAAGCTGGTCACGCTCGGGCGCGGCATCGGCGACGACGGGCGCTCCCTGATCTCCCTGCAACCCGACGACCTCCGCGCCGCCGCCACTTCGACGACCGGGCTCGACGACTACGGGGACCCCTGGTGGGAAGCGCCGTTCACCCGCCTCTGCACCTCCCTCGATGGCGAGGCGCGCCTCCACCTGCCGGGCCGGCTGCGGACCCGCGGTGAGCTCCAGCTCATCTTGCAGAACCGGCTGCGCATGGTCGACCTCTGGAAGAAGGAGCCGGCGGTGCTGCGTGCGCCCGTCGAGGCGCCGATCGTGGTCACCGGGCTCGGCCGCTCGGGAACCACCCTGCTGCACGAGCTTCTGGCCTGCGATCCCGACAACCGGCCGCCGCTCCTCTGGGAGCTCCTGCACAGCGTCCCCTACGACGAGGCGTCGGGGGACGTGTGCGACGACGAGATCACGCTCATGGACGAGATGGTCCCGGCCTTCACCGCCATGCACGAGAACGGCGGACGGCTCCCGACCGAGTGCATCTTCGCCTTCGCCCACCAGTTCTCGAGCGACATCTACACCGGCCTCTACAACGTCGCGGACTACACCGTGTGGCGCAGCGGCCAGGACCAGGCGCCGATTTACGACTGGCACAAGCACCACCTCCAGACCCTGCAGTGGGTGGCCGAGCGGCCGACGACCCGCTGGGTCCTCAAGGCGCCGTCGCACCTCTCCGCCCTCCCCCTGCTGTTCGCCACCTACCCCGACGCCCGGGTCGTGATCACCCACCGCGACCCGTTACGCGTCATCGGCTCGCTGTCGGACCTGATGGCCACCCTGCACTTCATGCACTCGGACCACGTCGACCACGCGGTGCTCGTCGAGTTCATGGCCATGGGACTCGAAATGCAGATGGATGGCGTGACGGCCGAGCGCGACGCCGGCGCCGTCCCGAATGACCGGATCACCGACGTCGTCTACAAGGACCTGGTCGCCGATCCTCTCGGCGCGGTCGAGCGCCTCTACGCGGCGTGGGACCTTCCGGTCGGTGCCGCCTTCCGCTCGGCGCTCGACGCCTATCTGGCGGCGCGCCATACAGGCCGCGGCCCGGGCCACGACTACTCCTTCGCCGACACCGGGCTCGACCTCGCGACCCACCGCGCCCTCGTCGCGCCCTACCAGGAGCGCTTCGGGGTGCCGTCGGAAGTCTGAACCCGAGATAGATCCTGCTTCATTGCGCCCCCTATTAGGGGCATATCGCAGCTGCCCTAACTTCTTCTACTTCATTAGACCCTAAGCACCATCGCTTGAGGATCGCAGAGGCCTTGGAACGACAGTAATTAAAGGTCTGTTCCTGCTCCAGCGGTCACAGCGCGGCGAGCTTCACCACCTCGGCGCTCGGGTGTGGTGGGTCGTCGGCCAGGACCCAGCGCACCAGCATGTAGCCCTCGAGGCGGCCGCCCGTGTCGAGCCAGTTCTCGACGCCCGGGCCGGGGTCATGCGGCGCAATGACCAGGCGCCACGACCCGTCTTCGGAACGGGCGGCCCGCTCGTTGTTCAAGTTGGTCGTCGTGTAGCGGTAGTCGAAGCTCTCCATCCACGGCGAAGTCAGGGTGAGCCCCCAGTAGAGGAAAGGCGTGTCCGGCTCGGAGACCGTCACCACCAACGCTTCATCCTCGGCCAGCTTGAAACGACCGCCGTGGTAGGTCATCTCGGCGTTGGTGTGCGTGCGCACCTCGTCCTCCTGCGCGGCGACGTGCGCGGAGCCGGCCTGCCCCCCGAACGTGTTCATGTTGGACGCGGCGTCACGCCACATCTGCAGTGCCGTGCCACCGACGAAGGTGAGGAACATGGCGGCGAACTCGAGCTTGGGCGCCAGCTCGTCGGCCGAGAGCAACGGGGGCGGCACCGCCTCGCCCGGCTCGGGCACCAGCTCCATCCGCAGGCGGGACAGCGTCTCCGGTCGCTTGTCGAAGTGCGTCTCTCGGATGGCCAATTGCGCCGTACCCGGCTCGAGCACCACGGCGTTGCGCGGCCGGGGTTCGGGCATCTTCTCCGCCGGCGCGATCAAAATGTCGACCTCGCCGTTCGGTCCGAGCTCGAACTCGTCGATGTGCGTCTGCGTCTGGGTGCCCGTCCGCCCTTCGACCGGGCCCTGGCCGAAGGGCGTCCCGAACGTCATGCCGAGGTAGGCGCACTCGCCCCGGTGGCCGACGAGGCGGTACGTCCGGGAATCGTCGAGAACGGAGAACAGATAATGGACGTCGGGGTTGTCGACCAGCAGCTTGCGGTACTCGTCCTGGAGCACGAAGAGCTGGGGGTGCAGCGGGTCGGAGCATTCGACGATCCAGTCCAGAGCCAGGCGCGAGAGGCGGGTCACCCAGCGATAGCCCTCGGCCAGGTCAACGTCGCTCTCGGGCACTTCGGTGGCCTGGCGGACCACGTCGAGGGCCGCCGTCTGGGCCTGGATCCAGGCCTCGAACGCCGCGTCGAGCCGTTCATCCTGCATGCAGCGGCACGCTACCGGCGTTCTCGCCGAGTCGCCCGGTTCCCGACGCGCCCGGTAACTTTCGGGGCGTGACCGACACCATCACCGAAACGACCGCCACCGACGAGCTCATCAGTGACCTCCGGTCCTGGCTGGACAGCAATTGGGACCCCGACCTGACCGTCGCGCAGTGGTGGGAGCGGATGGGCCTGGCCGGTTGGTCGGCCCCCGGTCTGCCGACCAACGCCTACGGCAAGGGCATGGCCCGTTCCGACACCGTCCTCGTCGCGCAGGAGATCGCCAACTTCGGGGCCCTGGGTGCCCCGGCCGGCCTGGGGCTGCTGCTGGCTTCGCCGACCATCGCCACCCACGGGACCCAAGAGCAGATCGACCTCTACGTCCGCGACATCGTCACCGGTCAGAAGGCGTGGTGCCAGCTCTTCAGCGAGCCCCAGGCCGGGTCCGACCTGGCGGGCCTGCAGACGCGCGCCATGAAGGACGGCGACGAGTGGATCGTCAACGGCCAGAAGGTGTGGACCTCGGGCGGCCAGTACGCCGACCTCGGGATGCTGTTGGCGCGCACCGACCAAGAGGTGCCCAAGCACCAGGGCATCTCCTACTTCGCCTTCGAGATGCTCCAGGACGGGGTGGACGTGCGGCCCCTCAAGGAGATGACGGGCCACGCCCTCTTCAACGAGGTCTTCATCACCGACGCCCGGGTGGCCGACTCGGCCCTCATCGGCGGCCTGAACAACGGGTGGGCCGCCGCCAACACGACGCTGGCGAACGAGCGGGCCGGCCTCGGTGCCGGTGGCGGGAATGCCGCCGGTGGCGGCCTGGCCCAGCCCGGCACCGTCATGGGCATGCTCGATAAGCGTGTCGGTGACCTCGTGGGTCCGAAGCCCACAACCGGTGGCAAGAAGAAGGCCCAGGCGCCCGGTGGTGCGCTCAGTGCCATGCGAGGCGGCGCGGGGATGCTCATCAGCCTGGCCCAGTCACGCGGCGTGAACAAGGACGCCGGTGTCCGCCAGGAGCTGTCCCGGCTCTACAGCCTGGGAGAGATCGGCCGCATCAACGGCCTGCGGGTCAAGGCGGTGAAGGAGAAGGGCGGCGACATCCCGGGCATGCCCAACATTTCGAAGCTCTCCATGAGCCAGATCGTCCGCCTCACCCGCGACCTCGGCCTGCGCATCATCGGGCCGTCGGGAATGCTCCACGCCTACAACGCCGACAGCAAGACGCAGCTCCAGCAGGCCACGGGTGACCCCTTCGCCGGCGGGGTCACCGAGCTCGCACTGTTCGCCCAGGCGCCGCCGATCTACGGCGGGACGGACCAGGTGCAGCGCAACATCATCGGCGAGCGGGTGCTCGGCCTCCCCAAGGAGCCCAACAACGACCGGACGACCCCGTTCTCGCAGCTGCCCAAGAACGCTTAATCGTCGCCGCGGCAAGATCGAGTCGGGGCAGGGGGGCTGTCGGAGATGAGTCGGGTGGACCGGAGCTTGCGCGGCGCGGCCGCCATCGTCGGGGTGGCCGACGATGTCTCCCCGACCGGGGAGCTCGACCGCTTCGGCCGTGACCTTGAGGTGGCCATGGTTCTCGACGCCCTGGAGGACGCCGGCTTGACGCTGGCCGACGTCGACGGGGTCTGCCATCCCGAGTCGGCCGTGGGCTTCGCCGAGTACCTGGGCGTGCATCCCACCTTCGTCGAGTCCACCATGACCGGCGGCTCGAGCTACGAAGTGCACGTCGAGCACGCCGCCGCCGCCATCGCCGCCGGGGTGTGCGACGTCGTCGTCAGCGTCTACGCCGCGACGCCGCGCAGCGACCGCACGCAGGGCCGGCGACGGGAGTGGCGCCGTCCCAGCGGTCCGAACCCGATGGCCGAGTGGGACCTGCCCTACGGCCTGCGCACGCCGATGGGCCCCTACGCGCTGGCCGCGGCGCGGCACATGTACGAGTTCGGCACGACGTCCGAGCAGCTGGCTCAGATCGCGGTCAGCACGCGGCAATGGGCCGCGCTGAACCCGCGGGCTCGCTACCGCGACCCGATCACCATCGAGGACGTGCTGGCCTCGCCGCTGCAGGTGAGCCCGCTGCACCTCCTCGACTGCTGCCTCGTCACCGACGGGGCCGGCGCCTTCGTGATGACAAGCGCCGAGCGGGCGCGGTCGCTGCCCAAGCCGCCGGTCTTCGTGCTCGGCGCCGCCACCTGTACGGACCACATGGTCATCGGCCAAATGCCGGATCTCCCCACCACGCCGGGCGCGGTCTCGGGTCCGCGTGCGTTCGAGATGGCCGGCTTGGAGCCGAGCGACGTCGACGTCCTGATGGGCTACGACAGCTTCACCATCACGGCGCTGCTGCACCTCGAGGACCTCGGGTTCTGCAAGAAGGGCGAGGGCGGTCCGTTCGTCGCGGACGGCCACCTCGGGCCGGGTGGCTCGCTCGCCATGAACACCAACGGCGGCGGCCTCTCTTTCACCCACCCCGGCATGTACGGCATGTTCCTCATCACCGAGGCGACGCGACAGCTGCGCGGCGAAGGTGGCGACCGCCAGGTGGCCGGCGCCGAGGTGGCGGTGGCCCACGGCTCGGGGATGTTCCTTTCGGTCATGTCCACGGCCGTCCTCGGCACGGAGGCGACGTTGTGAGTACGGCGGAGGCGTCGCCGTCTCGCTTCGAGCCTCCGGTGGGCGTCGAGGGGAAGGCCTTCTGGGAGGCCACCCGCGAGGGCCGGCTGCTGGTCCAGTGGTGCACCTCGTGCGACCGCGGCGTCTTCTACCCGCGCGTCTTCTGCCCACACTGCGCGGCGGGCGCCGGCGCGCTCGAGTGGCGCGACGCCAGCGGTCGGGCGACCGTCTATGCCGCCGTTGTCGAGCACCGGCCCGAAGCCGCAGGGGCCAAGTTCTCGGGGGGCCAGCCGTACTGCGTGGCGCTGGTCGACCTGGAAGAAGGGGTGCGCATGCTGACCAACGTCGTCGGGTGCCCGCCCGACGACGTCCACTGCGGCATGGCGGTGGGCGTCACGTGGGAACCGCTCAGCGACGGGCGCCGGTTGCCGCTCTTCGAGCCGGTCGGCGGCAGTGACGGTCGAGGCGACGGCGGGGCCGCGTCGTGAGACGCGCCGTGAGACGCTCGTGAGCCTGCCCGAGGACAAGCGCGCCGCCGCCGCCCAGGGCATGCTGCACGCCTGGTGGGCGGCGCGGATCCCCGACCGCCTGGCGGTCATCTCGCCGCACGGCGATCGCACCTACGAGGACCTCAACCACGAAATCAACCGGGTCGCCCGGGCGCTGCGCGCCCGCGGGCTGAAAGAGGGCGATGCCATTGCCCTGATGTGCACCAACGGGCCCGAATTCCTCGAGGTCCTCTACGCGGCGCAGCGCATCGGGCTGCGCCTCACGCCGATCAACTGGCACCTCACCGGTGAGGAGGCCTCCTACATCGTCGAGAACTGCGAGGCCAAGGCGTTCGTCTGCTCGGGCGAGCTCGGCGAAAGCGTCACCATCGCCGCCGAGGGTGGCGGCCCGGGGCTGGTGAAGATCAACACCGGCGGCTACCTGCCGGGTTTCGAGATGTACAACACGGTGGTGGCCGCCGAGGAGAGTTCCGATATTGACGACCCGGTGATGGGCACCCAGATGCTCTACACGTCGGGCACGACCGGACGTTCCAAGGGCGTGCACCGCTCGACCGCCGCGGTCAGCGCGCTGGCCGTCGTGAACTTCTGCGGCTACGACGAGGACTGGGCGACGAGCACCGACGCCCACCTCCTGACCGGCCCGCTGTACCACGCCGCGCCCCTGGCCTTCTCGGTCGCCGTGCCCTTCCTCTACGGAGTGCCGGTCGTGATCATGGACCACTGGGAGGCCGTCGAGGCGCTCCGGCTCATTGAGACGCACGGCATCACCCACACCCACATGGTGCCGACGATGTTCCACCGCCTGGTCGCCCTGCCCGCCGAGACGCGGCAGCGCTACGACACGTCGTCGCTGCGCTTCATCATCCATGGCGCGGCGCCGTGCCCGGTCCCGATCAAGCAGCGCCTCATCGAATGGCTGGGCCCGATCGTCGTCGAGTACTACGCCGCAACCGAAGGTCTCGGGACGCTGGTCGACTCGAAGACGTGGCTCGAGCACCCCGGGACGGTCGGGCGCCCGATGGTGCCGGGCCTGGTCAAGGTGGCCGACGAGGACGGCAACGACCTGCCGGCCGGCGAGATCGGCCTCGTCTTCCTGCAGGCACCCGCAGCCACCAAGTTCGACTACTACGGCGACACCGAGAAGACCGCCGACGCCTTCCGGGGGGACTACTTCACCCTCGGCGACATGGGGTACATGGACGAGGACGGGTTCTTGTTCCTGACCGACCGGACGGCCAACCTCATCATCTCGGGCGGGGTGAACATCTACCCGGCCGAGGTCGACGCCGTCTTGCTCGAGCATCCGGCGGTCGGCGACGTCGCCACCATCGGCGTGCCCGACGAGGAGTGGGGAGAGGCGGTCAAGGCGGTGGTGCAACCGGCGGAGGGCGTCGAAGGCACCGCGGCACTGGCGACGGAGCTGATGGAGTTCTGCCGCGCCCACCTCGCCCATTTCAAGTGCCCGCGCAGCGTCGACTTCGTCTCCGAGCTGCCGCGGGAGGATACTGGGAAGATCTTCAAGAGAAAGCTGCGCGAGCAGTACCGGACGGCCTCGGCCGGCAGTGACCAAAACCAAAGGAGCTGAACAACGTGGGTATCAATGACGGACGGGTCGTCGTCATCACCGGAGCGGGCCGGGGCATCGGCCGCGAGCACGCGCTGGCCTTCGCCCGGGAGGGCGCCAAGGTCGTGATCAATGACCTCGGCGGCGAGATGGACGGGTCCGGTTCCTCGACCGGGCCCGCCGGCGAAGTCGTCGACGAGATCCGGGCGATGGGCGGCGAGGCCGTGGCCAACGACGACGACGTCTCGGACTGGGACGGGGCCGGCCACCTCATCCAGACGGCCGTCGACACGTTCGGGACGATCGACGTGCTCGTGAACAACGCCGGCATCCTGCGCGACCGGATGCTCGTGAACATGACGATCGACGAGTGGGATGCGGTGATCAAGGTGCACCTGCGCGGCACCTTTGCGCCCACCCGCCACGCCGTGGAGTACTGGCGCAACCGCACCAAGGCGGGCGACAGCAACGACGCCCGGATCATCAACACGACATCGCCGTCGGGCATCTACGGCAACGTGGGGCAGACGAACTACGGCGCCGCCAAGGCCGGCATCGCCTCGTTCACCATCATCGCCGCCATGGAGCTGGGGCGCTACGGCGTCACCGTGAACGCCATCGCGCCGGCCGCTCTCACGCGCATGACCGAGAACCTAGGCATGGGCGAGGCGTCGGCGAGCCGCAAGCCCGAGGACTTCGACGCGCTGGACCCCGCCAACATCTCGCCACTCGTGGTGTGGCTCGGGAGCCCCGAGTCGAAGGACATCACCGGCCGCGTCTTCAACGTGATGGGCGGCAACATCAGCGTCGCCGAGGGCTGGGTGGCCGGCCCGGGCCAGGACAAGCACGACCGCTGGGAGCCCTCCGAGCTCGGCAAGGTCGTGCCCGACCTGGTGGCCAAGGCCGCGACCAACGCCAACATGGGCGGACGGCGGGGGTAGGTTCGCGTCCATGGTTGTCGAAGCGACCCCTCCGCTCCCGGCCCGGCAGGACGTCGAGGCCAGCCTCCAAGTCATCCACGACAACGCGGAGCGCCTGTTCCTGTGGGACTACGAGCGCGACCGCGGGCAACTGGTCACGCTCTACAACAAGGCCATGGGGTCGCAGTGGAACAGCGTGCGGGACCTCGACTGGTCCATCGACGTCGACCCCGAGCGGCTCGTGGCCGAGCAGGACAGCCCGGTGCTCGCGGTGGCGCGGGTGGCGGGCACGCTGCCGGGGTCGCCGATGGCGAAGTGGACGGAGAAAGAGTATTCGCAACTCGGCATCGAGTTCTTCAAGGCGAGCCTGTCGCAGTTCATGCACGGCGAGCAGGGCGCCATGATGACGGCGGCCAAGATCGTCGAGACCGTGCCGTGGATCGACGCCAAGTACTACGCGTCGACCCAGACCATGGACGAGGCGCGGCACACCGAGGTGTTCGCCAAGTATCTCCGCACCAAGCTGGGCGACGCCTATCCGATGAGCCCGTTCCTCAAGGCGCAGATCTGGGGTCTGCTCGAGGACCCGCGCTGGGACATCGCGTATCTCGGGATGCAGATCGTGATCGAGTCGCTGGCGCTCGCCGCGTTCGGCGACATGCTCCGGCGCATCAAGGAGCCGCTGCTGAAGAAGCTGCTGCGCTACGTGATGTCCGACGAGGCGCGCCACGTCGCCTTCGGCGTGCTCACGCTGTCGGAGTACTACGGCGACCTGAGCGAGGCCGAGCTCAAGGAGCGCCAGGAGTTCCTCGTCGACGCCACGCTCAACCAGCGGGCGCGCGCCACCACGCCCGAGGTGTGGGAGCGCCTCGGGACGACCGGCGAGGCCGTCTTCCCGTTCATGCTGGAGGCGTCCGAGCAGATGAAGACCAACCTCTTGGGCGGCTTCGCCCGCGGCTTCTTCGCCAAGCTCGTGCCCAACGTGCGCAAGCTCGGCCTCCTCGACGCCAACAACGGGTACCTGCGTGAGCGTTGGGGCGAGGCGGGGCTGCTCGAATTCGAGTTCGCCGACGACACCGGGGCGGACTACGAGACGTACGACGCGGTGGCGCAGGACCGGGCCGAGGCCGAGTCCGAGGGGGCAGAAGCCGAGACCGCTCCGGCCGGGTGAGCCGGCCCGCGTGAGCCGGTGAACCGGTGAGCCGACGCGGCGCCTCCCCCATTGCCCGCATCCGCGCCCTCTGCCTGGCGCTTCCCGAGGCGGAGGAGCGGCCCTTCGGCGACCACACCGATCCGGCCTTCCGGGTGCGCGACAAGTTCTTCGTGATGGTGGTCGGCGACGGCTCGCAGATGAGCGTGAAGGCGCCGAAGGGTGTGCAAGGGATCTTGGTGGCGTCGGACCCCGAGCGCTTCTTCGTGCCGCGCTACGTCGGGCACATCGGCTGGGTCGGGGTGCGCCTCGACCTGCCGACCGAGCCCGACTGGGACGAGCTGGCCGAGATGATCACCGAGAGCTACTGCCTCATTGCGCCGAAGCGCCTGGCCGCACAGGTCACGACGCCGCCGCCCCTCGACGGCGGTGTCGTGAGATGAGCGGCGTCAGGTTGGAGGTGGTGGGCCTCGACGGAATCTCAGGCCCGGCAACGGCCGGCGATCCGTCCCCGAGGGCCATTTCCAATGCCTTGTCGGTGAACACCCTGTAACCGGCGTCCGGTTTGAAGCCGTGGATCTCCCTGGTGTCGAGGGTATTCACAAAGGTCAGCAGCTTCTCCGTGAAGACCTGGCCGGGGACGAGGATGGGGAAACCAGGCGGGTACGGAGTGACGAACGTTGCCGAAACGACCGAACGGCCGGATGCGACCCGCTCCTCGACTTCGGACGGGAGCAAGTAGTCGCAGAGCGCTTCGTCGTAGGCGAGGAAGAACGCGCTGCGGATGTCTCCCTCCGGGGTACCGGTATCGAGCCCCGGCCGGAAGGCAGGATGAAAGGCGCTGAAGTCCGGTAAGGGCGCCTCAGGATTCGTCAGCTTCATGACCTTGAGCTCGTGGGCCGCCCGCTCACGCGGGCTCATACCGCAAAGCTCATCCTCGAGCTCCCTCACGATGGTCACGAGGACTTCGATGAGATATGCGACCGAGCTCCGGGTGGTTCCGATGTTCGTCATGAACAGCACGGAGTTGCGCGATGTCTTGTTGACCTGCACCCCGTACCGGTCCATCAAGTAGGAATGCTTAAACGTGTCACCGTCGATGCCGAGCGCACCGATGTGCAGGGTGATACGGGAGGGATCCAGAACGAATTCGTCGCTGTCCCAGGCCCGGCTCATCTCGCCGATGCCGGCCACGTTCGGCCGAACGATATCCGAGTGCCGGTAGCGGGGCGGTATGAGATCGGGGGTCGTTAGGAACCTGACGTACTTGCGAAGGAGCGGGTGATGCTCGACCGCCGTGCGCAGCCGCATGGCGTTCTCGACCTGGCGTTGCACCAGCTCGAAACCCTCGAGGGCGGCTTGACGGCGGCCGAGGTCGAGCGAGGCGAGGATCTGGTAGTTCGGCGAGGTCGACGTCTGGGACATGTACGCCTCGTGGAACGTCTCCTCGACCTTGTGGTTGAAATCCTCGTCGAACACATGGATCATCGACCCTTGGCGCAACGCCGTCAGCGTCTTGTGCGTCGATTGTGTGGCGTAGACGCGGATCCTGGCTCGCGCCGGATCGGCGAGAAGGTGTCTGCCCACGAGCGTCTCGTCATCGGGCTTCTCGTGATAGAGCTGGTCGACCTGGTCGTTGTACGCCTTGTGGTACTCCGGGCTGCGCAAGCGGTCGAGGAGGGCACGGGCTGAGGCCATGGCCGTCCGCTTCCGGTAGACCGGCTGGAAGCGCGCAAAGGCGAACCAGGCCTCGTCCCAGAGGAACACCAGGTCGGGCTTGATGGCCAGGCACTCCTCCATGACGCGCTCGACGTTGTAGACGACCCCGTCGAACGTGCAGTTGGTCAGGAGAAGCATCTTCACCCGGTCCAGCTTCCCTGCTCGCTTGAACGCGAGCAGCTGGCGCTTGATCTCTTCCAGCGGTACCGCGCCGTACATGGTGTACTCATTGAGCGGGTACGCCTCGAGGTAGCTCACGTGCGCACCGGACATCACTAATCCGTAGTGGTGGGACTGGTGGCAGTTGCGGTCGACGAGAACAATGTCGCCGGGCTGCACAAGGGCTTGCACCACGATCTTGTTTCCCGTCGATGTGCCGTTGGTGACGAAGAACGTGCGGTGGGAGCCGAACGTCTCCGAAGCGAGGTTTTGGGCGTCACGAAGGGTACCGGTCGGGTCGAGGAGGGAATCGAGTCCGCCGGAAGTCGCCGACGTCTCGGCGAGGAAGAGGTCCAAACCGTAAAAGCCGATCATGTCCTGAATCCAGTGGGACGAGACGACCGACTTGCCTTGCGAGATCGGCAGCGCGTGAAACACGCCGGTTGGCCGATGGCTGTACTCCTTCAGCGCCGTGAAGAACGGCGTGCGGTAGCGGTGGCCGACGCCAGCGAGGAGGCTGAGGTGAAGCTCGAGGAAACCCTCGCGATGATGGAAGATGCGAGTGAAATCAGGGCTCAGCCGTGCGGCCACATCCTCTATCCCCGTCTGGCTCATGAGATACATATCGAGCTCGGGCCGAATCTTCTTCAATTCGCAGCCCAGTTGCTCCGCCCGCTCGTCCATCGATTCGCCGTTGATGGCTGCGGCGAGTCCAAGGCTGGCGAAGGGACCGAGATTGGAGAGGTCGCGCCGGGATCGATCAGAGAATCGGGGCCGGATGATGCACGCCTGGATGTTGAAATTGACCAGTGCCGCAATCACGGCGTCCTCAGCCGTCGGCACGACGATCAACTCGTACACGAACTGGTCGTCTGGCCTCCGGAGACGCCGGAACTCTTCCTGCAGGCCGGCCTCCTGATCCGCGTTCAAGTCCTCGACCACGAGGACCTCGAAGTAAGGGCGTCCGGAGTCCGAGGCGGCTCCGCCACCGGCAGGGTCTCGGAACTCGCCCTCGGATCCCTCGATCGCCCACGGCCCTCCCGTCCTGTACTCGTCTGTATCGAGAGCGCGGCTGATGCCATCTACAAAATGGGCCAATCGGTCGTGCAGGCCGGCCGACATCAGGCGGGCCGCCGTCTGCTGCAAATGCCGGCCTGGGAACGCAAAGAAGGTCTCGATCGGCTCGAGCACGGACAGGGTGGAAGCCACGGTCAGCGCCGCCTTCTCGGCGCCACGGCCCGGCGCGACGGTGAGCTGGTGTGCGGAGTCAGCCAAGCTGCTCCACGCGTCGGCCCGCAGATGCCAGAGGCTGTTGTACGCGAGTGGGTTGACGTGACCGGCTGAATGGTCATGACCCTCGGCCTGCGTTGCAACGAGCTGCTCCGCGATGGGTCGTGGCGCTGTCATGAACTAGCTCCCTTCGGTGAGCCCGAACCAACGTGCCCGGCGACGGACGCCGAACTCATGCTTCTCGGCCGCGAGAGCCTCCGAGGGGCCCTCGAACGTCCCGCGTGGTGGTGTGTCGCCACTGGCATCGATCCTCACTGCGCCGACCCGGCCACCGCCGAACTCGACGTAACAGCTGCCGAACCCTCCGTACGGGTCCGGTGTGGGATCGCCGCGGACGGTCGCGATCAGTTGCGCGGCGACGGCCCGGCCGGCACTCTCGGCGAACGCTCCCGCCTTGGGCACTCCGATCGTGGCGCAGTCGCCGATGGCGTACACCGCGGGATAGCGCGTCGCCAGCGTCGCTTTTTCGACCGGGATGAATCCGTCGACCGCCATGCCGCTCTCGAGCACGACCTGCGGTGCTCGGTGCTTGGGCACGCCAAGGAACAGATCGCAGGGGACTTCGGATCCGTCATCCAACGTGACGAGCCGTCGATCCCGCTCAAAGGATGCGATCCGACGCCCGGGGACGAACGTGATGTCGCGCTCAGCAAAGGCGGCGAGCAGAGCGGCTGCCGCGTCCGGTGCAGGTGGGACCGGACTGGGCTGGGGCGCGATGTACGTGATCGTGCAGGCATCACGGACGCCGCGTCCGACAAAGTCGTCGTGCAGCAACAGCGCGCACTCACTGGGAGCGGGAGTGCACTTGTAGGGCACTCCGCAGACACCCACGACGGCATGCCCGCTGACAAACGTGGGGATGACCCCGGCCAGCCGCTCGGCACCCGTCAGCGAGTAGAAGGAGTTCGACTCGGTCACACCGGGGGTCGAGTCGTAGTCGTAGGCAGCTCCAAGTGCAACGACCAGATAGTCGGCCGCGTAGTGCCCCGCGTCTGTGGTGACGCTCCGAGTGACCGGGTCGATGGCCGTGACATTCTCCTGGCAGAACCGGACGCCCGGCTTCGCGATGGCGCCATAGGCCATGCTCACGGTCTCGACGCTCGCTCCCCTGAACAGAAGGTCGAGTTTCGAGTACCCGAAGACGAACGAAATGCGGCGGTCGATCAGGGTCACATCCACTTCGGCACCGAGCGCCTCCGAGAGCGTGGTCGAAAGCTCGAGCCCTCCGAAGCCTGCACCCAGCACGACGACCTTCGGCACCATGGCCTCCAAGCTAAACAAGCCGACCTGGGTGAACATCTGCCACTTGGCATATTTCGATGAACCGTCGAGCCGGAGCCGTTCCTCAGACGACTCGACCCGGGTCGCCAGCGTCGGTCACGATCGGCAGACCCGCCTCTTCCCAGGCGCGCATCCCGCCCGCGAGATTGACCGCGTTGATCCCACGCACGGTCAGCAGCTGGGCCACGGCGTTCGATCGACCGCCCGTACGGCAGACGATCACGATCGGCCGCTCCCGATCTATCTCATCGACGCGCGCCGCCACCTCGTGCATCGGGATCAGGACGGCATCGGGGGCGTGACCGGCTGTCCACTCGCCTGCCTCGCGGACGTCGACGAAGGCGCCGCCAGCGTGCACAAGCTCCTCGGCGGCCTGCGGCGTCACGGCGACTGCCATCTCAGGGGTCAACCCATCCACGGCGACCGGGAGGCCGGCCGCGGTCCACGCGCCAAACCCACCGATGAGATCCGACACGTCGGCGAAGCCAGCGCGTGAGAGGAGGCTGGCACCGACGAGTGAGCGGTAGCCACCGGCGCAATTGACCACCACCGGAGCCTGGCGATCCAACTCGTCCAACGAGTCGACGAGGATGGCGAGGGGGATCACCCTCGCGCCGCTCACCGTGCCGTGGACGACCTCGCCGGGGTTCCGCACGTCGATCACCTGGAGGTCCGGGATGAGGCCACTCAGCTCGGCCAGCTGCTCGATCGTCACCCTCGAACTCGACTGCACCAGGTCGGCGCCCTCCGAGTACAGCTCGTTCGGGTCCTCGAGGTAGCCGGCGACCCGATCGAACCCGATCCGAGCCAGGCGGACCTTGCTGTCGAGGGCCGCAGAGGGATCGCCGACGAGCACGATGTCGCGCTCGGGGTCGAGGACGTTGCCGGCCCACTCAGCGAAGCGGCCGCCCAGGCTCACGTTGAGGGCGCCGCGCAGGTGGCCGGCCGCGAAATCGGCCGGCTCGCGCGTGTCGAGCGCGACGGCACCTGCCTCCACGAGGTCCAGGAGCTGCCGGAGACTCCGCGGCTCCGGGGGCGCCGACTCGTCGAGGAGACTTCGGTCCTGGCGGTTGCGCCGGGCATCGTACGAGAAATAATGGGGGCGGTCTGGCTGGCCCTCGGTCACGGCGGCAACGAACTGATCCTCCGTCATCGGTTGCAACGCGTAATTGACCCGTCGCTGCTCGCCGATGGTCGAGCTCGTCTCGTTGGAGAGTTGCTTGCCGCAGGAGGAGCCAGCGCCGTGCGCAGGGAACACCCGGGTCTCGTCCGGGAGGATCATGATCTGCTCGTGCAACGAGTGGTAGAGAAGCCGGCCGAGAGTGAGTGCGTCGAAGCCGCTGCCTTCTGATGCGAGCAGATCCGGCCGGCCCACGTCACCCACGAAGAGGGTGTCACCGGTCAGCACGCCGTACGGCGTCGTGTCATGCGAATGCTCGTAGACGACAACGCAGATGGATTCTGGGGTGTGGCCCGGCGTCGCCCGGATCTCCAGAGAGACTTCCCCGAGCTCGATGCGCTGGCCGTGAGCCAGCGGCTCCATCGCGAAGTCCACCTTGGCCTGGTCGCCGAACGAGATCACTGCACCGGTCGCCGCCGCCAACTCGAGGTGCCCCGACAGGAAGTCGGCGTGCAGATGCGTCTCGAGGACCCGCTCAATGCGAAGTCCTTTCTCCTTCGTTTCCTCGAGGTACACCCCGATGTCGCGTCGAGGATCGACCACGACCGCCCGGCCCGTCGATTCGTCGCCGATCAGATAGGACGCGTGCGACAGACAGTCGAGATAGTGCTGCGTGAAGATCATTCCGCGCCTCCCTTTTGATGCGATCGGGGCGTCGCTGATCGCGAGCGCACCCATCGCAACTAGGACAGTTCGTCGAGCCCTTGAGTGACCCACTGCCGGAGGGGTGGGGCTTCGGCAAATGGGGCGCCGTCCGATGCGGCCCGGGCCAGCACCTCGTCAGCCGAGGCGCCGGCGCGCAGGCCGGCGTAGAGGTAAATCAGGGCCGACGAACGGGGTCCTGTGCGGCACGTGACCAACGTCGGGCGGGGCAGCCGGTCGAGCGCTTCGACCCCCCGGCGGGCCACGCCCATGTCGAACTCCCGTGGCGGGTCGGCGATCAGGTTCTCCGACCGCGGTACGGCGGCCTGGACCTCGGCGTAGGACATCCCGCCCTCCATCGCGGCGAACTCCTCCCCGCACAGGTACAGCCAGGAGGCCGCCCGGGCCTCAAGGGCGAAGGCGGACGGATCGCCGATCAGCTCTTTGTTGTGAACCAGGTCGGTCGGGCTTTGAAACGTGGTCACGACGGGATCTCCTTTACCTCGGTTGGGGAACGATGCGGATGTAGGGCTTCGGCTCCTTCCAACTGCCAAAGAGCTTCTTGGCCTCGTCGTTGGAAACCGCGCCGCCGATGATGACATCCTCCCCCAACTTCCAGTTCACCGGCGTCGACACCTTGTGCTTCGCCGTCAGCTGGAGCGAGTCGATCACGCGGAGCACCTCGTCGAAGTTGCGGCCGGTGGTCATCGGATAGACCAAGACGAGCTTGACCAACTTGTCCGGGCCGATGACGAACACGTTGCGGACCGTCTGGTTGTCGGCCGGGGTGCGGGACTTGGCGTCGCCCGAGGTCGACGCCGGCAGCATCCCGTAGAGCTGCGACACGTTGTAGTCGTCGTCGCCGATGATCGGGTACTTGGGACGCGCGCCCTGCGTCTCCTCGATGTCGTCGGCCCACTTCTCGTGGTCGCCGGTTGCGTCGACCGACAACCCGATGATCTTGACGCCTCGCTTGGCGAACTCCGGCTCGATCTTGGCCATGTAGCCGAGCTCGGTGGTGCAGACGGGTGTGAAGTCCTTCGGGTGCGAGAACAGCACCGCCCACGAGTCCCCGATCCAGTCGTGGAACTTGATCGGCCCCTGGGTCGTGTTGGCCTCGAAGTCCGGCGCTTCGTCGTTCAGTGACAGTCCCATTACTCAGTCTCCTTCTCTTTCGGGTTTGACGATTGGCGTGATCTTTTGGGTTTGACGATTGGCGTCGCGTCCGGCTGCTGCGCTCGCGGAGGGCAGCTCTTCGAACTGCGGCGCGTCGCCATCGATGTGCTCCCACACCGCCTTCTGACTGGTGTGGATGTGCAAAGCCGGAACGAGCTTCAGGTCGTGCAAGATGCCTGCTGCCACCAAGTAGCTGCTGCCGGTGTCCTGGTACAGGCTCGACCCGCAATATCGGCAAAAGGCGCGCACCGTGGTGCGGTCGTCCCGATAGTGCGCCACCAGCTCCTGGCCCCGAACGACGCGAAAATGCTCGGGAACGGTCACCACGAACGGGAGGCTGCAACTACCAGACCACCGCTGACACGAGATGCAGTGGCAATACCCCATGGCCCTGTCGGCACCGTATTGATGGGACGGAAGCAGTTCTAAGGCCACCGCACCGCAGAGGCATGCTCCTTGGATGCGGTCCGGCTTGACCACCGCACTGTTCGATTGGTCCGACGTGACCGAGGCCATGCTTGGAGGGTACGAAGCCTGGCGGTCCCGAACATCTGCCAGGTGGCATATATCGGCGGTGTAGGGTCGCCCTCGAGCGACGTGGCTTCATCTTCCTTGAGGCGGCTATGGGGTCGAATGAGTGGTCGAACAATCTGCCGGAGCAGCTCACGAGCTTTGTCGGCCGGGGGCGTGAGCGAGGCCTGATCGGCGCTGCGTTGGCTACGACGCGGCTGCTGGTGCTCACCGGCGCGGGGGGCGCCGGCAAGACACGGCTGGCGTTGCAGGTGGCGGCTGAATCGTCCGCATCGTTCCCGGATGGGAGCTGGTGGGTCGAGGTGGCACCGCTCCGGGATGGTGGCTCGGTCGGCGCCGGGCTGGCCGGGGTGCTCGGGGTACGGCCCCTGCCGGGTCGGACACAGGTGGAGGCGGTGATCAACCGCCTCGGTAACGAAGCTGCGCTCGTCATCCTCGACAACTGCGAACACTTGACCGAGTCGGCCGCCGACCTCGCCGAAGCGCTGCTGCGTGGGTGTCCACGGGTGGTGGTGCTGGCCACGAGTCGGGTGCCGCTCGGGGTGCCGGGAGAGACGGACTGGCTCGTGCCGTCGCTGTCGCTTCCTCGCGAGATCGGGAACGAAACGCCTGAAGTCGTTGCCTCCTGCGACTCCGGCACCTTGTTCGTGGACCGGGCCGTGAAGGTCCGGCCCAGCTTCGCGTTGAGCGGGGCGAACGCCCCTGCGGTGGCAGGGATTTGCCGCGAGCTGGATGGCATTCCCTTGGCGATCGAGCTGGCGGCGGCCCGGGTGCGGATGCTGGCGGTTGAACAGATCGCCAACGGCCTCAGCGATCGCTTCCGCTTGCTGACAGGTGGGCCCGGGGAAGGATTGCCACGGCACCGGACACTGCGGGCCTCCGTGGAGTGGAGTTACGAGCTGTTGTCCGAGGACGAGCGCCTGCTGTTCCGCCGCTTGGCCGTGTTCGTCGGCACGTGGTCGCTGGACGCAGTCGAGGCAGTGTGTGCCGGCGAGGGGCTCGACCGCAGCGCGGTGCTCGATATATTGGCGTCTCTCCTGGACAAGTCCCTGGTCGAGGTGGCGAGCCTCGATCGCCTGGCGCGGTACCGGCTGCTCGAGACGCTGCGCCAGTACGCGCTCGAGCTCGTGCAAAAGAGCGGCGAGCTCTCCGAATTGCGGGAGCGGCATTTGGACTTCTTTCTGGCGCTGGCCGAGAGGTCGGCTACGGAACTGGACCTGCCGCGGAACCTCGAGTGGCTCGAACTCTTGGAGCCAGAGGAGGCGAACTTCGATGCGGCCATTGCCTACGCGGCCGAACGTGACCCGGAGCGGGCGCTACGGCTCTGCGTCGCACTGACGTCGTGGTGGGAGCTCGGAGGGCGCTTCGCCGCCGGGCAGCACCACCTGGCTCGAGCGCTCGAGTCGGCCGACCAGGCGCCGGCTGCCCTCCGGGCGCGTGCGCTTTGGAGCGGTGGGCATCTGGCGCGGTTCCGTGGGGACGCTGAAGCGGTCGGCCGGTATCTGCCCGAGGCGCTGGAGCTCGCCGAGGCGATCGGGGACGAGGTGACGATGGGGCGGGCCCTCGTCACCCTCGGGCACGTCCGAATGCACCCGGACCCCCAGGGAAGCCGCATGGCGCTGACCCAGGCCATGGAGTTGGGCCGCAAGACCGGAGACGACTGGACCCTGCTCCTGGCGCTGAACACGCTCGGTCGCACCTACATCGTTACCGATGACGAGCTCGCCGAGGGCTCTCGTCTGTTCGAGCAGGCGCTGGACACCGAGGAACGAACGGGCCTCGACGCGGTCAATTGGGCTGCCTCAGGCCTCGCTTGGGTGGCGATGTTCCGAGCGGACCACGAGCGCTGCGCTGAGTTGTGCGAGCGGGCGGCCGCGGCGGCGCGTCAGTTGCGCGAACCGGTCACGGAGGCGTTTGCGCACGCCATCTGGGTGCTGGACAACACGATGCAAGGGCGGGGCGAGGCCGCGCTCGAGCGGGCGCTCGCCAACGAGGCGCGGGTCACGACGATGGGGGCGGGGTTCACCTACCCGATCGTCCGCACCGAGCTGGCCCGGGCGCATGCCGCGCTCGGAGACCTGGACGCCGCTCGCGCGCTGCTCGAAGTGGTCGTCGCCGGCGGGGCGGACGGGGGCTGGCTGCTGTGCCGGGCGCTCCTGCTGCTCGGCGAGGTGCTCTTTGCTGCCGGCGACGTGGACGGCGCGCTGGTCCGGACCCGAGAGGCCCTCGAGCTGAGCGAGCGCGTCGGAGCACGTTCGCTGTCGGCCACCGGCCACGAGTTGCTCGCCAGAGTGGCGATTGAGCGCGCGGAGTGGGCCGAGGCGAGCACACTCGCCCACGACGCCCTGGCGGTGCGTTTCG
The DNA here is from genome assembly GCA_036490155.1 of Acidimicrobiales bacterium. Taxonomy (GTDB): domain Bacteria; phylum Actinomycetota; class Acidimicrobiia; order Acidimicrobiales; family RAAP-2; genus Bog-473. The sequence goes on along the minus strand of DASXEK010000093.1, from coordinate 74,565 downwards.
ATATCGGCGCCCTGCCGTGGCTCCCGCAGTCGTTGGACCGGCTCGCCCAGGTCGCGGCAGGGCTCGAGTCGTACGTCGACGCGGCACGGCTCCTAGGAGCCGCAGCTCGGGGCCGCACCGATCTCGGGCTCGCACGCTGGGCGCCGGACGCACATCAGTACGAAGAGCTCGAACACACGCTCACGGAGTGCTTGGGCGCCGATTCCTTCCTCGGGGCGTGGAGGGAAGGCAACTTGATACCGCTCGCGGAGGCGATCGGATGGGCCCGCCGGGCGCGAGGGACACGCAAGCGTCCCTCTGGCGGTTGGGCGGCCCTGACCGCAACCGAACTGCAGGTGGTCGAACTTGTTTCTCAGGGGCTGACGAACCCTCAGGTTGCCGAACGGATGTTCATCGCGGCCGGAACGGTAAAGGTGCATCTCGCGCACATCTTCCAGAAACTGGACATCCACTCCCGGTCCGAGCTCGTCGCCGTGGCGGTCCGCCGGCTTCCTGATTGAAATGAGACCCGTTTGTCGAAGTCGGCCGTGCAGTGGCGGGTCGCGCCGTAGGGGGCTCCCGAGGTGGATTCCGGCACCCGGAACGGGGCCAGCGGAGCGCACCGATTCGAACGGTGCGCTCGAACAGGCCGTGAAAGAAGGGGGCGGCCTCCGCTGGGTGGTTGTTCGGGCGGCTGACCTACGGGGAACTCCTCCTAGGTGAGCGGCTGCAGGCTGGTCAGCGTCGACGCCATGTTCTCGCTGTAACGCACGCCGTCGGAGGTCACGCCGACCTCCTCCTTCTCCTGCACGACGAGGCCGCTGCTCGGGACGACCCAGAAGTCGGTCGGGTTGGTGCCGGCCTGAGGGCCGTCGAAGGTGAGCGTGAAGCGGCTGTGCTCGACGGTGACGGCGTGGCCGCCGACGGTCATGGTGGACTGACCGAGGACCTCACCCACCAGCAACACCTTCTCGGCCGGGCTCTGCAGCGCACACGTGGCGCCCCACTTCTGGCCCGAGGTGACGCCGGGCGGCGGCAACAGGTACGCCGTCGTCGGGCACACGACGGTCGAAGTCGTACTGGTGCCGGCAATGGACTCGGTGGTGTAGATCCGCGGCACGTCGTACCCACCGTCCGCGTCTGCGCACTCCGTCGTCGTCTCCGTGTGCTCGGTGATGGGCTCCCAACTGACCGTGGCGCAGCTCGGGTTGCCGTTTCCGTTCTCCACGATCATGGAGGTGGTCGAAGGGAACGAGCGCGCCACGCCCATGAGGCTCAGGCTCTCGCCGCCGGTGGTGCGATAGGTGTAGACGCCGGGCGCGGGCAGGTGGTTGCGCAGCGTCGCCATCATCTTGTCGGTCTGATCCTTCCGGTAGATGCGCAGCGCCTGCCGCAGGCCGACCGGTGAGGACACGGTGCGGAAGACGAGGGCCCACGCCGTCCCGCCAGCCGAGCTGACGATCACGAAGGCCAGGATCAGGACCGACAGCAGCCTGTGCTGCTGGACCCAGTGCCAAAGGATCACCTTTCAATGCTACCCCGGCGGCGCGGATGGCAACCGGAACCTGCTCAGGACTGGTCCGGCACCCAGTTGCCGTGGAACCCGACCGGGACGCGCTCGGGCAGCTCGACGACGGCCTGGGCCTGGCCGGCGGGGTCGGCGGCGTTGAGGATGTGCAGAGCCGATGTGTTGGTGGTGGGCGAATAGACCAGTGTGAGCAGCCAGCCGTCGGCCTCGCCGGCGTCGTCGGTGCGCGGGACGAAGACGGCCTCGCCGACACCCGCACCGCGCCCGAAGGATCGCTCGACGGACGTGCCGCGCTCGAAATCGTGGCACACGAGCACCGACTCGGTCTCGAAGAAATCGTCGGACTCGGCGACGGCTACCGAGTAGCCGTAGCGGTGGGGCCGGCCCACGACGCGCTCGTCGACGCGCGGGAACTCCTGTCCCCTGTCGTCGAGGCGTTCCTCCTTGACCGCGCCGCCGTGCCCATCGAGATGCCAGCGTTCGAGCGTGGGCACCCCCTCGCTCGGACCGAGCAAATTCGTGCGGAACATGGAGGGATGCCGAACCACGTCGAGCACCACGCCGTCACCACCGGGCTCGTCGTAGGCGTTCATGACGTGGAACACGTAGCACGACTCGACGTCGTGCCAGACGGCCTCGGTCGAGTCGCTGTCCCGAGGCAACAGCCCGACCCGGGACCGGTACCCCTCCTGCCAGCGGTACGGGAAGCTGGCGCCCGAAGCCACGGCGTCCAGGCTGAAGGTCACGGGCAGGTCGAGCAACACGAGGGCGCGCTCGGTGATGGCGCAGTCGTGCAGGCTGACCGGTCCGCCCATGGTGACGCGGCGCGACGACCGCACCCGGGCGTCGGCGTCGAGAATGCTCACCTCGACGTCGTCGCCCCAGCCGAAGAAGTAGGACACGGCGTACAGCTCGCCGCTCTGCGGGTCGCGCTTGGGGTGCGCCGTGTAGCCGCCGGCCAGCGTGCCGTCGAAGTCGCACGGCCCGATGGTCTCGAGCTCGTCGGTCAGCTCGTAGGGCAGCGCCCCGGACTCCACGATGGCGAACGTGCGGCCCGCCTGCCCGATGACGTTTGTGTTCGGGGCGAAGTCCATGCCGGCGTGCACCGGGCCGGCTTTGGGCGCCTCGCCGAGCGCCTGGGCCACCTCGGCCGAGCGCACCCAGCGGTTGCGGTACCACTCGGCCCGCCCGTCGCGCAGACGGATCCCGTGCACCATGCCGCTGCCGGTGAACCAGTGGTAGCTCGCCTGGTCCGGTGCCGTGGCCGGGTTCGGCCCGTTGCGGAGGTAGCGCCCGCAGAGCTCCTCGGGGATCGCACCGGTCACGGCCAGTGAAGTCGCCGTGACCTCTTCGTGGACCGGGGCGTAGTTCCCCTCCAGGTACGGGTTGGTGACGGTGGTCATGCGTGCCCCCTTCGCTCGGGCCGAACGAGGCCCTTCACGATAGGCACGAATGGCCGTGTGAACAATGTGTGACCTCTCCGGGGCCGTTCCTGGGAGAAACACCCCTCCCCCGACAGGGCCGCGCTAAGGTTCTTCCCGAGGGCACCACCATCACAGTTTGGAAATCCCTCTGGCTCGAAAGAGCCACCGGCCATGGCCCCCGAGAACCGGGCCAAATCTGGCCAGGAGAGGAGTGGATTTTCAATGGCTACTGGTTCCGTGAAGTGGTTTAACGGTGAGAAGGGCTTCGGTTTCATCACCCAGGACGGTGGAGGCCCCGATGTGTTCGTGCATTACAGCGCGATTTCAGGTACGGGCTACCGCAATCTCGAAGAAGGACAAAAGGTCGAATTCGAGACAAACCAAGGCCCCAAGGGGCTGCAGGCCGCGAACGTGCGCGCCATCTGACGCCACACGCGCGCAGACGTAACGAAAGGACCCCGCCTCTTCGGAGGCGGGGTCCTTTCAATTCACAGCCGGGCGCCTCAGCGCGGTGCGCGCGAGCCGGTCGCTCCGTCTACCAGTAGGGCCGGCTTTGGCGGGTGGTGACGTCGAGGACCGCCGCGGCGTACTCGGGCCGACACACCACCAGGTCGGGCAACCAGGCATCGGGGTCCCCGTAGCGCAGGGGGTCGCCGTTGAGCCGGCTGGCGTGCAAGCCGCAGGCCAGCGCCACCGCGGCGGGGGCACAGGAGTCCCACTCGTACTGGCCACCGGCGTGCACGTAGACCTCCGCCGCGCCCAGGATCACCGCGGCGATCTTGGCGCCGGCCGACCCCATGGGGACCATGGCCCCGCCGAGGGCCTCCGCCACGTCGTAAGCCACATCGGGCGGACGGCTGCGCGAGACCACGAGCCGCGGCTGCTCGCCGGTCGGCGGCGGGAGCAGTGGCGGTTCCCCCGTCGAGAGCACCATGTCGACGGCCGGCAACGCGACCGCGCCGACGACCGGCTCGCCACCGATGGAGAGCGCCACGTGCACGGCCCAGTCGCTGCGGCCCCTCTCGCGGTACTCGCGCGTGCCGTCGAGTGGGTCGATGATCCACAGGCGGGCGTCGCTGGCGACGTGTTCGAGGCCCTCCTCGGAACGGACGAGGTCGCCGGGATAGAGGCGGTTCAGCTCGGCGACCAAGAGGCGATGGGCCAGGCGATCACCCGCGGCACCGAGGTCGCGGCTTGCTTCGGGAGCCTCGCGCAGCTCCAGCAATGCCAGCCCGGCCTGTTGCGCGAGCTTGGCCGCGTCGCGATGCTCCGCCGTGAGGTCCTTGGACATCCCCCCTGTCTAGACCAAACGCCTGTCGGTAGCCCATCTCGTGAGCTCGTGGCGAGTCGACAACTGCAGCTTGCGCAGCACCGACGAGACGTGGGACTCGACCGTCTTGGCCGAGATGGTCAAGTCCCGCGCCACCTCCTTGTACGTGTAGCCGCGCGCGATCAGGCGCAGGACCTCGCGCTCGCGCGGCGAAAGCTGGTCGAGCTCGGGATCGAGCCCGGCTGCCGGCGTGGCGCCCCCGTGCGCAAAAGCGTCGAGCACGAACCCGGCCAGGCGCGGCGAAAAGACGGCATCGCCTGCGGCCACCCGGTACACGGCCTGGAGGAGCTCGGGGCCCGAGATCGTCTTGGTGACGTAGCCGCGTGCGCCGGCCCGGATCACGTCGATCACATCCTCGGGCGCATCGGAGACTGAGAGGGCAAGGAACTGCACCTCGGGATGGTGTGCCAGCACGCCCCGCAGGACGGCCAGGCCGCCGCCGCCGGGGAGGTGCACGTCGAGCAGGACGACGTCGGGCAGGCGCTCGCCGATGAGCTCGACCGCTGCGGTGGCCTCGTCAGCCTCGCCCACCAGCTCCACGGCGTCGCCCAGCTCGGCCTTCACGCCGGCGCGGAAGACGGCATGGTCTTCGACCAGGAAGATGCGGGGGCGTCCCGGCGCGACGGGAGCGTCGCGGCGGCCGCTCACTTCACCCGTTCGCGGCGGGGCATGAACAGCTGGACCTCGGCCCCCTCGCCAGGGGCCGAACGGATCACGGCCTCGCCGCCGAAGCGGGCGACGCGGGCTTCGATCGAGTGGACGATGCCTTGGCGCCCCTGGGGCACCGCGTCCCGGTCGAATCCCTGGCCGCGGTCGCGCACGTAGAGCTGCACGGTGTCCGGCTCGACTTCGGCGAAGACCGACACCTGATCGGCACCCGACCACTTGGCGGCGTTGACCGTCGCTTCGCGCGCCGCGTCCAGCAGCGCCCGTAAGGGCTCATCGAGCGCGCAGTCGCCGACCACGACCACCTGCACTGCGATGCCATGGTCCGCCTCCACCTGTCGCTGCAAGAGGGCGATCCCCTCGCCCAGCATGGTGGCGTCCTCGCTGATGACTCCGGGCGGCTGGCCCTCGAAGAGCCACGCCCGCAGCTCGCGTTCTTGGGCTCGGGCCAGGCGGACGACGTTCTGTGGGTCGTCGGACGACCGCTGGATGAGCGCCAAGGTCTGCAGCACCGAATCGTGCACGTGGGCGGCCATCTCCGCCCGCTCCTCCGCCCGGACACGGGCCTGGCGCTCGGCGATCAGGTCCCGCACCAAGCTGAGCCACCACGGCCCGAACACGATGATGGCGGCCGCAATGACCAGCGCCGCGCCGCCAACGGGGCGCAGCGCGGCGAGTGTCGTGTGCCCCTCGACCAACAACGCGATACCGAGTCCACCGAGGACGACGCCGACGACGACGCGGAAGATGAGCAGGCGGCGCTGCCCGTGGAAGTCGTTGCCAAGGAGTGGGACGACCTCGTGGTCGATGAAGTCCTTTTCGGACTCGTTGGCGTTGCGCCAGATGAGCACGACGAGGCCGGCGGCGAGCAGCGTCGGCCAGCTGATGAACCCGATGAAGCCCAGGTGCAGGGCGCTCGTCAGCACCTCCATGAGGATCAGCAGTGGGATGAGGACGGCGAGGACGAGCCGGATGCCGCGCTTGTCCCTGATGGCCCGCGCATAGATGTTGGTCGACTGCCCCTCCATCGGGATCATCAGCCAGGCCAGGGCGTACACGAAGATCATGATCCCGCTGGCGATGCAGGCCAAGACGCACCCGATGCGGACCCACGTGACATCGATCCCCGTGGCGTTCGAGATCGCGCCGCAGACGCCGCCCAGCACGCGATTGTTCTCGGTCCGCCGCAGGGTGCGGAGCTTGCGCGCGATGTGCGGCGGCACGTGCTGGTGCCGGTGGTGCGACCAATCGTGGCGGCCCCAGTACCGCCCGGGGCCGTCGCAGTCGCCACCCGGACCGTCGCGCCGGTCGCGCCCGTCGAAAGTGGCCTCAGGCGCCACTGGCACCGGGGTCACCGGGGGCACCGGGGGCACCGGGGGCGCGACGGGTAGCGGTTCGGTCGGGCTCCCGCTCTCGCTCAGCGGGCGCGTGCCGGAATCGGGTGCCTCTGTGATACCCCGATGATCGCGCGGCCACATCTGGCGGGCCATCAGGGAAACCCCTGAGAGGTCGGGGTCCCACTCAGGGTCCGACAAGGGTGGTTCCGGATTCACCCCCGGGACCTGCGCCGTCAGGCTGTCCTCATGGACACCACACCGAACGAGACTCCCGAAGGCCCCGAAGGAACCGGCGCACCCGGAGCCCCCGGGGCCGGCCCCTCGGCCACCTCTTCCACCTCTCCCACCTCCACCTCCACCTCCACCTCCCAGCTCCCCCCGAGCCAGGCCGCCGGCCACGACCACGACCCCGAACTGCGACTCCACCGCCGCTCCCGCGGCCGCATGCTCGGTGGCGTGGCCGCCGGCCTGGCCGACTACTTCGACGTCGACCCGGTGCTCGTCCGCATCGGGTTCGTCGCCCTGGCCTTCCTCGGCGGCCTCTCTGTGCCCCTGTACCTCGCCGGGTGGGCGCTCATCCCCGACGAGGACACCGACGCGTCGATCGCCGAGGAGCTGCTCGCCCGGGAACGGGCACACGGCGCCTTCTGAGGCGAACGACGCCGGCCCCCTCCGAGACCCCCGACCACCCGGATCATCCACGCACACCGAGACCAAGGAGACGAGACCGATGCGCTACCGCTGGGACCCCGCCTACCCGATGGGCCGGCGCGACGCGACGCCCTACGACGCCGGCCTGCGGGCATCCGACGACGAGCGCAACGCGGTCGCCGACAAGCTGTCCCGCCACTACGCCGAGGGGCGGCTCGATGCGGTCGAGTTCAAGACCCGCCTCGATACGGCCATGTCAGCGACGACACGCGGCGACCTGGGCGGGCTCTTCCGCGACCTGCCCAAGCTGCCCAGCGAGCCGCTGCCTCCCCCGCCGCGGCACCGCCGCATCCTGCCCTGGGTGTTCGTGGTCGGCTTCCTCGCCATCGTGGCCGGCGCCACCATGCCCTTCTATCCGTTCTTCCACGTCCCATGGATCCTCTTCGCGGTCGTGGCCTTCTTCCTGTGGCGCCGCGCCGTCGGCGGTCACTGGCACCACCCCCATCAGGTCGGCGGGGACAACCCACGTAGCTCGGTCATCGACGACTGAGAAAGGAACCGATGCCAACTCACGCCCCCCACCGCAACGGCCCGTCGGACGACCTCGTCGTGCACGAAGACCTGATGCGCACGCTCCGCTCCATGACGCTCTTCGGCGGCTTGCCCGACGAGGAGCTCGAGGAGCTCGCCCTCGAATGCGAGATCTGCACCGCCCACCCGGGTCAGGTGGTCCAGGCCCAGGACGTGCCCGTTCGCTATTGGCACGTCATCATCGGAGGTCACGCCGTGGTCCAGCGCGACGAAACCCCGATCGGCCTCCTTGGCCAGGGCGACTCGTGGTCGGAGCACTCGTTGCTCAATCAGCTGCGCTCGTCGATCGCCGTCGTGGCCCTGTCGCCGCTGACGCTGCTCACGCTGAGCCAGCGCCGGTTCTTCGCCGTCCCCGACGGGCATCCGGTCCTCGCCGGCCGCCTGGTCGCCCGTTCGGCCACCTCGGCCGACCGCCTGGCGCTGCCCGTGTTCAACGCCCTCGCCCACCTCTCGGGGGGTGGGCGAACGGAGGGGTACCGGGGGGCCAGTATCATTAGCCCTCCCCGCGACGCCCACAGGCCGTAGGCGTCGAATTTCCGCAACCGTCCAAGCCCTTCCCAACCCTCTGGAGGAATCTCCCCCATGCGCACCCTGGCTGGGTGGTGCGTCCGTCACCGCCGCATCGTCCTCCTGTCGTGGGCGGTCGTCCTGGTCGCCTCCATCTCTCTCGTCATCACCTTCCACGCCGACTACTCGAACAACTTCAACTTCCCTCACACCGAGTCGTCCGACGCCATCAACCTGCTGAAGTCGGCCGCCCCCGGCCACTCGGGCGACACCGAGGAGGTCGTCTTCGGCACGTCCGGCGGAACCACCCTCAATGACCCCGCCGTCGGCCAGCGCATCAACACGATGGTCGACAAGATCAACGCGCTGCCCAACGTGACCCAGGTCACGAGCCCGTACGACTCCTCCGGGAACCTCGTCAACACGACGAACATCAACGCGAACCACACGGTGGGCTTCGTGCAGGTGCCATTCGACAAGCAGCCGCAGAACATCTCGCAGAGCGAGGCCACGAAGTTCGTCCACACCGTCACCACGACGTCGGGCTCTGGCCTCACCGTGGCCGTCACCGGTTCGCTCGCCGAGTTCGCCAACAACCAGTCCTTCTCCAGTACGGGCCTGGGCGTGCTCCTGGCCCTGATCGTGCTGCTCCTCATTTTCGGCTCTATTTTCGCCGCCCTGCTCCCGATCATCTCCGCACTCTTTGCACTGGGGACCGCCATCGGCGTCATCGGCCTGCTGAGCCATGCGATCGGCATGCCCGAGTTCTCGCCGGAGCTGGTGTTGCTCATCGGCCTTGGCGTCGGCGTGGACTACGCGCTCTTCATCGTGACCCGGCACCGCCAGGGCCTGGTCGCGGGAAACGACGTCGACACCTCCATCGTCAATGCGGTGAACACCTCGGGCCGCGCGGTGCTCTTCGCCGGGATCATCGTCTGCATCGCACTGCTGGGCATGTTGGCCCTCGGCGTGAGCTTCCTCTACGGCCTGGCGGTGGCGGCGGCCATCGGCGTCGCCTTCACCATGATCTCGGCGCTGACGCTCCTGCCCGCGATGCTCGGCTTCATCGGCCCCAAGGTGATGAGCCGCAAGCAGAAGCGGAACCTGGCCGAGAACGGCCCGCGCATCGTCGGCGCCGACAGCAAGGGCTTCTGGCCGAACTGGGCCGACCGCGTGCAGCGCTACCCCTGGCTCTCCGCCGGGGTGGCCCTCATCGTGATCGTCGTCATCGCCATACCGTTCTTCTCGCTCCGGCTCGGCTCGGCCGACCAGGGAACCGACCCCGCCGGCACGCCGACCCGCGTCGCGTTCGACACGCTCGCCAAGGGCTTCGGGCCTGGCTTCAACGGGCCCTTGATGCTGGTCAGCGTCGTCCAGCCCGACCAGCACGGCGTCATCAACACCGTCGTGCAGGACGTCTCGCAGCAGGCCGACGTGGCCAAGGTGGCACCGCCCCTCTACATCCCGAGCAAGACGGGCAGCGGGGACGTGGTGTTGCTCAACGTCTACCCCAAGACCGCCCCGCAGGACGCGGCCACCACCGACCTCGTCAACCATCTGCGGTCCGACACGCTCCCCCAGGCCGTCGGGCATTCTGGAGTCAAGGTCCTCGTCGGAGGCACGACCGCGATCTTCATCGACTTCGCCAACGTCCTGTCGTCCAAGCTGCCGCTCTTCATCGGCCTTGTGGTCCTGCTGTCGTTCCTGCTCTTGATGACCGTGTTCAGAAGCTTCGTCATCCCGCTCACCGCGGCGGTCATGAACCTGCTGTCCATCGGCGCCGCCTTCGGCATTCTCGTGGCCGTCTTCGAGTGGGGCTACGGCGGCAACCTCATCGGTCTGGTGGGAACCAGCCCCATCGAGGCCTTCCTCCCGGTCATGTTGTTCGCCATCCTCTTCGGGCTTTCCATGGACTACCAGGTCTTCCTGGTGTCACGAATGCACGAGGAGTACATCAAGTCGGGCGGCAACAACCGCGTGGCCGTGCGCAACGGCCTGGCCGCGACGGGCAAGACCATCACCGCGGCTGCCTTGATCATGATCCTCGTGTTCGGCTCGTTCATCCTGGGCGGCGAGCGCGTGATCAAGGAGTTCGGCATCGGCCTGGCCGCGGGCATCTTCGTCGACGCCCTCTTCATCCGCATGGCCATCGTGCCGTCGCTCATGATGATGTTCGGCAAGTCCAACTGGTGGTTCCCCAAGTGGCTGGACCGTGCGCTGCCGAACCTGGCCGTCGACGCCGACGACCTGACGGCCCACAAGACGGATGAGAACGGTCGCGGGCCCGAGCCCGAGCGTGAGCTGGCGGGGGTCGGCAAGCCCTAGTCCGTCGATCCATCCCGTCTCACTCGCGCAGAGCCTCGGGCAGAGTTGGCGGGTGTATACGCCGAATCGCTGCGCGTTTGTGGCCAAATGCGCAGCGACGTCCCTTTGCATCTGCGAATGAGTGCGCAGCAATTCGGCGTATACACCCCGAAGTGAGAGGCGACTCGTTCAGCGAGCGGGTCCGGACACCCAGGCTCAAGCGCAGCAGGAGTGCGTCACCGGCGTACTTCGTCGAGCCTCCCCGGCCCGAGGGTTCCTACCAGGCGTATTCCTCCGGCGCCGCCTTGTAGCCCGGGAAGATCTCGTCCAAGCGGGTCAGCACCTTGTCGTCGAGCGTCACGTCGACGGCGTGCAGGGCCGAGTCGAGATGCTCGGGCGTCCGTGGCCCGACGATCGGCCCCGTCACGGCCGGCCGCGTCAGCAACCAGGCCAGGCCGACGGTCCCCGGCTCCTCGCCGATCTCGTCGCAGAGGTCCTCGTACGCCTCGAACTGCGCGCGCTTGGCGTCGATCCTCTGCTGCAGGTGCTCGGCGCGCCGGCGGCTCCCGTCGCGCTCCTTGCGCACGACGCCACCCAACAACCCACCGGCCAGCGGTGACCACGGGATGATGCCGATGCCGTAGTCCTCGGCCGCCGGCAGCACCTCGAGCTCGATCTTGCGCGTGAGCAGGTTGTAGTGCGATTGCTCGCTGACCAGGCCGAAGAAGTTGCGCCGCCGCGCCGCCTCCTGCGCCTTCACGATGTGCCAGGCGGCGAAGTTCGACGACCCGCAGTAGAGGATCTTGCCCTGGTTCCGCAGCACCTCCATCGCTTCCCAGATCTCGTCCCAGGGCGTCGCCCGGTCGATGTGGTGCATCTGGTAGAGGTCGATGTAGTCGGTCTGCAGGCGCTTGAGGCTGGCATCGCACGCCCGGCGGATGTTGAGCGCCGAGAGCTGGCCCTCGTTCGGCCACTCCCCCATGTTCCCGTAGAGCTTGGTGGCGAGCACCACCTTCTCCCTGCGACCGCCACCCTGGGCGAACCAGCGGCCGACGATCTCCTCGGTCGCGCCACGCCCCTTGGAACGGCCGTACACATTGGCCGAGTCGAAGAAGTTGATCCCGGCGTCGAGCGCCGAGTCCATGATGGCGAACGAGGTCGCCTCGTCCGTCTCGGGGCCGAAGTTCATGGTGCCGAGGCAGAGGCGGCTGACGGTGAGGCCTGTGCGGCCGAGGTGTGTAAAGCGCATAGGGCCGAACCTAGTGGTCGGACGGCGATGCATGCACCGCGTGCACCAGGTCGGCGGACTTCTCCGATCTGCGTCCGGGGTTTCCGCCGCCTCTTACCGCTGGACCACTCCCGGCGGCCGGCCCCGCACCCACCTCGCTCTGGTGTACCTCGTCCTCGGCATCGCCGCTGCCGGCGGGGAAGCTCACTTCGATGCTGAGACCGCCCTCCGGCCGGGCCACCGTGCGCAACGTCGCTCCGTGCGCGGCCGCCACGGCTCGCACGATGCACAAGCCAAGGCCGAATCCCTCCCCTGCGGCCGTGCGCTCGGCGCCCAAGCGTTCGAAGGGCTCGAAGAGCCGGTCGACCTCGTCGGGCCGAATGACGAGTCCGTCGTTGGCCACGACGAGCCAGGCGGAACCGCCACGACTCCCCGTCTGCACGCTGACCGTGCCGCCCTCCACGTTGTGGCGCAACGCGTTGTCGAGGAGGTTCGCCACCAGGCTCTCCACGAGCCGCGGATCGCCCCGCAGGAACGCCAGGTCAGCGTCGCGGACCACGCGGAGCCCGCGCACCTCGGCCTCGGCCTCACGCGCGTCCACGAGCTCACCCACGACGGCGCCGAGGTCCACCTCGTGATGCAGCACCGTGCCGCCCTGCACCCGCGAGAGCGTGAGGAGCGCGTTGATGAGCTGCTCTTGTTGCTCGCCCGACACCAGGATGCGTTCGTGCGCCGCTCGCAGTGAGACCTCCGTCGCCTCGGGGTCGGACAACGCGACCTGGGCCAGCGTGCGCTGGCGCGTCAGCGGGGTCCGGAGCTCGTGTGACGCGTTGGCCACGAACTGGCGCTGCGACCGGAACGACGCCTCGAGGCGTTCGAGGAGCCCGTCGATCGTGTCGCCGAGCTCTTTCAGCTCGTCGTCGGGCCCGCTCACGTCGAGGCGCTCATGCAGGTTGGAGGCCGAGATGTCGCGGGTGGTCGCCGTGATCGTCCGGAGCGGCCTCAGCACTCGGCCGGCCACGGCGTAACCGAGGACGATGGAGACCAAAACCATGATGCCGAGCGCGACACCCGACTCAATGAGCAGCTGATGGAGCTCCTTGCTCTGGTAGGCATGAGCAAGCGCCTCGAGCTCACGCTGTTGCTGCTCAATCTGCTTCTGTTGTTGCGCCAGCTGCTTCGCCGAGAGCGGTGCATCCTTGTTCGTCGTGGTGGCGGCGAATCCACCTGCCGCTGCAGTGCTTCCGTGTTGGCTGTGCGAGCCGTGTGCTGTGATGGTGATGCCGCCACCATTGCCGATGGTCTGGGGTTTCCCACTTGGCGACTGGGGCGGCACCGACCCGATTTGGTATCCGGCGAAAGTGACCCCGTCCTTGCCGTGCGCGATGAAGGCGTTGCCCGTCGCCGCGTCGACGAGGAAGTAGGTCGTCGTCAACAGCGCGGCACCACTGAGGAGAAAGACGATGCCGTAGAGCAAGGTGAGGCGTAGGCGGACCGACCGGCGCGGGAGACGCATCGCGCCGGCCATCCTCAGCATGCGATCGCGCAGAGCCACGCCGCGTCAGATCCGATACCCGGCGCGCGGGATCGTCTCGATGACCGTCGGCTGACCGAGCTTGGACCGCAGACGGCTCACCGTCACCTTGACGGCGTTCGTGAAGGGATCGGCCGCTTCGTCCCACACGCGCTCGAGCAACTCCTCGGCTGAAACCGCCCTTCCGCTCGATGCGAGGAGGAGCTCGAGCACGCCGAACTCCTTGGGCGACAGCGCGAGCGGCCGGCCCGCCCGACGAGCCCGCCTCTGTCCCCGGTCGAGTTCGACGTCGCCGTGGCGCAGCACTGGGGGCAGCGCGGGCTGAGCACGCCGGTACAGCGCGCTGATGCGCGCGACGAGCACGGGAAAGTCGAAGGGCTTGGGCAGGTAGTCATCGGCCCCCAGCTCGAGGCCGTCCACCAGGTCGTCCATGGTCCCCGCCGCCGTCAACATCAGCATTCGGGCGCGGCAACCAGAGTCAACGAGACGCCGGCAGATCTCGTCGCCGTGCACGCCGGGCAGGTCTCTGTCCAAGACGATGACGTCGTAGTCGGTCTCGACGGCGCGCTCGAGTCCGGTCGCGCCGTGGAAGGCGACATCGACGGCCATCTCGGCGCGCCGGAGCCCGAGTCCCACCGTCTCGGCCAGCTCGACGTCGTCTTCGATCACCAACACCCGCACGGCCGAGGCTCCCCGTCCGAACTCCTATCAGGATGTTCCGCAGAAGGTTTCAATTTCGTAACGCAGCGACCGCAGGCTCAGTTTGTTGCCCGCTGTGCGCCCACTGTGGATCTGGCGGCAACCTCGTGCGCGACTTCGACCGATGGCGCAACGTTCCCGAAACCGTGCCTGCGTACAACTCGACGCCAGAGACTCACTCGACGCGAAGAGGACGACGACATGGACACTGCAAGCCCACATCCCACCCACCCGGTTCCCCCCGCCGGCGTGGATCGCCGACGGCACCGTCGCCGCGTGTTTCCCGTGGCGGCGGCGCTGATCGGCCTGGCCGCCGCGGCCGCTGCGTGCTCGAGCAACCCGTCGAGCCCAGGGGTGGCCGGCGCCAGCTCGGGCACCCCCACGACAGCAGCTTCCAACAACGCCCCCTCGGGGACGGCCAGCGCAAAACAGGCGGCGGACGCGCTGGCGTACTCGGAGTGCATGCGCTCGCACGGGGTGAGCAACTTTCCGGACCCCGGTGCCAACGGGCAGATCCAGATTTCGAGCGGCAGCAGCAACGGCGCCACGACGGGGCTCAACCCCAACAACCCCACCTTTCAGGCCGCGTCGAAGGCGTGCCAGTCCAAGTTGGGACCCCCGCCCACGAAGGCCCAACAGGCCCAGGCGCTGAGCAACGCCCTCAAGGTGTCGCAGTGCATGCGCAACCACGGCATAAAGGACTTCCCCGACCCGACGACCTCCGGTGGGCACATCTCGATGTCGATCCACGGTGGCCCGGGAGGTGACCTGAACCCGAACGACCCGCTCTTCGCGGCTGCACAGAAGGCATGCATGCCCAACGCACCCGTCCCGCCGCCGGGCGACAAGAACAGCGCGGGTGCGGGTTCGGGGAATTCGGGGTCCTCGAGCAGCGGCATCGTGATCGGACCAAGCTGATGAGCACGACCGTCCAACAGCAGCCGACGGCTGCCGCCGCGCTCGCTCCTCCAGATGGCGACCAGAGCCGACAGAAGAAGCGTCGCAGGCTCGTGGTGATTGTCGCGGTGCTCCTCGTGACCGCCGTCGTGGCCGTGGTCGTCGCCGACCCGTTCGCCGGCAACGGCGGGGCGCCCGGCGGCCTGGCTGACAACGCCGACCCCACTTCGGTCACGACGGTGACCCAGGGGAACCTCACGCAACAGACGCAGGTCTCGGCAACGCTCGGGTACTCGGCGACCTACGACGTGGTGAACCAGGCTCAGGGCACCCTGACCTCGCTGCCGGCGATCGGCCAGGTCGTGTCCGAGGGCGAGGTCCTCTACGACGTGAACAGCAGTCCGGTCGTCCTCCTCTACGGGACCACGCCCGCGTACCGCGCGCTGTCGGAAGGCGCGACGGATTCGGCCACCAGCGGCGCCGATTTCGAGAACCTCAACTACGACCTCGTCGCCCTGGGCTACCTCACGAGCGCCGACATCGCCGCCGAGCCCAGCGACTTCACGGCGTACACAAAAGAAGGGGTCGAGGAACTCCAAGCAGCGCTCGGGATGACGCAGAACGGCACGCTGACGCTCGGACAGTTCGTCTTCTTACCCACCGCGGCTCGCATCACCGGCCTCGGCACGAACACCATCGTGGGCGGGTCGGCCCAGCCCGGCGGGCTGATCCTGACCGCGACCTCGACAAGCCGCGTCGTGACCATCGCCCTCGGCGCGGACCAGGAGGGGGAGCTCGCCGTGGGCGACAAGGTCACGATCACGCTGCCGAACAGCCAGACCACGTCGGGCACCGTCACCTCGGTCGGCACGGTGGCCACCACGGCGCAAGGCAGCTCCAGCCCGACGATCACGGTGCTCGTGACGCCCGACGACCCCACGGCGACGGGCAACCTGGACCAGGCCTCGGTCGAGGTGTCGATCACCACGAACTCGGCGAAGGACGCGTTCATCGTGCCGGTGGACGCGCTGCTCGCCCTCGCCGCGGGCGGCTACGCCCTCGAGGTCGTCGGGCCCAAGGGCGTCCACACGCTCGAGCCCGTCACCACGGGGCTCTTCGACGACGCCAACGGCAGCGTGCAGGTCAGAGGGCCGGGCGTCGTGGCCGGCCAGCGCATCGTCATCCCGTCCACGTGAGCACGCACGAGACCAAGCGCTCCGGCGCAGGCGGGACGATCCTGGCTCCCCGGAACAGGTCCGGCGCGTCAGATGGGACGGCCCCCAACGTCTTGGAACTCGAGCAAGTGACGAAGTTCTACCCCGGCGAGCCGCCCGTCACCGCACTGGCGGGGGTTTCATTCGCCGTGCGCGAGGGCGAACTGATCGCCATCGTCGGACCGTCCGGATCCGGCAAGACGACGCTCCTGCATCTGATGGGGACGCTCGACCGGCCCAGTACGGGCGCGGTGCGGATCACCGGATTGGACGTCTCGCGTTTCTCGGACCGCCAACTCGCCGCGTTGCGGGCCAACCGCATCGGCTTCGTGTTCCAGCAGTTCTTCCTCTCCGAGCACGCCACCGCGCTCGAGAACGTCGCCGACGGCCTCCTCTATACGGGAGCCAGCGCACGCGAGCGGCACCGCGCTGCCCGCGAAGCTCTCGGGCGGGTGGGGTTGGGGCACCGCACGGCGGCGCGGCCGAACCAGCTGTCGGGCGGCGAGCGCCAGCGCGTCGCCATCGCTCGGGCCTTGGTCGGGCGGCCGGCCATTGTGCTGGCGGACGAGCCGACGGGGAATCTCGACAGCGGCACTGGCGGCGCCATCCTCGCCCTTCTCGAAGAGCTCAACGCGGAGGGGGCCACCATCGTCGTCATCACGCACGACCGCGACCTGGCGGCGCGCCTGCCCCGTCAGGTCGAGATGCTCGACGGACGCATCGTGAGCGACACCGCCCGCAGCGGCGTTGCCGACGGCGTGGGCGTGGGCGTGAGCGGCGCTGTCGGCGGGAACGGCAGCCGGCCGTGAACAACGGTTCGCTGACCCTTGCGCCGAAGAGCCTGTCGCTCAGCGACCTGTTGAGGGTGGCCAGCGTCGGCCTGCGCACGCGTCGGCTGCGCGCCGCGCTCTCGTCGCTCGGCATCGCCATCGGCGTGGCGGCGATCGTGGCCGTGCTCGGTCTCTCTTCGTCGTCGCAGGCTGGGCTGTTGGCGGAGATCGGCCAACTCGGCACGAACCTGCTCGAAGTGACCAACGGGCAGACCACGTTCGGCCAGACGGCGGAGCTGCCCAAGGCGGCACCGCGGATGATCGCCCGCATCGGGCCGGTCACCGAGACGCAATACACCGGGGCCACCAGCGCGTCCGCCTATCGCAATCCCTACATCCCGACGGTCAACACGAACGCGATCAGCGTGGACGCATCGAGCCTCAATCTGCCCAAGGCGGTCGGGACGACCCTGTATGCGGGCACGTACCTGAACGCCGCCTCGGCGCACGAGCCGGTGTGCGTGCTGGGTGCGGCGGCGGCGCAGCATCTCGGCATCGACCGCGTCCTCCCGGGCGAGCGGGTCTGGGTCGGCAACCAGTGGTTCTACGTGGTGGGCATCCTCAACCCGGCGGTGCTGACCCCCGAGATCGACAGCGAGGTGCTGGTTGGCTTCCCGGCCGCCGAGAAGTACCTCGGCTATGGCGGCCACCCGAGCACCATTTACGTGCGCACCAACCCCAACGATGTCAGTGCCGTCGACAACGTGCTGGGTCCGACGGCCAACCCCGAGAACCCCAGCAACGTCGACGTGAGCCAGCCCTCCAACGTCCTCGTCGCCCAGGCCGACGCCAAGAACACCTTCAACGACTTGTTCTTGGGGCTGGGCGCAGTGGCGCTCCTCGTTGGCGCGGTCGGAGTGGCGAACATCATGGTGATCTCCGTGCTCGAGCGCCGGAGCGAGATCGGGCTGCGGCGCTCGCTCGGCGCCACCAAGGGCCACATCCGCGCCCAGTTCCTGTCCGAGGCGATCCTGCTGAGCATCTTGGGCGGGGTGGTCGGCGTCGGGGCGGGCGCGCCGGCCACGGTCGTCTACGCGTCCACCAAGGGCTGGACGGTCGACGTCCCGCCGCTGGCGTGGGCCGGCGGGTTCGCCGCCGCGTTGGCGATCGGGGCCGTGGCCGGGCTACTGCCGGCGCTGCGGGCCGCCCGGCTGTCCCCGACCGAGGCGCTGCGCACGGTCTGAACGAAGCGGCGACCTTGGCCTCCCCGGGGCCTGCGCTACCCGGCTGCAATCGCCACGGCAGGACTCGCCGACGACAGATCGGGGAACATCCCGTCGCCCGGCGCGCCGTAGGATTCCGTCGCGCCGTTCGCCGCCACGAGCCAGTAGCCGCCGGTGTAGATGTCCGGCGCGATGCCGACGATCGGGCTGGCCAGAGCCTCCCCGCCGTTCGCTCCGTGGAAGGTGGCGTCGCCGTAGTTGAAGACGCCACCATCGCTCCCGACGAGCCAGTAGCCACCACCGTCGGCTGTGGCGGCCATACCTGAAATCGGCGCGTTGAGGGATAGGCCGCCGGTCGAGCCCTCGAAGGGAGCGATGAAGCTGAAGATGCCGCCGTCGGAGGCGACGAGCCAATAGCCGCCGGTGACCGTGTCGGCCGCCATGCCGACGACCGGCGCGTTGAGGTGCTGGCCGCCCATGGAGCCATGGAAGCCGGCCCCCGAACCGAAGGCGAAGATTCCACCGTCGGCCGCGACGAGCCAATAGCCGTCACCGCTCGGCGTGGCCGCCATGCCGACGACCGGCGCGTTGAGGTGCTGGCCACCCATGGAGCCGTCATACGGGGTGCCGAAGGCAAAGACGCCGCCGTCCGCCGCCGCGATCCGGTAGCCGGGGTTGGCGAAGGCGACCGTGATCAGCAGCGTCGACGAGGTCGACCCCGTCGCGGTGGCGTCGCCGCTGTAGACGGCCGTCACCTGGTGCTGGAAGGCGAACGGGAAACTGATGACGCACGTGGCGGTGGTGCCGTCGAACGCCGTGCTCCCGGCGCCGCAGCTGAGAGCCTGGCCGTCGTCGTCGAAGGCGACGGTGCCGGGCGAGGAGCCGCTTTGCGCCGGACTGACGGTTGCGGTGAGTGTCAACGACTGGCCCGGCGCCACGCCAGTCGCGCTGGCGTCGAGCGCGGTTGACGTCGGCGTCGACGGCAGCGCCGTCACGGACGTCGTCCACGGCGCGCTGGGTGCGCTGGCGGCGAAGACGGTGTCGCCACCGTAGGTGGCCCGGACTGCGTGCACGCCCGGCGCCGAGTAGGCGATGGTGCAGGTGGCCGTCTGGCCGTCGAAGGTGGACCCGGTGCACGTGGCCGGCAAGCCGTCCTGGGTGAAGGTCACAGCCGAGCCGGGCTCGTCGTCGGTCGTCGGGAGGACGGTCGCGGTGTAGGTGACCGAGGAGCCCGCCATGGTGCTGCTGGCGGAGCCGACCAGGGTGGTCTCGGTGGCCACGTTGGTGGGATGCACCTCGAAGGCGCCGATGTCGCACGGCGCGGTGCGCGCCACGCCACGCTGGTCGGGCGTGGAGCAGGCGGGCTGGAGGTTCGTCAAGATGTAGCTCTGGGGAATGGCGTCGAGCGCGGGGTCCGGTCCGACCGGAAGGGTGGGCGACGCCTCGAGCGGGATGGTGTCGGTCGGGCCGCCGTAGTTGTCGAGCGAACCGAGATACGCGTCGATCGCCGGAGAGTCGCTCATGCTCGAACGCGCCTCCAGCAGCCCGCACGTGCCGTCGTCATCGACGTCCCGGCCGAAGTCTTGGAAGGACGTCGGCGGGCCACCGCACTCCCCACCAGCCGGACTCTTCGCCAAGATGTCTGCGATCAGGAACACGGTGCCGTTGGCCGAACTGGCGATGGCGCCGCCCGTACCCGAGGCGCTGTTGGCCGCCAGCGTGGACTGGGAGAGCACGAATTCACCCAACCCCGAGTTGTCGGCATCGTCGATCGCCCCCCCGTTCCCCGACGCCTGGTCGCCCGAAAAGGTGGAGGCCGACACGTTCGCGCTGGTGTCGCCGAAATTGTCGGAGCTGTCGATCGCGCCGCCATCGGTCCCCGAGTCGCCGGCGAAGGTCGAGCCGGTCACCGTGAGCGAGCCGGTGGGGTCGCCGGTGCCGCTCGCGATGGCACCGCCGGCAAAGGCCGAGTCTGAGGTGAAGGTCGAGTCGGTGACCGTGGCCGTGGCGCCCAGCGGGTCCACCTCGCCGTTGTCAATGGCCCCGCCCGCCGACTGGATGTTGGTCCCGGTCGAGGAATCGTGCAGAAAGGTCGAGTCGGTGACGGTCAGCGAGTTGGGCCCGTTGTCCAGGTAGCCGTTAAGGATCGCGCCGCCGCCGTCGACGGCGCTGTTGCCGACGAAGCTCGACGAGTTCACCGAAAGCGTGCCGAGACCGAAACCGTTCTCGATTGCGCCACCCACTTGTGCCGCGTTGTTGGTGAAGGTGGAATTGGACACGCTGATGGTGGTGTTCGTCGTCTGACCCACGTTCGCGATCGCTCCGCCGCCGCCGGCGCTGTTCCCCGTGAACGTGTCGAACGACACGAACCCGAGAATGCCGCCGGGTTCGTTGTCGACGGCACCTCCGGAATGAAAGGCGGTGTTGTCCAAGAATGTGGTGGAGGTCAGCATCAGCTGGCCGTTGTTGTCGATGCCGCCTCCGCTTCCGCCCTCGTTGTTCCCGTGCTCGATCGTCACGCCGGTCACGGTCACGAAGACGCCGGCCACGCTCAGGACGGCGCCACTGCACGACGTCGTCGGGCACCCAGCCGAGCTGCCGCCGTTGCCGTCGATGATCGGGTCCGATACCCCCGGGGCGGGCGCGATCGTCAGGTCTGGCGTCGCGACGGTGAAATTGCCGACGTAGTGCGTCGACGAACTTCCCTCGACGCCGGAGACGGCGAGTTCCACGGTGTCGTCGAAGGCGGCGACGCTCAGTGCTTGCGTCAGCGTGCACTGGTCGGCGACCGTCGTCGTCAGTGGGCAGCTCGACGGTGAGGTCGCCCCGCCTTGGGGATACGCGAAGTCGACGCCGAGCGCGCCGGCGGGCGGAGCTCCCGAAAGGACGAGGGCGCCCAGGGCGCCAGCCGTCGTGACGAGCGACGCCACGCCGAGGCGAACGACGCTCGAGCCTCGCTGCCGGCTCGCTCTGTGGAACCCGAATCCGCCCACGGCCCCTCCCTCACTCGGAACGACACGCGGCGGAGGGCCCGCCGCCCACGCAGGAATGATGCGCGAAGCTGCAACCCCTCTGCAAGCAACGGGCGATGGAGCCGGCCAGGCCGGTGCTGCCGGGACGGTTCCGGCGGGCGGGCTCGGTGGGCCCGGAGGGCCGGCAAGAACCCAGGCGATTTGGCTGGATCACCGACACCCACGGTAGTTTGAGAACACTCTTTTCGACCCGAGACTTGGGGGAACGATGGCCAAGCAGATTCCGCTGGTGGACTACCTGGTGCTGGGGGACGACCCGCACCTGGTGGCCAACGAGTGCACCGCCTGCGGCGCCCGTTTCTTCGACCGCCGCAACGCCTGCGCCTCGTGCGGCGGCACGGGGTTCAAGGTGGCGGACGTCCCGACCACCGGCGAGCTGCGGACGTTCACCATCGTGGCCTTCGCCGCACCGGGGGTCCCGGTGCCCTTCGTGGCCGGGGTCGTCGACTGTGAGGGCACGAGCGTGCGAGGGAACCTCATCAACGTGACCCCCGACCCCGAGCACGTGACCACTGGCATGAAGGTGCGCCTGGCCACCGAGGTGATCGGCACGGACGACGAAGGCACCGAAGCGGTCGGCTTCGGCTTTGAACCACTAGGAGGTTAAGCACAATGGCATCCGCTTCGGAAGAACTCTGGATCCTGGGCATCGACATGACGAAGTTCGGCAAGCACCCGGACCAGGACATCGTGGACCTGGCGTCCGAGGCCGTCCAGGGCGCGCTCACCGACGCCGGCGTGACGATGAAGGACATCGGCATCATCGGGGCGGGCAACCTCATGATGGCGATGGCGCCGACCGGCCAGATGGTGCAGAAGCAGCTGGGCCAGACCGGCATACCCGTCTACAACGTCTCGAACGCGTGCGCGACCGGGGCGACCGCCCTGCGCGTGGCCGCCATGGCCGTCAAGGCCGGCGAGACGGACATGGGCCTGGCCTTCGGCGTCGAGAAGCTATCGGGCGCCGGCCTGTTGGCGGGCGGGAGCCGCTCGGCCGACTCCAACACCTGGACCCCGCACGGTCGCTACGGCGCGGTGGCGGGGGTCGACGGGCGGATCGGCACCGAGACCATGCCCGGCGTCTTCGCCCAGATCGGCATGGAGTACGGCCACAAGTACGGCGGCACGAGCTTCGAGCTCTTCGCCAAGATCAGCGAGAAGAACCACTCGCACTCGACGCTCAACCCGAAGGCGGCCTACACCAAGAAGATGACGCTCGACGAGATCATGAACGACGTCATGATCGCCTACCCGAACACGCGGCCGATGTGCTCGGCCAACTGTGACGGAGCCGCGGCGGCCGTCGTGGTGTCGGGCGCCAAGCTCAAGACGCTCTCGCTCGAGCAGCAGAAGCGGGCGGTCAAGATCTCGGCCTCGATCCTCACGACGGACCCGTACGAGGAGGCCTGCCAGATCCTGCCCAACGTCAACATGCTGACCCGGAACGCGGCGACCCAGGCCTACGAGCAGGCCGGCGTCGGTCCACAGGACCTCAACCTGGTCGAGCTGCACGACTGCTTCGCCACCGCCGAGCTGGTGCACTACGACAACCTCATGCTCTGCGAGGAGGGCGGCGCAGCCGACTTCTTCAACTCGGGCGCCACATGGCGCGACGGGTCGACCCCGGTGAACGTGTCGGGTGGTCTCGAGTCCAAGGGCCACCCGATCGCGGCCACGGGGATCGCGAACATCTGGGAAGTGACGACGCACCTGCGCGGCGAGGCGGGCGACCGCCAGATCGAGGGCGCCAAGGTGGGCCTGGCCCACGTCATCGGCCTGGGTTCCGCCTGCGGCGTGCACATCTTGGAGAAGTCGGCGGCCTGAGCCTCTCGTTCGGCGTGGGCACGGGCCGGTCGTGACGACGTCGCCGGCATCCCCCGTCTACGACAGGATCGGGCGGCAGTACACGGCGAACAGGCGCGCCGACCCGCGCTGGGAGGCGCTTGTCGCGGCGCAGATCGGCGACGCCCGGCGGATCGTCAACGTCGGCGCCGGCACGGGGTCCTACGAGCCGGTCGGTCGCGACGTCGTGGCGATCGAGCCGTCAGTGGTGATGCTGGGCCAGCGCGCCGGAGGTGCGGCGCCGGCGGTCCGAGGCGTCGCCGCCGACCTTCCCGTGGCGGCCGGGTGGGCAGACGTTGCGATGGCCATTCTCACCGTCCACCACTGGTCCGACTGGGAGCGCGGCCTGGCCGAGCTGTGCCGGGTGGCACCCCGTCGGCTGGTCTTCGCCGTCGACTTCGAAGTCCACGCCCAGTTCTGGCTCCTCCAGGAGTACCTGCCCGAGGTCCTCGAGCACACGTTGCGGTGTGCTCCACCCGCCGATGTGGTCGCCGAGGCGATTGGCGCAACGACGTCGATCGACATGCCTGTCTACCGCGACCTGCAGGACGGCGTCCTCGGCGCCTACTGGTGCCGGCCCGAGCAGTATCTCGACCACCAGGTCCGGGCGAACAACTCGGGCACCGCGCTGGCGCACCCCGAGACCACGGCCTTGGGCATCGCCCGGCTGGAAGCCGACCTGGCCAGCGGGGCGTGGCACTCGCGGCACGCCGGCCTCCTCTCGTTCGACTCGATCGACATGGGGTACCGGCTCCTCGTGGCGGGGTAGGCGCGTGGTCTCGCTGAGGCCCCTCGCCGTGGAAGAGCTCGCGCTCGTCGAGCGCTGGCTCAGCGAGCCGCACGTGGCGCGCTGGTTCCTGGCCGGGTCCTCGCTCGAACGAGAGCTGGCCGACGTGCGCGACAGCGTGCTGGGGCAGCAGCGGACCCAGGTGCTCCTGGTGCTCGAGAACGACGAGCCGGTCGGTTGGTGCCAGTGGTATCGCTGCGAGGACGACCCGGAGTGGGCGGCCGACGTCGGCGCCGCGGACGGCGACGTCGGGATCGACTACGCCATCGGCGAGCTGGCGGCCGTGGGGCGCGGCGTCGGGACCGAGCTGGTTGCCGCGCTCATCCGCGTCGTGCGGGCCGCGCACCCGAGCCTCGGGATCGTGGCCGACCCCGAGGCGCACAACGCCGCGTCCCGACGCGTGCTCGAAAAGAACGGTTTTGCGCTCGCCGCGGTCACGGCGATGGACTCGGAGCCGACGGACGAGCCGATGGCGATCTACCGGCTCGCCGGCGATTCCCCGGGCGGTCCGGACAACACGAAGCTCCGATGAGTCACGGGATCTCGCCGGAAGGGCTCAGAAACCCGATCCGGCGACGATCTTCCCGTTGAGCGGCAAGTTGCTGGCGTCTCCGGAGTAGGGGGCGCTCCCGAACGGGATGACCTTGCCGTCGGCGTAGGCCACCCAGCCGCCGTTGTTCTGGGCGTCGAGCATCACTGCGGCCGCTCCCCCGTTCGCAGCCGACAGCGGACCCGCCGGCATTTCCCCGGTGAAGGGGGCGTCGCCGAGGCCGTAGAGGGCGCCGTTGGAGGCCAGGATCACGTAGCCCTTCCCGTCGGGCGTCGCCACGGCGGACACGACAGACCCAAAACTCGGGGGAGGCCCGCCCAGATACGGCGCGTCGCCGAAGCCATACACCGAACCCAACGAGCTCACCACCCAGTAGCCGTTGCCGGTTGCGTCTGGCATGACCGCCACCGCAAGGCCGTTCTGCGTGCAGCCGCCGATGTCGTAACAGCTTCCTTCGAACTTGGCGTCGCCGAAGGCGAAGATCCCTCCGTCGGCCGCCACCATGAAGTAGCCGTTGTCGTCGTAGCTCGGCACCATCCCGACCACCGGGAGGACGAGCGCGTTGGGCAGTCCCGAGCCGAACGGCTTGAAGCCCAGTCCCGGAAGCGACCCGTAGAACTTCGTCTGGCCGAAACTGAAGACGCCACCGTCGGAGGCGGTCAGCCAGTACCCCGTGCCGCCGGGCGTCGTGACCATCCCGACGACGGGTCGCTGCAGCACCATGCTGCCGGTCGACCCGTAGAACCCGGCACTGCCGTAGTTGAAGATCCCGCCGTCCGAGCCGACGAGCCAATACCCGTTGCTCGTCGTGTGCGGAGTAGCCGAGGGTCTGGCCGAAGCCGCCGCAGGGGTTGCCATGACAAGTGTGCCCGCCACCAGGGCGAGCACGAGGAAGAACCCACGTGATCGCATGTCTGTGTTTTAACTGAAACCGATTGAAATTGGGAGAGGGCAATTGCAATTTATCCGAGGCGCAATGCCGTCTCAGCGGCGCGCCGAAGCTCGAGGCGGCGAATTCGCCTACGAAACGTGCGCGCGGACCGCCAACGGCACCGGCCGGGCCAGGCTCCAGCTGAAGGTGTCCTCCATGTCGACCAGCTCGAGCGGCGTGGCGAGGTCGGCGACGGTGGGCCCGATGCGGTCGGCCACCGCCTGTAACAGGTCAGCGTCGAAACCCCAGAGGTCGACGGCGTTGCCGCCGAGCATCACGCGCACCTCGTCCTCGGGCAGCCCGCCGAAGATGTACCGGAGAACCTCGCGGTGGATCGGGGCCGCACCCTCGAGGTGCGGGTAGTCCGCGCCCCACATCAGCTTGTCGAGCCCGATCTCGTGGCGCATCTCGGCCTCATAGCGCTTCATGAGCGAACCGCCAAGCCAGACGTGCTTTTCGAAGTAGTCCCGGGGCCGCATCTTGAGGTACGACCTCACCGGTGCGCCGCCGTGCGTGTCGAAGAAGGACTCCATGTCGCGGATGAGCGACGGCAGCCACTGCACGCCGTTCTCCGTGACGACGACCTTGAGGTTCGGGTGGCGGTCGAAAACGCCGCCGAAGATCATGAACCAGAGGGGGCGGCGGGTGAAGACGAACACCTCGAAGAGACCGAGCATGCCGCCGTGTGTCTTGTCGTAGAGGAACTTGGTGTCGGTGGCCGACCCGGATGCGCCGGTATGGAGCGTGACCACCATCTGGTGCTCCTCACACGCGCTCCAGAACGGGTCGTAGTACTCGTCGGCGTAGCCGGGGAGCCGCGACGTCACCGACATCGCCGGCAGCATCACGCCACCGGTGATCCCGTGCTGGCGCGCCCAGGCCACTTCTTCGACGGCGCGGTCCATGTCGTGGAAGTCGATCGGCATGCACCCGGCGCGACGTCCCGGAGCTGCCGCGCAGAAGTCGGCCAGCCAACGCACGTACGCGTGGAGTGCCGGCCAGACGGGCTCGAGCCCTTTGTCGGTCACCGCCCCGACATACATGGCCGGAGAGAGTCCGCCCGCCAGGATGGGTCCGGGCAGCGTCACCTCGGCGTGGATCCCCTGCTCCTCGAGCACCTGGAGGCGGCGGCCGTCGCCGTCACCGGCCACCACCCAGTCGGTCCCGTAATGCGCCAACCAGCCCCGGGCGGCGTCGGTGTCGACGCCCATGCCGGCCAGGCGCCGGGTCGCGGTGGCACGCACAGGGTCCGCCTCGTCGATCTCGCCCGGGTCGACCCCGCCGAACATGGAGATGGCGGTGGCTGACATGTCGCCGAAGGCGGCCACGGCGTCGCGCTGCGCCGGATCGACGTAGGACAGGAACTGGTCGAGGCTGTCAGGGGACGCGTGGGTGTCGGCCGAGACGACGACGTAGTTGCTCCCCCGCATCGATTTCGCCGCCGGGCCCGCCGCCTCGGTCATGCCATCAGGCATCGCAACCGTCTTCCCCTTCTTCACCAGAGACCCTGTTGACATCCTCCCGGCCCCGAAAGACCGGATTCCAGCGTAGATCTGGCGGCTCACGCCGTCACAAACACTAGTGGTTGACGCTTCATCGAGCCGCTGTGCTCGGGCCCGATGGCCGTTGCGTGCGGTGTCCCTCCACGTCCTGTGACCGCCAGCCCGGCGGCGAGGATGTTGCGGGCCGCGTTCACGTCCGCGTTGGCGGTGTCGCCACAGGCACGGCAGCAGAAGACCGCTTGGCTCTTGCGGTTCTCGGCCGACACGTGCCCGCACTCCGCACAACGCTGGGAGGTGAAAGCGGGGTTGACGAAGACAATCTCGACGGCCGTGGTGGCGTGGGTCGCCTTGTCGGAGAGGCGCCGGCGAAGGTAGCCCAGGCTTGGTTTGTGATGGAGCGGTTGAGACCGGCCTTCTGGCGCACCCGGGTGCCGGGGCACTCGGCGTTACCCTTGGCCGAGCGCACCATGTTCTTGACCTTGAGGTCCTCAAGCACGATGACGTCGTGGTCGAGGACGAGCTGCGTCGTCACCTTCTCGATCCAGTCCTTGCGCCGGTCGGCCTCTCTCGCCGAGAGCTTGGCGAGAGAGGTCTTCGTTCGGCACCGCCGAGCCGAGCCCCTCTGCTGGCGCGCCAGCTTGCGTTGGAGGCGGCGCTTGCGCTGTTCCTCGCGCGGTGAGAACAGTACGGGCATGCGAAGGTGCTCGGCGTCTGAGGTGGTGACGCTGGCCGCGATACCCATGTCCAGTCCGGCCATGGAGCCGGAGGCGCTGCGCTGCAGCGACCTCGGCGCGGTGGTGAAGCTGACGTGCCAGCGCCCGGCCCGGTCGAGGGTGACGCGGGCAGACGACGCCCGCTCGATGTCGCAGAAGCCCCGCGAGATCCGGAAGCGGACCCAACCCGCCTTGGGGACTTGCACCTCGCCCCAGCGGCGATTGAGGCGCCGGACCCTGAGGTCGCGGGCGTAGAAGCCCTCGTGGGCCCGGCCTTGCGCCAGGTTGGCCGTCCGAAGTGGGCGGGGTTGGTCCACCAGTTCGAAAAGGCTCGGTCGAGGTCTCGCAGCGCCGCCTGTTGGACCGACGAGGAGCCCTCGCCGAGCCAGGTGTCCTTGCGGGCCTCGGCGAGCTCTCGCATCTGGGTGGCCGCCGTGATCCGCGCCACCCGATGGCGCTGCCAGAGATTGCGTTGTTCGAGTCCGAGGTTCCAGACGTAGCGGGCGTCTGAGCAGTGCCGGGCCATGATCGCCGCCGACACCTGGTCGGGTTCGAGGCGCGGGCGGATGCTCACGAAATGAGACTACGGCTGCGTTGTGACGCGGCGGCCCTGAAGGATCGGGGTGCGCTCGCCAGGGCTCGGTCAGTGCCCCGCACGCTCCCGCCGGCCCAATGGACGCAGCGGCGGCTGTGGGTCCACTATTTTTGGTACCTCACCCCATGCACACCTCCTCCACCCTCGTCCTCGTCCTGGCCGTCTTCGGGGCCAGCCTCGTCGAGATGGTGGAGGCGCTGACCCTGGTGGTCGCAGCAGGCGTCAGCCGGGGCTGGCGCTCCGCCCTCGAAGGGGCGGCCGCCGCCGTCGTGGTGCTGGCCGTGCTCGTCCTCGCCGTGGGCGTGCCGCTCATCCGCTACGTGCCGATCGACGCGCTCCGCGTGATCGTGGGGGCGCTGCTCCTCGTGCTGGGGCTCGGCTGGCTCCGCAAGGCGATCCTGCGCTCGAGCGGCCACAAGGCCCCGCACGACGAGGACAAGATCTACGACGAGACCGTGGCCGAGTTGCGCGCGGACCCGAGCGCGGCGCCCGCTCGTCGGGCCAAGGGCCGCGACCCCGTCGGATTCGTCGTCGCCTTCAAGGGGGTGTTCCTCGAGGGCACCGAGGTCGTCCTGATCGTGATCAGCCTCGGGGCCGCCCAGCACCGCCTCGGCCTGGCCGCGCTCGCCGCGGGGGCCGCCGTCGTGCTGGTCACCATTGTCGGCGTCATCGTCTCGCGCCAGCTCAGCGAGGTCCCGGAGAACACGATCAAGACGGTGGTGGGGATCATGCTGAGCAGCTTCGGCGTCTTCTGGGTCGGCGAGGGCGCCGGCGTGCGCTGGCCCGGTTCCGACCTGGCCATCCCCGTGCTGGTCGGCTTCTTCCTCGTGGTCTTCTTCGCGTACACCACGTTGCTGCGCGCGCTGCTCCCCACCGCGCCGGACGCGGTAGCCGAGGAGGCGGCGGCAGCATGACCGACGCCGTGGCCCGGGCGGTCTGCTGGTTCGGACGGTTCCTCTGGGACTTCGTGATCGGCGACACGCCCGAGCTGGCGCTGGCGACCGGCGTCATCGTCGCCGTCGCCTTCCTGCTCGACGGCAGCGAGTGGCTGGGGGCGACGTTGCTGCCGCTGCTCGCAGCCGGGTTCCTGCTGGCCAGCACGCTGCGCGGCCGGCGGAGGGCACCGAGCCGCCCCACGGGCCGCTGACCCTCGACGCGGCTGGTTCCATACCTTAAGGTATGGAACCGGGGAACTCGTAGATCGGGGGCACCATGACGAGCACCGCTGGATTGACCGTGAGCGAGGCGGGCCGGGTCTTCGTCGACCCGACGGCGTACGCGCAGGAGCAGCGCTTCCACGAGGCCACCACCTTGCTGCGCCGGGAGTCGCCCGTGCATTGGGTGGACGAAGCCGGCTCGGGCTACCGGCCGTTCTGGGCGATCACCCGCCACGCGGACGTGATGGACGTCGAGCGCGACAACGCGCGCTTCCTCAGCGCGCCGCGGCCACTCCTGGCGACCCAGGCCGCCGAGGCGTTGGCCGAGGAGAAGGGGCAGGTGCTGCGCACGCTCATCCACATGGACGAGCCGGACCACAAGGCCTACCGCGCCGTTGCGGCCGCCTGGTTCCAGCCCAAACAGCTCAAGCGCATGGAGGAGCGGATGCAAGAGCTGGCGGTCCGTTTCGTGGACCGCATGGCCGAACTCGGGACCGAGTGCGACTTCGCTCGTGACATCGCCGTCCACTATCCGCTCTACGTGATCCTGTCCCTCCTCGGGCTTCCCGAGAGCGACTTCGACCGGATGCTCATGCTCACCCAGCAACTCTTCGGCGGCGACGACGAGGACCTCCGGCGCTCCACCGATCTCGAAGAGCAGTTCACAGTGTTGCTCGACTTCTTCAACTACTTCACCGAGCTGACCGCGTCGCGCCGGGCCACGCCGACCGAGGACCTGGCCTCGGTGCTCGCCAACGCGCGCATCGACGGGGAGTACATACCCGACATGGACCTGGCGTCGTACTACGTGATCATCGCGACGGCGGGCCACGACACCACGAGCTCCACCATCGCGGGTGGGCTGCACGCATTGCTGCGCCACCCCGACGAGCTGGCGCGTCTGCAGGCGGACCCCGAGCTCTTGCCCAGCGCCGTCGAGGAGATGATCCGCTGGGTCACCCCGGTCAAGGAGTTCATGCGCACGGCCGCCGAGGACGCGGTCGTCGGGGGGACCGAGATCGAAGCAGGGCAGTCGCTCTACCTCGCGTACCTCTCGGCCAACCGCGACGAGGCCGTCTTCGACGATCCCTTCCGCTTCGACGTGGGCCGCCAGCCCAACAAGCACGTCGCCTTCGGGTTCGGGCCCCACTTCTGTCTCGGCGCCCAGCTGGCCCGGCTGGAGACCAGGGCGCTCTTCGCCGAGCTGCTGCCGCGCCTGGAGTCGATCGAACTGGCCGGTACGCCCACGTCGTCGGCGACCGTCTTCGTAGGCGGCCTCAAGACGCTGCCGATCCGCTACCGCCTGCGCTCGTAGTGCCAGCGGAGGGGTTGAGCCGAGACGCCTACTACGAGGCGGGCCTCGACCTCCTGGCGGAAGGCGGGCACGGCGGACTGACGATCGCCGCCCTGTGCGAACGGCTCGGGGTGACGAAGGGGTCGTTCTACCACCACTTCGGCGACATGGCCGAGTATGTCGCCCTCCTCCTCGGCCACTGGGAGGCGGAGCACGCGACGCGCCTCATCGCGCTCTCGGCGTCGGTGACGGACCCCGAGGAACGCTTCGACCTCCTCCAGGGGATCGCGGTGGGCCTCCCCCACGGCGCAGAAGCGGCCATTCGCGCCTGGAGCTGGAACAGCGCGGTGGTGGCGGCCGCGCAGCAACGCGTCGACCAGGCCCGTCTGTCCCACCTCACCGAGGCCGGGGTCGACGCGGGCCTCGAGCCGGCGCGCGCGAGGCGGATGGCCAAGATCTCGCTCAGCGTGCTGATCGGGATGCAACTGCTGGAGCGCCCCGCGCGCCGGGCGTCGATGGATGACGTCTTCGCCGAGCTCCGGAATTGGGTGGTCGCCGAGGACTCGGCCGGGCGCGCCTGACCCTGCGCCGCCGTTGCGGCGTGCGCTCGCCCGCGTGCTCGTGCTGGCGCGAACGACGGTGGGGGTAGTGCCACCCTTTTGAGCCTCACGCCTGTTGCCCAGAATCAGAGAGGGCGATGCCGACCGGTGGATGACACCGAAACTCTCTGTCGGCTCGGCTCGTCCCAGGCCGCCCCCGGCGGCTGCAACAGGGCCCTTGGCGAGAGGAAGAATGATGTTGAAACGGAGACTGTTCATCGGTGCCGGCGCCGTCGTCCTGGCGCTGGCGGTGCTGCCGATCACCGCGGCGTCCGCATCCGGGTGGGGATTTTTCGAGCACCCGGGAAGACACTTCGGGCACCCGGCACCGGGAGCGGCGGTCGTGAACATCGAGAACGGACCGTACGGACCGGTGCTCGTCGTTGGCGGCGCCGGGGCCGGGTACATCCCGGGCACGTCGACGACACCCGCCAGCTACGCGTACCCAGCGGGGACGTCGCTGTACATGGCGACGATCGACCCGACGACGAACGGCGCCTCGTTCTCGCACGAGTACCAACCGGGCTGCACCACCACGGTGGTCAGCGGCACGGCCTTTGGGACACTGTCGTGCGCCGGCACCGAATTGGACCCCACGGCGGACTGGCCGGCCTTCACGACCAACGGGCTCCCCATCGCCGGTCGAGGGGTCGACCAGGCGTTACTCAACGCGGTCTATGTGCCCGACCTCGGCACCTTCCAGGTGACCTATGCCGGTCACCCGCTCTACCTGTTTGACCCGGGCCCGGATTCGTTCGTCGGAGCCAACTTCTTCGAGTCGGCCTTGCCACTGCCGCCGTGGAGCACGGCGTGGTACCTGGTCACGCCATGGGGCACTCCGGCCAGCGGGCCGGCGACTCTCCAGACGGAGGCACCGCAGACGGGCACGACATACAACTCCACCGAGCTGGGCGCGGTCATGTTGCCGAACGCGGTACCGGGCGGCGCCACCGTCTCCGTCTACTCATTCAGCGGTGACGGCCCGAACTTCAGCGCCTGCTCCAACGCCTGCGCCAGAGAGTTCATCCCGCTCTCCACCGTGGGCGCGCCGACCATTGGAGCGGGCGTCAACGCCAGCGGGGTCGGGGCCATCCACCGCCACGACGGGACGGACCAGGTCACCTACCACGGTCGTCCGCTCTACCTCTTCAGCGGCGAGCAGCCGCTGGTCTCGGGCGGCCAGCTCGCGACCAATGGGTCGGCGGGGAACGGCAACGGGGTCCACGCGTTCGGAGGGACATTCAGCCTGGTCACCCCATAGGGGCTCGAAGCAGCCTCGGCAATCCACACGTCACGGTCTCCCACAACGCACGGGCGAGCGGTGTCACTAGCGTCGATGTGGTGCGACCCTTTCGTTTCGGGTTCCAGTCCACGACGGTGGACATCGGGGAGATCGCACAGACGGCGTCCGCGGCGGAAGCGGCCGGCTTCGACACCTTCCAGGTCAGCGACCACGTGGGCACCCAGCTGAGCCCGTTCGTCGCCCTGGCGGCCGCCTCCGCGGCCACGACCGCCATCCGGCTCGGGACGCTCGTGCTGAACAACGACCTGCACCATCCCGTCGTCGTGGCCCAGGAAGCGGCGACGCTCGATCGGCTGAGCGGTGGTCGCCTCGAACTCGGCTTGGGCGCCGGCCACTCCTTCACCGAGTACGCCGCCATGGGCCAGACCTTCGATCCCCCCGCCACGCGCAAGGCCCGCCTGGCCGAGGCGATCGAGATCATGCGGGGCCTGCTCGACGGCAACGAGGTCACGTACCGGGGCGCGCACTACAACCTCTCAGGCGCACGAACGCTGCAGCCACGCCAGGCGCGGGTGCCATTGCTCGTGGGGGTCAACGGCCGGGCGGCGCTGGCGCACGCCGCCCGGAAGGCCGACATCGTCGCTCCGACGATGCTCGGCCGGACACTCGAGGACGGGCAACGTCACGAGGTGCGGTGGGAGGCGGAGCGGCTCGACGCCACGATGGGCATTGTGCGCGACGCGGCGGGAGCGCGCTGGTCCCAGATTGAGCTGCACGCCCTCGTGCAGGCCGTGGTCGTGACGGACGACAGGCAGGGCGCGGCGCAAGAACTCGCGCAACGGCTCGGGCTGCGTGAGTCCGATGTCCTCTCCACGCCGTTCCTCTGCGTGGGCACCCACGAAGAGATCGCCCAGCACCTGCAGGCCTGCCGCGCCCGCTGGGCCATCAGCTATTTCACGGTGCGCGACATCGATGCCTTCGCGCCCGTCATCACGTTGCTCCGGGAGCTCGAGGGCAACGACGCCACCGACCCCTAGGATCTCGTCCGTGCAGCCGAGGCGGGTGCGGCGGGTCGAGGTTCCTCCCCAGGTCGATGCGAGCTTTGCGCGGAGCACCGCCAACTACGCCACGGCGTTTGTGTTGACGACCGAGGCCGCCGGTACCCGGACGCCGGTGCAGTGGGCGCGGGCGGTGTTCGAGGGCGCGCCGGCTGCGCTGCGCTGGTGCATGGTCTTCGGATGGACCCGGGTGCTCGGGCTCCGGCTGGCGCGTTCTCCGTCGGACGACCACGTGCTCGGGTGGGCGATCGCGGACAGGTACGTGGTCCCGGGGAGCACGGCGCTGATCGGAGAGTCGCGCTTCCTGCGCGCCAGCAACACCGTGACGGTCGAGGGGTCCACGGTGACCTGGGTGACGCTGGTCCACTACTCGAGCGCGGCGGCCCGGCCCCTGTGGGCGTTGGCCCGGCCGATCCATCACCTCACGATCCCCTATCTCCTCGGCCGGGCCGCGCGCACGAGCGGTGGCGCGCCGGCGGCGGGTCCACCCGCCTGAATGGCGCCCACCAGAGACCCCGCGGGAGGCTGCAGCGGCACGTCGTCCGCGGGCAGGCCGATCAGGCATCATGAGGGCTCGCCGACGGGGAGGAGTCACGAACATGGGACAACAGGTGCGCGGCGTGGTGGCCACGTCCAAGGGCGCTCCCGTCACCGTGGAGACGATCGTCGTGCCCGACCCCGGGCCGGGCGAAGCCGTCGTCGCCGTCAAGGCGTGCGGGGTCTGCCACACGGACCTCCACTACCGCGAGGGCGGGATCAACGACGACTTCCCCTTCCTGCTGGGCCATGAGGCGGCCGGGGTGGTCGAGGCCGTCGGACCGGACGTGCGCGACCTGAGACCGGGCGACTTCGTCGTCCTCAACTGGCGCGCCGTCTGCGGTGAGTGCCGCGCCTGCCGGCGGGGCCGGCCCTGGTATTGCTTCGCCACCCACAACGCCACGCAGAAGATGACGCTGGCCGACGGGACGCCGCTCTCCCCCGCCCTGGGCATCGGCGCCTTCGCCGACAAAACGCTCGTGGCGGCGGGCCAGTGCACCAAGGTCAACCCGGCAGCCCGGCCCGAGGCCGTCGGCCTGCTGGGGTGCGGCGTGATGGCGGGCCTCGGGGCCGCGATGTTCACCGGCGACGTGGGGCTCGGCGACAGCGTGGCCGTCTTCGGCTGCGGCGGAGTGGGGTGTGCCGCCGTCGCCGGGGCAAAGCTCGCCGGGGCGGCCGTCATCATCGCCGTCGACCTCGACCCGGGCAAGCTCGAGCTCGCGACCTCGTTCGGCGCCACGCAGACGGTCGACGCGGGGGCGACGGACCCGGTCGAGGCGATCAGAGCGCTCACCGGTGGCAACGGCGCCGACGTGTGCATCGAGGCGGTGGGCCATCCCAAGGTGATGGAGCAGGCGTTCATGGCGCGTGACCTGGCCGGGACCCTGGTGCAGGTGGGCGTGCCGACGCCCGACATGCGCATCGACCTGCCGATGATCGAGTTCTTCGGCCGCGGGGGCGCGCTGAAGCCCAGCTGGTACGGGGACTGCCTGCCGTCGCGTGACTTCCCGATGCTGGTCGACCTGTATCTCGACGGGCGCCTCGACCTCGACCGCTTTGTCAGCGAGACGATCGGCATCGGCGACGTCGAGGCCGCCTTCGCCCGCATGCAGCGCGGCGAGGTGCTGCGCTCCGTCGTCGTCGTGTGAGCCTGCCGCTCGCTCCCTTCGGGCCGCGCCGCGCCAACCGCGGCATGGTGGCGGCGGCGGACCAGCTCGCCGCGGTGGCGGGGATCGGCGTGCTGGCCGACGGCGGCTCGGCGGCCGACGCCGCGGTCGCGACCGGCGCCGCCATGGCGGTGGTCGGTCCGCATCTGTGCGGCCTGGGCGGCGACGTCCTCGCCATGGTGTCGCCCCCGGGTGGGACGCCCGAAGCGCTGCTCTCGATCGGACGCGCCGGTGCGGGCTCCGACGCCGCCCGCATGCGCGCCGAGGGCAGGGCGACCATGCCGCTGCGCGGCGACATCCGCAGCGTGCCGGTGCCCGGTGCGGTGGACGGCTGGCTCGCCCTGCACGAGCGCCACGGCCGGCTGCCACTCGCCCGCGTCCTGGCGCCCGCCATCGAGCTGGCCGAGGACGGCTTCCCCGCCTCGATCATGCTGGCCTTCGCCACGCATCTCGTGCACACCTTGCCCGGGGCGCGCGAGTTGTGCCCCGACGGCCCGCTCGAGATCGGCGCAGCGGTGCGGCTGCCCGGCATCGCGCGCACGCTGCGCGCGGTGGCGCACGACGGTCGGGCCGGCTTCTACGGCGGCGAGTTCGGGCGCGGGCTGCGCGCGCTCGGCGCGGGCCACTTCTCGGCCGGCGACCTCGAGACCAGCTTGGCGCAGTGGGCCGCGCCGCTGGGCCTGCGCGCCTGGGGCCAACAACTCTGGACCGTGCCCCCGCCCTCGCAGGGGTACCTGACCCTGGCCGGCGCCGCGGTCGCCGAGCAGCTGGGGCTCGGCACCGACCCGGACGATCCCGCCTGGGCCCACCTGCTCGTCGAGGCCTGGCGGGCCGTCGGGCACGACCGGCCCGACGTGCTCTTCGACGGCGCGGACGGCGGCGCCCTGCTGGGCGCGGCGCGGCTGGCGCAGGCGGCGGCGCGGGTCTCGGCGGACCGGGCCGCCCCGCCGGACGTCGGGCCCGCACCGGTGGCGAGCGCCACCGCGGTGGCGCGGCTCGGCGACGGGGACACGACCCACCTGTGTGCGTGCGACGCCGACGGGCTCGGCGTGTCGCTGACGCAGTCCAACGCGCTGGACTTCGGGTCGCATCTCGTCGAACCGGCGACCGGGGTGTTCCTGCACAACCGCGGCGTGGGCTTCTCGCTCGTGGCCGGGCACCCGGCCGAGGTGCGCCCCGGTCAGCGCCCGCCGCACACCCTGTCCCCCATGCTGGTGACGACACCGGAGGGGGCACTGACGCATCTCGTCGGGGCCATGGGCGGCGACGCCCAACCGCAGATCCTCAGCCAGCTGCTGGCGCGCATCCTGCGCGCCGGCCAGGATCCCGCCACCGCCATCAGCGCGCCGCGGCTCGCGCTCGACGCGCCCGTCGCCGGGCCCTTCCGGCTGTGGTGGGGCGACGACCTCGGCGTGCTCGTCGAGGCGGACGCCCCCGCGGCGTGGCGCGCGGGCCTGGCGGCGCGGGGCCACCGGGCCCGCGCCATCAGCGCGTTCGACCCCGTCGCCGTCGGGTGCGCCCAGATCATCGCGGTCGAGCGCGACGCCGAGGCCGCCCGCTGCCTGGTGGCCGCCTCGGACCCGCGCAGCCCCGACTTCGCGGCGGTGGGCCGGTGAGCGGCGCACGCGCCGCCGGCGCGCCACTGCGGATCGCGTCGCTGGCCAAGCAGATCCCGCAACCCGAATCGATGCGCCTGGAGGACGGGCGCCTCGTGCGCGACGGGGTCGAGCTCGAGATGAACGCCTACTGCCGCCGCGCCGTCGCCGAGGGGGTCACGCTGGCGGCCGAGACCGGAGGGTCGTGCACCGTGCTCACCCTCGGGCCGCCGAGCGCCGAGGACGTGCTGCGCGAGGCAATCGCCTGGGGCGCCGACTCGGGCCTCCACCTGTGCGACCCGGCGTTCGCGGGCTCGGACACACTCGCCACGGCGCGCACGGTGGCCGCCGCCCTGGAGCTGACCGGCCCCTACGACCTCGTGCTGCTCGGGCGCAACTCGCTCGACGGCGAGACCGGACAGGTCGGCCCCGAGCTGGCACAGCTCCTCGACCTCCCCTTCGCCAGCGGCGTGCGCGCGCTGGCGGACCTGGGTGACCGCCTGCGCCTCGAGCTCGAGCACGACGACGGCACCCAGGACGTCGAGATCGCGCTGCCGGCCGTGCTCTCGGTGGCCGAGCGCCTGTGCGACCCGTGCAAGTTCGACCCCGAGGGCCGGGCGGCGGTGGCCGCGTCGCGCCTGCGCCACCTCGGCGCCGCCGACCTCGGCGCGGGCCCGTGGGGGGAGGCGGGCAGCCCGACCGTCGTCGGCGCGGTCCACCCCATGGAGCACGACCGCACCTGCGTGGTCCTGGACGGGCCGGTGACCGCTCAGGTGGCGGCGGCGGTACGCCTGCTCGATGCCCGCGGTGCGTTGACCGACGGGGCCGGCGCGCCGCGCACCGTCCGGGCCGACGTGGTGCGCGCGGCGGCGAGCGGTGGCCGCGCCATCGCCGTGGTCGAGGAGCCGGGACGCGGCGAGGTGGCGCGGGAGCTCGTGGCGGCGGCGACGCGCCTCGGCGCCGAGGTGGGCGCGGCGGTGCACCTCCTGCGGCCGGCCGGGGCGGCGGGGGCCGGCACGGCGCCGCCCGGGACCGACCTGGTGGTCGAGCTCACGGGCTCGCCGGTGCCCGAGGACGTCGCCGACGCCATCACGGCGTACGCGCGCGACGAGCAGCCCTGGTCCATCCTGGCGCCGAGCACCGCCTTCGGGCGCGAGGTGGCTGCCCGGGTGGCGGCGGCCACCGACTCGGGGTTGGTCGGGGACGCGGTCACCCTGGCGGTGCGCGACGGCGTCCTCGTGGCGGGCAAGCCCGCGTTCGCCGGTGCGCTCGTGGCCGACATCACCTGCCGCGGGATGCCCCAGCTGGTCACGGTCCGCCCGGGCGTCCTGCCCGCCGGCGCGGCCACCGGCGGGACGCGCTCTGTGCGTTCCGTCACACGCGCCGTCGGCACCCGCGGGCGCGTGCGGATCCTCGGAGACCGCCGCAACGACGACGTGGAGACGCTGGCGCGGGCCGCGGTCGTCATCGGCGTCGGGACCGGGGTGGCGCCCGAGGAGTACGCCGCGCTCAGCCCGCTGGCCGCGCTGCTCGGTGCCGAGCTCGCCGCGACGCGCAAGGTGACCGACAACGGGTGGGCCCCGCGGGCCCGCCAGGTTGGCATCACCGGCCGCTCGATCGCGCCGCGCCTCTACGTCGCGCTCGGGTTGAGCGGGAAGTTCAACCACATGGTGGGCGTCCGCTCGGCCGGCACGATCCTCGCCGTCAACGGCGACCGCGCCGCACCCGTCTTCGAGCACTGCGACGTCGGGATCGTGGGCGACTGGCACGAGGTCGTGCCGAAGCTGGCGCGGGCCCTGGCCGGCCGCCTCGAGCCGCGCCACGGCGCAGCCGTCAGCTGATCGGGCCGACCCTCGCGGCGCGGCGCACGCTCGCCACGACCTCGTCGTTCGAGGCGCCGGGCCCGAGCACGACCGCCACGCCCTCGTCCAGCAGCGTGGCGACGTCACCGGGCGGGACGATGCCTCCGACCACCACCGGCGTGTCCAGGCCGGCGGCGCGCAAGGCGGCCACCACGGCCGGGGCGAGCGTGAGGTGGGCCCCGTTGTGCATGGACACGCCGACCACGTCGACGTCCTCCTGCGCGGTCATGGCGGCGATGGTCTCGGGCGACTGGCGCAAGCCGGCGTAGACCACCTCGCACCCCGCGTCCCGCAGGATGCGCGCCACGACGCGCAGGCCCCGGTCGTGGCCGTCGAGCCCCACCTTGGCCATGAGCACGCGCAGCGGATGTTCGCCGCTCTTCGATGCCACGTTCAGGCGACCTGGCGCTCCATGTAGGTGCCGAACACCGTTTCGAGCGCGTGCATCGCCTCGCCGACCGTCACCATGGCACCGGCGGCCTCGATCAGCGCCGGCATCAGGTTCACGGCCGGGTCGGCCGCGTCGGCCGCGATTGTGGTGAGCGAGCGGCGCACGGCGTCGTCGTCGCGTGCCTGCTTGATGGCGGCCAGCCGGGCCAGCTGGTCGGTCTCGACCGACGGGTCGATGGACAGGGTGGACGGCGCGACCCCGTCGTCGGAGACGTAGGCGTTCACGCCGACCATCCTCCACTCGTCGCGGGCGACCTTGGACTGGAACGCGTAGGCGGCGTCCGCGATCTCCGAAACGAACCAGCCGTCGTCGACGCAGGCGATCACTCCATCCAGCATTGAGCCCGAGCCGGCGTCGAGCAGGTGCGCGAAGACGTCCTCCGCCTGGCGCTCGAGCTCGTCGGTCAGCTCCTCGATGAACCACGACCCGCCCAGCGGATCGGCCACGTGCACGACGCCCGACTCCTCTGCGATCACCTGCTGGGTCCGCAGGGCGAGCCGGGCCGCATGCTCGGTGGGCAAGGCCAGCGCTTCGTCGAAGGAGTCCGTGTGCAGGCTCTGCGTGCCGCCGAGCACGCCGGCCAGCGCCTCGATGGCGACGCGGATGAGGTTCACCTCGGGTTGCTGCGCCGTAAGGGAGACCCCGGCGGTCTGGGTGTGGAAGCGCAGCTGGAGCGAGCGGTCCTTCGTGGCCGAGTAGCGCTCGCGCATCCAGCGGGCCCAGATGCGCCGAGCGGCCCGGTACTTGGCGATCTCCTCGAAGAAATCGATGTGCGCGTTGAAGAAGAAGCTGAGGCGCGGCGCGAACTCGTCGACCGTCGACCCCGCGGCCAGGGCGGCCTCGACGTAAGCGAACCCGTTGGCCAAGGTGAAGGCCAGCTCCTGGGCCGCCGTCGACCCCGCCTCTCGGATGTGGTAGCCCGACACCGAGACGGGGTGCCAGCGCGGCAGCTCGGCGGCGGCGAAGCGGATGACGTCGGTGACGAGGCGGACGGACGGGCGCGGCGGGAAGACGTATTCCTTCTGCGCCTGGTACTCCTTCAAGATGTCGTTCTGGAGCGTGCCGCTGAGCGCCGAGCGCGCCACGCCGGTCTGGTCGGCCACCTTGACGTACATGGCCAGCACGGGGGCGGCCGGCGAGTTGATGGTCATGGACGTCGACACGCCGCCCAGGTCGATGCCCGAGAACAGAGTCGCCATGTCGTCGAGCGTGTCGACCGCGACGCCGGCCCGGCCCACCTCGCCCTTGGCCCACGGGTCGTCGCTGTCGCGGCCAAGCAGCGTGGGCATGTCGAAGGCGGTCGAGAGCCCGTCACCACCGGCGCGCAACAGCTCCTTGAAGCGCCCGTTGGTGTCGGCGGCCGACCCGAACCCGGCGAACTGGCGCATCGTCCACAGGCGCGACCGGTACATGGAGGCGTAGGGGCCGCGGGTATAGGGGTATTGACCCGGGAGCTCGGCGTCGGCCGGCCCGTAGACCGGCTCCAGCGGCACGCCCGACATGGTCTCGAAGCGCGCGGCTCGCATCGGCGAGTGCTCGAATTCTTGCTGCCAGCTGTCTCGATCGGCCACCGGGTAATCCTAGGCGGGGCCGGGAGAAGGGTGCGTTAGCCGGCGAGCGCCCCGTGGAGGACGCGCAGGCCGGGCGCCGGGTTGGCGTTGGCCGCCAGCAGCTTGTCGAACGAAACGGCGGACATCGGTCGGGCGAAGTAGAAGCCCTGAGCCACCTCACAGCCCAGGTGCGTCAGCTCGTCGAGTTGCGCGACCGTCTCGACCCCCTCCACCACGGTCGTGGAGCCGATGGCCTTCGAGAGCGCGACGACGGCCGAGACGATGGCCGACTTGACCGGATCGCGGTCGATGTCGTGCACGAAGCTCTGGTCGATCTTGACGACGTCGATCGGGAACCGGGCCAGGTAGCCGAGCGACGAGTGGCCCGTCCCGAAGTCGTCGATCGCGAGCCGCACCCCGAGCGTGTGCAGCCGGCTCAGGATCGTCGACGTCAGATCCACGTCGTCCATGGCCAGGCTCTCCGTGATCTCGAGGCAGAGCTGGGACGGATCGATCGAGGTGGCGCGGATGACGCTCGCGATCTCCTCGGCCAGGCCGTCCTGCTGGAACTGGCGCGCCGAGAGGTTCACCCCGATCTCCAGCCGCTGGCCGTGCGTCTCCTGCCACGTCACGGCCTGAAGGCAGGCCCGCTCGAGCACGGCACGGCCGATCGGCAGGATGGTCCCGTTGTCCTCGGCGAGCTGGATGAATTGCGCCGGGAGCAGGAGGCCGTGGTCCGGGTGGTTCCAGCGGACCAGCGCCTCGGCACCCACGATGCGCCGATCGTCCAGCGAGATCAACGGCTGGTAGACGACCTCGATCTCGGCGCGCTCGACGACGTGGTGGAGCGCGGTGTCGAGATCGAGTCGGCCGACCGAGCGCCCACCCATCCGGTCCACGTCGAAGACGGCGTACTGCCCGCCGCGGCCGCGGTCCTTGGCCCGGTACATGGCCACGTCCGCGTCGTGCAACAGGTCGTCGCGAGACTTGCCGTGTTCGCTGAGGGCGAGCCCGATGCTCATCGTGGCCACGAGCTCGTGGCCCCCACTCAAGATCACCGGGTCGCGCAGCGCGTCGAGCACGCCGTTGACGACCTCGATCGCATCGTCGGGCGAGTACATGCCCTCGAGCAGGATGACGAACTCGTCCCCCCCGAAACGCGACAGCGTGTCACCCGGTCGCACGGCACGACGAAGGCGATCGCCGATGACCCGGAGCAGCTCGTCGCCGACCTGGTGTCCCAGGTTGTCGTTGACCACCTTGAAGCGGTCGATGTCGCAGAAGAGCACCGCCACCTGGCTGCCGGCCCGGTCCGCCTGGAGCAACGCGTGGTCGAGGTGGTCGAGCAGCAGGCGCCGGTTGGCCAGCCCGGTCAGCGCGTCCTGGAACGCATGGCGGGCCAGCTGCTCCTCGAACGCCTTGCGCTCCGACGTGTCGCGGAACACGATCACGGCGCCCGGCGACGAACCACCGACGACGGGCGAGGCCGTGACACTCACCGGGAAGTGCGAGCCGTCGGGCCGCTCGAAGCGCGTGTCGTAGATGGTGACGTTGCGCCGCAGGGCCATGGCCCGCATGGCCGGGTCGAGCAGGAAACGCGGCGTCTCACCAGCCGACAAGAGCGGCCCTTGGCCGGTCGTGTTCGGACCGAGGGTGTACCAGCCGAGCATGCTGGCGCCGGCCGGGTTCATGAACGTGACGTCGCCGCCCTCGCTGATGGCGCAGACGCCCTCACCGAGGCTGCTGGTGATGGCGGACAGGTGCTCGCGCTGGCGCTGCACCTCCCCGTAGAGGTGCGCGTTGGCGAGCGCGATGGCCCCGACGGAGGCGAGCGCATCGAGGAGGGCGCGGTCGCCGTCGTCGAAGGGCTCGGTCCGGCTCCGGCCCGTGACGCCGAGCCAGAGCGTGCGATCCTCGAAGGCCATCGGGGCCGACAGCCCGTCGCCACCCTCGGGCCGCGTTGCGGTCAGCGTCACCTCGGGTGAGCGGAGCAGCGTGCCAGCGGCGTCGAGGACGGCGCCCCTGGTCTCCTTCGTGCCCATCGACCGGTTCACGTCGAGCGTCGCCTCGAAGAGGCCGTGTAACCGGGCGCGGTCGTGGAGGGCGTGGAACTGGCCGGTGCCGAGGTAGCGCACGATGAGCAGCGGCAGCACGGCCATCGGGAGGTACGCCGGGTCGCGGTCGAGCAACAGTGCCGCCGGCACGGCGAAGCCGATGCCGCACGCAATGATCAGCAACTTGCCCTTGAGACCGGCGAGCACGGTCCGTCGCCACGGGGTGCCGAGCGAGGACATGATCGAAACCATGGCGGTCGTGTTCACGACGAAGTAGCACGCCGCGCCGGCGAGCGCCACGACGACGCTGGCGTAGCCCACATGGCCCTCCGGCGTGCCGTGCAGCAGCGAAAAGACGACGGAGGCGGCGCCGACGGAGGTGACCACCTGACCGCAATTGAAGACGGACTTCACGAGCGGGCGGCGCTTGATGGCCTGCGCCGCGACGCTCACGAAGGCGAAGACCACCACGGTCATCGCCGAGGGCACCAGCAGGATCAGGAGGACAAAGAACCCCTCGTCGAAGTCGACGGCGTCCGATTCGCCGTCGACGTAGTGCGTCATCGGCCAGATCCACGTCGCGGCCATCAGCGCCCCGAACACGGCGGCGCACGCGATCTCCGTGCCGCTCGGCCCGGCGGTGGTGCCGAGGTGGACCAGTGACAGCGCAAGCGTGACCAGGCCGGCGGCCGCCCACAGCGCCACCACGACCCGTGACGACCTCGGAAGGCCCACCGCTAACTCCGCTCCGCCTGCGCTGTCACCCTCGGCCTGGTCAGTTCCAGACCGAGCCGTTCCAGACCGAGCCGTTCCAGACCGAGCCGTTCCACGCCGAGCCGTTCCAGACCGAGCCGTTCCAGACCGAGCCGTTCCAGACGGATCCGTTCCAGACCGAGCCGTTCCAGACCGAGCCGTTCCACGTCGAACCGTTCCAGACCGACCCGTTCCAGACGGATCCGTTCCAGACCGAGCCATTCCACACCGAGCCGGTCCAGTTGGCGGGGTTCCACGACGACAGGGCGCCCGATGTCTCGAGACCGACGGTCTCGCCGAGCAGCGTGAGCAGGTTCGGCACGGGCTGGTTCAGCGTCATCGGCGTCGAGCTGACGGCTGCCGCGACGTTCAGGATGCCGTGGCCGTCGACGAACGGGTTGCCGACGGGCCCGGGCGCCGCCGTGCCGAGCAGCGTGCCCTTCACGGTGTTCGGCGTGTACGACGGGTCCGCCGCGATCAGGAGCGCCGCCGCGCCGCTCGTGATGGCCGAGCTGAACGAGGTGCCCGATCCCACGAAGTTGGCGCTGCCGACGCGGGCCGACGGGTTCTGCGTGTCGATCGTCGATCCGGGGTCGCGCAGGCTGACCACCGAGCGGCCCGAGGTGACGAGGTCGGGCTTGAACCAGCCGTCCGGGTTGGTCGGGCCGACGCTGCTGAACGTCGTCATCGTGTCGCTCGCCGGGTTGGCCTGTGCCCCGTCGTCGACGGCGCCCGCCGTGATGACGAGCGGGTCGTCCCCCGGGGACAGGACCGTGCCGTTGTCCGGACCCGAGTTGCCGGCCGAGGCGACGACGGTGATGCCCGATTGCCACGCCAGCTCGACGGCCTGGTCGAGCGGGTCGAGCACGGTGGACTCGACGGGCAGGTAGCCCAGCGACATGTTCAGGACGCGGATGTTGTCCTTGGCCTGGTTGGCGATGGTCCAACCCACGCCGGCGATGACGGTGGCCAGGTCGGTCTGGCCGCTCGCGCCCGCCACCTTGACCGAGACCAAGCCGGCGCCGGGCGCTTCACCCGTGTAGGCGCCGTTCGAGGAGGCCCCGTTGCCGGCGATCAGCCCGGCGACGAACGTCCCGTGGCCGTAGCTGTCCTGCCACGGGTTGCTCCCGCCGGACAGGTCGACGCCGTCGACCATGCGGCCGGCGAAGTCAGGGAGCGGCGCGATGCCCGTATCGAGCACGGCGACGTTGACGCCGGCCCCGGTGTCACCCTGGGCCCACAGCGCGGTGGCGCCGCTCTGCGGCGCGAAGGCGTCAGACGGGGCGTGGCCCGAGGGCCCGATGGAGCCCTCCACGTTCACGGTGAGGTCGGGCGTGACCACGATGCCCGGGATGGCGCCGAGGAGCGTGACCTCCAGCGAGTTCAACTTTGCCGTGACCGCGTTGACGAACGAAAGCGTGCTCCCGATGTTGACGCCGAGCCCGTCGACCGCGTTGATGACGGTCCCGAGGGTGCCGGACGGAGCCGACACGATGTACTCGGTTGAGCCACCGCCGAGCAGCCCCCCGAGCAGCCCCCCCGCCTGCGCGGGCGCCGGCAGCGCCATGACCGACGTGCTCAGCGCGGCGGCACCGGCGACAGCAAGACTGCCCCACCGGACGCTT
This sequence comes from Acidimicrobiales bacterium, assembly GCA_036490155.1. Taxonomy (GTDB): domain Bacteria; phylum Actinomycetota; class Acidimicrobiia; order Acidimicrobiales; family RAAP-2; genus Bog-473. The sequence continues at coordinate 29,787 of DASXEK010000093.1, read as the reverse complement.
CGACGTCCCATCACGTGACGAGTACGACGACCAAAGATCCGCATACTTCCCCCTCCCCCAAAGCCTCCGATTGGGAAGGTAACACCGGCGTTACGGCACTTCAACGCCCGCGCCCCGCCGCTATAGGAAATTCGGCCCTTTCTGAACGCGTTGCGCCGCGCTGACCAGCGATTGTGCGCGTCCGGTGGCAATCAGGTTGCGGCGCGCGCTGCGCCTCTCACGGCGCGGCGCACAACGAGTCGGGCTTCGCCTCCGGAAGGGCCGATCGATCAGCTCTGCCGCTGGTGCCTGCCGCGGACCTGTTCGGACTTGTAGCTCCGATAGCGGTGCCAGAAGACGACGGCGACCGCGAGCACGGCCAAGGCGGCGAGGACGTATCCGGCGTAGCTGAACCCGTTGACCACGCTGTTGTACGTGCGGCCGAGGTTGTACCCGAGCACGGAGAGCGCAGTGCACCAGATCGCACAGCCGATGACGGTGAACACGGTGAACTTGCCGACGGCCATCTCGCCCAGCCCCGCCGCGAAGGACACGAACGAGCGCAACAGCGGGATGAAGCGTCCGAACAGGACGAAGGGGTCCCCGCGGCGGGCGAACCAGGCGTCGGCGCGATCGAGGTCCTTGTGCGTCAGCAGCGCGTACTTGCCCACCCGGTCGACCAGCGTCCGGCCCCCGTACCGCCCGATGGCGTAGCCGGCGCCCGAGCCCAGGACCTCGCCGAGTATCGCCAGGATGATCACGACCGCCAGGCTCAAGGGCTTGCCCTCTCCCTGCACCAAGCCGCTGGCGTAGGCGCCGCCGCCGATGATGGCCAACTCGGCACCGACCGGCAGGCCCATGGCCGAGACGAAGCTCAGCACGAAGACCGCGCTGTACCCCGCTGACTTGAGAAATTCCTCCACGACCTACCTTGCTCCCGCCATCGGTTCGCCGGTCATCTTTGGCGCGCCCGCATCATGGCGCAATTCCGGTCCGGAGGTCCCCCACGACCAACGAGGCCCCGTCGTCAGCCCGGCAGCCTTGGCCGGTACCCTGGACGCGGCCCATGCTCTTCATCGAATACGACGTCCGTCCCGGGGGCGAGATCGAGCTCGTGGCCCTCGTGAACGCCGTGGAGGAGGACGGGCTCGATCCCGACGGATCCTCCTGGCTGCAGTGGCGCATCGCCGAGTTCGACGACGATGGGCTCGGCTGCGTGGGTGTCGACCCGTCCGACCTCGCCCGGCTGGAGCAGACCGAGGACCCGGACCAGCTCCGCGAGATCGTCGAGCGCATCATCCTGGACGACCGCGCCGCCAAGGAAGCCGGCCCGCCGTGAGCACCACGCGATCACAGCTCTACCGGCTGGCGCGTGATCTCGGCAACGTCGAATCGGTGGAACACGGATACCGCCGGGGTGGTCTCGCCGGCGGCGCCGGCGGCGCGGCCCAGCGCCAGGCCCGGCGCGTGATCTACCGCGAGGGGAACCGGCAGATCAACCGGTTCGTCCGTGCGATCGGGTTGTCGCCGAGACGCCGCTAGACCCTTCGAGCCTGAGCGGCGCTGCGAGGACCCAGAGGCGTTCAGCCACCGACGGCCTTGTGACCAAGCTCCCGCCAGTCAGATTCGCCGACCTCCACGTTGCACTTCTTCGCGGCGCGGAGCACGCGTTGCCAGGCCTGATCTCGCTCTTCCTCCGTCACGCCCTCCACCTGGTCGAACCGGGCGATGGCGTTCCGCACGTGGGACGCGTCGACCAGGGGCTCCTTGCGCTCTTTGGGAAACGCGAACTCCTGGTCCTGCAGCTGGTCCTGTTCCATGGTCGAGCCTCCTCTGGCACGTCTTCGGCCAGGCGCTACCCGATCGACCGGCCTCACAAACAGATCGGCGGGGCGTGCGGAGCGTCGTGGATAGCGGTCGGCTAGGACATGGTGCTCGTGAACGCCCGAACGTGGCTGGGCTGATGGATCGCCGCTCCTTCTTGCGCCAGGTGACGGCGGTGGGCGCGTGCGTGCTGGCGGGCGCGGGGACGGCGGCGTGCGCAAGCCCCGGCTCCCGGAGGGCGGGCGAGGGACCTCGACCTCCACCGTGACGAGGGAGACCACGGCCCAAGAACTGGACTGGCGGAGTCTCGCCCGTTCGCTGTCGGGCGCATTGCTCCGGCCGGGTGATGCCGACTACCCCTCGGCCGGGCATCTCTACAACGCCCTCTGCCTCTCGGACCCAACCGCCATCGCGCAATGTGCCTCCGTGAGCGATGTGCAGCGTTGTCTCGCGTTCGCGCGTAGGCACGGCGTGGAGCTGGCGGTCCGGGCCGGTGGTCACAGCTACGGCGGCTACTCGTCGTGCGCGGGGCTGGTCATCGATGTGTCACCCCTGGACGGAGTTGGCACGGCGGGCGGGGTCGCCAAGCGGGGCGGCGTGAACGGCCGGGCGGTCGCGTCGGTGGGCGCGGGCACCGTGCTGATCGACGTGTACAGCCAACTGGGCTCGCGCGGTCTGCTCCTGCCGGGAGGTTCGTGCCCCACCGTCGGCATCGCCGGCCTTGCGCTCGGCGGGGGCATCGGCGTGTTCTCCCGGGCCTACGGGCTGACGTGTGACCGGATGGCAGGCGTGGACGTCGTGACGGCCGACGGTGCGCTGCGACGTTGCGGGCCGAATCAGGACGCCGATCTGTTCTGGGCCTGCCGCGGCGGGGGCGGCGGCAATTTTGGTGTCGTGACCTCGTTCGACTTCGACGTCCAGCCGATTCCGGCTGCGATCTCGCTGTTCACGCTCGAATGGCCCTGGGATGCGGCCGCAGACGTCCTTGACGCCTGGGTCCGATGGATCCCCCAGACCCCGAACGAACTCTGGGCGAACTGCCAGCTCTACAGCAGCGGGGTGGCCGGGGGCGGCCTGGTCAAGGTGACCGGGGTCTTCGCCGGCAGCGTGAGCGCCTGCACGGCGGCGCTCGACCCTCTGACGTCAGCGGTCGGGACGGCGACGACGTATCGCTTCGTGGGTCCCGAGGACTACCTGACGGCGACGATGATCGAGGCCGGCTGCGAGGGCAAGCCGCTGGCGCAGTGCGCCGCACCCGTCCAATCGCCGTTCGCGGCAAAGTCGTCCTACATCAACGGACCACTACCCGCACAGGCGATCAACGGGCTGATCTCGTCGTTGTCCACCCTCCCCACGACCCTGCCGGGGGCGGGGGGTGGCGTCGTGTTCGACGCGTACGGCGGCGCGATCAACGAGATCCCCCCGGCTCAGACGGCGTTCGTCCACCGCAACGCCGTGGCGTGCGCCCAGTATTCGATCACCTTCCCGAGCGTGTCACCCGCGAGCAGCGCCAAGGCGGCGGCATCGGCATGGCTCGACGATGTCCAGCGACTGTTCTTGCCGGTGGCCCAAGGCTCCTACCAGAACTACATCGACCCCACCCTGGCCGACTGGCAGCAGGCCTACTACGGGACGAACCTGGCTCGGCTCCGGCAAGTGAAGAGGACCTACGACCCCGACGACGTGTTCCGCTTCGCGCAGTCGATCCCGCCCGCATAGGGCCGCGGGGCGGGCCGGGGTCAGGCCGGCCGAAAAGGATCAGTGCCCGGCGATCTGGCCGCCATCGATGTGGATAATTTCACCGGTGATGAAAGGTGACGACTCCAGGAAGAGGACGCCGTTCACGACGTCGCTGACTTGGCCCACGTGACCGATGGGCTGACGACGCGCCAGCGCTTCGTACTCTTCGGCCGGGTGCACGGATGTCTGGATGATGCCAGGTGACACGGCGTTCACCCGGATGCCCCGCGTGGCGTACTCGACGGCGAGCGACCGTGTCGCGGCTGCGATGCCCCCTTTCGTGAGTGCCGTCAGCACCGAAGGTGCGCTGGAGTCTGCATAGTCGGCCAGGGTGGTCGAGATATTGACCACATGACCTCCTCCTCGAGCGAGCATCTCGGCGATGACCCGTTGGGTCACCCCGAAGAACCCCGTGAGATTCACGGCGACCATCGACTCGAAATCGGCTTGGGTGAATTCGGTGAACGACTTGCCGATGTAGATCCCCGCGTTGTTCACGAGGGTGTCGATACGGCCGAATCGCTCCAACGTTTTGCTGACGATCAGTTCGGGTGCCGACGGCTCGGTGATGTCCACTTCGACGGTGAGCATCTCGTCCTCCTCGCTCGGCTTGATTTTCCGCGCGCAGGCAACGACGGCCCAGCCCTCTTGACGGTACGCACCCGCGATGCCGGCGCCGATGCCTTGGGACCCACCCGTCACGATGACCACCTTGGTGTCCGTTGTGATCATCGAACCCTGCTTCACCCCGCCCGCCCCGGGTCGTTCGGGTGGGGCGACAACGGCACGACCTCGTCCTTCCGCCAGATGTGGAGCGGCATGGACTGCAAGACCTCTTCGAGCTGATGCCCATCCTCGGCCGCGAACAGGCCGAGCGTTCGCCACTCACCGGGTTGGAGCGGCGGGCGCCACAAACGCAGGAGATTTCCCTGCGCCGCCAAATCCTTCGAGTGCGCCGCCTCGCGCGCCCGCATGTCTTCGACGGCCTCGGGCGGCGTTCCCTCGGGAACCGTCGTTGTCATCGTGACGAGAAACTCCATGACCGAGTCCTACCAAGCCTTTCGGGGCCGTCTCGCCGCTCGGCAACTGCCACCCGCAGCCCGCCCTCGGCGAGTGCCCCGGCACAGTGCTCGCCGCGGCCCTCCCCCACCGAGCACGATGAGGTCAGAGTCGTCTGCTTCCCGGCTGCCGGCCACGTCGACCTCCCTCGTGATGCACCGTCCCAGCATCGCGCCCCGGCACGCGTCTCGCGCCTGTTGGAGACCCTGGTTGCCTTGAACAGGGGGAAGAGCGAAGCTGGCTGCCGGCGCCCCCGGGTGATCGCAGACGAGGAAGGAAAAGGAGTGACATGATCGACGTTGCGACGCTGTCGGATCTGCACGAGACGTCCGAGCGACACGATCCGTACGAGAAGAGTCACGCTCCGCACAACTGGTGGGATTGGTACGCCGCCTCCCTGCACGCGAGGGAGGGTCGTTCAACCGCGGACGACGCCGCCATTGCTGGGCACGACATGGAGGACGTGCTCGGGATACTTCCCAAATGACCTCGCCGACCTCTGGATCTCTCGAAGTGCGTGAACCAATGAACCTAAGGATCAGCGACGACGATGACTCGTCGCGGGCCGGGTGAGAGCTCTCTTCCCACACGGGGAGCCCGCAGTCGATCCCGTCGATGCGTATTCCATCCCGGCCGATGCCGGAGTCGATCGACCCTTCGTACGCTGCAACATGATTTCGACGCTGGATGGCGCGATTGCCGTACAGGGTCGTTCCGGCATGCTCGGCGGCCCGGCCGACCGCCGGATATTCCAGACCCTTCGCTCGCTGGCCGATGTGATCCTGGTCGGCGCCGGGACGGTCCGCGCCGAGGGGTATGGCCCCGTACAGCTCGACCAGGAGCTGAGCCAAAAGCGAAAGGAGCGCGGGCAGTCGGTCGCTCCACCCGTTGCCGTCGTGACGAGGTCGGCCAACCTCGACTGGACCTTGCCGTTCTTCACTGAGGCCGCAACTCCCCCGATCGTCCTGACCACGGACGACCAGGCGCGACAGAGCCGGGTTCGGCTCAAGGACGTTGCGCAATTCTTCGGCGCGGGGGACGACGGCGTCGACGTACGCCTGGCGCTGCGCTCCCTTCACGCCCAGGGCTACCGGTCGGTGCTCCTCGAGGGCGGTCCCGGCCTGAACGCTGAAGTGGTGCAGGCGGGCTTGCTCGACGAACTCTGTCTCACCATTGCCCCGCGTCTCGTCGGTGGGACCGGCCCCCGGCTCCTCGCGGGCCCCGAACTGCCGAACCCCCTCAACCTCGACGTCGTCCATCTCCTCGAGGAGGACGGATTCTTCTTCTACCGATGCTCGGTCCGTCCATCGGAGGCTCACCCCAGCCAAGGAGGGTGACGGCAGCGCCACACCATCACTCGGAGAAATGATCGAGGGGAGAATTGACGCGCGGCCGTGTGATCTCGAAGAAGCCATCGTGCTGAGAGAGCACCCGGTTGGCATCCCAGAGGGCAAGGGCTGACGGCCCGGTCGGGGCCGGAGCCCTCACCGGGCCCTTGACCCATGAGGGGGATCGGCGCGCACCGCTATCGCCGGCGTCTGCGTCTTCGGCCCGCCGAGGGCATAGGCCACCTCCATAGCCTCACGGATGGGCACGTCGCAACGCTCGTCGTCGGACGCCTCGACCAAGCCCGAGTCGAGACCTGCCGCTGCGACGCACTCGGCAGGAGCCGTGCCCCTCCGCCGTTTCGAGACAAAGTACGACCGACCCCATTGCGAGTACGACCGGTCCACCGCATCCTCGCCAGACACGGCACGTGCGGCCTCGCAGATGCGCAGCATTCGGTGCGGGATGGCGTGACCCTCCAGAGCCTGTTGCCGATATCCCGGGGGGACCGTTGGTGCCACGTCGTTGTCGTCACGGATCTCCAGACAATAGGAACGCCAGAGCACCGTAAGGTCCCGCGCCGGGGCCACCCCTCGCAGCCAATGCGACGTGGGATCGACAACCACCTCGACGTCAGTCATTGGGGTCCCGTCTGCACTCCTGAGCAGGAGAACGAGTCAAGGGGCACAGAGCAGAACCCGGCAACCGGACCTACGGATTCCCTACCCGAATCCAGGATTCTCGAGCACGAGAGCGACCCCCTGCCCTGATCCGACGCACACGCCCAGAACGCCATAGCGGAGGCCACGCAGGTGCAGTTCCGTCGCCAGGGTCAGCACGTAGCGGGTACCCGACGAACCGAACGGGTGACCGATCGCCACCGCCCCACCATTGGGGTTCAGCCGATCGTCCGGGACTTCGAACCCGTCGAGCTGGACCGTCAGCTCCCTGAGCACGCCCAGCGCCTGGGCGGCGAACGCTTCGTGGATCTCCCACACATCGATGTCGGCCGGTGCGAGCGCCGCGCGCCGGAGTGCGGTGGCGATGGCAAAGGCGGGAGCGATCCCCATGTACTGAGGATCGAGCGCGTAGGTGGCCGATGCGACCACACGGGCCATTGGTTCGATGCCCAACGCGTGCGCGGAGTCCAAGTCGGCGAGGACGACCGCACTGGCACCGTCACTCAGCGGCGAAGAATTCCCCGCTGTCATCTGGGTCGTGTTGGGTTGCGGTGGAAGGGCCGCGAGCAGTTCGAGGGTGGTGTCACCTCGGATCATCTCGTCGTGCTCGAAGGTTCGTCCCGGTTCTTTGCGACTGACTGGGATCTCAACCGGGTGGATTTCGGCCGCCAAGCGACCAGAGTCGCGAGCCGCCGCGGCATGGCGGTGAGAACGAAGGGCAAAGGCGTCGATCTCCTCACGACTCAGCTGGTACCGGTCCGCCACGTTCTGTGCCGTTTTGATCATCTCGACGTAGGCGTTGCGGGCGAGCAGCACCGGGTTCGGCGGCCCACCGGCTCCGGCCCACATGGTGTCCAGCAAGAAGATGGGGCCCCGGGGACTGAAGGGCGCGTCTCCTTTCATCTGGGCCCACCCGGAGCGGGACATCGACTCGACCCCAGCTGCCAACCCGATGCCGAGCTCGCCGCTCCGGATGGCATGGGCGATCGAAATGGCGCCGGTCAGCGAGGAGGCGCAGAACCGGTTGACGGTCACTGCGGGCACGGAGTCGGGGAAACCCGCTGCCAACGCGCCCCACCGCGCGATGTCCCCCATGCCTTCGTGCGCGACGTTGACGCAGCCCGCAGAGATATCCTCGATTTTCTCGAGTGGGACACTCACTTTCTGGCACGCTGCCGCCATCGTCTGCCCGAGCAAATCGTCGGTACGCAGATGTGACAACGAACCGCCGTAACGACCGACCGGCGTTCGCACGCCGCCAAGGACGAAAGCTTCACTCATCTCACTCCTCCTTGTGGCCACGGTCCTGCTGCCACGATCGAGACCGTCACGTCCGGGCCCGGCAGATAGCACGCTAAAGGTCCGCCTGTGCTGACGATGCTGGCGCGAGATCAGGCGCTCCCGACATGCCTCTCCAGGCTGCACCCTCCATTTTGCCTGGGAATATGCTGACGCCGGACCTCGCCTCTCGCTTCCTCATCTCGTCGGTGGCCGTGACCATTCCCTGCTCGCCCGGCGAAGAGGAAAGGGCCTGAGGTGATCGTTGACTTTTGCTGGGTACGGGCAGACAGTCAGAACGAACGCCCACGGCAAAGGGGATGACCATGCCAAACGACAGCGCTGAGCCCACGACGACCGATGCCGGGATCCCGGTGGCGAGCGACGAGCACTCGCTGACGGTCGGCCCCGACGGCCCCCTCCTGTTGCAGGACCACTATCTGATTGAGCAGATGGCGAACTTCAACCGTGAGCGGATTCCGGAGCGGCAACCCCACGCGAAAGGGGGCGGAGCGTTCGGCCACTTCGAAGTCAGCGCCGATGTGAGCCAGTTCACCAAGGCGGCTGTCTTCCAGCCCGGCACGAGCACCGATACGCTGATCCGATTCTCAACGGTGGCCGGCGAGCGCGGTAGCCCCGACACATGGCGCGACCCGCGTGGATTCGCCTTGAAGTTCTACACGTCTGAAGGCAACTACGACATGGTGGGCAACAACACCCCCGTGTTCTTCGTCCGTGACCCAATGAAGTTCCAGCACTTCATCCGCTCCCAGAAGCGTCGCGCCGATTCCGACCTGCGCGATCACGACATGCAGTGGGACTTCTGGACCTTGTCTCCGGAATCAGCCCACCAGGTCACCGTGCTCATGGGCGACCGCGGGATTCCAAAATCATGGCGCCATATGAACGGCTACTCGAGTCACACGTACATGTGGGTCAACGCTCAGGGCGAACGCTTCTGGGTCAAATACCACTTCAAGACGGACCAGGGCATCGACTTCCTGACCCAGGAGGAGGCCGACCGGCTGGCGGGCGAGGACGGCGACTATCACCGTCGTGACTTGTTTGAAGCAATAGCGCGCGGCGACTACCCAACCTGGATGTTGCGGGTGCAGGTCATGCCCTTCGAGGAGGCCAGGACGTACCGGTTCAATCCCTTCGACCTCACGAAGGTGTGGCCTCACGCCGACTACCCATTGCACGAGGTCGGCCGGCTGACCCTGGACCGCAATCCCACCGACTTTCACACCGAGATCGAGCAGGCCGCGTTCGAACCGAACAACCTCGTACCCGGAATCGGTGTCAGTCCGGACAAGATGCTGTTAGGGCGCATCTTCTCCTACGCAGACGCGCACCGCGCGCGACTAGGGGTCAACTACAAGCAGATTCCAGTCAACTCACCAGTAGCCCCGGTGCACAGCTACAGCAAGGATGGAGCGATGCGAGTCCAGAACGTCTCCGATCCGGTCTACGCGCCGAACTCGAAGGGCGGTCCGGTTGCCGACCCAAACCGTTACCCGTACGTCGAAAGGTGGGAGGCCGACGGGGAATTCGTCCACGCGGCGTACACGCTGCGGCGCGACGACGACGACTGGGGCCAGCCCGGCACCCTCGTGCGCGACGTCATGGACGACGCCGAGCGTGATCGACTCGTCTCCAACGTGGTCGGGCACCTGAGCCAGGGGGTCTCTGGGCCCGTGCTCGAACGGGCCATCGAGTACTGGCACAACATTGACAAGGAGATCGGCGACCGCATCGCTGAGGGCCTTGCGGGCTGACCATGCCGATGCTCACGATGTCGCTGGTGTCCGCCACAAGTCAATGCCCGCGTCGACGGCATAGCGATCGATGGTGGCGAGCTCGGCAGGTGTGAACTCCAGGTGGTCGAGAGCAGCGACGTTTTGCTCAAGCTGGGCGACGCTGCTCGCTCCGATGAGCACGGAGCTCACACGGTCGTCGCGCAGTGCCCACGCGATGGCCATCTGCGCAAGGGACTGGCGTCGGCCCAGCGCGATGTCGTTGAGTGCTCGGATGCGGGCGAGATTCTCGTCGTTGAGCATGTCGTGACTGAGCGAGCCGTTCAGGGACGCCCTGGAGCCCGGTGGGATGCCGTTGAGGTATCGGTCAGTGAGGAGCCCCTGGGCCAAGACCGAGAAGGCGATGCACCCGACCCCTTCAGCACTCAGGACGCTCAGCAGGCGGTCTTCGATCCAGCGGTTGAACATCGAGTATGACGGCTGGTGGATGAGGAGTGGCGTGCCGAGCTGGCGGAGGATGGTGACGGCCTCTTCGGTGCGTTTGTCGGAGTAGGAGGAGATGCCGACGTAGAGCGCCTTGCCGGAGGTGACCGCGGTGTGAAGGGCGCCGAGGGTTTCCTCGAGCGGGGTTTGGGGGTCGAAGTGGTGGTGATAGAAGATGTCGACGTAGTCAAGCCCGAGGCGCCGCAGGCTCTGGTCGAGGCTCGCGATCAGGTATTTACGAGAGCCCAGGTCCCCGTATGGGCCCGGCCACATGTCCCAACCGGCCTTGGTGGAGATGACGAGCTCGTCCCGATGATCGCGGAAGTCGTCATGGAGAATCCGGGCGAAGTTGGTCTCGGCGCTGCCGTACGGCGGCCCGTAGTTGTTGGCCAGGTCGAAATGGGTGATGCCCAAATCGAACGCTCTGCGCACGATTGCGCGTTGGGTCTCGATGGGCCGGTCGTCACCGAAGTTCTGCCACAGACCCAGCGAGACGGCGGGCAGCAGAAGGCCACTGCGCCCACAACGGCGGTAGGTCATGGACCGATAACGATCTTCAGCGGGGAGGTAGCTGGTCACGCGGCTGCTCCGTCTCGGTAATCACGACGAATCTATTCGCAACCACCGAATCGAGCGACCCGTTCGGGGACTCAAAGGTGCCGCGTGCGAGCGGCTGCGTTCAAGATGGAGCGTTCACCTCCGTGGGGCGACGAGTGCCCACCCAGGTTGCAAAGCCGGGTTACGGCGTGACGCCGTCTTCCCCGAGTGCCCGCGCCACGACCGTCAGGTCGAGATCCCCGAACCCGTGTTCGACGACTTCCTGCCATTCGTCAGCCAAGCAGGCGAGCGCCCGGAAGCGGTCGTCGCCGGCCGCCTCGAGGGCGAGGTGCACATCCTTGAGCGCAAGTGACAGCGCGAACTGGACCGAAAAATCCGCCTGGGTTATTCGCTGCAACTTGGCGGCTTGCCATGGGGACACCAGCGGGCCGCTACCCAAGGCGTTCACGATTGTCTCGGTCTCGAGTCCCAACCGATGAGCCAGCGCGATTGAAGTGTTGACCGCCTCCGCTCCCAACGCCAGCCAGGCATTGGCAATCAGCTTCAATCGCGACCCGGCGCCGACGGGTCCCACCCAGATGGTTCGCTGACCCAGCGCATAGAAGAGAGGGTCAAGGCGCACGCTCACCGCGTCCGGGCCGGAGGCAAAGATCGTCAGCTGACCGCGTTCTGCGGGGTCCTTGCTGCCCGACACGGGCGCGTCGACCAGGGTGACATCAGGACGCTCCGCGTCCGCGAATGTTTTGACACGTTCGATTCCTGCCACGCCGATCGTGCTCATCTGGACCCAGACGGCGCCGGGAGCGAGTGCAGCGAGCATCCCCTGGTCCTTGGCGATCGACAACACGGCGTCCGCGTCCGTCACCATCGTGACGACAATGCCGGCTCGGCGCGCGGCATCGTCAGGGGATTGGGCTACCTCGGCGCCAAGATCGGCGAGGTCGCTTGTCGCCCGTGGGTCGCGGTTCCAGACGATGCTCGGAATGCCGGCGCGCAAGGCGCTCGTCGCCATCGCGTGTCCCATCGTGCCGGTGCCCAGAAACGCAACCGGCTCTTGGTCTGGGGCCATCGTTCCCCCTCTCCAGTGGTCGTTGGGCGAACTCACCCCAGCATCGCGCCGCTCGCCGTCCGAGTCACCTCCGGTCGCTTCGATCCGGGAGCTCGGTAGGATCCCCAAGCACTCCCCCTCTGCAGAGACGGAGGTCTGATGACCGCGTTGATGACGATGGAACACCCCGGCGAGGCCGCGGACCCGGCCGAACCGCCCAACTACGGCCGGAGATGGTGGATCCTCGCGGTGCTCGGGATCGCCCAGTTGATGGTCATTCTCGACAGCACCATCGTCAATATCGCCCTCCCGAGCGCGCAACACGCTCTGCATTTCTCCAACGCAGATCGGCAGTGGATCGTCACCGCGTACTCCCTCGCCTTCGGCAGCCTGCTCCTCCTCGGTGGCCGGATCGGCGACATGGTCGGACGCAAACGGGCCCTCATCGTCGGACTGGTCGGCTTCGCGGTGGCGTCGGCCATCGGCGGAGCCTCGGTCGACTTCGCGATGCTCGTCATTGCCCGGACGGTCCAGGGTGCGTTCGGGGCGCTGCTCGCCCCCTCGGTGCTGGCCCTCCTGACGACCACCTTCACCGATCCGGGAGAACGTGGGCGGGCGTTCGGGATCTACGGCGCCATCGCCGGCGCCGGTGGCGCGCTCGGCCTGCTCCTGGGCGGCGTCCTCACCTCCTACGCGTCGTGGCGATGGACGTTGTTCGTCAACCTCGTGTTCGCGGCCAGCGCCATCGCCGGCGCTCTGCTGTGGTTGAAGAACGACCGGGGCGCTGACCACGATCCCTTGGATCTGCCCGGCCTTTTCCTGGTGGCCGGTGGGCTTTTCTGCCTGGTCTTCGGTTTCTCGCATGCCGAGACCACGAAGTGGAGCAATCCCTACACCATCGGGTTCCTCGTGGCGGGGCTCGTGCTGCTGGCTGTCTTCGCCCTCTTCGAGAACAGGGCGAAATACCCGCTGTTGCCGCCCCGTGTCGTGCGCAACCGAACGCGGGGCGGATCCATGTTGGCCATGTTGTTCGCCAGTGTCGGGATCTTCGGTGTGTTCTTGTTTCTGACCTACTACCTACAGGAAACGCTGGGGTTCAGCCCCGTGAAGACCGGCGTGGCGTTCCTCCCTCTGGTGGTTGCCTTGGCCGCGATGGCCCAAGTGTCCAATCGCGTCCTCTTGCCGCGCTTTGGTCCCAAGCCGATAGTCCCGATCGGCTTGCTCGTGTGCGCGGCGGCGTTGTTCGGGCTCCATTTGGTCGGTTTGCATTCGTCGTACTTCAGTCACGTGCTTCCCTATCTGCTCATTTTGGGAATCGGGTTCGGGCTGAGCGTCGCCCCCGCCTTCAGTACCGGCACCCTCGGCTTGGCACCCCAGGATGCCGGCGTGGGATCGGCCACCCTCAACACCGCCCAACAGGTCGGGGGATCCATCGGCACGGCGCTGCTGAACACCTTGGCCGCCAGCGCCGCCACCTCCTACCTGGTGGGCCGGGCGGTGAACCCGGCCAATCTCCAGGCCGCCCTCCTTCATAGCTATACGACGGCGTTCCTGTGGTCCGCTCTGATCTTCGTCGCCGGGGCAGTCATCGCCGGGCTCGTGCTGCAGCGCGGCGGGCTGGCGTCGCTGGCGCCCGGACAGCCGATCACGACAGCCGAAATTGCAAGCGAGGAACCGCCTCGACACCACACCTGCCGCGTCCGGGTGGCTTGCCGATAATTTTGCTGGAGTCGCTGGTCACCTCACACGAGCAGGCGGTCGATGGCGCTTGTCATCTCAGCGAACACGTCCTCAACAGGTTGTTCGCCGTTGATGTCAATGACCAGTCCACGCTCGGCATAGAACGCAAGGAGCGGCTGAGTCTGATCATCGAACACCTCAAAGCGGTGCGCGATGGCCGCCTCAGTGTCATCGCTGCGTCCTTCGCGCTTGGCGCGCGCCCGCAGGCGATTGTGCAGCTCGTCCTGGCTGACTTGGAGGTAGATGACAGCCTGGAGTGTGATTCCTTCGCCCTGGGCAAAGGAATACGCCTCTTCGGCTTGGCGTACCGTCCTCGGGAATCCATCAAGGACATAGCCACCGTGACGAGCGGCGTCGAGGACTCGAACCGAGAGCATCTCGAACATCAGCTCGTCAGGCACGAGATCGCCCCGCTCTAGGTAGTCCGCCGCAACCCGTCCGATCTCGGTGCCATGCGCCACCTCATCGCGCAACAGAGCTCCGCTCGACAGGTGCGCGATTCCATAGTGTGCCGCCAGCTTGTCGGCCTGCGTGCCTTTCCCAGCCCCCGGATACGCCACCAGCAAAAGTCGCATTCGACTCAAACTAATGGCGTCCAGGTTGCAGTGTCCGATTCGGCGCCGGTCGGATCGTTCGGTCGTCCAGACCCTGAACGAGGCAGCTTCGATTAGCCACCGAATCCGCGAGCGGCATTGAGGCGCTCGATCAGCCGCTCAAGCTGCTCGGGTAACTCGTCTGGAATGTCCCTGGCCGCTGCTGCCTCGTCCGCCACCGCATCGATGGCCCGCAGGAGCCCGCTCATCGCGTCGGTCAGTTTCGAAGCTGCGATCTTGACGTCACTTTCTTCGGTGCTCATTGGCGTGGCCTCTCTGTCATTGTCCTATTGGGTCGTGAGTCCGAGACGTCTGGTCCGCCCGAACTGCTATCTCTGCCCTTCAGCGCTGACCTTGCCCAAGAAAGGTAGGAGTCGCTTGAAGAATGCGTTGTTGGGGTAGGCGCCGGCTGGGTCGTTGTGAGAGTAGGTGCTCTGGTAGTTCGCCAGCGTGAGGTTGCTCATGGGTATCCCCGACTGCTCGGCCAACATCTGCGCGGCCGCGGGCACGCTTGCTCCGCCCAGTCGCGCGCCAAAGGCGTAGATCAATAGGTTCTTCGGGAGATCGTGACCCATGGTGGCATCGACGTCCAGCACGCTCTGGGCCGGATTGGCGTTCCCGTTGTCCACGGCAGCAGCATCGTCCGTGAGGCGTTGGGGGAAGTACCACTCCGTGCCGTTGGCGTTCTGAATACCTTCTCCCGAAAACATCGTCGCAAAACGCTTGATCGGCGTGAGGGCTCCGGATCCGTTCCATCCGTGAAGCGGGCCTTGTGAGGCGATGCCCTGGCCGAGGTGCGCTTGAGCGGCAAGCAAACTGGGCGGCGAAGTCGAAGCGTTGAGCGCGTAGCCGTACTGGCCCACATTGGTGACGCGCACCGAAGGAACGATGTCCGAGGGCAAGAGTCCCGAAGTCTGACCCAACGAAGCCGCGTTCGGATCCAGGAGGGCAGACGCAGCCCCTGTCGCCTCGAACAACCCGGCATACGGCGCTGCAATGCCGCCGAAGGCAAGCCAGGGGCTCACGCTCGGGACGTCGAACGCCTGAAGGGTCTCGGTCGCTGCCTCGGCCGTCACCGGGGTCGACGCGCCGTCGCCATCGATGTAGACCAAGCCCGCCAGTTCGTCGGCTCCGGCGTGGCCGCCGAAGTCCCAGGTGGCGTAGGCCGTGACCACCGATCCGCCGAGCGAGTGGCCACCGAGCACGACCTTGCCGCCGAGCTTCTTGGCGGCGCCTATCACCACGTGCAGATCCTGGACGGCGACGTTCATTCCCCACTGCTTGGCGAATTCGACAGTTGAGTTGGGGACGGGCCGGTAATGGTGCGTGACGCCCGGATCCTTGAGGTAGCCAAGGTAGTAATCGAACAGCTGCGTCGACGTGGCCTTGTGCTCCTTGTACAGATTCAATTCAGACTGGTCCTCGAGCAAGTTCTCCCGCCGCTCGACCGACCAGATCTGCCAGCCAGCAGTCTTCGAGACGATCCAATTGGCAAGAGGAACGAAATAGGCGGCCGCGGCCGAGGTGCCTGGCTCGAGGACCAAAACGTTCTTCGCACTGCTCGGACCGACCTTTATGACCCCGACCTTGTTGTACTGGGCCGGAGTGTCGGGAGCTGAGTAGCTCTGCATCCAAGTGACGCGCAACGGTGCGCTGGACGATCGCGTCGACGCACCGGCAGACGAACTGGATGCCCAAACCGAGACCGACGCAACGGTCCACGTGAGGGCGATCGCGACCAACAACTTCCGTGCCGACGTTATGACGCAACCTCCGTATTCGTGTGTCTCATCCAAGTTTTGCGGGAACTCCAGATTCGCTTCCATCAGTCGCACGGCGAGCTCTACGGACGATATCGGTGAGATCCTCCCCCGAGATCGTCTCCTTCTCGAGGAGGGCGGCAATGACCGCGTCGAGCACTCCCCGGTTGTCGGTCAGAAGTCCCCGTGCCCTGTCCTCGGCCTCGGAGAGCAGCCGGCTCACCTCCTGGTCGATGACCTGCTGGGTGCCCTCGGCGTACGGACGCTCCTGGCCGAACTGGGACCCGTTCAGGTAGGCCGGTCCGTCCGATGCGTACCCGATCGGTCCCAACAGAGGCGACAGTCCCCAATCCCTGACCATCTTGATCGCCAACTCCGTGGCCCCCGCCAGGTCGTTGGCTGCTCCGGTGGAAGCCTCCCCGATCACCAGGTTCTCCGAGGCTCGACCTCCCAGGCGAATGGCCAGGGAGTCGAGAAGGTAGCTCTCGGCGTACAGATGGCGCTCGTCGACCGGGAGCTGCTCGGTAATCCCGAGGGCCCGGCCGGCGGGCAGGATGGTGATCTTCGCCACCGGATCGGCGTGCTCCGACAGGAAGGCCACCAAGGCGTGGCCGGCCTCGTGGACGGCCACCGAATGCTTCTCCTCGGGTAGGAGGGCATTGGAGGCGTCCCTGCGACCAAGGATGATCCGGTCCCTGGCCTCGTCGATGTCCCCGGCAAAGATGACGTCCCGGTCGTCACGGACCGCGACGATGGCCGCCTCATTGATCAGGTTGGCCAGGTCCGCGCCCGAGAACCCCGGGGTGGCCCGGGCCACGGCACCGAAGTCGACGTCGGGGGCGAGATGCTTGCCTCCGACATGCACGGCCAGAATGGCGGCCCGCTCCGCCTGGTTGGGCAGCGGAATCTCCACCTCGCGGTCGAATCGGCCGGGACGGAGGAGGGCGGGATCGAGCACCTCGGGGCGGTTGGTGGCGGCCATGACCACCACCCCGGTGGTGGGATCGAAGCCGTCCATCTCGGCCAGGAGCTGGTTGAGGGTTTGCTCGCGTTCGTCGTTCGAGACGATCGACCCGCCGCGGCGCTGGCCGATGGCGTCGATCTCGTCGATGAAGATGATGGAAGGCGCCCGCTTGCGGGCATCGGCGAACAGATCCCGCACCCGGGACGCCCCCACACCTACGAACAGCTCGACGAAACTCGACCCGGTGAGCGCCAGGAACGGTACGCCCGCCTCCCCGGCGACCGCACGCGCCATGAGGGTCTTGCCGGTACCCGGAGGGCCCACCATCAGTACCCCCCGCGGCCCGATCGCTCCGGCGCGGTCATAGCGCTCGGGGTGGCTCAGGAAATCGACCACCTCCGACACCTCACGCTTGGCTCCTTCGTACCCCGCGATGTCGGAGAAACGGGTCGTGGGCTTGTCCTCGTCGTAGACCTTGGCCTTGGACCCGCCGATTCCCATGATCCCTCCGGCTAACTGCCGGGAGCTCCTCCGTCCGATCCAGAGGAAGAAAGCGATGAACAGTATGAACGGGAGAAAGGACAACAGATCAGGAAGGAGATCCGACCCCTGCCCCACACCGGTGACGTTGACGTCGTGGGCCTTCAACGTTGGCGCCAATTGGGTGTCGTCGATGGCCGTGGGAATCTGGCTGGTGTAGTCGTCACCGCCCTTCAGCGTTCCGCTGATGCCGCCGCCCGGGTTGACCGACGCCGTCTTCACCTGACCTTTGGTGACCTGGGACAAGAAGTTCGAGTAGCTGAAGTTCTTGGTGGGAGTGCTCGACATGTGAGGGATGTAGAGCAGGACGACGGTGATGAGGACGCCCAAAGGCAGGAGCCACATCCGCCACCACGGCGGTCGTGGGGGTGCCGGCGCGGGCGGTCGATCGGGGGGCGCTCCCGGCTTGGCCGTTCCGGTGAGGTGACGGGTCCTCTGCGCCATGGTGGGAACCCCTTGGTTGGCGAGCATGTCTCCAGCGTCGGTAGGAGTGGAGATTAGCGAGCGAAAGCAAGAGGCGTGACGCTCCTCAAAGGCGTCACCTCCACTTGAGGGGGAACCGCATCACACTCCCCCTTTCGCCCCGAAGGAACGACACGAACGGCCTTCGAGGGGCAACGCCCAAAGACCGATGCACACGCAGTGCGATCAGCCGAAGAAGACCTCCGCTTCGGCGTAGAGCTCCGGCGGTACGAGCTTGAGCTTCGACGTCGCTTCAGAGAGAGGTACGAGATCGATCGAGGTCCCATGCAGCGCCACCATCTGACCGGAGTGACCGTCATGAAGGGCGTCCACAGCATGGAGCCCAAATCGCGTGGCCAGCACCCGATCAAACGCGGTTGGGCTCCCACCACGTTGCACGTGTCCGAGAACGGTGGTGCGTGCTTCCTTTCCGGTGCGCTTACAGATCTCGGACTCCAATAGATTTCCGATCCCCGAGAGACGCAAATGCCCAAACGCGTCCACCTCACCATCACGAGGTGGCAGTGTGCCCTCTACGGGAAGTGCGCCCTCCGCAACCACGACAATCGGCGCATAGTGACTCGCGAACCGATGTTCGATAAATGCACACACGTCGTCAATGAGGAACGGACGCTCCGGTATCAGTATTGCGTTTGCACCGCCCGCGACTCCCGAGTGCCATGCGATCCAGCCTGTATGACGTCCCATTACCTCAACAATGAGCACACGGTGGTGGCTCTCCGCGGTCGTGTGCAGTCGATCGATGGCTTCAGTAGCAATCGTCACAGCGGTGTTGAATCCGAACGTATAGTCGGTCGCTCCCAGATCGTTGTCGATCGTCTTTGGCACGCCCACGATGGGAAGACCGGTTTCGGCCAGTTTGGTCGCCACGCCGAGCGTGTCTTCGCCACCGATGACGACAAGGCCATCGATACCCAGGCGACCAACGGTGTCGAGGATCCTGCGTTCACCGTCGTCGGACTTGTGGGGATTGGTGCGGCTGGACCCCAGGATCGTGCCTCCCCGCGGGAGAATGCCGCGTACAGCGGCCACATCAAGTGGCATCGAGTCCCCTTCCATGGGTCCTCGCCACCCGTCACGAAAACCGACGAATTCGTCACCGTAGACCTGGACGCCCTTGCGGACCACCGCTCGAATTACGGCGTTCAGACCCGGGCAGTCACCGCCGCCGGTCAGGACTCCTATGCGCATGGAAGGCAGCGTACCCAGGACTCGGCTCTGCCCAGCCTTGGCTTTCTCAAGGTGCCACTCGCTGCAACCACCTCACGTTGGTAGGAGGCGGACAACACAGTGGTGGCGGGTCATCCTGATCACATGCGACCGCTGGCATTCCTCGAGCCGGGACCGTGGGGTCCACGCGTGTGGCTCGGCACACTCTCTCTGGCCGCGTCCGCCTCGCTCATGATCGGCACGGCCGGAGCCAGCCCCGATGCGCCGGCACAGGGCGCGCACCACGTCAGGCTCGACATGTCGTCGCAGCATCACAAGGGCAAGCCCAAGCACCAGACCAAAGCTCAGAAGGGCAAGACCCAGCAGAGCAGTAGCCGCCCTTGCCTAGAGGGGAATTGGAAAGTGACGAGCATCACCTTGAGTACAACCGGCCTGACCTTCACCGGTGGTACCGGAACGACCGTGGACATCATGGCCAATGGGAACGCTCTCGGGAATTTCACTCCGGGTACACCCCTCGTGGGCAGCGAGGGCTCCGCCAAGTTCAGCGGTACCGTGACCGACCACTACGGCTTTTCTCCAAAAACCACCTCGAACTCGGGTGCCTTCCCGGTCTCGACGGTGACCGACGATGCCACCATCACTGTGGCCGGTGTGACCAAGCCTGTCGCGTCCTCACCGGAGCAGGGCTCGTACACCTGCACTGGTAAGGACCTGTCGGTCACCTTCACCAGTGGCGGCAACACACTGACGTACCAAATGTTGCCGGCAGGTTGACGCCATTCGATCGTGGTTCGTCCTGACCGCGGCCCACGGTCACTGAGGCCGCTCTCGGACGACCTCAGTGGGGTTCTTGTCGTCGCGGAGCCCGAGAAACCTCGGCTGCCGCAGCCGAGCGTCGCTCGTCCACTCGGCAAAACCGATCTGAACGACGAGCTCGGGCTTCGTCCAATGCGTACCGCGGGGAAGCGGTCGCACGTCTCGAAACGCCGGCTCGGTCGTCTCCAGCTTCCGTAGCAAGATACCGAGGCCGTGCAGCGTCGCCCTGGTGTAGCCGGTGCCGACCTTCCCCGCGTAGCGCAGGGAGCCCTCCTCGTAGTAACCGACGAGCAGGGCGCCAAAGTCCGTCCGGCTGCCGCCGGGATCGGTGTAACCGCCGACGACGAACTCTTGCTCCCAGACGCACTTCAGCTTCAACCAGTCCTTCGACCGGCCAGCAACGTACGGCGCGGCGGCGCGCTTTGCGATGAGACCCTCCCAGCCGGATTGACAAGCCGCCCCGAACCGCCGCTGCGAGTCGCCGCGCCACGCCTCGGTGTGCTGCAATGCCGAGCTGGAGCGGACCGTGCTCGTCAGCCGAGCGCGGCGCTCGACGAACGGCCGGTCGGTCAGATCCTCTCCGTCGACCTCGAGGAGGTCGAAGACGCAGTAAACGACCGGGTACTTGGCGACCTGCTCTGGAGACGGCCTGGCCACCCCGAGACGTTGCTGAAGCCGGGTGAAGGACGTCTGGTCCCCGTCGTAGGCCACCACCTCGCCGTCGAGCAGGAGGGCTTGGGACGGTTGAGCCGCTACAGCGGCGAGCACCTCGGGGTACGTGCCCGTGAGGTCCTTGCCGGTACGCGACTCGAGTCGTACGTCGCGACCCACCTTGCGTGCGACGCAGCGCTCACCGTCGAACTTGCGCTCCAGTAGCCAATCGTCGCCAAACTCGCGCAGGTCGGTCAGCGTCGCCAGCATGAGCGGGATAGCCATCTCGATATCGTTTCACGTGGACGTCGCGGCAGGCTCTTCGCCTGTGCGACGGCGCACCCGCCGTATGACGGTTCCTGGGGTGCCGGCTCCTACCACTTGCAATGCGCCTGCAGGAGAGCCGTCTCGCGACTCGAAGTCACCGAACGTCTCACTCCACGGTGCGGTGTTCACTCCTCGCGAGTTGGCTCTCCGTGCTCGGCGTTCGGCAGGCCGCGTCGCCAGTACGCCTTGGCCGAGATTTGATCCTGCGCCATGCCGCGTTCGACCAACGTTCCCTGGATGCTCCGCACGACTCCGGCTTCGGCGGCGACGTAGGCGTGTCCAAGCCCAGACGGCGGCGCAAAGTCAGCGAGTGCGTGGAGGAGGAGCGAAGCATCACCCGGGACCGAACGACCCGATCGGTGCAGCCAACGCAAGTCCAATTGCGCAGGCAGAGGCGTGTTGGGCTCCTGCTCATCGGCAGGAGTGTCGATCTCGAGCAACGCCGTCGCGCGAGAGGTCGATGGAAGGGCTTCCATCATTGCGAGGGCCCCCGGCAGACCTGTTTCATCCCCGACAAAGAGATGCCAGTCAGCGTCCTCGTGCAACGTGATTTTGCCGCGTGGGCCGATTGCCTCGATCTGATCACCGATTCCGGCGCTTCGGATCCAATCCGTTCCCGGTCCTGCGCCATGGAGCGACACGTCGAGGACAACCGCCGCTCGCGCGACGTCGAAGGAACGGATCGTATAACGACGATTGACGACTCTGCCGCCGGCCTGGGGCACTCGCAACATCAGATCCTGACCTGGCATATAGCGAAGATCGTCGAGGCCTGGAGCCGTCAGGACGACGCGCCGAAGGGTGGGGGTGAGTGGTCCTGCCTCAATCACTTCGAGATGCCAGAGTGAGGCGTCGGCCAGAGGCCCTCCGGGACGACCCACAAGGTCAAGAAGACGATCAGCGGTCATAAGAGGTAGGTCTACCAGGAGACGATTCGATTCGCGTGCAAGCTCCTCCACCCGAGGAGCGGGCGACGGCATTCGAATGCTCGAGCGCCATCGAACTAGTTGCCATCATTCAGGCTCTCGTGCCGCCAGCCATCTTTGTATTCAGCGTCATGCAACCGACGGACTAGGTGCGCGTAATGGTCCAGTTGATCGGCCGCGGTCTGCGCCTCGTGGTAATCCTTGCCGTGGTCGCGCGCCGGTGTCTTCTCTTCGGCGCGCTTTCGAACGATGCGGAGCTCCTCGTGGGCGTGCTCAACAATCTTCTCGAGAGTCTGCTCAAGGTTCATCGCTCTCTTCTCCGTGGCGTGTGGTGGGTTGGGTGGAAGGAGACATACCGACCTCAGCTCGTTCAGAGTTGCCCAAAACCGTCATCGATCGGATGGCCGATGCCAGATTATGGGATGGCCTCGGCGTCGGCCTGCTCGGCGGTCCGCCAATGCACCCGCCAGCCCACGCAATCACAATCCCTGGCCTCGGGTCCAGCGGATCTGTCGCCTCGTTCGCGGGACGCGAGCCCCCATGGACAAGGGGACTCCGGCGGAGAGCGGGAGGGTTCTCGCGTTGACCCTCGGGCGATAGAGCAGACTGGACGGCGAGGTGGTCACAGGCAGCACGACGGAGAGGAAGCAGAACCAAATCGGGTGCCGGCGGGTAGTGACGTCGGCCCTCGTCGATGAACAACAAAAGGAGGTCGGCCCATGGCCGCGGATGCACTGAAGGGAAAGGTGGCCATCGTCACCGGCGGCAACAGCGGTATCGGCAAAGCCGTCGTCCTGGCCCTGGCCGGGGCGGGCGCGAACGTGGTCATCGACTACGTGAGCAATCCTGCCGCCACCGAGGACTTGGAGCGCCAGGTTGAGGCGCTCGGCGATCAGGCTCTGGGTGTCGAAGCCGACGTGAGCAAGGTTGACGACCTGCAACGGCTGGTGGATTCCGCTGTCAAGACGTTCGGTCGGC
The DNA here is from genome assembly GCA_036490155.1 of Acidimicrobiales bacterium. Classification (GTDB taxonomy): domain Bacteria; phylum Actinomycetota; class Acidimicrobiia; order Acidimicrobiales; family RAAP-2; genus Bog-473. Next base: position 7,104 of record DASXEK010000093.1, on the reverse strand, counting down.
TCGACATCATGGTGAACAATGCCGGCGTCGAGACACGGACCTCGGTGCTCGAGACCACCGAGAAGCAGTACGAGTTCGTCCTCGCGGTGAACCTCAAGAGTGCCTTCTTCGGCACTCAGGTGGCAGCCAAGCAGATGATCGCCCAAGGTGGTGGTGGCCGGATCATCAACATGACCTCGGTCCACGAGGATTGGCCCATGCCTGGCAATACGGCGTACTGCTTGTCCAAAGGCGGAATGCGCATGCTGACGCGTACCGCGGGCGTCGAGCTGGCCCCCCACGGGATCACGGTCACGGGGGTGGGACCCGGCGCGGTTGATACACCGATCAACGCCTCCACGGTGGCCAACCCGACCTTGCTGGCCAAACTGAATGCAGCAATTCCGATTGGGCGTCTGGCGGAACCGGCTGAAATCGCCAGCGTCGTGGCCTTCTTGGCGGGTGATGGAGCGAGCTACGTCACCGCCACCACGATCTTCGCTGACGGGGGCATCATGCAGAGCAGTCCCGGTCTCTGAGCCCGATCGAGTCGCTTTCCTCGCTCGCCCGCCTCAAACGTCCCGACGAACCGGCATCGCTCCGGCCATGATCAGGGCGGCGGCGGCTCACAGGCAGAAGACCCGAAGCCGGCGCACGGCGCCAACCGTGGCGTCGTGCGCGCACGGTCCACGAGCTCGTCCTCAATCACTACCTTCCGGCCGACCGCGATGCGATCACGGATGCGGAATGGGCGGACCGGGACGGGAAGGACCTGAGCGGGTGCGCCATCACGTACGACGGGCGCCCAGCTTCCGGGTCCCTCAACTGTTGGCCGCGGGGTGTTCTGGGGAGATGAGGATCGGGCGTCGGGTGTGCGACGCCAGAGTGTGCGAGACGCTGCCAAGCAAAGTGCTCCGTAGAACGCCCCGACCCCGTTGGCCGCATACGATCAAGCGCTCGGAGAGGTGGTCCGCCGTCTCCAAGATGGTCTTCGGAATTCCCTCGAAGGACTCCTTGACCATCGGTGAGGCCGTGTATCCGTGCTCGTTCGCTCGGAGCGCTCCCTCTTCCGCCACTGACCCTGCATACGATTCTTCCTCTGCATCCAGGTCTGCACCCCCCGTCGTGCCCGCCGCCGACGCGAAAGCGCCGGCAAGAGCTAAGCGCGTTGCGACGGTTTCCCAAACAGTCAGCACAACAGCGTCCGCCGGTCGGTCGACCAGATCCGCCGCGGCTCTCATGGCTTGTCGCGATCCGTCAGAGCCATCGAAGTAGAAGAGCACGGGACCATCGTGGCTTCCTCCCGTCATGACACTCGCCTTCTCTTTGTCCGGTGAGTCTGCTACTCGCCGATTCCGTAAAGAAAATCGTCGAGCGTCTTCCAGCCTTGCTGGGTAATCCGCCCCCCGCTGGGCTGCGAAGCCACGACTACGGCTATCCCGTCTGGGTCGCGGCCTACCGCCGCCGTCCAGTCGTCGTGATCACGCCGGCTGACGAGGAGCCCCCGAGATTTCAAATCGCTCGCGATTCGATCTAGTTGATCGGCCGAGTCCGCCTCCAAAATGAAGGATCGCAGACCGACATGGCGGGCCCCTCCGACAGGACTGTTCCCAAATGCTCGCAACACGATGACCTGCGGTTGCTCGTTGCCCGGAGCGCTCACCGCCGCCAATTGTTCCTCTTGGGACAGCAGCGTAAAACCAAGCACCTCGCGGTAGAAATCAATCGATCGATTGAGATCGGCCACGTTCATCACGACACCCTGGAAGTTCATTCTTTGCTCCAAGCCTTCAGTAGATCGGAACCACGATGCGAAGCCCCCAATACTCCCAGCTACACCTTTTCGTTGACTGGATCTGCCGGGCCATGAGTCAACCGGATGGAGGGGATGTGCGTCAATGTGCACCTCCCTTGTGTCCCTTCCCTTCACTCGACCTTCGCGGTTATCGAGGCCAGCGGCACGCAGGCTTCGCTACAAGGCGGCAAGGCGAGCTCGCAGATCGGATACTGCTACGCCGTCTCGCTTTCGGGTGCCCGATCCGGGATCGCTTCGTCGCCCCGGCTCGCTCACGCGCCGCGGAAACCGGCTTACAGGCCGGACCGCGCAGGCCAAATGAGGTCAGTGAGATCGCGCACGACGTCAGCACGACTCATGGTGCGCTCTTCGAGCCAACGGTCGGCCGCGCCACGAACCAATCCCACGATGCCGAAACCCCAGAGTTCTGCCGCTCCCGCGTCCAACTCAGCCTGGCGCAGGAACTCAGCGATGATGCGTGTGGCGTGGAGGCCAACAATCGTCACGTAGTCGCCCAGATCACGGTGCCGCACCGCAAATCGATACAACTCCGGACGGGACTCGATACCGCGCAGATAGGCGTCGATGCCGGCCGCCAGCTTGGCCCTCGGTGACTCGGCGGCGTCGATGGCGATCGTCGTCTCTTCCACCACCTGCTCGGCGACAATGCGGCCAACTTCCACGAAGAGGTCTGCCTTGTCGCGGAAGTAGCGGTAGAACACCGGTTTCGCAATCCCCGCCGTCTTCGAAATGTCGTCCATTCCGACGTCGGCGCCAAGCTCGGAGACCACGGCAGCGGCGGCGGCAATGAGTTCTCGGCGCCGCGTTTCTCGGTGCGCCTTCCAACGCTCGCTGCGGCCATCTCTTCGTGGGGCCGCCGGGGTTCTCCGGGTCATGGTTTTACTATATGTTACGGTGGGTAACATATAAGCGCTTGTCCACCTACTTGGAGCCCACGATGAGCGTTCCAACCAAGCCGCACAGGCACGGAAACGAGCCGGACCCATCGATGGACGATGCTCGCGAACCCGAAGGCGGCCCCGAGTCAAACGTCCGGTACGTCCGGAGCGTCGTTGCCCGCATGACCACCCCTCTGCTGCCGGACGACTACCTCCACCTCGTGAATCCGTTGTGGTCGGCCCGCGAGCTGCGCGGAAAGATCATTGAGGTCCTCCCCGAGACCGGCGACGCCGCCACCTTGGTCATCAAACCCGGGTGGGGTTGGAGCTTCAGCTACCAGGCGGGTCAATACATCGGCATCGGCGTGCACCTCAATGGGAAGTGGCATTGGCGCTCCTACTCCATCAGCTCTTCCCCCGCCGACAGCAGCTCGAGAAGCCGTCGTCGGCTCCTGACGATCACCGTGAAGGCAATGCCCGAGGGATTCCTGTCCGAGCACCTGGTTCGCGGTCTAGAGGCCGGGACGATCGTGAGGCTCGCGCTGCCCCAGGGTGAGTTCGTGCTCCCTGATCCCCCGCCAGCCAAGATCTTGTTCTGGACCGGGGGCAGCGGCATCACGCCCGTGATGTCCATGCTGCGCACTTTGGATCGCCGCGGCACCATGCCGGACGTAGTCCACATCCATGCCGCCCCCACGATGGAGGCTGCCCTCTTCCGAGACGAGCGATTGGCCCTGGCGACGCGGCACGTTGGGCTCCATCTGATCGAGAACTTCGACGACCAGCACGGCATCCTCGACGTGGACCGCGTCGCCCAAGTGTGTCCCGACTGGGACGCTCGCGAAGCCTGGGTCTGTGGTCCCGCTCCGATGCTTGCCGCCGCGGAACAACGATGGGAGCACGCCAAGCTCAGCCGACGCCTGCATCTAGAGCGGTTCTCGGCCGTACTCACTACGTCGGCCGAGGGCGGATGCGTCACTTTTGACGCTTCAGGGAAGACGGCGGAAGTCGACGGCGCCACCACCCTCCTCGAAGCAGGAGAGGCCGCGGGTATCCAGATGCCATTCGGATGTCGCATGGGCATCTGCCACACATGCATCGTCCCGTTGAAAAAGGGAATGGTCAAGGACTTGCGAAACGGCGCGGAGTACCACGAGAACGCCGGCGTACAGACCTGCATCACCGCCGCCGCCGGTGATTGTGTACTCGAGATCTAAGGAGGACTACAGATGGCTATTTCGGACGTCGCAACGTTCGCTCACCTCAGTGAGGCCGACGTTGAGGCGCTTGGTCGAGAGTTCGATGCGATCCGCCAGGACATCCTCGAGTCCCGAGGGGCTGACGATGCTGCTTATATCGGACGGATCATCTCCATTCAGCGGCGGCTCATGGTGGCGGCACGGCTGACTCTGTTCGCCAGCGGATTTCCCCCGGCCTGGGTCGCCGGAACCGCCATGCTCGCAGCCGGCAAGATCCTTGAGAACATGGAGATCGGCCACAACGTCATGCATGGGCAGTGGGACTGGATGAACGATCCCGAAATCCACTCTGGAACCTGGGAGTGGGATAACACCTGTCCGGCGGACCAGTGGAAGCACTCCCACAACTTCGTGCATCACACCTTCACCAACGTGCTGGGCAAGGACAATGACGTCGGTTACGGCATCCTCCGCGTGACGAGCGACCAGAAGTGGCACCCGGTGAATCTGGGGCAGCCGGCGTACAACGCGCTCTTGGCCTTGCTGTTCGAGTGGGGCGTTGCTCTGCACGATCTCGACATCGTGTCCATCCGCAAGCGCGAGAAGGATCCAAATGAACTGAAGCGCCAGCTCAAGGGGATCTGGCGCAAGGTGCGTCGCCAAGTTGGCAAGGACTACATCATCTTCCCGGCATTGTCGGGCCCCAATTTCTTGACCACGCTCTCAGCAAACGTGACAGCAAATCTGGTGCGCAACGTCTGGTCCTACATGATCATCTTCTGCGGGCATTTTCCCGATGGTGCTGAGAAGTTCACGGCGGAAGAGCTCGAGGACGAGACCAAACCCGAGTGGTATCTGCGCCAGCTGCTTGGATCAGCCAATTTCGAGGGAAGCCGGTTCCTGCACGTCATGGCCGGAAGCCTGGGTTATCAGATTGAGCATCACCTCTTCCCGGACCTCCCGAGCAACCGGTACCCCGAGATCGCCGAGCGCGTCCAGGCGCTCTGCGAGAAATACGACCTTCCCTATACAACCGGTCCCATGTACAGACAGTACGGACAGGTACTGCGCACCATCTTCAGGCTGAGCCTTCCGACCAGGTCGGTCAACCCCGCGCCCGATTCACCGAAGCCGCGCAGGGCGACACCGGATGAACTTCGGAGCCACAATGGACCCCTGGCACCTCAGGCAGCTGTGGCCTGAGCGGATACACATTCTCGCTGTATCGCTGTGACGAACGTGAGGCAACAATGAGTACGGCTGATCCGGAGGTCATGCCCTCTGGCCATACTGCGGAAGGCGGAGTCCTGGTGGGCGACACCAATGCGAGCAAGGGCATGGTCATCTTTGAAGATCCACAGTGCCCCTACTGTCGACAATTCGAAGAGATCAATGGTCCGCTCGTCACCGCCGCTGTGAACGCCGGAGAACTGGTCGTCGAATATCGCATGCGTTGCTTCTTGGGTCCGGAGTCAGTGAGAGCAGACAACGCCCTTGCCCTTGCCGCCGAAGCCGGTCGTTTTGACGAGTTACGCCGGACACTTTTTGCGGAACAGCCGCCGGAGGGTACCGGAGGCTTCACCACCGACGACCTTTTGCGCCTGGGTGCGGAAGTGGGAATGACCAGTTCGGAATTCGCCTCGGGCGTGCAGGAAGCCCGCTATGAGAAGTGGGTGCTGAGTCGAGAAGCCCTCTATCAATCGGAGGATCCGCAAGGAACTCCCGCCGCGTGGCTCAACGGCAGGCCAGTCGATCCGGGGGTCCTCTTCGACAGGCTGGCCTTCGAGAACCGACTTCGCAAGTAAGAGACGATGCCCGGACACGAACCTCGCTGTCGCGCCTCCGAGCTCTCGACGCAATTTCGGCCAACGACCAGGTCATTCGCAGTGAGGCAGTAAGCCGTCCCGGCCGCAGAGCTCTCCCCGCGACAACCAGCACCTTGCAATGACATCATGAGGTCAGCGCGAGTCCGCTGACGACACTCGAGAGCGACAGTGCGAATGGAGGTGCCGATGCCTGCTGTGACCGTCGACGACCTGTCGACACTGCCGAAAATCCCCGTTCCCGACCGGGAGGCGACGTCTGAACGTCCCGTCAGGTCCGTAACGACCGCGCCGAGCGGGCTGGAAGGAGAGGGCTTCCCGGTACGCCGTGCCTTCGCCGGCCTGCCCTTGAGCGAGCTCGATCCCTTCGTGCACATGGACCAGATGGGCGCGGTCAACTACGCACCAGGTGAACCCAAGGGAACCCCCTGGCATCCCCATCGGGGCTTCGAGACGGTGACCTACATGATCGATGGAACCTTTGCCCACCAGGACTCCCAAGGAGGTGGCGGCCTCATCACCGACGGGGCCACACAATGGATGACCGCCGGCGGGGGGATCCTGCACATCGAAACACCTCCCGAGGAGCTCGTCGTCTCGGGTGGTCTCTTCCACGGGATCCAGCTCTGGGTGAATCTGCCGGCAAAGGACAAGATGATTCCGCCGGCCTACCAAGGGCTCGAAGCCAACCAGGTCACTCTCTTGTCGACCGCCGACGGCGGCGGCTTGGTCCGGGTGATCGCGGGCCAATTCGGTGAGCTCCGAGGTCCCGGTTCCACCCACACGCCGATGGCCTTGATGCACGCGAGCGTCTCTCCCGGGGCGCTCCTCGAGTTGCCCTGGGATCCCGGCTTCAATGCGCTCGTCTACGTGCTCACCGGATCGGGGCGAGCCGGGAGCGACGGGAGGCCGGTCCAGGGCGGTCAGTTGGTGGCGTTCGATCCCGGCGACTGGTTGACGGTCAGAGCGGACGACCGCCAGGACTCGGGCACCGACCACCTCGAGATCCTCCTCCTGGGAGGCCGCCCGATCAAAGAACCCGTCGAGCACTACGGACCGTTCGTGATGAACACCCGTGAGGAAATTGGACAAGCACTCGAGGACTTCGAAGCTGGTCGCCTCGGAACAATTCCACCGAACGCGCTCATGCCGCATGTACCGGACCCCGATCCGGTCCGAGCAGAGCACACCGGGATCTAACGCCGATCATCGAGCGAACGAGTGGACACAAGCTTCGGGGTTGCGCCTTCGTCGGCTGTCACGGTGGGCGCGGAACCTGTCAAGCATTTTGAGACACATTCGGTTTACGAGTTCTGAGGAACCTCCTCTCTCGCTGGCTGGTTGATCCATGCAACGTCGGGGATCTGGGGCGCCACCGGCGGGCGGTGTCGAAATCGGATGGGGTTGGC
>DASXEK010000081.1:0-31827 GCA_036490155.1 Acidimicrobiales bacterium | reverse complement strand
GCGACTACTGTGCACTTTCAAGGAGCTCTCCTCCTGGTGGATGAACGCTGTTGTGGTGACAGTCATTCTTCCAGGAAGGAGAGCTTTTTACGCGGACGCGCGCACCGCGCGTTCAGAGGCCGGACGAATTATCGAGGTTAGTGTTCGCCCAGGAAAATTGCAGTGACCTGCAGCCTCAGATCGCAAGGGGGCGTCAAGTGAGCGACGAGCAGTTCCAGAAGGTAAAGGCCGGGTCGGGCTTCATCGCCGCGCTGGACCAAAGCGGCGGGAGTACCCCTCAGGCTCTCAAGGACTACGGCATCGATATGGACCAGTATTCGGACGGCGACGAAATGTTCGAGCTGATGCATGCCATGCGCAAGCGGATCATCCAGAGTCCCAGCTTCGACGGCAGCCACATCATCGCAGCCATCTTGTTCGAGGACACCATGGATCGCCAGATCGATGGCCGTGGCTCAATGTCGTACCTCTGGGACGTCAAGCGCGTGGTCCCATTCTTGAAGGTGGACAAGGGTCTGGCCGCTGAGCAGAACGGTGTCCAGGTCATGAAGCCCATCCCGGGTCTTGCTCCCTTGCTCTCGCGGGCGAAGGAGAACGGAGCATTCGGAACCAAGATGCGCTCGTTCATACGCCGGGCGAGCCAGGTTGGCATCAAGGCCGTCATCGACCAGCAATTCGAGCTCGCGAACGAGATCGCGGCCACCGGTCTGGTGCCAATCATCGAGCCCGAAGTCGACATCCACAGCCCCGAAAAAGGGGAGGCGGAGGAATTGCTCAAGGCGAACGTCACGGATCATCTGGCGCAGTTCGACTCGAAGCAACGCGTCATGCTGAAGTTCTCGCTCCCCGACGTCGATAACTTCTACGCCGACCTGGTAAGCCACCCGAAGGTGTTGCGAGTGGTGGCGTTGTCTGGCGGCTACAGCCGCGAGGAGGCGGACGAACGCCTGGATCGCAACGACGGCGTTATTGCGAGTTTCTCGCGCGCGCTCACCGAAGGATTGTCCGTGCACCAGAGCGATGATGAGTTCAACGCCACGCTAAAGGCGGCGATCGACAGCATCTTCAAAGCTTCTCTCGCTTAGCCGTGCTGGTCGATCGTCCTCGCTCGACAAGGCGTTCTCCGGGCTGAGACCCGGCTCGCCTATTCGCCGAGGTTCGAGTTCGAGCCGGACCAGGTCGAGGGCGGGTCCGAGGCTGGGAACGACTCCTCCTCTTCCTCGTCGACGTCCGTGTCCTCGCGCGAGGGGTCCCCGTTGACGTCCTCGTCAGGCATGTCCTCAGTGCTCATGGTCGAATCCACGCACCAGGTGAGCATACGGGACTGACGCCTCGAACCTGGTTCGTCCGGTCTGCTCAGGCGGTCATCGCCGCTCTGCGAACCTCTCAGACTCACTACGCTCCGTCTTGTGGCTGAAGCACCACGTCGTGCCGCCGAGCTCCTCGTCCAGTGCCTCGAGCACGAGGGTGTCACGTGCGTGTTCGGCATCCCCGGGGAAGAGAACATCTACCTCACTGATGCGCTGTCCCGGTCCTCCATTCGTTACGTCTTGGTCCGCCACGAGCAGGCAGCGTCGTTCATGGCCGAGATCCACGGCCGGCTCACCGGCAGAGCCGGAGTCTGCTCGGCCACCTTGGGGCCCGGCGCCATCAACCTGCTGCTGGGAACGGCGGACGCGTACACCAACAGCACGCCCGTGCTGGCCCTCTCGGCGCAGGTGGGATTGAACCGGATCTACAAGGAGTCGCATCAGAGCGTCGACCTGGTGTCGATGTTCTCGCCGGTGACGAAGTGGTCCGACCTCATTCTCACCCCCGGCTCCATTCCCGAGATGGTCCGCAAGGCGTTCAAGCTCGCGCAGACCGAGCGTCCGGGATCCGTGTACCTCGGCGTCCCCGAGGACGTTGAGTCCGCCTTCGTCCCCGATGAGTTAGTGCCGCTCGATGTCAACACGCCCCGCGCCGATGAGCCCTCACCCACACAGATTGAGCGGGCGGCCGCAGTGCTCAATGCGAGCCTGCGACCGATCATCTTGGCCGGGCACGGCGCCGCCCGTTCCGGAGCGGCCGATGCACTCCTGCGTTTCTCCGAGCTCCTGAGTCTTCCCGTGGCGACCACGTTTCACGGCAAGGGCGTGTTCCCCGACGATCACCCGCACTCCCTCGGCGCCGTCGGGTTCATGAGTCACGACTACGTGAACTTCGGTTTCGACGATGCCGACGTGATCGTGAGCGTCGGGTACGAGCTGCAGGAGTTCGACCCGGTCCGGATCAACCCCGCCGGGGACAAGCAGATCATCCACCTGAGCCGGGTCCCTGCGGAAGTGGACGCCCATTACGACGTCGAGGTAGGGATCCAGGCCGATATCGCGAGCACCCTGGCCGCCCTGGGCGAGGCGACCCCCCGTCGGTTTGCCCAGGGAACCAGAGCAGAGAAGATCCGGCGACTCCTCGCCGATGAACTGGCACAGGGCGCAGCCAACGACAGCTTTCCGCTCAAGCCTCAACGAGTCGTGGCAGATACGCGAGCGGCCCTCGGCCGCTCGGATATCGTCCTCGCCGACACCGGCGCCGTGAAGATGTGGATGGCCCGCCTCTACCCCACGTTCGAGCCGAACACGTGCCTGATCTCCAACGGGCTCTCCACGATGGCGTTCGCGGTGCCCGGCGCCATCGGTGCCAAGCTGGCCGCACCCGATTGCAAGGTGCTGGCCGCAGTCGGAGACGGGGCATTTCTCATGAACTCCCAGGAGTTGGAGACTGCCCTCCGCGAGCACGTCCCTTTGGTCGTCTTGATCTGGGAGGACGACGCCTACGGCCTGATCGGCTGGAAGATGGACCTCGAGCTCGGTCATCACGTCGAAGTGGGATTCTCAAACCCCGACTTCGTGGCCTACGCCGAGAGCTTCGGGGCTCGGGGCTACCGGGTGGGTGCCGCGGGTGATCTTCTCCCCATGCTCAAGGAGGCCCTGGCCGCCGACACGGTGTCAGTGATCACCTGCCCGGTCGACTACACGGAAAATCTCCGTCTCACCGATGCCCTGGGCGAACTGTCAGGACCGTTCTGACGATTTGGCTTCGACGGTCGTTGGTTTGCCCAACGACGAGCTAACGCGCGGTCTGCGGGCCCCAGCGCCAGACGACGGAGGCCCACGTCATGCCGGCACCAAACCCGGCGAAAAGTACGAGGTCGCCCGCCTTTAACCTGCCACGGTCCGCCGCATCGACCAAGGCAAGCGGGATCGAGGCGGCACTCGTATTGCCGGTCCAACCGATCACCGACGCCACACGGTCGCCAGGAATCCCGAGCCGCTCGGCCACGGCATCCATGATGCGCTGATTCGCCTGATGTGGAACGAAGAGTGCCACCTCCGATGGGTCCACGTGCGCGCGCTCGAGAGCCGCGCGTGCGGAATCCGCGGTGGCTCGAACGGCCCGGCGAAAGACCTCCTGCCCCTTCATGACCATCCCCGACCCGTGCTCCGCGTAGAGCAACTCGACCAGGGACCCGTCGGCTCCGAGATTCCAACCGAGAAATGAACCGCGGCCAGCGACCGGCTCGAGGAGGACTGCACCGGCCCCGTCGCCAAAAAGGAAGGCGTTGGTTCGGTCATTCCAATTTGTCACCCGAGTCAACGTCTCAGCGCCAATAAGCAGCACGGGCCCCATGCCTGCTGACATCAGTGCAGCCGCCGTCACGAGTCCGTACGTGAAACCGGCACACGCGGCGTTCAGGTCCATCGCACCCCCGGTGATCCCAAGTGCAGCGGCGACGGCGGAGGAGGTTGCAGGAATCGCCAGGTCCGGGGTGGTCGTACAGAGAAGGAGCACACCAATCTCTTGCGGCGAAACGCCGGCGGCGTCGATCGCACGGCGCCCGGATTCGAACGCCAATGTTGCCGTCGTTCCAAGTCCTCCAGCCAGGGCGGCGTCTGGAGCCGGCGTGACGAACGGACCTGTTGCCGCACGGCGGCTCCGAATGCCAGAGCGCTCGAAGATCCAGTCGTCGCTGGTCTCGAACAGCGACTGCAAGTGCTCGTTGGTGACCTCTGTCGGCGGGAGCGCGGCACCCCACCCCGTGATCGCGCAACCGCTCGTGCTCATCCCGCCGGGCACCTCTTCCCTGGTAGACATATGAATATTAGATCCGCGCGTGGTAGTGGGCTCCTCCAGCGACCGAAGGGATAGCCGTCAGAACATGGGGTGGAGCCGTGCGAACACTCTGAAGGGCTCCGTCAGTGTCCCATGGTCTGGCGGCGAGACTCCGCTGACCGCCAGGGCGCTGTTCGAGCGCTGTTGCTCTTCTCAGCCGGCCACGTGACATCCTGACAACGATGACGCATCCGTTTCGCGACGTGGCCATCCTCGGCGTCCACAACACACCGCAAGCGAGGCGTCTCGCCGGACACGATTCCTCGTCCATCGCGCTCCAGGCAGCGCTGGGAGCGCTCGCCGACGCCGGCCTCGCCGTTGCCGATGTCGATGGTGTCGTCGGACAAGCGGCAGCGGATGCCGTGCTCGAACTCGGACTTGGCCCGTGCACCCGCCGACCCAACGGCCTCGGGATCCCCTCCATCATGGACGCGGCGGCGCTCGTCACCACCGGGCAATGCCGGGTTGTCATCGTGTTGGCGGGTGGGGCGGGCCTGCTCAGTGACACCGCTGCGGCGCCCTGGACGACGCCGCCCAATGAGCTCGTGGCGGGCTTCGGACTCTTCACCGCAGCCGAATTCGCCTTGATGGCGAGGCGTCACATGGTGATGTTCGGCACCACGGAGCACCAGCTGGCCAGCGCAGCGGCCATCATCCGCACCAACGGTCATGAAAACCCCGATGCCATCTACTACGGACGGGGCCCGTTCAGCGCCGATGACATTCTGGCGTCACCACTCGTGGCCGAGCCCTTCCACCTCCTGGACTGCGCCACGACCTCTGAGGGTGGGTGTGCCCTCGTGCTGGCTCACGCAGACGTGGCACGACGGCACCCCCGCGCCACGTGGATCCTCGGCTGTGGCAGCGACAGCTACGGGCCGGCCTACACGGTGGCGCCGGTGTGGGACCTCACCGGCCGGACCGGGACCCGGTCCGCCGGCTGGGTCGGCGCCGCGGCGGCACAGGCGTCATTCGCCATGGCGGGGCTCGCGCCCAGCGACGTGGACGTTGCCGAGTTCTACGATCCCTTCTCCTTCGAGATCATCCGCCAGCTCGAGGCCTACGGGTTCTGCGAGCCAGGCGAGGGCGGGCCGATGGTCGAGTCGGGCGCCGTCGGGACTGGAGGATCCTTACCGGTGACCACCGACGGGGGCACCATGTCGTTCAGCCATCCGGGAGTGGCCGCTCAGCAGTTCCAGCGAGTGGTCCGCGGGGTGCAGCAGCTTCGGGGCGAGTGCACGAGCATGCAAGTCGGCGGCGCGGAGGTGGCGCTGTGCTCGAACGGGGGCTCCGGCGCCTTGTTCGCTGATGTCCTCCTGCTTGGGAAGGAGCGTCCGTGAACGCCGGCGCAGGCCTTCTCGCTCCGCAGCCACGCGGCATTCGGCTGCCCCGACCGTCAGCGCGCTCCGAACCGTTCTGGCAGGGCTGCCGTGAGGGTCGCCTTGTCCTGCCCGTCTGCCCGCAATGTGGATTCCGCGCCCAGCGCGCCTTTGCGGTGTGCCCGGGTTGCAGCGGAACGGTGGTCGGCTGGGAAGAGAGCGCGGGTCGCGGGTCGCTCTACAGCTGGACGGTCGTCTGGCGACCACCACACCCTTCCTTCGTGGTCCCCTACGCTCCCGCCATCGTGGCCCTCGACGAGGGGTGGTGGTTCCTCAGCGCCGTGATCGGGCATCCGTCGGACAAGCTCGAGGAGGGAATGGCCCTCCAGGTCGAATTCCACCCGGCGTCCGACGAAATCGTCCTGCCCTACTTCCGCCCCGCGCCCTGACGCCGCCCGCGAGGCGGTGCGAACAGTCCGCCCGATCGGTCCTGCCGCGTCACTCCTAGTCGGAGGCGACGTCGCCCAGGATGGCGCTGTTGTCCTGGCCCAACGTCGGAGCGGGCCAACGCATCCATCGAGCGACGTCATCGAATCGGAACGGCATGGTGGGCAAGTCATGCCGGCCCGTCACGGCGTGCTCTTCCACCTCGAAGAGGCCACGGTGGCGCAGCTGTGGATTGTGCACGATGTCCCGCCCCCGCACCACCTCGGACGCAGGGATTCCGGCGATCAAGAGAGCCGAGACCACGTCCGCGGGCCGCATCGAGGAGGTCCAAGCCTCGATCAACCCGTCGATCTCCTCCGCGTGCCCTTGACGACCACTGCGGTCCGCCCATCGCACATCGTTCGGAAGGCCGACCGCAGCGCGAAAGGAACACCATTCCTCGTCGGACGTGACCGAGATGGCGGCCCAGCGATCGTCACCCTGGCAGCGGTACACGCCTTCTGGTGCGGCGCGCCCGGAACTTCCCGCACGACTCAGGACCACGCCTGAGAGATCCCACTCGATGACCTGCTCCGCTGTGATGTTCAATGCCGCTTCCACCATCGGGACCTCCACCAACCTGCCCTGACCGTCCGAGGCCCGGGCCCGCAGCGCCAACAACGTTGCGAGGGCACCGTGCATCCCGGCGACTGGATCACACGCACCTCGGACGAGCACGGGAGGGCCGTCCGCAAATCCGGTGACCCAGGCCATGCCCGAGATGGACTCCATCGTCTGGGCGAAACCGGTGCGGTCACGCCACGGGCCGTCCAGCCCGAACGCCGGCATGCGAACCATCACAAGGCGAGGATTCAGTGTGTGCAGACGGTCCCAGTCGAGGCCGAACTGTTCCATCACCCGCGGGGTGAAATTCTCGACGACGACATCGGCATGCCGCGCGAGATGTTCGAAGTGCAACTTGCCCTTTGGATCAGCGAGGTCGAGCGTGATCGCGCGCTTGGACGTATTGACAGCGTGGAAGATGGGTGACCACTCCATCCACTGAGGGTCCGACGGCCGTCGGGTCGCGGACATGCGCATGGGATCAGGGCGCTCCGGCGACTCGACCTTGATCACGTCTGCACCGAGGCACGCGAGCGCGTGCGTGAGAGAGGGTCCCGCCCACCACGCCGTGCAATCGAGGACGCGGATGCCGCTCAGTGGGAGTGCTCGATCTTCCCGAGCGCATGCGCGGGCAGGTTGGGCCGGCCAGGTGTCGCGGCTCGTCGCGGCACCTGTTTGCGCCGGCTCTTGCTCGTCGCGGCTTGTCGTCTCGCCGATCCGATACGGCGGCCGCGGCTGGCGGAAGCGCCCGGTCGCCGATTTCGTAAAGATCTCGCGCGCCTTGAACTGGTCGAACTCGGCAATGGTGGATCCATTGAGTACCGGCGCGGCCGGGATTCTGAAGGCACCCGCCTGTTCGAGCATGTCAGCGGTCGAGCGTTTCTGCGTGTAGTTGCGGACCGCCTCAAGGAATTCGTGACGGCGAGCGAAACGTTTGCCCGCCAGCGCCAGTTCCTCGTCGGCCAGCCAGTCCGAGCGGTCGATCAGCACGAGAAAGTCCTGAAACTGTTGGGCGCTGTTGGTCGTGAAGACGACGTAGCCATCCTCTGTCGGCTCGATCGAGGGCACTTCGATGACCCGGCCCGTTCCTTCGAACGACGGCCAGCCGGCGAAGCTGGCAAAGACCGACGGGTACGTCACCAGCGTGACGGCCATGCAGTCCAGCATCGCGACGTCGACGAGTCGACCGGAGAAGGGTTCTGAGGTGTCAGTGACTCCAACTGCGGCAGCGGTTGCGAGCGCCGCATACGTCCCAGTGATCCATTCACCCAACCTCCCGCCAGCGGCGAGAGGGGGAGAGAGCGGATCACCTCGAGTCCCGGTCGAACCACACGTCGCCTGCAGCGTGAATTCCGTGGCTGGACGACCACTCCATGGCCCTTCCATCCCGAAGGGGGAGATACAGACGACCACGAGGTGGCGATGAGCCTCCCGGAGCACACGGGCTTCTTCTGCGCTGTACGTCACCACCACGTCTGCGGACGAGACAGCCTCTGCATCTGCGTCGGGGCTGAGTACCTGCTTTGCGGCATTCAAGTACTCGAACAAGCCGCCGGATCGATAGCGACGCAGTGGATCCCCTCCGGGTGGTTCGCTCCGCTGTACCTCGGCACCCGCGTCACCCAGGATCTTCGTGCAATAGGGACCGGCGATCTCGGTCGTTCGATCGAGGACGCGGATGCCGCTCAACACGCCGTGCTTACGCCGCCTTGCGGCACTCGGCCTTCGACCTCTCGCCGGGCCGCCGCTGGGTCCACCCCTTGACGCCTCATCGCGGGGCTCGACGACCTCCCGTCAACTGCTTCCAGGTCGCCAGGTCGCTCTCATCGGCGGGGCGCCCGACTCGGGTGACGACGTCGACATCAGGCGACTCCGCGCGCAGTGCGCCCACCGTGCAGCGGTCTTTGAGTCGGACCGCAAAGGGATCGAACTGATACTGCTGCATGGCATTGCGGTGGGTGATCTTGGCCACGAGGTCGGCCGGAGTGTCTTCGAAGAGCTCGACCAGCGTTTCGGGGGCGTGGGGCCAGGACGAATCGGAATGCGGATAGTCGCTCTCCCAGCAGAGGTGGTCGGGATTGAAGTCGTCGATCAGCCGCAACGCCGTCGGATCGCTGATGAAGCAGCAGAGGATGTGATCCAAGAAGATCTGCCGGGGACCACCGGGCGGGAACTCGTGTTTCGTCCACCCGCCGTGGCGATCCTGCACGTGTTCGGCCCGCCAGACGAAATAGGGGATCCAACCCACATCTCCCTCTGTCAACGAGAACTTGAGTTCGGGGAAGCGTTCCCAGAAGCCCGCCCAGAGCAGGTCGACGAGCGTGAACACCGACATGACCGACGATGACGTCATCTTCACGCCCGCCGGGGCGTCGGTGGCTGCGGGCGCGGACCTGGACGACGAGCCGACGTGACAACACAGCACCGTGCCGACATCGGAGGCGGCGCCGAACAAGGGGTCCCAGTGCTCCGAGAAGATCGAAGGCATGGCCAAGGCTTCGGGATTCTCGGAGAAGGTCACCGCGTGACAGCCCTTCTCCGCCAGGCGCCGAACTTCTTTCGCTGACTCCTCCGGGTCAAAGAGCGGCAGGATGCCGCAGGGAATGAAGCGGTCCGGATACGCCCCGCACCATTGGTCGACATGCCAATCGTTGTAGGCCTTGATCATGACCAGGTTGATGTCTCGATCCGGGCCCTGATTGAGAACTTGGCCCGAGAACCCGGTGAAATTCGGGAAGTTGAGGCCGGCCAGCTGCCCGCCGGCATTCATGTCGCGGACCCGCTCATCCACGTCGTAGCACCCGGGTCGCATCTCGTCGTAACGAAGGGCGTTGACGTTGTACATCTCGCGAGCCTTGCCGGCGACGGCGTTGAGTCCGAGATCCCGCCCCGGCTTACCGAAATAAGTCCATTGGTGCTTGCCGTCCTCCTCGACGACCTTCGGGGCGAACTCCTTGTACTTCGACGGGACGTGGGCGTCGAACATGTCGGCCGGCTCGCAAATGTGGTCGTCGACGCTGATAAGGATGAGCTCTTCAGGATGCATGGACGGCCTTCGAGGGTTGCGAGACGAGGTGACTCTTTGATTCTTCCTCTTTGTGACCGCCCGTACAGGTCCGGCCCCGATCCCACGTCGTCGTGCGTCGCCCGTCGTGCGTCTGACCTGGGCGTATACAATATCCCAGACCATGAGGGGCCGCTCGGGCGGCCGGGCGTGGGGACTTCTTCCGCCATAGTTACTACTATGCAGAGCAGCGACAGCGGACCTGCACGTGTCCGCCGCGAAAGGAAGAGGGAACATGGCCGAACGGCTCATCTCCGCCGATTCACACGTCAAGATCACTCACGACCAGGTGAAGGGGCACCTGCCCTCGCACCTGCACAAGTTCTATGACGAGGCGGCCGAGGGCTACGACGCCCGCATGTCGCGAGGAACGGGCGCCGTAAATCGCGCGGGCGCCGCGGGGAATGGGCCGAAGAAACAACCGGCTCCCATCGCAGCGTCGAACAGTGTCTTCACGCGGGAGGGCTACTGGAATCCCGTGGAACGCCTCAAGGACATGGACACGGATGGCGTCGCCGTCGAGGTGATCTACAGCGAGGTCAGCGCATTTCGTTATCTGTCCGATGTAAAAGAGGGTCTGGCGGAGACGGTGCGGGCGTTCAACGACACGCTCCACGATTTCGCGTCCGTTGACCCGTCTCGCTTGATCGTGTCGTATCAGATTCCGATCCACGACATCGATATCGCCGTGGCCGAAGTGGATCGCGTGGTGGAGTTGGGTGGCAAGTCCTTGCAGTTGCCGGTCTTCCCGGCCGAACTGGGTCTGCCCGACTACTACGACGACCGCTACGCGCCCCTCTTCTTCGCCATTCAGCGCTCCGGTCTCCCGATCTGCTGCCACATCGGCCTGAAGACGACGCTCGACGATGTGGCGCGGCGGGATCCCACCCCGAACAAGGGCGTCATGGTCCCCCTGACGCCACTGATGACGGCGGAGGCGCTCGGCATGTGGATCCTCGGCGGCGTGCTCGAGCGGTTCCCGGATCTCAAGCTGGTGTTCGTGGAGCCCGGCCTCGGCTGGGTCCCGTGGTGGCTCGAGACAGTGGACGATATGGCGACACGCCAAGGGTACAAATTCCCGGCCATCTCGCAGCTGCCGAGCACCTACTTCCATCGAAACGTCTACCTCACGTTCATCGACGAGCACTACGGCCTGGACCGGGCACGCGACCTCTTGGGGACGAGCAACATCATGTGGTCCACCGACTTCCCCCACCCCGTGACGAGCTGGCCCCGCTCGCGTGAAATCGTGGAGGAAACGCTCGGGGAGCTTTCCGCTGAGGACCGCGAATTGGTCGTGGCCGGCAACGCCGTCCGCGTCTGGAACCTCTAGCCAGACCCGATCCGAGCGGATCGCTTCACCCGCTCTGGCCCCACGTGGATCGGGGTTCTTGACGGGTTACGGCCGGCGAAGGATGACCCCGGTCCTGCCCGCTCCGACGAGCGCCGTTGACGCGTCCGGCACCTGGTTACACGACTCTCCACGGAGTTGCCGGACGGCCTCGGTGCTCAGGTTGAGGCCGTGGATGTAGCCCTCACCGATCAAACCCCCGTTCGTATTGCACGGAAGCGCGCCATCGGGCCCGATGTTGCCGTCGGCGATGAACTCCTTCGCTTCACCGAAACCGCAGAAGCCCAGGCCCTCTAACTGCATCAAGAATATGGGTGAGAACGCGTCGTAGATGAGCGCGACGTCGATGTCCTGCCGGCGGAACCCGAACCCTCCGAACAGGCGCTCACCCATTGCAACGGTTCCGTCCATCACCGAGAGGTCGGGCCGGTAGTGGTTGCTTGCGATCTCCTCCTCGAAGATGGCGGCGCCTGCGGCCGCTGCGATCAGCACGGGCTGTCGGCTGTCGGAGGCTCTCGCCGCCGACGTGACGACCATCGCCACGGACCCGTCCGTTTCCTGACAACAGTCGAAGAGTCGGATCGCGGGTTCCGCGATCCAGCGAGATGCTTGATGCTCCTCGAGGGTGATGGGTTTCTCGTAGAAGTGGGCGTTGGGGTTCCGGGCCGCAAAGGAACGGAACTGCACCACCGCACGCCCGAAGTCTTCGTTGGTGGCGCCCGACTTGTGCATGTAGCGAACCGCATTCAAGGACATCCACGAGGCGGGCGTCAGCACACCGTACGGGAAGCACCACTGCATGGCCGTCGAGCCAGAATGTGCCGACGTGGGCCGGGTGCCACCTGAAGCTCGTCCGAACCGTTCACCGGAACGGGCCTTCACGGCTCGGTAGACCACGATCACGTCGGCGACGCCGGCCGTCACCGCGGCCGCGGCGTGCAGCAGCACGCCCTGCGACCCGCCCCCGCCGTACGGCACGCGGCTCGAAAAGTGAATCTCCTGCATCCCGACGCTTCTGACCAATTCAGCTTCTTCGACCGGATCGATGGTGTAGCTGACGACGCCATCGACCTGATCCGGAGCGAGGCCGGCGTCGTCCAAGGCGGCCACGATCGCTTCGCTTGCGAGCTGCGTCTCGCTCCGGCCGGCTGCCTTCGAGAACTCGGTTTGCCCGATCCCGACGATCGCCGTGGCGTCTGCAAGTTGGTGGCTCATCGGGTTTCCGAGCGGGGGCGAAAGACGGGGACCTGGGCGTCGTGGAGGGTTGGGCGGAAGTCGACCACGACCACCATCCCGATCCTCACGTCTCCGGGCTCGACGTCGACGAGATTTGAGAGGACTCGAACGCCCTCTTCGAGGTCGATCAGCGCAGCGATCACCGGGTACTCGAACGCGGGATTCTGAGGGTGGTGCAGGGCTGAGTAGCTGTACACCTCTCCCTGGCCGGACAGCTCGGTGATCTCGAACTGGAGAGAATGGCACCAGGGGCACATCGGACGAGGTGGGTGCCGGAAACGGTGGCACCCGGAACACTTCTGCGCCACGATCTTCCCGTCGCGGGCGGCGTCCCAAAACCAGTGGTTGTCCTCCGTGAGGACGGGCGCAGGACGAGTGACCGCCTCGCGACCGCTCACTCCGGGTCCGATTCCATAGTGACTACTATGCCCAGTGTCTGTGGCACCACGCAAGCAGGCCCGTCGACCGATCGCAGAAAGGAGGCGGCACTCTCCCCTCTCCAAGAGAGGGTCAGGACACCTTCATGCAGTGCGCGTCGGGGCCGACGTCAGCCGTTGATCGCTGCGAGCTGCTGGCTTGTCAACGTGACGATGTTCTTCGGGTTGCAGTTCCAGATCGACTGCGTGGGCGCCGTCACTGCTTTGTCATAGACGAACTTGCTCTGCGTTGCCTGGAGCAAGGCGAAACACGGCGAGGGCATGGGGTTCTTGTTGGACGGCGTCACCTGTGCCACCGGTGCCTGGATCCCACCCGCGCTCCAATTCTTCTGCGTGGCGGCTTTGCTCAGCACGCAGGAGGACGTCAGGTTGGGGCCGCAGGCCGTTGCCGTCTTCGCCCAGAGGAGCCATGACTCTGCGGCCTCCTCGTCGTCGAAGTCAATCTGGTCGCCCTTGGCGTACTTGTGCATGACCTGGATCAACTGCTCCGTGGAGGGATTCTGGCTGGCCAGCTCGAGCGGCCAATAGCTCGTATCGACGTAGACCGGAGGGGTGTGGACCCCCTGCAGCGCCTTAATGGTGTCGGGGCTGTAATCCTGGACGCTCAGAGCGACGAAGGCGGGGTTGTACCCGAGGGTGCTCATGGCCTGAAAGTAGGGTGCGATAGCGGCTGAGTCCGCCGGCCACACTGCTTGGATGCCCTGGCTTTGCAGCTGTTGCACGTACGGAGTCCAGTCGGTCACGGTGAGCGGCGGCTCCTGGAACTCGGCAACTTTCCATCCGTACGCCTGCGCTGCGTCTTCCCACTTTCGTTCGGGTTCGAGGATGGATGGGTTGTTCTGAGCCCCCATGGCGGCCTTCTTCACCGCCTGCGGATACTTCTTTGCTAGCGCCAGGAACCAGCCCGCCGGTACGTGGTTGAGGCTTATGTTGTTCGGATTGACCTGGTCTGAAGCCGTGTCTGAGACATCGGACACAGTAAAGCCAGTGATCTGACCCAGGCCGCATTGCTCTCTGACCGGGACGGCTGACTGGTCGAGCACGAGGCCGCCCCCCACCGCCATGAAGTCGCTCTGGCAGGCCTGTGCGGTGACCTGCGCTGCGTTGAAGAGCGCCCCGTCGCGGTCGTCCACGACGATCTTGCGGCCGTTGATCCCGCCCGAAGCGTTGCACCAGTCGGCGAAGGCGTCGGCCTCCTGGACGAATTCCTTATCCAGCCCGGGCTCAGCCGTGTTCGACGCGTCGTTGAAGGCCGCGACGTGAATCGTCTTGCTGCTCACCCCGCGCTCGATTGATGCTCCCCCCGGTCCGGGTTCGCAGATCTTTCCCACCCCCGGCCAGACGCCGTTCGTGGTGAGAGACGGCCTGAGCGATCCTTCCGATGCCCCGGCCGGAGGGCCCGCCGCCACGAGGAGGGTCGCCGTCGCCATGATCATCGCCAATGTGAGCGGCATCGCCACCCGCCCTCGCCCCACGAGTCCAATCCGCACCACGGTCGTACCTCTTTCGTTCGAGCGTCGGGCCAGTCGAACCAGGGCGATACTGAAGAATCCTCGCCCTGCCCCGACAATCTTGCCGTGGCGTATCTTATATACAAGATACTGGCCGTGCCGGGTCAGCCCGGCCTGGTGTTTCCCGGGGGCTTCCCACCCGGCCTCGTCAGGGGCCCGCACCCGACGCCGCCCGCGCCATGGCAGTGCCGGGAAGATGGGAGTAGCCTCGTATAAAATATTAAGTCTCTGACGGAAGCGGCCGACGGAGCGGCTTGGGGAGGGCTCGGAAGCCACTTCGATGCACGAGTTCATCATCTTCACCATCGGAGGCCTGGCGACCGCCAGCATCTACGCGATCACCGCGAGTGGCCTCACCCTGACCTACGCCACGACCGGCATCTTCAACTGGTCGCACGGCGCCATCGGCATGGTGGCGGCATTCGCGTACTGGCAGATGCACATCGGCTGGGGTTGGTCCCCGCTCCTCTGCTTCGCCGTCTGCTTGTTCGTGTTGGCCCCTGTCCTCGGGATCGCGTTGGAAGCCGGGGTCATGCGCCGACTCGACGGCACCTCGGAGGCCGCGAAGCTCGTTGTGACCCTGGCCTTGGCTCTCGGCATGATCGGGATCGTCCAGTGGATCTGGAGCCCTGCGACCTACCGGGCGCTCCCTCCCCTGTTCGAGGGCGAGACACTCGTTCTCGGACCGATCCGCATCTCCTACAACGACGTCGTCGTCCTTGCCGTGGCGCTCGTCGTCGCCATCGGACTCCGCGTGTTGCTCTATAGGACGCGGCTCGGCGTCACGATGCGCGCCACGGTGGACGACCGCTCCCTGACGACGCTCAACGGCGCGAGCAGCGTCAGGAGCGCACAGTCGGCGTGGATCATCGGCTGCATTCTGGCCGCGCTCGCCGGCATCCTGGTGGCCCCGACGGTCAGCCTTTCCGCCACCAGCCTCACCCTCCTCATCGTGGCCGCCTATGCCGCATCGGTCATCGGGAGGATGCGGAGCATCCCCATGACATTCGTTGGCGCCATCGTGCTCGGCCTCGCGGTGAGTTATTCGGTGGCCTACCTGCCCGAGAACGCCTACATCCAGGGGTTCGAAGGGGCGGTCCCCGCTCTGGTTCTGTTCGTCGCGCTCTTGGTCCTGCCCCAGTCACGTCTGCGCGGACACCGGCTCCTGCGGAGCCGGGAATTGGCACTCATTCCGAGCTGGCGGGGTACGGGCATCTTCGGTGTGGGCCTGGTGTTGTCCGCCGTCGTGATCGCGACGGTGGTCTCGACGTCCGATCTGTTTTCGATCAACCGGGTGTGGGGACTCGCCATCGTCGGCTTGTCCCTGGTACCGGTTGTGGGCTTCGCGGGACGTCTGTCGCTCTGCCAAATGACGTTCGCCGGTATCGGCGCGGTCGTGGTCGGCCACCTCGGGGGCGGCGCCAATCCGCTGGCTCTGTTCGCCGCAGCCGGTGTGTGCGCCGTAGTGGGAGTCTTGGTGGCGCTCCCCACGCTCAGACTCTCCGGCATCTATTTCGCTCTTTCGACGGCGGCCTTTGCCACCGCGATGGACGCCTGGGTGTTTCCCCTCCCTGCGTTCGACCTCTTCGGTCACCAATTCGCCCCGTTCGGTTCCGGTTCCCTCACGTTCGCACCGTTCCGGGTCGGCGGGTTCGCTGCGTCGAACAAAGAACTCCAATTCGTGATCGGGTCGTTGGTCTTCATGGTCCTGGTGGCGTTCGTCGTCTTGATCCGAAGGTCGAACTTCGGGAGCCAGCTGTTTGCGTTCAAGGACAGCCCGGCCGCGAGCGCGACCCTCGGCATGAACACCCGCATCCTCCCGATCGCCGTATTTGCGATCTCCGCCGCGATTGCCGGGATCGGGGGTGCGCTGTACGGCCAGTCACTCGGAAGCGTGGCGCCTGACATGTACCAGTTCTTCACCGGGCTCTCGGTACTCCTCACCATGGTCGTGCTGGGCCTCGGGTCCCTGGGAGCGGGTGCGGGAACCGGCTTGTTCCTGGGAGGCCCGACCTTGACCAACCTGTTCCCATCGCTCCTCCAACTGCAGAGCGTGGTGGTCGGTGCCGCCGCCGTCGGTGTGGGTACGTCGCCCAACGGATTGATTCCGTCGGGCCTCCGCCCGGTGTGGGCTTCCACCTTCCGTCGACCGTGGCTCGCCGTCGGGATCGTCGCCTCCCTATTGGGTCTGTGGGGTCTTCGCCTGGGCGGTGTCGTCGGAAACTGGCCGATGGTCTGGGCCATGCTCGCCATCGTCGTTGCGGGCTCGGTCGTTCCCTACGTCGTGGACTTTCGTCGTGGGGACGCGGTGCCGGCCTTCGGTCGCGCTCCTCGCTCGCCCGACCACCGCGACACGACCAGCTCGCCGGAGCCCGGGGCGTTGCCCGGTCTCCCGGTGGCGTACGGAACAGTTCCTCCATCGACAGTGGGGTCGGTGTCACATGGCGCTTGAGGTTGGCCGTGTCAGCGTCAACTTCGGAGGGCTGCGCGCCCTCACCGATGTGTCGCTCTCTGTCGACGAGGGTTCCGTCACGGGTTTGATCGGCCCGAACGGGGCTGGAAAGACGACGCTGTTCGACGTCATCACCGGTATGCGGAAGCCCACGAAGGGCACCGTTACCTTCAATGGCCGGGACCTGAGAGGAGTCTCCCCCTATCAACGGTCCCGTCTCGGCGTCGGCCGAACGTTCCAACGTCTCGAGCTCTTCGGGACGCTGACCGTGAGGGAAAACGTGCGGGTCGCCGCGTCGATTGGGCGGCGCAGCCGCCGGCGCGCCTCGGAGCACACCGAGTCGGTGGAAGAGACCACGGAGCGGCTCTTGGAGACCATGCACCTGGAGCAGGTGGCGGACACGCGGGCAGACACGCTGCCCACCGGCACTGGGCGCCTGGTCGAGCTGGCGCGGGCGCTGGCGGTACGTCCCACCGCACTCCTGCTCGACGAGCCGGCATCCGGACAGAACGTCGAGGAGACTAAGCGGTTCGCCTCCGTCCTGAGATCACTCACCTCAGAGGGCCTGGCGGTCCTGCTGGTAGAGCACGACATGGACCTCGTCATGAGCGTGTCCGACGTCGTCTTCGTCCTCGTAGAGGGCTCGATCCTGTGTTCGGGCACACCCCAGGACATTCAGCGTGACCCAGCGGTGGCCGAGGCCTATCTCGGCAGTGTCGTCCAGGCGGATCATGACTGACGCGCGCCCGCTCCTCCTCGAGGCGCGCGCCGTCCATGCGTGTTACGAGAGCGTCGAGGTGCTCCACGGCGTGGACCTCTCCATCGCGGCGGGAAGCGTGACGGCCATCCTCGGCCCCAACGGGGCGGGAAAGTCGACACTCTTGTCCGTCCTGGCCGGGTTGCACCCGCCGTCATCCGGACTGGTGCACTTCGACGGCGAGCCGGTCAGGTTCGGCCGCGGCGATGCGCTCGTGCGGGCGGGGCTCTGCCTGATCCCGGAGGGAAAGGGGGTCTTCCCGAACCTGACGGTGGCGGAGAACCTCTGGGTGATGACACACGGTGGCGTGACCCGACGCGCCGTCGAGGAGACGGCCTACCGCTACTTCCCGCAGCTGTCGACCCGGCGATCCCAGACGGCAGGCACCTTGTCGGGCGGGGAACAACAGATGCTGGCCATGGCGCGCGCCGTCTCGACGGCGCCTCGCCTGCTCCTGCTCGACGAGCTCTCCATGGGACTCGCGCCGCTCATCGTCGAGGACCTATACGGCGTCGTCCGTCAACTGGCGACGGACGGGGTCACCGTTGTCCTCGTCGAGCAGTTCGCGGAGTTCGCCCTCAAGGTCGCCCAGTCAGCCGTCGTGATGACGGGCGGCAGGATCGTGCACGCGGGACCCACCTCCGACGTCATCGCACGTCTGCACGACCTGTACCTCGGCGTCTCGTCCGGCAACGGCACCGGTCCCGACAGGCCGCTCGACGCGGCCACTCAGACCGCTTGACGAAGGCCCCGCCGCTCGAGAAAGAGATCAACGACCAGCTCGGCCTGCTTGTTGAGCATCTTGGAGTACTCCCGCGCCGCCCGGTCCCCGTCGCCGTCTCGTATGGCTCGGACGATCGCCCGCACGCCCTTTCGCTCGGACTCGACCGCCCGCGGCACCAGAGCGAAGAAGGGCCCCGGCACGAGTGCGGACATGGCGCGCAGCACAACGGTGATGCGAGGGGAATGTGCCGCGCCCACGACGGCCGAGTGGAACGCCAGCGCGAGGTCACCGATTTTGACCAAATCGTCCGTCTCGCCGATCCGTTTGGTGAGCTCGGTGAGCTGAGCGACGATCTCAGGCGTCGAGCGCTGTGCAGCCCGGCGCGCCGCCAGTCCGTACACGAGTCCAAAAAGCTCGTAGTGGTCGCGGATGACCTGTTCGTCGAAGGCATTGACGAAAGTGCCCCGGTGCAGCTTGGTCGTCACCCAGCCTTCGCGTTCGAGCGCGATGATCGCCTCACGGATGGGGATCCGGCTGACGCCCACCGCTTTCGCGACCTCGTCCTGGGCCAATCGCATCCCCTCTTGGAGTTGGCCGTCGAAGACGAGCTGCCGGATGTAGGCCGCTGCCTGCTCACCACTCCCCTTGCGGACCACCGCACCGGGCGAGGAGGGAATCGCCGCCGAGCCGGTCATCGGCTCGGGCACGGCTTCAGCTTGTGACATGGATAGATCATACGGTCCGACGTTTCTCTCACTGGGTGTCCACGAGGCCCCGCCACCGCGGCGCGTCGACTTAGCCCGTGACTAATCGTATATCATATATTTTACACGCAAGATGACGACGACGGTACGTGCACTGACGGACAGCCCAACGATCCCACCCATCGTGGACATGGATGCCCATGTCGTCGAACCCCCTGATGTCTGGAGCGATCGCCTGCCCGCCCGCTACCGCGAAGCCGGCCCGCACATCGAGCTGCTCCCGGCGGGCGTCCCGAAGCTGGCCGGAAGCGGCTACGTCGAGGCACCAGGTTCCGAAGGGCCCGAGGTTGCGTGGTGGTGCTACGAGGATCACAAGGCGTCACTCAAGCGCACCATCGCCGCGGCCGGCTTCCCGCGTGACGAAATTCAGCTGCGTGGGGTGCGCTACGACGAGATGCGACCCGGCTGCTACCGCGTAAAGGAACGACTCGAGGACATGGATGCCAACGGGGTCCAGGCTCAGTTGTGCTTCCCGAATTACCCCAGGTTCTGTGGGCAACAGTTCCTCTGGGGGAAGGACCGGGACCTCGCCCAGCTATGCGTGGAGGCCTACAACGACTGGATGGTCGAAGAGTGGTGCGGCGAGAGCCGCGGCCGGCTGATCCCGCTCTGTCTGATCCCCTTGTGGGACCCGCATCTGGCGGCCGCGGAAGTTCGGCGCAACGCGGCGCGTGGTGTCCGAGCGGTGGCCTTCAGCGAGCTCCCGACCTACCTCGACCTGCCAAGCCTGTACTCGCGTGCCTGGGACCCGTTCCTCGCCGTGTGCGAGGAGACCGGCACGGTCGTCTGCATGCACATCGGCTCGGGCACCAAGACCCCCCAGGCTTCTCCCGATGCACCCGTGGCGGTCGCGGCCACGATCCTCTTCGGGAACAGCGCGGCGAGCCTCGCGGACGTTCTCTTTTCGGGAACTCTGCATCGATTCCCCAGGCTCAAACTGATGTACGCCGAGGCCCAGATCGGATGGATCCCCTACGTCCTCGAGCGTGCCGATGACGTGTGGTCGACGCATCGCGGCTGGAGCGACTCGCAGCGCGACTGCCCCGAGCCCCCATCGACCTACTACTCCCGCGGCAATGTCACCAGTTGTTTCTTCAAGGACCCTGTCGGCGTTGCCCTCCTGGACCAGGTGGGCATCGACCACGTCGTTTTTGAGACCGACTACCCGCATTCGGACAGCACGTGGCCGCACTCGCGTGAGGCCGCCATGGAACAGTTCGGGCACCTCGATGCGGTGGCGGTCAACAAGATCGCCCGCGACAACGCCACCGCCCTGCTCGGGTTGCAGCTGCCGGCCGTTTGATCCCCTAAGGGGCAGTCTGCACGGGCTGCATCACGAAGCTCACGGAGGGCAACTGCAGCGGAGGTGTATTGAGCGGCTGATAGGTGGCGGTGTCGTACTGCACGATCTCACCGCGCAGAAGGTCGATGCCCGGGCGGAAAGACGTCGCGCCACTTCCAGGCGTCAGCGCCGCGCCGGGTATCACGCCCGCGAGCGTGAGCACGAGGCTCGTGAGCGAATTCGGCGGGACCGGCGATGGACTCTCTGACAAGTACGCGCGGCCGTCCTGAAAGACGACGTTGGCGACGAAAATACCCGTCTTGATGACGTGCACGACCGTATCGGTCGCTGTATCGATGACGGAGACGGTGCCGCTGCCCGCGTTCGGTACCCAGAGTTGCCGGCCATCGGGCGTGAAGGTGGCGATCAGGGAGGTGTCCCCGAGGGTGAGGGTCTTGAGGAGCTCGGGCCGGCTCGGGTTGGTGATGTCAATGACGTAGAGCAGGCTAGGCCCGAGGGGGTTGTCCGTGTCGACGTAGAGCTTTTGGTCATCAGGCGAGACGTACGCTCCGATCGGAACCTGGCCAAGTGCCGGCGGCAGCGATACGGACCCCACCACTGCGCCGGTAAGCGCCGAGCGGACGACAATTGCACCCGGCTCGATCGCGGTGCCATCCAATTGTTTGCTGGTGTTGACCTCATAGAGAAAGCGGCCGTCATGACTGACAGAAAACGTATTTCCTATGAAGGGAAACGTATGGACGACCTGTCCCGTCGCGACGTCGATCCCCTGGACGTCGCCTTGGGGTATTTCGTCGAGCCAGAACGTCTGATCGTCGTCCGGTACCGGCGCGCCTCTGTCGCCCCACGTCCCGGCCAGCGTCGTCAGATGATCGACCTTTAGCGATGCGACGTTGATGCGGGTCACGTGCGGGCTGAGACCGTCAACGACATAGACGTACTTGCCGTCCGGCGTGCCGTACGCGCAACACGCGCCTTTGGCCTGGATTCCGATCGACGCGACGAGTCGGTCGGTATTGAGATCGAATACAGAGACGACGTTGCTGCTGAATGAAGGCGCGAAGAGTAGTCCTCGTCCTGTCGTTTGCGCGTGGGCTGGGGGCGCCACGCACAAGGTGGTAATCAGGCTGGCCGCAGCTGCAACGAGCGGAATCGACCAAATCCGACGACCGCCCTTTCTCCACTTGAGGTGACGTCGTCCCGCCGGTTGCCGCATTTCGTCTCTCCCCTTCGTCCCCCTAGCGCTACCGAGAGATCCGGCGACTCACCCCCCACACCATGCGCTATAGCAAGCGATACCGGAAATCGTACGGCAAGGCGCAAACATGCTAGGTCCTTTGACACCCGCACCGCTTCGAGGATCGGCGAGGTTCACCCGGGTCGGGATTTCGTCGCTCAGATCCCGACGAGCGGACGGGGCCGAAGCAGACCACGCCCTGCTCAGAGGAACCGAAGGCCCGGTGTGGCCACCCGGAACACGTCGGTGGCCAGCGCCTGGCCGAGCTTGGCCGCGTCCCACCGTTTCTCTCCGGCGGCGACCTCGGGCCCTTCGCTCCAGCCGTGCATCCAGATGACCCGATCGTGGATGGAGCGGAAGACCTGGCCGTTGACCATCCCGGACTCGTCACTGGCGAGCCAGGCCACCAGCGGCGAGCTGTTGGCGGGGTCCATCGGCTGCCACTCGTCTTCGGGCACGTCGTCGGGCTCGACCACTGGGGGGGCCGACGGCATGGTGCCGGTCAGCCTGGTGGCCCCCGAGGGCCCCACCACGTTGGCCGTGACCCCGTAGGGCCGTAGCTCCTGGGCCAGGGTCAGCGTCAGGCCCACGATGCCCGCCTTGGCAGCGGCGTAGGCCGTCTGCCCGAAGTTGCCGGTCAGACCGGCTCCCGACGTGGTGTTGATCAGGCGGCCGGTCACGTTCTCCCCTGCCTTCGCTCGACTGCGCCAGTGCACCGCTGCGTGGTGGGAGCAGCACCAGGTTCCCCTCAGGTGCACTCGCACCACGGCGTCGAAGTCCACGGGGTCGAGGTTCCACACGACGCCGTCGCGCACGATGCCGGCGTTGTTGACCAGGATGTCGAGTCGGCCCCATTCCGCGACGGCCCGCTGCACCAACTGCCCGGCCTGCTCGTGGTCCGCCACGTCGCCGTAGTCGGCGATGGCGTGCCCACCGCGCGCCGCGATGAGGCCGACGGTGGCGTCCGCATCCTGCCCGCTACCTTCCCCGTGCACACTCGAGCCGAGGTCGTTGACAACCACCCGCGCGCCCTGACGCGCCAACTCGAGTGCGTGCGCCCGCCCGATGCCGTGCCCGGCCCCGGTGACGATCGCAACCTTTTCGTCCAGCAGTCCCACGAGTACCTCCTCAGATTCTCGGTTCCGGGCTCTCAGGCCGTCGCGCGTGCGGCCAGGTTCCCGAGGTCGGCACCGTCGCCCGAGCGGACGAACCGGCCCTTGTCGAATGAGTGCACCGAAACGTCGTGCCCGGCGGCCTCGCTCCTGAGCGCCGACACCGTGCACCGGTCCTTCGGCCGGTGGGCGAAGGGGTCGTAGGAGTACCAGCGGCACGCGTTCTCGTAAGTGATGCGGGCGAGTTCGTCCTCGGGGACATCGACCGCGACCTCGGCCAATTCCTCTGCGGCGCGTGGCCACGAGGAATCGGAATGCGGGTAGTCGCATTCCCAGGCGATGTTGTCGAGCCCGATGAGGTGCCGCAGCGCGAGTCCGACCGGGTCCGCGATGAAGCAGGTGAGGAAGTGGTCGCGGAAGACCTCGCTCGGCAGCCGCCCGCCGAAGTCCTGGCCGGTCCACAGCCGGTGCATCTCGTAGGTCCGATCGAGACGGTCGAGGAAGTAGGGGATCCAGCCCGTCCCACCCTCGGAGAGCGCGAACCGGATGTCGGGGAACTCCTTGATGACCCGCGACCAGACGAGATCCGCCGCGGCCTGGCAAATGTTCATGGGCTGGAGGGTGATCATCACGTCGACCGGCGCGTCCGGGGCCGTGACCGACAGCTGGCCCGACGAGCCGAGATGGATGGAGACGACCACGCCCTCGTCGCAGACGGCCTTCCAGAACGGATCCCAGTAGTCGGAATGGAAGCTGGGGTACCCCAACTTCGCCGGGTTCTCGGTGAACGTCAGTGACCGGCAGCCCTTGGCGGCCACCCGCCGGATCTCCGAGGCCGCCAGCTCGGCGTCCCAGAGGACGGGCAGCGCCATCGGGATGAATCGCCCCGGGTACGACCCGCACCACTCGTCGATGTGCCAGTCGTTGTACGCCTGGAGGACCGCCAGCGCGAGCCCCTTGTCCTCGCAGGCGGCGAAGAGGCGACCGCTGAACCCGGGGAACGAGGGGAAGCACATGGAGCCGAGCACGCCGCCGGCGTTCATGTCCTTGATGCGCTCGTGCACGTCGTAGCAACCAGGCCGCATTTCGTCGAAGGCGGTCGGCTCGATCCCGTACTCCTCCTTGGGGCGCCCCGCCACCGCGTTCAGGCCGATGTTCGGGATGACCTGCCCGTTGAACACCCACACGTCGGACCCGTCCGATCTCCGCTCGACGCGGGGTGCGGCCTCGGCGTAGCGGCCGGGCAAGCGGCCCTCGAACATGCCGGGCGGCTCGACGAGGTGATCGTCCACACTCACGAGGATGAGGTCTCCGGCGTTCATGGCAGCTCCCTTTGGACTTTGCAGAAATAATTACAGACGCGTCGTAGCGCCGGCCTCGACCTCATCGGCGCTCGTACGAGATCCCGGCCGCCTCCGCGTCCCAGGTGGTGGCGGTGACGCCCGCGTCTCGTAGCTCGCGTTTGAGCACGCGGCCTACCGGGCTGCGCGGCAGCGCGTCCCGGAACTCAATGAAGCGGGGCAGGGCGAAGTACGGCAGCTGGTCGATGCACCAGCGGAAGAGGTCGTCTTCGCCGAGCGCGACGCCCTCCCGCACCGTGGCGGTGATCTTGAGGTCGTCCTCGGTCAGGGGGCTCGGGACCGCGTGGACGGCCACGTCCGCCAGCGCGCCGTGTCCCATCAAGATGCGTTCCACCTCGAAGCTGGCGATGTTCTCGCCGCGTCGGCGCAGGTAATCGGCCTTGCGGTCGACGAAGTACAGGTACCCGTCCTTGTCGATCCTCCCCAGGTCTCCGGTGTGGTACCAGAGGTTCCGGGTCGTCGCGACGGTCTCCTCCGGTCGCCCCCAATACCCCTCGAACATGACGTGCGGGCGCTTGGGCCGGAGCACGATCTCCCCGTCGGCGCCGCGGGACACCTCGTTGTCGCCCTCGTCGAAGATGCGGACGTCGAAGTACTCGTCGTTCACGATGCCCGCTGCGTTGGGCCGGTTCTCGACGCCGGGCGGCTGCCACGAGACGAGGCTGGCCTCGGTCACGCCGTAAGCGCCGCTGAACGTCTCGATGCCGAAGCGCGCGCGGATGACCTGGTCCACCTCTGGGGGCAGGGGTGCCGCGCCCAGGAGCCGGAGCGTGCGGTTCGCCTCGGGCATGCCTGAATGAGGCATCTCGGGGCGATCGACGTCGTGGGCGAGCAGATACGCCATGGTGCCGAGCGTGGACGTGACGGTGGCGCCGACCCGGTTCATCTCGGGCCAGAACTCCGACACCGAGAAGCGCCGGTAGATGGCGCCGCGTCCGCCGTAGAGGAGGGTGCCGATCACGACGGTGGTGAGCGCGTTGAAGTGGTAGAGCGGCAACGGGGTCCAGACCACGTCGTCCGCCGTCCGTTGCCAGCAGATCCCGATCTGGCGTGCGAGCGCCTCGTGGTAGTTGTGGCTGAGCATGCAGCCCTTCGACAGGCCGGTCGTCCCACCGGTATAGATGAAGGTGGCCAGGTCGTCCGGCCGAACCTGCACCCCGCGCGCCGAGCCGGACCCGGCGATCACCTCTTCCCACCGGTGGGCCGCCACCCGGCCGAAGGAAGCCAACTCGCCCTGCTCTCCGGGCCCGGTCCCGCCCGAACCCGCGTCGTGTTCGCCCGCGTCGTTGACGACCACGACGTGCTCGAGCGCCGGAAGACCCGCGGCGACCGCGACCACCCGGTCGAGCAGGCTGGCCGCGACCACGAGCACACGGGCGCCCGAGTCCGTGAGCTGGTGCGCCAGGTACTCGCCCTTGTAGGCGGTGTTGACCGGAACGGCGATCCGGCCGTGCAGCACCGTGCCGGCCCAGGTCAGGAGGGCCGGGGGGCCGTTCTCGAGCAGGGTCGCCACGCGGTCGCCCGGGGCGACACCCATCTCGTCGAGCGCCGCCCCGAAGGCCTCGGCGGTCGAGACAACCTGGCGCGCGGTGAGCCTGGTGGCGCCCATGTCGAGGTACTCGCCGTCGGGATCGGACTCGAGACGTCGCGCGAACAACTCAGGGATGGTCGACTGCGCTCCCCGCTCCCAGATGGTGTCGGCCACGTCCTCGGTCTTCCTTTCGCCTCGTCGCAGACCGTATATT
Source organism: Acidimicrobiales bacterium (assembly GCA_036490155.1). Classification (GTDB taxonomy): domain Bacteria; phylum Actinomycetota; class Acidimicrobiia; order Acidimicrobiales; family RAAP-2; genus Bog-473. The sequence goes on along the minus strand of DASXEK010000081.1, from coordinate 6,252 downwards.
GTATGTAATTCGTGATGAGGCACGACACCCGTGACTGACAGCCTGGCCGACCTTCTGGTGGACCATCCCTTCGCCGACGGGCGCGCCCTCCTGTGCACCGTCGACGGCACCATGACGGCCGGCGCGGCGCGCGCCGAGGCGCGGGCGACTGCGGGGCGCCTGACCGGCGCCGGAGTCGAGCGGGGGCACGGGGTGGCGGTCCAGCTCCCGAGCGGCCCGGAGCTCGTCACGGCGATGGCCGGGATCTGGCTCGCCGGTGCCGTCTTCGTGCCGCTCAACTACCGCTCCCCCGAGGCCGAGGTCCGTCACGTCCTCGACACCATCCGCCCGGCGGCGCTGCTCGGCGCCGACGGCCTGCGGCTCCTCGAAGAGCCGCTCCACCACGACCCCGAGGTGGCGTTCGTCACCTGGACGTCGGGGACCACGGGGCCGCCCAAGGCGATCCTGCAATCGCACAGCGGCTACCTCGAGCTGCTCGACCGCGTCCTGCGCCCCCTGCGCGGCGACGGCGGGGGCGGGGGCGCCCAGGCCGCACGCGAGCCGACTCCGAACCTCGTGCCGGTCTCGGTGGCGCTCAACGCCGGCATCTACAACGTGTGCTTCGGCCTGCGTGCCGGAGCCGCCGTCGTGCTGATGGCCCGCTTCTCCACCACCGACTTCGCCGAGCTCGTGCACCGCTACCAGATCCGTTCGACCGTGCTGCCGCCCGCCGCGATGGTCATGCTGACCGACGACCCGGCGGTGAGCGACCTGGCGCCACTCCGCTTCGTGCGCAGCATCACCGCCCCCCTGTCCCCACTGGCGGCGCGGCGGTTCATGGCGCGCTTCGGCGTCACAGTGCTGAACAGTTACGGGCAGGCCGAGGTGGGCGAGGTGGTCGGGTGGACGGCCGCCGACGCGCGGGAACACCCCGAAAAGCTCGGCGCCGCCGGACGGCCGCACAAGGGAGTGGACATCCGCATCGTCGACGCCGGCGGGGCCGACGTGACACCGGGGACGGTCGGCGAGCTCCTCGTCCGTCCGCCACGCATGGCCGCCGGCTACGCCGGCGGGGCGTCGCTCGATGACCGGGTCGACGACGCCGGATTCCTCCGCACGGGCGATCACGCTCGGCTCGATCCCGAGGGCTTCGTGTGGATCGAGGGCCGCTCGTCCGACCTCATCAACCGGGGCGGGAACAAGATCTTTCCCGAGCAGGTCGAAGAGGTGCTCCGGCTCGTCCTCGGTGTGCACGACGCCGCGGTCGTCGGGCGGCCCGACGACCGCCTGGGCGAGGTGCCCGTCGCCTTCGTCGTCGGCGACGCCTCCGAGGACGCCATGCGTGCCGCCTGCCGGGCGGAACTCGCCCCGTACAAGGTGCCGGTGGCGTACCACCGCGTCGAGGCCTTGCCCCGCAACGAGGTGGGCAAGCTCCTGCGCCGCGAGCTCGTGCACCCGGGCTGACCTCTCCCGCCCTGGCGCCTACTCCTCGGTGTAGTCCGCCACGCGGTCGCGACGGGCGGGCTGACGCCCGAGACGCAGCGGGCTCAAGGGCGCGTCCACCAACAGAATGCGGTTGAAGTCGCGGGCGGCGGCGCGCTGGCGGTCGCGCCACGCCGTCCCAGCCTGCCAGCGAGACTCCGCCTGGCCCCATGCCTCCCACGACGGGATCGACCAAAGCACGACCGCCTCGTCGTCGTGGCGCAACGCGGTCTCCCAAGCGCCCACGAGCCGCCAGCCGAATTCGTCGTAGAAGGCACCGCCCTCGTCGCGCGCCCGCTCGAGGAACTCGCCGGCGCGCCCGGGCTCGGTGGTCACCTGGTCGTGCGCATAGGCGACGCCGCCGGCGCCCGCCGCGCACAACTCCTCGATCGTGGGCGACCAGGGGGCCGGCACCAGCAAGCGGTCGAGACCGCCCGAGCGCAGCTCGGCGGCCGCCGCCCACCACCGCGCCAGCTTCGGGTCCTGCAGATCCGCGTGGCCCAACTCGTGGCCGAACGAGGCGGCGAGGCCACCCCATCCGTCCTCCTCCCAGAGATTCACGACCTGGGGCCAGTGACCGGTCGAGCCGACGACGCCCCACACCCCGAAGCAGAGCTGGCCGCGCTCCTCCTGGGCGATCGGGCTCCAATTGGCGGTCATGTGGTGCATGTACCGGGCCCGGTTGTGCCCGATGATGTCGATGTACTCGTGGATGTAGACCTTCTCATTGGCCACGGTGCCAGTCCCCCGGGTCGGTCGGCGCGCGATCGGGCCGCAGCCGGAAGGCGATCAAGGATTTAATATAATATGCGATCTGTGCCGGAGGGCTCCATCACCGACGAGGGGATCGCCCGGCTGCGGGCACGGATCGGGGTCCCCGAGCCCCACCCCGTCCCGCCGCACTACACGAGCCCCGGGGTCGACGCCTTTCGCCACGTCGCCGAAGCGTACGGCGACGACAACCCGTTGTGGTCCGACGACAAGTACGCCGCGCAGAGCCGCTGGGGCGGCGTGCTGGCGCCGCCTCCGCTCGTCGGCGGCGACTCGCTTATCGGCTTCGACGAGGTGACCGAGGTCGCGCCCGAGCACCGCGACCTGATGCGAGGCGACCCGCTCCGGGGCGTGCACGCGTTCTATTCCGCCAGCGCCCGCGAATGGTGGGCCCCCCTGCGACCCGATGCGACCCTCAGCCGGCGCAACGCTCTGGTCGGGGTGCTCGACAAGGCCAGCGAGTTCGCCGAGCGCGCCGTCCACGAATGGACGGCCCAGGTCTTCCGCGAGGTCGACGGTCCGATCCTTTCGGCGCAGTACCGGCTCATGATCCGCACGGAACGCACCAAGGCGCGCGAGCGCAAGAAGTACGACGCCGTGGAGCTGCGCCCGTACACCGACGAGGAGATCGGCTCGATCGAGGCGCAGTACGCCTCCGAGACGCGGCGGGGGGCGCAGACGCGCCTGTGGGAGGACGTGGCGGTCGGCGACGCCGTCGGCCCCATGGTCAAGGGCCCGCTCACCGTGACCGACATGATCTGCTGGCATGTCGGGATGGGTATGGGTCTCTATGGGGTCAAGCCGCTGCGGCTCGGCGCGCAGAACCGGGCGCGGATCCCACGCTTCTTCCACCGCGACGACCAGAACGTCCCCGACGTGATGCAACGGGTCCACTGGGACCCCGAGTTTGCCCGGCGCAGCGGGAACCCGACCACCTTCGACTACGGCCGCATGCGCGAGACGTGGCTCATCCACCTCTGTACCGACTGGATGGGCGACGAGGGGTGGCTGTGGAAGCTCGACTGCGAATTCCGGCGCTTCAATTACGTCGGCGACACGCAGTGGCTGTCCGGGACGGTGACGGACCACTACCTCGCCGAGGGACGACCCGCCGTCGACGTCGAACTGCAGGCGCTGAACCAGCGCGGCGAGGTGACCACGCCCGGGCGCGCCACCATCCTTCTGCCGAGCCGCCAGTTCGGCCCGGTGCGGCTCCCCGATCCGCCCGGCGCCGGCCGCGACCTGCAGGAAGTCCTCGAAGCGATCAGCGACAGGTACGCCGGCGGGTGAGCGACACCCAGACCGAGAGCCCCTACCGGTCGGTGGAGGGCCTGCGCGTGACCCGGAACGGCCCGGCGCTCGAGCTCGAGATCGACCGCCCGGCGAAGCGCAACGCCCTCACGGACCCGATCGTCCAGGCGATGATCGGCGCGCTGACGGCGGCGGGTCCCGACGAGTCCGTGCGCGTGGTCGTGCTGCGCGGCGCCGGCGAGCACTTCTGCGCCGGCTTCGACATCGTCGGCCGGAACGCCGGCGACGCCCGCCCGCGCGTCGGCAGCATCCAGCGGCGCCTGCCCACCGAGGCCCACCGCCTGATTGAGCTGCTGCTGACCACCCAGACGCCCGTCGTCTGCGCGGTACGCGGCTGGGCGGCCGGGATCGGGCTGCACCTCGTCCTCGCCTCGGACTTCGCGGTGGTGGACGAGGCGGCGCGGCTGTGGGAGCCCTACGCCCAACGCGGCTTCACGCCCGACACGGGTGGCACCTGGCTGTTGCCGCGGCGCATCGGCGAGGTCAAGGCGCGCCAGATGCTCGTGCTGGGCCAAGCGGTCTCGGGCAACGACGCGGCGGCGATGGGCATGGTGCATCGGGCCGTCCCTGCCGACTTGCTCGACGCCGAGGTCCAGGCGGTGGTGGACCAGCTGGCGCAGGCGCCGACCGTGACCATCGGGCTGACTAAGTGGCTCCTGCACGCGGGCGGGTCCGCGCCGCTGGCCGAGCAGTTGCAGAACGAGGCGCTCGCCATGGAGCTCTCGTCGCGCAGCGAGGACTTCCGCGAGGGGCTGGCGGCGTTCGTCGAGAAACGGCCGCCTCGCTTCACCGGACGATGACGGGCGCCGGCGCGCCGGCGCCCGCGGCCGTTCCGCTGCCCGTCGGGCCCGACACGCCTCCCGACGACGTCCTCGCCACCGTGCGGGGCTGGGTGGACGAGGTGGTTCCCCCCGCCTGGGTGAAGGCGGGACGGCGGGGCGGGCCGCCCGAAGTGCGCACCGTGAGGACCCGGAAGGACTACGAGGAGTGGTACCCGGTCTTCGGCGCGTCAGGCCTCGTGGTGCCGACGTGGCCGGTCGCCTACGGCGGGCTGGACCTGAGCCCGGCCGTGGCCCGGCGGGTGGACGAGGAGCTGCGGCCCTTCAACCTGGGCCGGCTCAACCCGCTCGGCCTGAACCTGGCCGCCCCGGCGCTCTTCGCACACGGGTCCGACGAGCAGCGGGCGCGGTACCTGCCGCCCATCGTGCGCAACGAGGAGCGGTGGTGCCAGCTCTTCAGCGAACCGGGGTCGGGGTCGGACCTGGCATCGCTCGCCACGCGGGCCGAGCGCGACGGCGACGAGTGGGTCATCACCGGCCAGAAGGTCTGGACGACGTGGGCGCATCTGTCGACCCACGCCGTCCTGTTGGCGCGCACCGATCCCGACCTGCCCAAGCGTGAGGGCATCACCTACTTCCTGCTCGATCTGCGCCAGCCCGCCGTGGACGTCCGCCCGCTGCGGCACATCGGCGGCGAGGTCGACTTCAACGAGGTCTTCCTCGAGGGCGCCCGCGTCCCCGATACCCAGCGCGTCGGCGCCGTCGGCGAGGGCTGGAAGGTGGCCAACGCGACGCTGTCGGGCGAGCGCCAGATGGTGTCGGGCGCAGGTTCCGGCGGGGTGGACCGCATCGGCGGCTCGGGTGCGGACGCCCTGGTGCGGCTGGCCCGGCGCCTGGGTGCGGAGGGCCGGCCCGGCGGGTGGGCCAACCCCGTGCACCGCGACGAGGTCGTCCGGCTCTGGTCCGAGGAGCGGGTCCGCGAGTGGACGAACCAGCGCGTGCGGGCGCAGATCCGCGCTGGCCGCGCCCCGGGCGCCGAGAGCTCCATCGGCAAGGTGCACCAGGGGGAGCTGAACCAGCGCATCCAGCTGCTGGCCGTCGACATGCTGGGCGCGGCCGCCACCGCGTGGGACGCGGCGGACGGCACGGCGCCGACCGAGCCCGAGGCCTGGGCGGCCACCCTCCCCTACGAGTTGCGCGGCATGCTGCGCAGCCGGGCCAACACGATCGAGGGAGGCACGACGGAGGTCAACAAGAACATCTTGGGCGAGCGGGTGCTCGGTCTGCCCCGGGAACCCGATCAGTGGCGGGGGGCGTCGTGGCGCGAGGTGCCCCGGAGCTGATGGCCTCCTCGTCCTCGTACTCGTCGCTGCTCGTCGAGCGCCAAGGCCCGGTCGGCTGGCTGGTCTTCAACCGGCCGGACGCCGGCAACGCCATGGACGCGCGCATGCTCGACGAGCTCGAGGAGGCCTGGCACGAGCTCGACGCCGACCCTGAGGTCCGCGTCATCGTGAACACCGGTGCCGGCCGCTCGTTCCAGACCGGGCTCGACGTGGTGCAGCTGGCGCGTGACCCCGGCGCGCTGCGCAAGCAGTCGGGGCGCACCAGGCGGGCCGAGTTGCGCATGACGGCGTGGCACAACGGGGTGTGGAAGCCGGTCATCGCCGCTGTCAACGGGGTCTGTGCCGGCGGCGGCCTTCACTTCGTCGCCGACGCCGATGTCGTGCTCGCCGCGTCGGACGCGCAGTTCCTCGACCCGCACGTCTCGGTGGGCCAGGTCACCGCGTACGAGGCCATCGGGCTCACCCGCAAGATCCCCTTCGAGGCCGTGATGCGTATGGCGCTGGTCGGACGGCACGAACGCATCAACGCCGAGCGGGCGCTGGCGCTCGGGCTGGTGAGCCAGGTCGTCGACCCGCCCGAGGCGCTG